>NZ_CP138335.1:1200000-1800000 GCF_040256745.1 Scrofimicrobium sp. R131
GCCTACCGCGGCGAGGGTTGGTCCATCGGCGGGATGGCGAAGGGCGCGGGCATGCTGGCTCCGGGCCTGGCCACCATGCTGGTGGTGCTGACTACCGATGTCGGCCTGGATCCCATCGGCGCCCGGCGCGCGCTCCGCTCGGCCACCGCCCAAACTTTTGACCACCTCGACTCCGACGGCTGCATGTCCACCAACGACCAGGTTACGCTGCTCAGTTCGGGAATGTCGGCGGCCCAGCCCAGCGAAGAGGAGTTCACCGCGGCGCTGACCGAGGTCTGCCGCGACCTGGCCCTGCAGCTGCTGGATGATGCCGAGGGCGCCTCGCACAACATCACCATTCGGGTGGTCGGAGCGGTCTCCGAGTCCGACGCGTTGGAGGTGGGCCGGTCCGTGGCGCGAAACAACCTGTTCAAGGCAGCCATCTTCGGTAACGACCCGAACTGGGGACGGGTACTGGCCGCCATCGGTACCACCCGCGCTGCCTTCGACCCGTACGAGGTGGACGTCTGGATGAACGGTGTCCGCGTCTGCCACCACGGTGGCCCCGACCAACCGCGAGACCAGGTTGACCTGTCCGGGCGCAACACCGAGGTGCTGATCGACCTGCAAACCGGCGCGGCCGAAGGCACCATCTGGACCAACGACCTGACCCACGACTACGTCCACGAGAATAGCGCGTACTCATCATGACAAAAGTTTCCTACCGGTTCCGCGCTCCCGAAGAGGCGCGGCGCTTCGCCAACACGCTGGTGCAGTCGCTGCCCTGGCTGAAGGAGCACCACCAGAAGATCGTGGTGATCAAGTTCGGCGGGAACGCCATGGTCAGCGAGGAACTGCAGCGCGCCTTCGCCGAGGACATCGCCTACCTGCGCTACGCCGGGGTGCAGCCGGTCGTGGTTCACGGCGGCGGACCCCAGATCAACCAGATGCTGGAACGGCTCGGGGTTCGCTCCGAGTTCGCCGGCGGCTACCGGGTAACCAACCGCGAGACGATGGCGGTGGTGCGGATGGTGCTGCAGGGACAGGTGAACCCGGAGCTGGTCTCCCTGATCAACTCGCACGGGCCGCTCGCGATCGGCCTTTCGGGTGACGATGCCGCCATCTTCAACGCCCGCAAAATGGTGCTGAAGGAGGACGGGCGCGAACTGGATCTCGGCTTGGTCGGCGAGGTGGTCGACGTCGATCCGGAACCGGTCCTTGGCCAGTTGGCGGCCGGGCGCGTCCCGGTGATCTCTTCCATCGCCCCGAACGTGGAACTGCCCGGCGAGGTTCTGAACGTCAATGCCGACCTGGCGGCGGCAGCCCTGGCCACGGCCCTTGGGGCCACCAAGCTGGTCCTGCTGACCGACGTCGAGGGCCTCTACGAGAATTGGCCCAACAAAGATTCCCTGATCGCCTCGATCACCGCCGATGAACTCCGGGCTCGCTTGGACTCGCTGGAAGCGGGAATGATCCCGAAGATGCGCGCCTGCCTGGACGCGGTGGACGGCGGGGTGGGCACGGCCACCGTGATTGACGGGCGCGTGCCACACTCAGTGCTGGTTGAACTTTTCACCGACAGTGGGATCGGGACCGAAGTAAGGAGCGACATTGACAAGTGTTGAACGGGGTTGGGCGGAACGCTCAGCCGATGTACTGATCCAGAATCTGTCGGTACCCCTGGCCCAGATGGAACGCGGCCAAGGCTGCTACCTGTGGGATAACGCCGGGAAGCAGTACCTCGACTTTCTCGGCGGAATCGCCGTCAACTCGCTGGGGCACTGCCACCCGGCCGTGGTCCAGGCCTTGACCGAGCAGGCCTCTCGCCTCGACCATATTTCCAACTATTTTGTTTCCCGCCCCCAGCTCGACCTGGCCGAGCGGCTGCTGGACCTGGCCGGGGCCACCGGTGGCGGCGTGTTCCTGGCCAACTCGGGAACCGAGGCGAACGAGGCGGCCCTCAAGTTGGCCCGCCTCCACGGGAACTCGCAGGGCAAGTCGCGGATCATTGCCTTTGAGGGAGCCTTTCACGGGCGGACGATGGGCGCTCTGGCCCTGACCGCAAAAGCGAAGTATCGCGATCCGTTTGCCCCGCTCACTCCTGGGATTGAGCACCTGCCGGTGGACGAGGCAGCTCTGCGCGAGGCCATGGACGATCAGGTAGCTGCCATTTTCGTCGAGCCGATTCAGGGGGAGGCGGGCGTGGTCGAGTTGCCGGCCGGGTTCCTGGAGGCCGCCCGCGAGTTGGCGGACCGGCACGGCTCCCTGCTGATTTTGGACGAAGTGCAGACCGGGGTTGGTCGGACCGGCCGCTGGTTCGGCTTCCAGCACACCTCGGTCGTTCCCGACGCGATTACCGTCGCCAAGGGCCTCGGTTCCGGGTTCCCAATCGGGGCGCTGGTGGCGTTCCCGAGCTGTTCGGGCCTGTTCTACCCCGGCTCCCACGGGACGACTTTCGGAGGGAACCCGCTGGCAGCCCGGGTGGCCCTGCAGGTGCTGCAGGTCCTGGAAGATGCCGCCGTGTTGGAGAACGTCCAGGTTCAGTCTGAGCGTCTGCGCACCGGCCTGGCCGAGCTGGGTTCCGACCTGATTGCCTCGGTGCGCGGGCGGGGGCTGCTGCTCGGAATTCAACTCACCCGTCCGGTCGCGGCCGAGGTGACCGCAGCTGCCTTTGCCCGCGGGCTGATTATCAACGCGCCCGCCCCCGATGTGATCCGGTTGGCTCCGCCGCTGGTCGTCGGTCGACGCGAGGTGGGGGAGTTCCTAGAATTGTTCGCACAAAGCTTGGATGCCAGCTAGTCCGCAACTTGGAACCGGCGGGCCGCTGATCGGGGCGACATCTACACTCAGAGCAGTTGAAACGAAGGATGACATGGCCCTAGTCGTATGCAAGTTCGGGGGCTCATCGGTTGCGGATGCTGCCAGTATCCGCCGGGTGGCCCGACGCGTGGTCTACCTGCAGCAGGCGGGAAACCAGGTGGTAGTTGTCGTCTCCGCAATGGGGGACACCACCGACGAGCTCCTGGACCTGGCCGCGCAGGTCTCTCCGAAGGAACCGCCCACCCCTCGCGAGCTGGACATCCTCCTATCCTCGGGGGAGCGGATTTCCATGGCCCTCCTGGCGATGGCGATTGGCGACCTGGGCTACCGGGCCCAAGCGTTCACCGGACCGCAGGCCGGACTACTAACTGACAACTCGTACGGCGACGCTCGGATCACCGAGGTTCAGCCCGAACGGATCAGCCAGTCCCTAGCCGGGGGCAACGTCGCCATCGTAGCCGGATTCCAAGGGTTCCACCCCGACTCCTTTGACACCACCACCCTGGGTCGGGGCGGGTCCGACACGACGGCGGTTGCGTTGGCTCACGCGCTGGACGCCAGCGTCTGCGAGATCTATACGGATGTGGACGGGGTGTTCACGGCGGATCCGCGGGTGGTCCCGGCCGCCCGCCCGATTCAGAGCATTACCTACGAGGAAATGCTGGAGCTGGCGGCTCACGGCGCCAAGATTTTGCACCTGCGCGCGGTGGAGTATGCTCGTCGCCACGGGGTCAAACTGCACGTGCGCTCCTCATTTTCTACCATTCCCGGCACCATTGTGGCCGACCAGGAGGGGACCGAGATGGAACAATCAGTCATCACCGGACTGGCTACCGACCAGTCGCGGGCCAAGATCACTGCCGTGGGCGTGCCGGACCGTCCCGGAATTGCGGCCGAAATGTTCGAGGCGATTGCCGCGGCCGGCATTAACGTCGACATGGTGGTGCAAAACGTCTCCGTCACCGGAACCGGGAAAACGGACATTTCCTTCACCATCAACCAGGGCGAGGTGGCCCGGCTGCAACCGGTTTTGGCCGAGCTGCAGCGGACGATGGGCTTCGCGAACGTCCAGTTCAACGAGGCGATTGGCACCATTTCGGTGGTGGGCGCCGGCGTGCGCTCGAACCCGGGGGTGGCTGCCCGCGTCTTCGGGGCACTCCGGGACGAGGGCATCAACATTGACATGATTTCCGCTTCCGAAGTTCGCATCTCGGTCGTGATTGACTCGGCTGACCTGCAGGCCGCGGCCCAGGCGATTCACCGGGCCTTCGAACTGGACCGCGAAGGCGGAGAGGCCATTATCTACGCTGGAACCGGCCGCTAGGGCCGACTCTAACCGAAGGAGAAAACAATGAGCGCAGCGCTAACAGTTGCCGTCGTCGGAGCCACCGGTCAGGTGGGGGGCGTGATTCGCACCCTGCTGGAGGAACGTGCTTTCCCCGCCACTAAGTTCCGCTACTTTGCTTCTCCGCGTTCGGCCGGGCGAACTTTGCCCTCTCCGGTTGGCGAGGTCACCGTTGAGGACCTGACCCAGGTGACGGTGGAGGATCTGCGCGGGATTGACGTGGCGCTTTTTTCTGCCGGTGCCACCGCCTCCAAGCAGTACGCGCCGCTGTTCGCCGAAGCCGGAGCCGTGGTGGTCGACAACTCCTCCGGTTGGCGGAAAGACCCGGAGGTGCCGCTGGTCGTCTCCGAGGTGAACGCAGACCAGATCTCGGCTCGACCGAAGGGGATCATTGCAAACCCGAACTGCACCACCATGTCGATCATGCCAGCGCTGAAGGCACTGGACAACGCGGCCGGGCTGGAGCGCCTCCACGTGGCCTCCTACCAGGCGGTGTCCGGCTCGGGCCTCGCGGGTGTGCGCGAGCTGGCCGGGCAGATCCGGGCCGTCGCCGACGGTCCAATTGAAGAGCTGACTTTCCGCGGTGATGCCGTCCAGTTGCCCGAACCCAACGTCTACGTCGCGCCGATCGCGTTCAACGTGGTGGCGCTGGCCGGGAACCTGGTTGAGGACGGCTCCGGAGAAACCGACGAGGAGCAGAAGCTGCGAAACGAGTCCCGGCGAATCCTGAACCTGCCGGACCTGGCGGTGGCGGGCACCTGCGTCCGCGTGCCGGTCTTCAGCGGCCACGCGATGGCGGTCCACGCCGAGTTCTCCCGCGAAATTCTGGCTGAGACCGCCCGGTCGATCCTGGAAACCACCCCCGGAGTGGAAGTGGTAGAGGTGCCGACGCCGCTGCAGGCAGCCGGGGCCGACCCGACGTTCGTGGGCCGGATTCGGCAGGACCAGTCGGTGCCCGGGAACCGGGGACTCGTGTTCTTCGTGGCCGCCGACAACCTGCGCAAGGGCGCCGCTCTGAACGCCGTCCAGATCGCTGAACTGGTCGTCGCCGAGCGGGCATAACCCAAGCCCAACTGGGCCCGGGTTATTCGCAAGTGTGAATGATCCGGGCCCGATATCCGGGCCGCAGTTCGTGGGCGGAGAACTCCCGGTTGGGGTCCGCCGCCGCTATTGCCCGGCGCAGGCCCGGCAGTTGATCCTGGTCCAGCAGCACGAGCACCGTGGGGCCGGCCCCTGAGATCAGGGCGCCAAAACCGGCCCGACGAAGTTCCTTCACCAACTGAATGCTCTTGGGCATCAGCTCCGCCCGATGCACCTGGTGGAGCCGATCCGAAGTTGCCTCCAAGAATAAAGACGGCTCCTGGCTCATGGCGTGGACCAGCAGCGCCGCCCGGCTGGCATTGGCCACCGCGTCGGAGAACGGCACTTCGGAGGGCAGCACGGAGCGGGCGGCCGTGGTCAGCACTTCCACCCCTGGAACCAGAGCCACCGCGGACACCGCCGAGTGGATCTGACTGGGCCGGCTGCGATGCCCCGCATCCGGACTGTCATTGTGCGCCCCGGCCCAGGTGATGACGAAGCCACCGTGGATTGCCGGCGCCACGTTATCGGCGTGCCCCTCCCGGGCAAAGGCCTCACGCAGCAGCCAGACCCGGTCCACCTCCTCGTGCGGGTGCGCCAGGCCCCAGGCCATCAGGAGCCCCGCGACCAGCGCTGCCGAGGAAGACCCAAGCCCACGGCCGTGCGGAATCGTGTTGGTGGCTTCGAACCGCAGCCCGGGCACCTGCAGGCCCCAGTCGGCCAGCGCCTCCAAAATGGTCGCAACCACCAGATGCGACTGGTCGCAGGGAACCGAATCGGCGCCTTCCCCGTGGACGACGATCTCAAACCCATCTTCAATCACGGTCACGGTCGAGCGGTCATACCAGTTCAAAGCCAACCCAAGCGAGTCAAAACCGGGACCAAGATTGGCGCTGGTAGCTGGAACTTCGACGGTAACTTGGCGTCCTAGAGCCCACATGCTTGTGCCGCCTGATACACGTCTGCGTCGGCCACCGCCGTCTCGAAGCTGCGCCCGGTCAGGGCCGTGTCGATGTCCTTCAGGCCGTTGCCAGTCACGGTGATCACGATCAGTTTACCCGGGGGTACCTGTCCAGCTTCGGCGCGCTTGCGCAAACCGGCTACACCCGAGGCGGAGGCCGGCTCGACAAAAATGCCCTCTTCTGCGGCCAGGTACGCCTGCGCGGCGAGGATCTCCTCGTCGGTGACCGCGGCAATCAGGCCGCCGGACTCGTCCCGAGCCGCCAGCGCCTGCTCGGCCGAAGCCGGGTTGCCGATCCGGATCGCCGTTGCCACCGTCTCCGGCTCCAACACCGGGTGACCGAGCACCAGGGGAGCGGCGCCCGCGGCCTGGAACCCCCACATTTGGGGCCGAGAACCAGCTAGCCCCGCCTCGAAATACTGGGTGTATCCGCGCCAGTAGGCAGTGATGTTGCCGGCGTTGCCGACCGGCAGCAGGTGCAGATCGGGGGCCCGTCCAAGCGCGTCAATGATCTCGAACGCAGCGGTCTTCTGCCCCTCAATCCGGTGCGGGTTGACGGAGTTTACTAAAGCTATCGGATAGGCCTCATCTAGCTTCCGGGCGATCGTCAAACAGTCGTCGAAGTTGCCGCGGATCTGGACGATCTTGGCGCCGTAGATGATTGACTGGGCCAACTTTCCCTGCGCGATCTTGCCGGCGGGCAGCAGCACCACGGGGGTCATGCCCGCCTTCGCGGCGTAGGCAGCAGCCGAAGCAGAGGTGTTGCCGGTGGACGCGCAGACAACCGCTTGGGCTCCCTCCGCAGCCGCCATCGACACCGCCACCGTCATCCCGCGATCCTTGAACGATCCGGTGGGGTTGGCACCTTCGACTTTGACCCAGACCTCACCCTGCACCAGGGCGGAGAGTTTGGGCGCGAACACCAGGGGAGTGGAACCCTCATCCAACGTGATCACCGGATCTGTCTCACCCAGTGGCATCCACTGGCGGTAGCGATTGATCAACCCCGGCTGGGCGATGGACGGTTCCATTACGGCTCCTCTAGTTAAGACACTGGTCAGGGCAATTATCACCCAACTCGAAGTTTGGGTGCGTTCTTCCCCACAGAACGGACCGTCTCCTGTGACACGCCCATCGCCGAAAAATGACAGCCATTAAGTACAATGCCACTATGCGGCATAAATCAGCGAAGTTCTGGATCATTGGAGTGGCGGCGATCGTCGTCCTTGGCGCAGCTGTGCTTGGCTACTCACTGTATTTCGCCAACCGGGCAGCTCCCAACGTGACGATTGCCGGTCAGTCGATCACCGGCATGACCAAGGCCGAGGCGACCAGTTGGCTCCAGCAGCGGGTGGACGCGACCCAGGTCAAGGTGACCCTCGACGGGAAGGAGACCGACGTCCCCCTGGCTGATTTGGGCTACTTTGTCGACGTGCCGAAAACGGTCGAGCAGGCTCTGTCCGATCGTACCTCGTTCGTCGGCCAGTTGAAGGCGCTCTTCTCCAAGTCCAACGTCGAGCCGGTGGTGACCACCAACGACGAGGCGCAGTCGGGCTTCCAGGCCGAGTTGCTGACCACCGCTGGAGAGCCGGCCACCAACGCGAAGGTGGAGCTGCAGCAGAACAAGTTCACCGTCATCCCCGGCCAGGCCGGGGTGGAAGTGGATACCAAGCCGGCCGTGGCGGCCGCGGCTACCGCGGCCAAGACGCTGACCACACAGACGGTGGCCCTGACCACCGTCCCGGTCGAGCCGACCATCACCACCGAGGCTGCCCAGCAGGTGGCGGACGATGCCAACCGGATTGTGAACCTGCCGATTGCCCTGACCACCACGCTGAACATCTACTCACCCACCCCGGAGCAAAAGGCTGCCTGGGTGAAGATCCCGGCGCCATACCAGGGTCAGAGCGAAGCCGACACCGTTCCCGCCCCGAAGGTAGAGGTGGACCAGGCGGCGGTGACCAAGTGGGTGACCGACACGACGACGGCTTCGAACGACGAGCCCCAACCCGGGGTCCGGAACGTAAACGTGCGCGGCGACGTGGTGGCTGTGGTCAGCGATGGAGAATCCGGGTGGACCGCCAACAACGTGGAGGCCCTGACCAAGGGCGTCCTGCAGGCGGTCAATTCCCGGACGGAATACTCTCAGGAAATCACCTATGACGAGGTGAAGAACACCGAGTGGACCGACCAGCTGATTGCACCCGGATCTGAGTCGCTGGCCTACCAAGCCGCGCCGGGGGAGAAGTGGATCGACATTAACCTGAGCAACTTCACCACCACCGCCTACGAGGGTGCCACCCCGGTCCGTGGCCCGGTCTACATGGTGCCCGGCGCCCCCCAGATGGAGACGGTGACCGGCCGCTACAAAATCTGGCTGAAGGTTCCCTCCCAGACGATGCGGGGGACAAACCTGGACGGCTCGACCTACGAGACCCCGGACGTTCCCTGGGCCATGTACTTCCACGGGGACTATGCCCTCCACGGGGCATACTGGCGCTCATCCTTCGGCTACGGCGGTCCGGCCGGCTCCCACGGGTGCGTAAACATGCCCGTGGACGAAGCCAAGTGGTTCTACGACTGGGCGCCGGTGGGGACCACCGTCGTCAGTCACTACTAGCGGCGACCGCGCTTCTCGCGCACCCGGACCGAGATCTGAATCGGAGTGCCAACGAAGCCGAACTCTTCGCGCAGCCGACGCTCGATAAACCGGCGGTAGGTCGGCTCCAGGAACCCGGTGGTGAACAGGACAAACCGGGGTGGCCTGGTCGAAGCCTGCGTGGCAAAGAGGATCCTTGGCTGCTTACCCCCGCGCACCGGGTGCGGGTTTGCCGCCACCAGTTGGCCGAGGAACGAGTTCAGTTTTCCGGTCGAAACGCGGGTCTCCCACCCGGCCAGTGCCTGGTCGAGAGCGCGGGGAATCCGGTTAACATGCCAGGTGGTCAGGGCGGACAGGTTGATTCGCGGGGCCCACTGGACCTGGCCCAGGTCCTTCTCCTGCTCACGGCGGAGCTCCCATTGGCGCTCCTCATCCACTTCGTCCCACTTGTTGTTGACGATCACCAGCGCTCGGCCGGCCTCCACTACCTGCTGAATAACGCGGACGTCCTGCTCGGTTAAACTGACGGAGGCATCCAGCAGCACCAGGGCCACTTCGGCCCGCTCAATTGCCACTTCGGTCCGGAGCGAGGCGTAGTAGTCGGCGCCGCGGGTCCGGTGCAGTCGGCGCTTGATTCCGGCGGTGTCGACAAAGTTCCACAGCCGTCCGTCGAGCTCCACCACCTCGTCCACCGGGTCCCGAGTGGTCCCGGCCAGGTCGTGAACCACGGCTCGGTCTTCCCCGGCCAGCGCGTTTAGCAGCGACGATTTGCCCACGTTGGGCCGGCCCACCAGAGCTACTCGCCGCATCCGATCGTTGGCCATCCGCCGGGCGGCGGCCGCCTCCTCGGGGAGGGCCTGCAGCAGGGCATCCAGCAGATCGCCGGTACCCCGGCCGTGCAGGGCCGAGATCGCAAACGGCTCTCCCAGTCCCAGCGACCAGAGGGTAGCCGCGTCCGCTTCCTGCACAGCCGAGTCGACCTTGTTGGCGGCCAAAACGACCGGCTTGCCGGAGCGGCGAAGCAGTTCCACCACCCGCTCGTCGGTGGCGGTGGGCCCAACGGTGGCGTCCACTACGAACACGATTGCGTCGGCCTGATCGATGGCGATCTCGGCCTGTTCCGCCACGGAGCGGGCCAGACCTTTGACGTCGACTTCCCAACCGCCAGTGTCGATCAGGTAGAAGTCCCGGCCGGCCCACTCGGCCTGGTGAATCACCCGGTCCCGGGTCACCCCGGGCTCGTCCTGGACCACGGCTTCGCGCCGACCCAAAATCCGGTTCACCAGGGTGGACTTGCCCACGTTCGGCCGGCCGATCACGGCCAGGACCGGCAGGGTGGAGAGGGCGCGCTGTTCCTCAGCTTCCAGGGATTCGTCGGCTAGGAGCGCCAAGTCCTCTTCGTCAAGTTCGTACTGGTCGAGCGCCAGGCGCATGCCTTGAACTTGGATGTCTTCGTTTTCCACAGGTCGTCCTTCAGAATAGGTTGGTCTCGCGGGTTACTTCCCAGGCCACGGCTGAGTCTAGGTGCGCATGTTTGACGCCGTCGATCTCCTGGTAGGGCTCAGCTCCCTTGCCGGTGATCACCACCAGGTCACCGGGACGGCCCGCCAAAATGGCCCGGCGAATGGCGTCCCGCCTTGAAGTCTTTACCTCTAGCACCCGGTCCAAGTCCGGGCGGACCGACCGGATCCCGCGAATCAGGTAGTCCCTGACCTGCTGGGGATCCTCGGTGCGCGGATTTTCATCGGTGACCCACAGCCGGTCGGCGCCGCGCGCGGCAATTGCGGCCAGTTCCTCCCGCTTGCTCGCATCCCGGTCGCCGTCGGTGCCAAACACCACGATCAGCTCGCCCGCGACGAGGGGGCGGAGCGTCTCCAGCAGGGCGGACATTGCTTCGGGGGTGTGGGCGTAATCGACCAGCACGCGCGGCTGCCGGTCAATGGTGGTCACCAGCTCCATCCGACCCGGGGGAGGGGCGGTCTCGGCCAGGCCGGCCCGCGCCTCATCCAGGGTCACCCCAAGTTGGGTGCCGGCCACCAGTGCCAACGCGGCGTTCTGCACGTTCACCTTTCCCGGAATCGGACAGAAGCAGTCGTGCTGCTGCCCGGCGGGGTCGCGCAGTTGGAAGGAGATGCCCCAACGCTCCGGATCGTTGTGCAGCGAGGTCACCGCCCAGTGGTGCTGATCTCCGATCAGGTCGGGGGGAGTCGGACTCAGGGCCGAGACGGTATCGACTGGAATCTGCGCCCGGTGCGCCAGCAATTGCCCCCACTGGTCGTCGACCGCCACCACTCCGCGACGGGCACGGGTGCGCTCGAACAGCTGAGCTTTGGCGGCGAAGTAGTAGTCCATAGTGCCGTAGAAGTCGAGGTGATCGTGCTGCAGGTTGGTGAACAGGACCGAGTCAAACTCCAATCCGGCAATCCGGTGGAGGGAAAGTGCGTGGGAGGACGCCTCGACCACGGCCGCGCGATAGCCGTTTTGGGCCGCGACGGCCAGGGCGCGATAAACCACCGGCGCTTCGTGGGTCGTGCGCGAGGAAACGATCGGCGTGTCGGAGACGGCCACCTCCAGGGTGCCCATCAGGGCTACCCGCTGATACTTGGGGGTGAGGGCACCCCGAACTAGGTAGGTAGTGGTGGTCTTGCCGTTGGTTCCGGTCACCCCGACCAGGACCAGGTCGGCGAAGGTGGACGCATAAATCCGGTGCGCCACGAGGGCGGCGGCGAGCCGCGGGTCCGGCACCTCGATCACCGGGACCTCAAGTTTGAACTCAGCTGCCTCTCTGACGCCGCGCTCATCAGTGAGGATTGCCACTGCTCCGCGCTCGGCGGCAGCCGGGGCAAACTTGATTCCGTGGAAGGTCTCGCCGCCCACGGCCACGAAAATCCAGCCGGCTTCCAGATCGTTCGAGTCGACACTAACTCCGCTGACCAAGCGGTCACCGCCCGGAATAGGACCGGAAAGGGACAGTTCCACCAGGGCCTCAGCCAGGGGAATCGGCTCGATCTGGGGACGAAGGGAAGCGGTTGAACTCATGGGCTTAGCTTACCGTCCGGCGATCCCAATGTAGACTTGCTGTGACGCCCATTACGGCAGGAGAAACAATGTCCGGGTCGCCTGAGCCACCGCACCCACCGCGCCGCTCCCAACCTGAGGAGCACCGGGCGGGAGCATCCATGATGCTGCTGCAAACAATCTTGGATTCCGCCCTGGACCCCGGCTATCGCGCCGCGGCCGAGCGCGGACCGAAGAAACTGCCGTGGTGGCGGGCGCTTCTCGTTTTTCTCATCGTCCTAGCGCTCGGGGTCGGGACCGGAATTGCGATCCGAGCCATGCGCGCGGAAAGTTCGGCCCGCAGTGCCACGCACGAGTTCCTCCTAGACCAGGTGGAGCTGCGCCGCGATCGGATCGCCGAGGTCGACGCCGGCATCGACGACCTGAAGAATCAGGTGCAGGAGCGTTCGAGCCAGCAGGGCACCGTCACCCCGGTGGCGGACGGGGTGGCTCTGGCCACGGCCCTGCGCCCGGTCAGCGGCCCCGGGGTTCAGGTGGAGCTCAGTGACGGCCAATCTCTGGTCCGGGACGCCGACATGCGAGCGGTGGTCAATCGGCTGTGGGAGGCCGGGGCGGAGGCGATTGCCATCAACGGCACGCGCCTGGGGTCCAACACCACCATCCGCACAGCTGGGAGCGCGATCCTGGTCGATCTTCAAGCTGTCGCCAGTCCGTATATGATCGAGGCGGTGGGGGACCGGGACGCGCTGTTGAGCGCAGTCACCGGCGGGTCCGTCCGGAGCCTGGTGGACCGCGCTGGGATTGGACTGTCAGCTCAGGCGGCCTCGGACCTGGAGCTGGGGTCAGCTCAGCTAACCCGCCTGAACTTCGTGAGGTAGGAGCAGACATGATTGCCGTTATCGGCCTGGTCGTCGGCATTATTCTGGGTCTGTCCTTTGATCCGGTGATCCCGGCCGGACTGCAACCATTCCTGCCGGTGGCGGTGGTGGCGGCGATGGACGCCCTGTTTGGCGCGGGACGGGCCCGCCTTGAGGGAATCTTCAACGACCGGGTCTTCGTCACCTCGCTGTTCTGGAACGTGGTGGTGGCCTGTCTGCTTGTCTACCTCGGGGTCCAGCTGGGGGTGGGTTCCTCGATGATGACCGCGATCGTGGTGGTCCTGGGGATGCGAATTTTCGCCAACGCGGCTTCGATCCGTCGGCTGATCTTTAAGGCGTGAGATGAGCAGTCACAACCGCGGCTTTTTCCACACTTTCTTTGCCCGCCCCCGCCCGCTGCACCTGATCATGCTGGTCCTGTTTGTGGTGCTGGGCCTGGCGTTGGCCACCCAGGTCAAACTCCAGCGGACCGACCCGCTGGAAACCCTCTCCGAGGACGAGCTGATTCAGCTCCTGAGTGAGTTGGAAGGGCGGGAAGATGGCCTCCGCGCTGAGCGGCGCCAGTTGGAGCAGCAACTGCGCGAGCTGGACTCGGCCGCCTCGCAGCTGGCCGCAACCCAGGAGGCAGCTGAGAAACTTCAGCGCCAAGCCCAGATTGCCGCCGGGCTGGTACCCGTGAAGGGCCCCGGCATCATCATTGGGGTGGCCGACCCGCAGCATCAGCTGACCGCCCAGGTCTTCGTCACCACCCTGGCGGAGCTACGCAACTCCGGGGCGGAAGCAATCTCGATCAATGACGTTCGCCTGACCTTGCAGTCGTGGTTTTCTCAGGACGGAGACCACATCATTGTTGACGGACACACCCTGGAAGCCCCCTACACCTGGCGGGCCATTGGCGATGCCCAAACCCTGGCCACGGCAATGGAAATCCGCGGGGGAGCGGCCTCTCAGATGCGCGCCTACAACGCGGTGGTGACCATTCAGCAGAGCGAGGAACTCGAGATCAAATCGGTCGCTCCACCGCTGAACCCGAAGTGGGCTACTGTGGAGAAAGACTAATCACACTCGGTTGAGTGCGATAATCTAGAAGCTACCTGACTAAGGAGGGACGATGGCTCAAGAGCCCAAGAACGACCCCACACAAACCGCATTTTTCGGCGCTGCTGCCGAAGAACCGCTGGTTGAGCCTCTTCCGCTCTCGGAGCGCGATCGGGAGGCGGTGCAGGCTCTGCCCGCCGGCACCGCCCTGCTCATCGTTCAGCGGGGTCCGAACTCGGGAGCCCGTTTCCTGCTGGACGCACCCGTCACCAACGCGGGGCGCTCGCCCTCGGCTGACATCTTCCTGGATGACGTCACCGTCTCGCGCAAACACTGCCAGTTCATTGCCGACAACGGCGGACACATTGTCCGTGATTCCGGCGCCCTGAACGGCACCTACGTCAACCGGGAGCGGGTCGACCAAGCCGTGCTCAAGGAGGGCGACGAAGTCCAGATTGGCAAGTACCGGATGACCTACCAGCCGTCACCCCATGGCAAGTAGCAACGCAGTTCGGCGAGAAGAAATCGAGCCGGACCAAAGTTGGCCTCGCGGCTTCAGCCACGATCCCGAGTTGTCCATCGGGGCGGTGACTGAAATCATCGCGGGCGAATTTCCCGCCACCAGCGTCTCGAAGATTCGGTTTTTGGAAGACAAGGGCCTGATCAAGCCCCACCGGTCTCCGTCTGGCTACCGGAAGTACTCCCGCGCCGACGTAGAGCGAATCCGGTTCATTTTGGCTCAGCAGCGCGATTCCTGGGCTCCGTTGAAAGTAATCGGGGATCAGCTGCGGGCGCTGGATGCCGGTCACGACATTGAGCCGGTTCCAACTGCCCGCCTGGTGGCCTCGGAGGGCAAAACCGTCATTCCGCGTTCGCAGGAGACCCTGTCGGCTCGGGAGCTTTCCGACCTGACCGGGGTGGCCACCGAGCGGCTGGAAGAATATGCCCAACTCGGACTGATCGTTCCGGACCTGGGCGGATACTTCCTGACCCGAACGGTCTCGGTCGTCAACCTGATCGTGATGCTGGAAAACGCCGGGATCCCGGCCCGGGTCCTGCGGTCGGTGCGGCAGGGAGCCGAACGATCGGCCGACATAGTTGACCAGGTAATCACTTCGCGCGAAAATCGGACCAAGCCGGGGGAGCGGGAACGGTCCCGCGCCCAGGCCGCCGATCTCTCACAACTCTTCGGTCGCCTCCACCAGGAATTGCTGGCGGTGGCGGTGGAAAAGTTGTCTCATACCTGACCGAAGTCTAAACGTTAACTTGAACTTTAGGGCACGCCGCGAGAGTCGTTGACTCGTTCCCACGACCACCCTAGGTTGGACACATAGGCGCAGACGTCCGCTTCGGCGGACACATGGCCACTGGCCATCACAGAAGGAGTGCAGGGTGAACGCACAGACCACAGCCGGCGAACCTCGCCAGGGAATGCTCTTTGGGGACCCGTTGGAAAACCTGGGGGCAGCCGCCGGCTACCGCGGTCCCATTGCGTGCCAGGCCGCTGGCATCACCTACCGCCAACTCGACTACTGGGCCCGGACCGGCCTGGTAGTGCCGTCAATCCGGATGGCCAAGGGTTCCGGCTCACCTCGACTCTATTCTTTCCGCGACATCCTGGTTCTGCGGGTGGTCAAGAAGCTGCTCGACGCAGGTGTCTCGCTCCAACAGGTTCGCACCGCCGTCGGACAGCTGGCCGATCGGGGAGTGGACGACCTGGCCTCGATTACCCTGATGAGCGACGGCGCTTCGGTCTACGAATGCGCCTCCACCGACGAAATTGTCGACCTGCTCGAGGGTGGGCAGGGCGTGTTCGGGATTGCCGTTGGCCGCGTCTGGCGCGAGGTGGAAGGCTCCCTGGCTCAGTTCCCGGTCGAAGACCAGGGAGAAGTGATCGGGCTCGACCAGCTGGAGCAGCGGCGCCGGCAAAAGCGCAACGCGTCATGACCGACCCGCACGAGCCGCGCGCGGTCGAGGTTCAACTCACGGGAGACGATTTCTCCCGGAGCTTTCTGGTGCGGTGTCGAAACGCCGCCGACGAAAATCTTCTGTGCGGCTGGGTGCGAAGCGAGCCGGTCAGCCATCCTCGGCTCGGACGGGACGGCGTCCTCATTCATTTGGAGGGACTCGGCTACCAGATCGACAACTACCTGAACTGGTTGCGCGGCGGGGTTGAGGGCGTCCGGATCGGCCGGATCCAAATTGAGCCGGCTGAGCGCCAACGCTGGTCAGACTTCGAACTTCTCAGTTGAGCACCCGGTTGGGGGAGCCGCCCAAGTCCTGTCTCCACAGCAATCTGACATAATATACATTATCGGCGTAACGCTGAGAGCGGAGCGGGTGGCCCCAGCGCCTCTCAATGGTAAAATGTTGATCGCTTATGCCCGCTTCCGCGGGAAGCACCTAGTCTGCAGAAATGAGGATGCCTTGGCAGATCGAGCCCTACGAGGGATGCAAATCGGTTCAAAGTCGCTGGAGTCCGAAGATGGCGTCATCTTCGCCGGCCGGGTCGAAGCCAACTACGTTTGCCCCCGTGGGCACTCTTTCACCGTGACGTTGGCTGCGGATGCAGAAAAGCCGCCGACCTGGGAATGCCGCTGCGGCCAGATCGCCGAGCTGGTCGGTGAGACCGAGGCCGAAGAAGAAACGAAGCCGGCCAAGCCGGTTCGCACCCACTGGGACATGCTCCTGGAGCGCCGCTCCCTGGAAGAACTGGATCAGCTTCTGCAGGAGCAACTGGAAGCCTACCGCTCCGGCGAGCTCCAGCTCGACACCAGCTACCGTCGAGGCTGAACCGCCCACCTGGTGACCTGAACTAACTGTTCGATTGCGATGCCGGCACTCATTTTTGAGCTGCCGGCTCGTCTTTCTCTAAAGGTGGTTGGCACTTCGGCCAGTCGGTAGCCCCGCCGGACGAGCCGGTAGGTCATCTCCACCTGAAACCCGTAGCCGGCCATTTGCAACTCCCCCAGCACTTCGGCTAGAACACTAGTGCGATAAAGGCGGAAGCCGGCGGTCGCATCTTTGATCGGCATCCGCAGCGCCAGGCGGATATACCGATTTCCGAGGCGGGACAGCAGGTGGCGACTGAGCGGCCACCCTCTCACCCGGCCGCCGCGCACCCAGCGCGACCCAATTACCCCGGCCGGCTGATCCGGCAGGTGCAGCCGCGCCCAGAGCCGACCAATCTCAGCTGGATCGTGAGATCCGTCCGCATCTAGTTGCCCAACTACCCGGTAGCCGTGCTCCAAGGCGTAGTTGAACCCGGCCAGATAGGCTCCAGCCAATCCGCCTTTGCTCTCCCGGTGCAGGACCCGGCACCAGGGATGAGTGTCGGCAAACTGCTGGGCCCACTCCCCCGTTCCATCCGGTGAATTGTCGTCGACGACCAGCACCTCCACCTCGCTCAACTGAGCAAGGACTAGGGGCAGGGACTCGATCTCGTTGTAGGTCGGGATGACGATCAGCGGCTTATCCACGGCGGCGCCACCCCCACGCGAGCCCACCAATTCCCAACAAGACAGCCAGTCCCATCGCGCCACCTGTCAGGGCGGTCTCCCAGCGCGCCGCCGGGGTCAGACTGGTTCGAAGCGGAATTTCGGCGCTCAGGTGAGCGGCGGTTTGCCGGTCAGTCTCGGCCACCACCTGGCCGTCCGGACTGATCACAGCCGAAACCCCATTGGTGGACACCTGCAGCGTGGCGCGGGAGAACTCCGCCGCCCGGAACCGGGCCATTTGCAGCTGCTGGGTCGACTCGGCCGAGGCCCGGAACTGCGAGTTGTTGGTCGGAATCACGATTGCCTCCCCGCCCAGCCGGACTCCCTCGGCGATAATCGGCTCGTCCCCGGCCTCGAAGCAAATACCGACCGCCAGGGGCACCACCCGCCCATCGGCCAGGGTGACCGGCAGCAGGCCGGGGTTATCAACCGAGGCCATGTCCACTCGGATTGCCGCCGCTTCGGTGGCCAGGAACTCCGACAGACTGCGCCACGGAACGTATTCGCCCCAGGGAACCGGGTGCTGTTTCCCGTACCGGTCCGGGCCCTGACCGGTCCCCGGATACCAAACCGAGTACCAGTTGTACCGCTCATCGTGGGCATACTCCTGATACCCGGCCACCAGCGGAACCTGCCCGCGTTCCAGCACCTGCTCCACCAGGCCGGCCGTCAACTCGGTCGTATTCGGGTCCCGGTCGACCGAGTCTTCCCCCCAGATGACCAGGTCCGGGTCGGCGCCTGCGTCCAGTGCCCGCAGCGTTTCATCCACGTGGTTTTGCGTCACCTGGCCGGCCACGGCGTAGGTTTCCTCCATCGGGATGGCGACGTTTCCCTGCACCGCCAGCACATTCACCGTGCCATTTTGCGGAGCGGTCTCAAGCGGAACCAGCGCCGGGGCGCCGAAGAGGGCTAGCGCCGGAACGGCCAACCACCACTGCCCGGTGACGGCGCGGCGCGCCCAGACCGCGACCACCACCGCCGCGGCGCTCACCAGCACCTCCCCACCCCAGGGAGCCAGGTGAACCAGCGGCGAATCGACCAGCCCGTAGGGCAGCTTTGCCCACGGAAACCCCCCGAGGGGAACCCGGGCCCGAATCTGTTCGAATCCCACCCACAAAATGGCCGCCGCCAACGCCTCGCCCCACCAGGTCTGAGCCGCGGGCCACCGGCTCACGGCGGCAAAGCTAAGCCCCCAGAGCGCCAGAAAGAAGGCTTGGGCCAGCGCCAGCAGAATCCACGCCAGGTAGGTCTGGTTGGTGGCAATGTTCATCCAGGAAATGTGCGGCAGAAAGAAGACCATTGCCCAGAGCGCGCCGTAGGCGGCGCCCCATCCCGCGCTCGCTCGCCGAACCACCCCGGTCAGCAGCGCCAGCGAGACGAACATCAGCGGCCACCAGCCCTGATCGGGAAAGGCCCCCCACATGGCCAATCCCGACAGGACCACCAGGAGGATCATCCTTGCGTCCACTGCACCACCCCGCGCCGCAGGACTTTGACCGCCGCTTCGGCCCGCTCATCCAAGTGGCGGAGCTGCTCCAGCAGATCAATAGTTTGCCGCATCCACCGAACAAAGTCCCCGGCCGGCAGGTCGGCCTCCAGCATCACGGTGGAGAGGCTGGCGCCCCGGGCCCACTCGTAGGTGACCGCCACCAGGCCCGGACTTGGTTCTTTAGTTCGCTCCAGCCGCGCCCGCTGTTCCTCCCGGTGGATGCGGGCAAATACCCGTCCCATCCGCCCGAAGGCCTGCTGCAGCGCCCGGGTCGGCAGGTAGCCCGCCTCCCCCGCCTCCCCCCGCGGTTCGTAGACGAGGGCCGAGCAGAGCGCTGCCAGCTCCTCGGTGGAGAGCCCGTCGAAGATCCCCTCCTGCAGGCATTCGGTCACCAGTAGGTCGCGTTCACCAAACACCTGGCGCAGCTGTTCCCCGCGCTCGGTGACGCACCCATCCCGAACGTAGCCAAGCTCCGTCAAAACTGAGAGGACCCGATCAAACTCCAGGGCGATCGAGGAGGTGCGCGCGTTGATTTGGCGCGCTATCTTGTCGCGTTCGCGTCGGATCCGGGCCCATTCGTGGCCGAGGTGAGCGTGCTGCTCCCGATCTGGGCACGAGTGAACCGGATGCTGACGAATCCGCGCCTCCAGCTCGCGTTCCTCCTGCTGGAGGCGGCGCACCTCCGCGGGAGTCTCCCGTGACTGGCGCCGAGGCGGGGCAACGGAGAAGTCGCGCAGCTGACCGGCCACCTGGGCTCGGTCCCGGCTTCGGCGCACCCCGGAGCGGGGCAGCCTGATTTGGCCAACCCGAGTGGGAGGCTCGGTCAAATCCGAGGCCGACAGCAGGAACATTTTGCCGTTGGTTCCGATTGCCCGGACAGCCGGAGGACCCCAGTCGCCCCCGGCCGGACCCACCACCACGGCCACCTGCGGCTGGCGTCGAAGGCGATAGGAGACCACTTCCCCGGAGCGCAGTCGGCTCAGCTGGTGGGCGACCAGAGTTCGGTTCCCCTCCCGGTTGGCCCGCTGCAGGCGCTTCTGGAGCTGTGAGAGGTCCTCCCGGAGCCCAAAGTATTCGCCGGCGTCGCCTTGCGAGCAGTGCAGTTCTGCGCTCACTTCGGCCAGGCGGCTCTGGGTGCGGCGCAGCTTGGACGCCAGTCCCACCACCGCGTCGTCGGCTTGGAACTGTGCGAAGCTGCTTTCCAGCACCTCCCGCACCTCTCCCACCGAGGCGTGGGCCAGCAGGTTCACCACCATGTTGTAGCCGGCATAGAAGGCCGACTTGAGCGGATAGGCCTGGCGCGAAGCCAATTGGGCTAACTCCTCTGGTTGAACCACCCCGCGCTGGAGCACAACCGCGTGCCCCTCCACGTCGATCCCGCGCCGACCGGCCCGCCCGGTCAGCTGGGTGTACTCCCCCGGCGTCAACCGAACATGCTCGGAGCCATTCCACTTCTCCAACGCTTCCAACACCACCGTCCGCGCCGGCATGTTGATTCCGAGCGCCAGGGTCTCGGTGGCAAACACCACTTTGATCAGCCCCCGGGCGAACAGGCGCTCCACCGCTTCTTTGAGCAGCGGAAGCATCCCGGCGTGGTGGGCGGCAATTCCGCTTTCCAGCGCCACCTGCCAGCGGGACAGCCCGAGCACCCCGTGGTCGGCAATCGGGACGGCGAGCAGGACCTGTTCCACCTCCTCCCGGATCAGGCGTTGCTCCGAGGTGGTCGTCAGGGAGACGCCCGCCGCCAGCAGCTGATCCACCGCCTCGTCGCATCCGGCCCGAGAAAAAATAAACACGATCGCGGGCAGGAGGGACTTTCGTTCGAGCAGTTCGACGATCCGGGGCCGGTTGATCCGAGCCGGGATCGGACGTCGGCCGGGACGCCTGCCCTCTGCAACCACGTCCGCCAAGATTGGGTTCAGCGTGTGCCCGGTGGTAAACAGATCGTAGATCCGATGCTTGACCATCATGTGCTGGTAGAGCGGTACCGGCCGATCAGAGGAGACCACCACCTCGCAGCTGGAGCGAATCTCCCGGATCCAGCGCCCAAACTCTTCGATGTTAGAGACGGTGGCCGACAGGGCCACGATCAGGATCTCCTCGGGCAGCTGAATCAGGACTTCCTCCCAGACCGGACCGCGAACCCGATCGGCCAGATAGTGAATCTCGTCCAGGATGACCACCCCCAGCTCGGACAGATCCGCACCGGCGTAGATCATGTTCCGCAGCACCTCGGTGGTCATCACCACCACCTCGGCCCCCGGGTTAATCGAGGTATCTCCGGTCAGCAGTCCCACCCGGTCGGCCCCGAACCGGGCGGAAAACTCCCGAAACTTCTGGTTTGAGAGAGCCTTGATCGGCGTGGTGTAGAAAGCCCGGGTCCCCTCCCGAAGCGCCAGGTAGACGGCGCCTTCCCCAACGATAGTCTTTCCCGCCCCCGTCGGGGCTGAGACTAGTACCGACCGGCCCAGCGCCAGGTGGGTCAGGGCCGTCCGTTGAAAGGGATCGGCTGAAAATGGCAGTTCGGCGAGGTAGTCGTCGACCCCGGCCGCGTCCACACGCATTTGCTGGTGAAACAGCCTCATTCTCTCAGCTGCTGAGGGTTCGTCCGCGGCCACTTGTTCTCCTTGCCTTTAGTGCCCCTCCAGCTTAGTGCCTGTCCCAGACGGCCAGCGCGCGCTGGGCTCGCTCCCGGGCCCGGTCCGCCCAGTGTTGGGGCCGCACCGCCACCAGGTAGGGCGCCAAAGAAATCAGCTGCGCGGTCAGCCAGTCGTCGTCAAACACCCGGAAGGTGCCCACGATCAGCTCTCCCTCCGAGCGGACATCCCGGAGGGGCAACTGCCCCACCAGCCACTTGGCCTCCGGCTGCAGCATCACCGTGCACTTACTCCCTTTGCTGGCCCGCCCACCCAGCCGGTTCTCGGCCGGGTGCCCGGTCAGTTCGGCAGCCAGGATCCGGTCGAGGCGGAAGTGTCGCTCAGCTTCGACCAGGTGGCACCACGCGCGCAGTACCCAGCCGTCAGTTTCCTGGGTCAGCGAGATTGGATCGACGGTCCGGTCCGAGCGGTGCGAGCGCGCCGACAGGTAGGTCAGGCGCATCTGCTCTCGGCGCTCAATCGCCGCGCGGACGGTGTCCTCCACCTCGCTGGCCGGCTCCGGGTCAATCACGGCCAGCAGCTGGGTCAGGTCGCCGAGCGAGCGGTCAGCCAGCGCTGGAGCCAGGCTCAAAACCTTGGCCAACAGGGTCGGAATCCCCTCCGCCACTTCGGGCGGCAACTGCGGGCTGAGCGCGGCCAACCCCGTGATCAATCCGGCCGCCTCCTGCTCGCTCAGGGGAGGAACTCCGGTCACGTTCAGGTCAAACCATAGCTTCACCTCGCCCCGGCTGCGGAGGCGGTCCCATTCAAAACCGAACATCTCGTCTGGCATTTGGCTGCCAAAGCCCGCCCGGTCCAACACCTCCAGGTCCGCCAGGATATCCTCTTCGCTCCGGTTGAACCGCCGGGCCAACTCGGCAACCCTGATGCCCGGCTCCTGGGCCACGGTCACCACCAGGGCCAGGTGGCGCGCCAGCGTTACGGTTTTGTCTTCCACGGGGCCCCCTCTCCCGCCGCCGCCTGCAATTTGCGGTAGATCGACTCGGCTAGCTGTGTCGGCTCCTCGACCACTACGTCCTCGCAGTGGCTGACGATCAGGCGCTCCCAGCTCTCCCAGTCGGCGGCCCGACCCCGGCACCGGTCCCAGCCCGGGCGGGACTCGTCGCTGTCCGCCACCGACTCGCACCGGAGCCGCACCAGCGGCGACGCGCCCTGGCGAATCCAAAGCTCCGGGCGGATCCGGAAGTTGTCACCGGCAAAGTCGCGGGGACCTTCGGCTGGGAGCTCGTAGAAGTTCGGCTCCCCCACCAGTTCAATTTTCCCGTCAATGCGCGAGAGCCGGAAGTAACGCTCCCCCTCCCGGTTCAGGTCGTGACCCCACAGGTACACCGCCGGACCCCGCACCATCAGCCCCAAGGGGGCCACGTCCCGATCGGCAACCCCGCGCCGAGAACTGTAGCGGAACCGGATGGGCTGACGCTGGCCAATTGCTTCCAGGATCTGGGGTAGGTGCTCCACGCCTTCCAGCCGGTGAAAAATGGTCGGCTGGCCGGGCACCTGCGAGTTGGTCAGACCGGCTAGCTTTAGGCTCAGCCGGGAAAGCTCGGCCGGTGAGAGCGACTCCCAGGCGGCCGCGGCCTGCAGCAGCAGGTCCACCTCCGCGGAGGTCAACTCCACCGAGGAGGGTGCCAACAGCTTCCGCTCCACCAGGTAGCGGGCAGGGTTGGAAGACACCAATACCTGAAAACCAGCCTCACGCAGAGCCGCAATGTCGCGTTCAAACGTGCGCTGGAAGGTATCGTCACTTAGCGCCTCGTAGCCCTGCACCAGGGACTGCAACTCGTCCCGGGTGCGCCCAGAGCGCGTGTTGATCAGGTTTAGCGCCAATACCAGGATTCGCAGCGACGTTTCGCTCTGCCCCATCCCCACCCCGTTCTTAGCCCAGGCGCGAGGCGATCAGCTCCGTTACGATCGTTCCGCGTGCGCCGATGGCCAGCAGGTCATCCATTACCTGGTTCACCTTATCGCGCCGAACCACCGCGCGGACGGCACGCCACGCGTTATCGGCCAACGGAGCCACCGTCGGGGACTCAAACCCGGGGGTAATTTCCACGGCCCGTGGCAGAACATCGACCGGGACATGGTAGTCAACCAGCACGTGCTGCTGGGCCACCAGCACTCCCTGCAGCCGCCGGTTCAGCACCTCCACCGCCGGATCTGCCTGTCCCTGCACATTTGTAATCAGGATGGCTTCGGACTCCAGCAGCGGTTCCCCGAACACTTCGAGTCCCGCTGCGCGCAGGGTCGAACCGGTCTCCACCACGTCGGCGATCAGGTCGGCCACGCCCAGTTGGATCGAAGATTCGACCGCGCCGTCCAGGCGCACCACGTCCGCTTGGATCCCCCGCTCGGCCAGGTAGTTCTCCACCAGCGTTCGATAGGAGGTGGCCACCCGTTTGCCGGAGATCTCCCGCACCTGGGCGATCGTGCCCCGGGGGGCAGCAAACCGGAACTTGGCCCGGGCAAAGCCCAGCTGCGAGTACTCCTGTGCCGGGGTCCCGGAATCAATCAGCAGGTCCCGGCCGGTGATGCCCGCATGAATTCGGCCCTGGCCGACGTAGACCGCAATGTCGCGCGGACGAAGGAAGAAGATTCGCAGATCGTTTTCCGGATCATCCACCACCAGTTCGCGCCCGCGCCGGTTGGCTCGGTACCCGGCTTCCAGCAGTAGCTGCACCGACTTTTCCGACAGACTTCCCTTATTTGGAACCGCAATCTCAAGCATCATGACCTCACAGGTGCCGGTAAATGTCATCCAGGGTGAGCCCGCGGGCCACCGCCATCACCTGGGCGTGGTAAATCAGCTGCGAGATTTCCAGGGCCAGGGCGTCGTCGCTTTCGTACTCGCCCGCCAGCCAGACTTCGGCCGCCTCCTCCACTACCTTCTTGCCGATGTAGTGGATTCCCTGTTCCAGCTCCGCCACCGTTCCGGAGCCGGCCGGCTTCTCGGCGGCCTTCACTTGCAGTTCGTGAAAGAGATCTTCAAAGCTTGTCATAGCACCAGGTTACGACATGTTGGCCGGCCGGCCCGGATCGAGGCAACTGATGGACCTAGTCCACGTAGTCGTTGGTAGCCCCCTGCTCGTCGGCCAACTCCGGCTGGTCCAGCAGCTGTGCCAAATACGGCCCCATCCGATCCCACGCGTCCAAGTCTTGCAGGGCAGAGGCCCTGCCCTGCCGGTCCTGCCAGAGCGGGATCGTCGCCTGCAGGATCGCCATCGCCCCGGCTTGCGCCTGCTGATCGCTGAGCGACTCGTCCCAGGTGGCCGTGGCCTTCACGGCTGCTTCCGGATCGTCAATCGCCTGCTGCATTCCCCCGACCAGGGCCGAGATCACCTGGCGCAGCTCGTCGGGATGCTGCTGAGCATAGCCCTCCGTCGAAACGATGGCCGCCCCCACCAGCGGGGTCCCCTTGTCCAGTGGAATCGAGCGGGCAGCAAAGCCCATCTGCTCCAACGCGACCGGCTCCGAGTTCGAGAACCCGACGATGGCGTCCACCTCACCCGCCACCAGGGAGGCGGCCTGGGTGAATCCGACCGAAACGATGTCCACCTGGTCCCGGGTCAGGCCACCTTGCTCCAGTGCCGCCAGCAGTCCGAACCAGTTGGAGCCGTACTCGCCGGGCAAACCGATCTTCTTCCCCTTCAGGTCGGCCAGCGACTGGATCGGCGAATCTGCCGGCACGATGATCTCCACCGGGTAGTGGTGGTAGAAAGCTCCTACCGAGATCACATCCAACCCCTGAGCCCGCGCCTGGAGCACCTCATCACCCGAGGCGACCGTCACCTGCTCGTCCCCCGAAGCCAGCGCCGAGAACAGGCTCTCGTCGCTGCCGTGGTGGCGAATCTTCACGTCCAGGTCACCAAAGTCGGCCAGGTAGACCGGGGCAAACTGCACGTTGGGGATGTAGGTCAGTCCCACCGTCACCGCCTTCGACGGATCGGATCCGGTGGATGAGCACCCCGCCAGGGCCACCGCTCCGGCCGCTGCCAATCCCAACAGTCTCTTACGCATTTCTACTACCTCTTCTTTCACGCGAATTGCCCACCAGCCGCTTGCCGCGTCGCTCCAGCAGATAGACCGCCGAGTAGGCGACCATTGCCAGCGCGCACAGGACAGCGACGGTGACGAACATGCCGGCCGTGTCGAGGTTGTGTTGCTGTTGGGAGAGCAGTTGACCCAGGCCCGCACCGCCCATGACCATCTCGCCGATGACCGCGCCCGTGACCGACAGGGTGAACCCGTTCCGGATCCCGCCCAGCAGGCTGGGGGCCACCAGCGGCGCCTCAATCGAGACGATCATCCTCAGGCCGTGAGCGCCATCAAGCGAAGCGGCGTCGATCACATCCTGGTCCAGGTGTCGCAGGCCCACTGTGGTTGCCACCAGGATCGGGAAGAACACCATCAGCGCACACAGCAGCACGATGGCGCCCAAACCTCGCCCAACCCAGAGCACCAGCAGCGGGGCCAAAGCCACCGCCGGAATCGCCTGGGTGGCCCCCAGGAATGGCTGCAGGGCGGCGTTGACGAACCGGGACCGATGAATCAGCCAGGAAGTGGGAATGGCCACCGCCGCTCCCACCAACGACCCCAGCAGGGCCTCACCAAAGGTGATGGCGGTTCGGTTCCAGAACCACCGGGTACCAAACAGATCTGCGGCGCGCGCAAAGAAATCCCGCGGGCTGGGAAGAAACAGTGCCGACGTGGAGCCGGAGGCTATCAACCAGACTAGAAACAAGAATGCCAGCAGGCTCAGCGGTGCGAGCCATGCCAGCCACCTGTTGGCCGTCCCCATGAGGTCCTTCCCGCCACGGGGCGCGCCGTTAACTGCGGGCGCACAGCGTCCGCAGCGCTTCTCCCATCCGGACTTTAACCGTCGGTGCTGGAGTTTCACCAGCTCAACCGCCTGGTGGCGGGTCGCGGACTATCACCGCCGGTTCGGACTTTCACCGACCCCGAAGCACCGCTATTATCTCACAAATTTCCAGCGGGTAAACCGTGATCTCGGTCAGCTGTGCTCCTGGGCCAGCCGCCGCAAAATGTCCACCTCACCCCGGTGATCCGCACAGGTAAAGACCGACGAGCCGGCGACGAAGTTGTTGACCCCGGCCTCGGCGGCGGTCACCACCGTCTCCCGGTTGATCCCCCCGTCGACCTGAATGTCCAGCTCGATCCCGCTCTGGTCCACCAGCTGACGCAGCTTCCGGGTTTTGGACAGTACCTGGGGCAAGAACTTCTGCCCGCCAAATCCCGGCTCCACCGTCATGATCAGAAACATGTCGAACTCGTCCAAGAAGTCCAGGTAGGGTTCGATGGCACTGGCGGGCTTGAAAGCCAACCCAACTTTCGCCCCGGCCCCGCGCAGCTCTCGGGCCAGCCGGATCGGCGCCCCCGCCGCCTCCGAGTGGAACGTGACCATTTCGCACCCGGCGTCGGCGAAGGAACGAGCCCAGCGATCCGGGTTCTCAATCATTAGGTGTGCCTCGATCGGTACCTCGGTCGACTGCTTGGCCGCCTCCACAATCGGAAGCCCCCAGGACAGGTTGGGGACGAAGTGATTGTCCATTACGTCAACGTGGACCCGGTCGGCATTGTCGATCGACTGCAGTTCCTCCCGGAACCGGCCCATGTCGCAGTTGAGCACTGAGGGGGAAATCCGAATTTGCACAGTGTTGCTCCTTTTCTCGGGTGATCCTATTTCTTGCGCAGGAGCGCCACGAACATGGCGTCGGTGCCGTGTCGGTGGGGCCAAAGCTGCAGGGTCTGGTTC
This sequence comes from Scrofimicrobium sp. R131, assembly GCF_040256745.1. Taxonomy (GTDB): domain Bacteria; phylum Actinomycetota; class Actinomycetes; order Actinomycetales; family Actinomycetaceae; genus Scrofimicrobium; species Scrofimicrobium appendicitidis. Next base: position 1,227,132 of record NZ_CP138335.1, read on the forward strand.
GGGCCTGGTTCCAACTCAATCGGGGTCAGGATGCGCGCGGTCGCGGCCGTGTCGATCGTCTCCACCTGTCCCTGTTCCAACGCCCAGCTGACGATCTCCAAGGTCTCTTCCACCTGCGGGGTGCAGGTGACCCAGGCAATCACCCCGCCGGTTCGGGTGAGCTCCCACCCGCGCTGAAGCAGACCCCGCTGCAGCGGGACCAGCTCGGCCAGTTCCTCGGGCTGATGGCGCCACCGGGATTCCGGCCGCCGGCGGAGCGAACCCAGACCGGAACAGGGAGCGTCAATCAGTACCCGGTCGTACCGGTAGCCGCTGGGTGCGGGGAGGGTCCGGCCGTCCAGGTTGGTGACGGTGACGTTGGCTAGCGCCCGGACTGACTTCTCCACCAGCCGGGCCCGGTGGGCGGAAATTTCATTCGCGACCAGGTCGACCCCCCGCTCGGCCCCAACCGCGCCCAGCAGCGCCGACTTTCCACCAGGTCCGGCGCACAGGTCCAGCCAGTGCCGGTCCGAACCGGTCAGGGGCGCCGCCGCCAGCAGCAGGGCCGCCAGCTGCGACCCTTCGTCCTGAACCGCCGCGCGCCCTTCGCGCACCGCGGGCAGCGCCGCCGGGTCTCCCCCGTCCAGAATGACCGCGTACTCCGACAGTTGCCCCTGCGAGGTGGGCCGCTGCAGGATCTCTTCGGCCTCCTGGGCCAGCTCCTGGGCGGCGATCAGCCCGGGACGGGCGACCAGGTTCACCTTCGGGATCGAGTTGTTGGCCGCCAGGGCGGGCACCAGCTCGGATTCGGGCAGACCCCGCGCCTCCAGCGCCCGCCGGAAGGATCGCACCATCCAGACCGGGTGCGAGTAGCGGGCGGCGAGGCGGTCGTCTTGATCGGGAATCTCAGCGAAAATCTGGTCAATGTCGTCGGCACGAGTGATTGAACGCAAAATAGCATTCACCATCCGAACCGGACCGTCGGTCGTCAGTTCCCGCGCCGCGTCAACGGTGGCTGCCACGGCCGCGTGATCGGGCACCCGCATGAACAGCAGCTGGTAGGCTCCCACCCGCAGCAGCTGCCAGACCACCGGTTCCAGCTCGGTCAGGGGGCGGGAGCTGAACTGGGCCAGGACCTGGTCCAGGTAGCCGCGCCACCGAAGGGTCCCGTAGACCAGCTCGGACGCGAAGGCTGCGTCGCGGAAGTCAAACTTCGGGTTGGACTGCTGCTCGGCCCGGAGCGCTCGCGGCAAGGCCAGGTTGGCGAAGGCACCCTCCTCCTCCACCTGGAGCAGGACCCGAACCGCCAGCAGGCGAGCCGGATCCGCCGGACGCTTGGCCCGGTAGGGCTTACTCACGGTGGCCTCCCATCGTCGTGATCCCATGGGCTCCCCGCGCCCAGGCGGGTGCCTCCATCCAGTTCTTCCCGGCCGGGGCCACCTGCCCCAGGCGGAGCATCCCCCGTTCGCAGCCGACCAGCACCTGGTGTTTGTCTGCGTGCACCTGCCCGGGTGCCAGTGCTAACTCGGGGTCGGATTCGAGCGGAGTTGCCGCTCCCAGCCGCAGGACCTGCCCGGAGGGCAGTTGCGTCCACGCCCCCGGATTGGGGGTGACGCTGCGGATCTGCCGGTCTGTCTCATCCGCCGAAGCGGCGAAGCTGACGTAGCCGTCCTGCTTGGTCAGCTGGGGCGCCGTCGTCAGCCCCTCCGAAGCTTGAGGGGTGGCCACCGCGGTTCCGGCGGCAAGCTGATCCACCACCTCGACCACCTGCTGGGCCCCGACTGGGGCCAGCCGCTCCAACAGTTCACCGGCGGTCTCCCGACCGGTCAGTTCCACCGGCAGTCGCGAGTAGACCGGACCCGTGTCGAGGCCGGCCTCCAGTTGAAACACGCAGGTGGCACTGTGCTGGTCACCGGCGCGAATCGCCCACTGAGCCGGGGCGGCGCCGCGCCAACGAGGCAGGTCGGAGAAATGCAGGTTGAGCCAGCCTCGGGTCGGGATCTCCAGCACTTCGGGGCGCAGGATCGCGCCGTAGGCAACCACCACCCCCAGATCAGCCCCGAGTGCGGCCAACTCTTCCGCCACCTGCCCGGGCCGGGCCGCCTCCAGCACCTTCAGCTCGCGTTCCCGCGCCCAGGTCGCCACCGGACTGGGAGTGGGGGCAGCCCGCCGACCACGCCGAGCTGGCGGCCGGGTCAGCACCCCAACCACCTCGTGGTCGCTCTGGGTCAGGGCCTGGAGGGTTGGAAGTGCCACTTCCGGGGTTCCCGCAAAAATGATTCTCACCCTGGCAGTCTATCGGAGTCCCTCGGTCCCTCCGAACAGGTCGGGCGGGTTCACCACGACTTTCACCTTGGGGCCGCGCCGCAAACTGCGCGCCACCGCCATCGCCTTCAGGTGCGCCATCAAAGACAGTGCCTGCCCGGCCTGGCAGGCCACGATCGCGCGGACTTCATCGGTCTCGGTCGGGGTGTAGCCAAAGATCTGCAGCCCGGGTTCGGCCGGGGATAGCGGCAGAGTCTCCAGCTGGGTCAAAATGTCGTTGATCGCCGGGGCTGGCCCCTCCAGGGCCACGATCCACCGAGCTGGATACAGCCCGATTTCCTTCCGCTCCTCCCAGGCCGCCTCGGCGAACTCGGTGGGTCGCCAAAGCACTAACGCCCGCTCCACCTCCAGGGGTACGTCGCCCGACAGCACGCCCTGCCCACCGGGACGGGCCAGGGCAAAGGTATAGAACCAGCGCCGAAGCGCCTCCTCTTCGGCTCCCAGCCGGTCCGCGTAGGCCAGCCTGGAGGCTTCCAACACCACCACCGCCTCGTACCCCCCGCGGACGGCCGGCTCGGCTCCCGCGGTGGCCACTACCAGCTGCGGCTTGGGCCGAATCCTCCGCCTAATTTTCGTGGTCGAGGTGGAGATGACCACGTCGGTTTGGGGGAAGGCGCGGCCGAGCTCGCGGGCGGTTCTCTCGGCGCCCACCTCCAGCACGGTTAGGTTCGGGTGCCCGCAGGCCAGACACCGGGCCACCGAATTTGTCGCTCCGCACCCGGCGCAGTGGCCCACCGCCTCGGCCGGTGGTCCGGTCAGTTCCAATAGCTTGCCGCAGCTGACGCAGCGGGGACGCACGTGGCACGCGGGGCAGGCCAGGACTAGAAAGTGGCCCACCCCCATCACCTGCACCAGCACGGGTCCGGCGGACAGTCCGGTTCGGATCGCCTGATAGGCGGCGTTGGGGACGGTCGAGAGGACCGCCATTCCTTCCCGTTCAAACTCGTCGGTGCCCACCACCTGAATCCGGGGGGTGTGGGCTCGAACCACGGTTGGTGACGGAACGAAGGAGCGGGCCCACCCCGACTGGACCAGCGCCTCGGCTTTCACGGAGCGATCCAGGCTCGCCACCACCAGGCCGTAGCCTTCCCACCGAGCCCGCGCCACCGCCACGTCCAGCACGTCGACCTGCGGTGTCCGCCGCTCCCGATAGTGGGCCGACCCGTCCTCCCAAACCACCTGCAGGGCCGGTTTAGTAAACGGAGCCCAGATCGCGGACCGGGTCCCCACCACTGCCAGGTAGTGGCCGCGCAGGGTCCGCAGCTGCACCTCGTACCTGGTGGTCTGCGGCAGTTCTGACGCCTGCAGGCCGATCACCTCGGGTGAGAACGCCTCGGACAATCGACGATGAATCTCTTTGGCGCCGGCCAGGGTAGGGGCCGTGACAATGACCGGAATCTCACGGCGGGCACACTCGGCCACCAGGGCGTGCAGTGCGGAAAACTGTCGGTGCGGCACGGTTTGGACCACTGCCCGCGGGAGGGGGCCGGAGGCCAGCAGCTCCACCCAGTCGCCGTACTCGGGAACCGCGGCCGCCGGACTCCAATCGGCCCGCACCGGTCTGGTCGCGCCGGCCAGTAGCTGCTCGATCTTTTGTCGCCGAGCCGGTTGGGCCAGCGACAGGACCTGGGACAGGTTGACGGCAAAGCGAGCGGCCAAATACCGGTACGTCTGCAGCATGGCCGGGGTGAACAGCGGCTGGACCGACAGCACTCGCAACAGCGGGGACAGCTCCCCCTCGTGCGTGCTGGTCTCTCCTAACTCGACCACCCAGCCGGAGATTCGCCGGTTGCCCCACTTGACCCGCACCAGAGAGCCCACCTGGACCGAGGCCAGCAGGGAATCCGGAATCGAGTAGTCAAACGGACGGTCAAGGTGAGGCACGTCGAGGTCGATCAGGACTCGTGCAATCACCTCAACCTCCTAACCGATGGCCGCGCGCAACTCCTGCACCCGGTTGGTCTCCTCCCAGGGGTACCCGTCCCGGCCGAGGTGACCGTAAGCTGCCAGGTCAGCGTAGCGCACCCGGACCAGTCCCAGGTCCTCAATGATCCCAAGCGGGCGCAGATCAAACACTTCCCGGACCGCGCGGGCAATCACTTCGTCCGAAACGATGCCGGTCCCGAAGGTCTGGACCACGATCGCAACCGGCTCGGAACTGCCGATCGCGTAGGCCAGCTGCACCTGGCATCGGCGAGCCAACCCCGCGGCCACCACGTTCTTAGCCACCCAGCGGGCCGCGTAGGCACCCGAGCGGTCAACTTTCGACGGGTCCTTGCCCGAGAACGCCCCACCCCCGTGGGGGACGGCACCGCCGTAGGTGTCCACAATGATCTTTCGCCCGGTCAGGCCTGCATCGGCGGCGGGCCCCCCGAGGATGAACCGGCCAGACGGGTTGACCAGCACCCGAAGTTCGCTTTGGTCCAGCTCCGTTTCGGCCAGGACCGGCTCGATGACCGCTCTGGTCAGAGCCGCCGCCAACTCTCCCTGCTGCCAACTGTCGTCGTGCTGGCTCGACACCACCACGGTGTCGACGCTGACCGGCCGGCCGTCCGCATAGCCGAGGGTTACCTGGGCTTTGCCGTCCGGGAACAGGCCCGGAACCAGTTCTTCCTTTCGCACCTGGGCCAGCCGGCGGGCCAGGCTGTGAGCCAGCCAGATGGGGGCCGGCATCAGGGTGGGCGTCTCATCGGTGGCGTAGCCGAACATCATCCCCTGGTCGCCCGCTCCCTGTGCGGCGCGGCGGTCCACCGGCTCACCGCGTGTGCGCGCCTCCTGCGACCGGTCCACCCCCTCGGCGATGTCGGGGCTCTGCTGCCCGATCGAAACCGAGACCCCGCAGGTGGCCCCGTCAAACCCGGTCCGGGAAGAGTTGTAGCCGATCCCGAGGATCACCTCTCGAACCAGCTTGGGAATCTCGACGTAGGCGGAGGTCGTCACCTCCCCCACCACGTGAATCAGCCCGCGGGTGGCCAGTGTCTCCACGGCCACTCTCGCTGCGGGATCCTCCTGCAAAATGGCATCGAGGACGGTGTCGGAAATGCGGTCACAAATCTTGTCCGGGTGGCCTTCGGTCACCGATTCGGAGGTTAGCGGAGTAATCACGCGCTCTACTCTAGCGCGAAACACCCATCGCCAACTCGACCAGCTGGGCAGCTAAGACCGACTTGTCTCCGACCAAGTCGGCTACCGGCTGACCGGTCCGATCGACCACCAGGAGCCGATTTTCCACCTCGCCAAAGCCGTGGCCGTCCCCCACTCGGTTGATCGCCAGCAGGTCGGCCCCCTTCCGCCGAGCCTTTTCCATCCCCCGAGCCAACACCTGCTCCTCGGAACCGGTTTCGGCCCCAAACCCCACCAGCACCTCGGGGCGCCAGGGGGCCTCAGCCACTTCGCGGAGCAGGTCGGGGTTCTCCACCAGCTCAATAGTTTCGGCCCAAGTACCCTTTTTGAGCTTCTGCTCCGCCGCGGCGCGCGGACGATAGTCGGCCACCGCGGCCGCCATGAACAGGGCGTGAGCCCCCGGCACCAGGCGCGCCAGCGCGTCCCTCATTTCCAGCGCGGTTGGGGTGTGGACGAGGCGGATCCGCGGATGCTGGGGCGGCGGCACCTGAGTCTGGGCCAGCAGCAGGTCCACCTCGGCACCCCGGCGCGCCGCGACCAACGCCAGCTCGATTCCCTGCCGCCCCGAAGAGTGATTGCCCAGATAACGCACCGGGTCGATCGGTTCAATCGTGCCGCCGGCGGTGACAACCACCCGCCGCCCGGCCAGGGCTCCCGGTGCCAACCGGGCCAGCACCTCCTCGACGATGGCGTCCGGCTCAGGCAGGCGACCGGCCCCGGTATCACCGGAGCTGAGCGCGCCGGTGGCCGGCTCAATGATTTCGACGCCGCGCGCCCGGAGAGTGGCCACGTTGTCCTGGGTGGCGGGGTTCTCCCACATGTTTGTGTGCATGGCCGGGCTGAGCAGCTTCGGGCAGTCTGCTGCCAAGAAGGTGGCGGTCAACAGATTGCTGGCCAGGCCGAGGCGAAGCTGTGCCAGCAGATCGGCGGTGGCCGGTGCCACCAGGAACAGGTCGGCCCGCCGGGCCAGTTCGATGTGGCTCAACTCGCCCGGACCGTGGAGCACCTTCACCCCGATCGGGTGTTCTGAGAGCTCCTGCCAGGTCTGTTCGCCAACAAACTCCAGCGAGGCTTCGGTTGGGAGCACGTAAACGTCGACGCCTACTTGGCGTAGGCGTCGAACGACGGTGACGAGCTTGAACGCAGCGATCCCACCCCCGACCCCGAGGAGGACGGTGGGGGCGCCGCCGGAGCTACTTGCTGGTGGAAGCACCAAGTTCCAGCTTGTCTTCCACGATCTCGCGCAGGGCGATCGAGAGCGCCTTGTCGTCGGCGCTGATCGGCACGACCGGTCCGACGAACTGAATCATGTTGGACTCGAGCTGCACGTTGTAGGCGTTGATCTGACGGGCCCGCTTGGCCGCATAGATGACCAGAGCGTACTTCGAGTCGGTCCGCTCCACCAGTTCGTCGATGGGCGGGTAGGTGATGCCAACGGGGTTAGCTACGATTCCTGACATTCAGGTCTGTCTCCTTCTACCGCTGCGGACACGTGTCTCCACAGTCTCCCCCAGCCTAGTTCAGACCCATGATCTCGGCCAACTCTTTGACCGTCTCGTCCAGCTTGTCATTGATCACACAGACGTCGAACTCCGGAGCTGCGTCCAGCTCAACGCGAGCGGTCTCGAGGCGGCGGCTGCGTTCCTCCGGCCCCTCGGTTCCCCGACCAATCAGTCGACGTTCCAGTTCCTCCCAGGAGGGTGGCAGCAGGAAGATGAACCGAGCTTCCGGCAGTGTCTGTCGAACCTGCCGGGCCCCCGCCAAATCAATCTCTAACAGGACGGTCTTGCCCTCGGCCAGGGACTGCTCCACCGGCCCCCGAGGGGTGCCGTAGCTGTGGGCCCCGTGAACCACTGCGGACTCAAGCAGTTCCCCTCGCTCACGCATCCGCGCGAACTGGTCTTCATCGACGAAGTAGTAGTCGCGCCCATCCACTTCACCGGGACGAGGCGGCCGGGTGGTGGCAGAGACGGAGACTTCCAGTTGGGGATACTCGGCTTTCAGGGCCTTGACGACCGTCCCCTTCCCCACCGCGGTAGGGCCACAGATGACAAAGACCGGAACAGGATCGTGCATTCACACATTATTACACGAGGTTCTGAAAGTACTGAACAAGAGACTCTCGCTGTACGCAGCCCAGCCCCTGCACCCGCCGGGTGGGGATGATCCCCAAATCATCCAACGCTTGGTGGGCGCGCTGAGGCCCCACTCGTGGCAGTGCCCGCAGCAGGGACATCACTCTCATCTTGGCGATGGCTGAGTCCGTCTCGGACAGGGCAATCACCTCGGCCAAGGTCATCTCCCGGTTCTTCAACTGCGCCCCGATCTCTGCCCGCCGCTTCCTTGCGGCAGTGGCCATGGCCAGAGCTTCTTTGCGTTGTTCGGCACTCAGATGAGGTAGCGTCAATCTCATCACTCCCTAGTTATGACGAGGCTTCTTTTTGAAGCGCCCTTTTGTTTCCCTCAAAGATTACACAAATAGTTGCCGTTTTTGAACCGTTGGGGCATCTTTCGCACACAAACCGCCACTTGAACCCTTTCAACCGAAGTTTACTCCGTCGGCCCGGCCGCGCCTCGGCATTAATTATGTACGGTACCTAGCGCGTCATTGCGCTGAAAGATAATCTTGCTACGACGCATGATTGAGAGTTGTTCACATAGGACTGAACCGTCCGGTCGGACCACTTCAACATCTGAACAGACTTTGTCTAGACAGTTGCGTCTGGTATGGTTCCCGCCCCAATGAGACAGCGGGCCCGGAACTTAGTTCCGGGCCCGCTTGGTGCGCCTGTTTTACTCAAATTGGTCAGTATTCGTCGAGCAGCTCATCCCACAGCTCGTCGGTGGTGGCCTCGCCGGCGGGCGCTACCTCAGCCGGCACCGCCGGAACTTCGCCCTGCGCCAACAGGTCGCGCCGAATCGCATCGAGCACGGCGTTGACGAAGGCGGGTGAACGATCAGTCGAGATACTCTTCGCGATGGCCACCGCCTCGTCAATCGCCACAATCGGGTCGACGTCATCGCGATTGCCGATCATCTCCCAGACCGCCACCCGTAGAATCGCCAGATCCACCCCGGGCAGGCGGTCCAACGCCTTGATCTTCGAGTGCTTCTGGATCTGTCCGTCGATCTCAGAGCGGAACTGGGCCACCCCGCGGACAATCTGTCGCGAGTAGGCCGGCAGTGGAGTCTGCGCGGCGCTGACTAGCTGTCTCTGCGCCAGCAGGTCCAGCAGCTGCTCCCCATCGCGATCCAGTCCCTTCTGCTGCGCCTCAAAAATGACGTCAGCAGCACGCTTGCGCGCCTTCGTTCGCGACGAAAAGGTCCCCTGTTTCTTGGCCACGCTAGTCGTTGGCCCGCCCGGTGTACTCGCCCGACCGGGTGTCCACCTTGATCCGGGTGCCCTCTTCCAGGAACAGCGGCACCTGCACTTCGTAGCCGGTTTCCACGGTCGCGGGCTTGGTTCCGGCCGAGGAACGGTCACCCTGCAGACCCGGTTCGGTGTGGGTAATCTCCAGCACCACGGTGGCCGGCAACTCAACTGCCAGCACCTGATCGTCATGGAACGCAACGATGGCGTCCTGGTTTTCGACCATGTAGTTGGCGGCATCGGCCACGACCGATTCCGGAATGTTGACCTGCTCGTAGGTGTTCTTATCCATGAACACGTAGTCGGCCCCATCGCGGTACAGGTAGGTCATGTCGCGTCGGTCGACAGTGGCGGTCTCGACCTTGACTCCAGCGTTGAAGGTCCGATCGATGTTCTTGCCCGAGAGGACATTGCGGATCTTGGTTCGCACGAAGGCGGGGCCCTTGCCCGGCTTCACGTGCTGAAACTCGACCACCTGCCAGAGCTGTCCGTCGATTACCAGGACCATGCCGTTCTTCAAGTCATTTGTAGTTGCCACTGTCTCACCTGTTTTCTCAGCTAATTGTTCGGCGCTATTGTAACGCGAAACGCTGGCAGATCTCAGTCGCGACCTCTGCCGGATCGCGATCAACCGTGCTGATCTCGACTGCGCCGAGCGTCGAATACTGCTCGACCAGGGCGCGGACGTGGTCGCCAAACCAGCGCCGCGGTTGGCCCAGAGCCGCTGAACGAGGCGCATTCAGCCCGGTTCGCCGCGCGAGGGTAGTCAGGTCAGCCGTCAACGCCACCAGCACGCTGCCCGCGGCCCCCGCCTCGGCCATGAGTTCCGCCACTTTCGGGTCCCCGACAGCAGAGGGGAGCAGGGTGACGACGCCCGAGCTCCCCAGCGCCGCGGTCGCGGCCGACCCGATTTGCTCGCGAAACCGCTCCGGCTCGTCCGCCAGGGCCAGCTCGGCCAGAGTCTGCCCGGTTTGCGCCTCGATCACGTCTTCGGTCTCCACCACGGTCGTGTTCAGTTGCGCTGCCAGGGCCCGGCCCACCAGGGTCCGGCCCGAACCGGTTGCCCCGACCAGAATTACCACGGGCCTCACAGAATCACTCCTTCTGCTGCCTGTCGCACCTCGTCCTCGGTCACAGCTACGGTCTCCGGCTCGCCCAGCGCCCGCAGCAGCACGAACCTCAGCTGGGCCCCCCGCGTCTTTTTATCCGAATACATCAGCTCGATCAGTCGGTCCAAGTCCCCGCGGTAGGTGGTGGGGAGGCCGACGTCACCCAGCGCTTGTCGGTGCCGTTCCACCAGCTCCCCCCCGATCAGCCCGCGCCGGTGGGCCAACTGGGCAGCCAGCATCATCCCCACCGCGACGGCTTCCCCGTGTCGAACCCGAAAATCGGAGTCCAGCTCGATCGCGTGGGCCAGTGTGTGCCCGTAGTTCAGGATCTCCCGCAGCCCGGCTTCGGTAAAGTCCGCCGCCACCACCTGAGCTTTCACCTGCACTGCGCGGGCAATCAGTTCCTCCAGCACCACCCGGCCCGGCCCGGTGGCCCAGGCCACCTCCCGAACCCGGGGATGGTCGGCCACCAGCTCCAGAATCCTGGGATCCGCGATGAAGCCAGCTTTGATCACTTCCCCCATCCCGGCGGTAAAGTCGGCCTGGGGCAGGGTCCGGAGGAACTCGAGGTCCGCCGCCACCATCATCGGATGATAGAAGCTCCCGACCAGGTTCTTTCCGGCCTCAGTATTGATGCCAGTCTTGCCGCCAATGGCTGCATCGACCATGGCCAGAAGCGTGGTCGGAACGTGGAGGACGGCCACCCCCCGCAGCCAGGTGGCTCCGACGAAGCCGCCCAGATCGGTGGTTGCTCCGCCACCGAGGGTGACCACCAGGTCCTTCCGACCCAAATGCACCTCCCCGGCCCGGTGCCAGAGATGCTCCGCGGTCGAAATGGTCTTGGCCGCCTCCCCGTCGGGCAGGACTTCGACCCACACTTCCCGTTCGGTTCGGCGCAGGTGTTCGGCCAGCCGCTCGGCGGCCTCCGTGAGCGCCGGAGCCGTCACCAGCAGGATCCGCTCGCACTGATCCGGGATCTCATTTTCCACCGCTCGGCTCAGCTCAGACCCGATTACCACTCGGTAGGGTGAGTCCGCAGCCACGGTGACCACCCGGGCCGAGAGCAGCGCCCCGAGGACCTGGTCGACCACCCGCCCCACCGGCTCGGCGCTGGAATGGACGGTGACGTCAGCCAGTTCACGGTAGAGCGGGAGGCGTCGCTCGGCCAGTTCCCGCAGCCGAGTCACCGGATCCTGGGCCAGCAGCGGGCGCTTCTGATTCCGTCGCACCCGCCGAGTCAGCTCTTCAATCGGAGCCTCGATGTGAACCACCGTCGCCCCGGAAATCAGCTCTCGAACCGCCGGCGTCTCCACCGCGCCCCCGCCCAACGAAATGACTTCGGCTTCAAACAGTGCTGTTCGTATGGCTTCGGTCTCCAGGCGGCGAAACTCCGCCTCACCGTCCTCCGCGAAAATGCGGTCAATCGCCTTGCCCGCCTGCTCGACCACCAGCTCGTCCGTGTCCAAGTAGACGGCTGCCAGCGCCGCCGCCAACCGCTTTCCGACCCGACTTTTGCCCGCGCCGGGCATGCCGATCAAAACTACCGGCAACTGGACCCGTTCCGGCAGGATCATGCTTCCTCCCCTGCTCGCAGGTGTTCACTCAGGTACTCCTGGTACCAGGCCAGGTGGGCCCGCGCTTCTTCCACGAATCGACCGCCGACTCGCTCATCGAGCGCCCGGGCCAGCTGCAAAGCCACCGTGGCTTCAGCGATAACGGCGCCCGGGACAATCTGGCAGGTGTCCGAGCGCTGGTGGAACGGCTCGGTCGCGGCACCGGTGGCCAGGTCTACGCTCCGCAAGCCCTTGGGCACCGTTGAGATCGGCTTGAATCCGGCGCGCACCACCAGGGGCTGGCCGTTGGTCGTGCCCCCCTCCAAGCCCCCCGCGTGGTTGGACAGGCGAGCTAGCTGGCCATCCTCATCCCAGACCATTTCGTCGTGCGCGGCCGAACCAAACTGGTGGGCCTGAACGAAGCCGTCGCCAATTTCCACGGCCTTGACCGACTGGATACTCATGAGCGCTCCCGCCAGTCGGGCGTCGAGCCGGTCGCGCTCGTTCACGTGCGTGCCGAGCCCAAGCGGAACGTTCCACGCCACCACCTGTGCCACCCCGCCCACCGTGTCGCCCTCGGTCTTGGCCCGGTCGATAGTCTGCTGGAAGGCCCGTGCTACTGCCGGATCCAGATTCCGAACCGGTGATTGGTCCAGCGCCCCCATCTCGTCGGGGGTGGGCAAGCGGTTCGACTCGTCTCGAGTCGGTCCGACCGCCACCACGTTTGAAACCACCTGGATCTGGCTGACCGCCGCCAAATACGCCTTGGCGCAGGCACCGAGCGCCACCCGGGCGGCCGTTTCCCGAGCGGAGGCACGTTCGAGGATGTTGCGCGCATCAGAGTGGTGGTACGACAGCATCCCGGCCAAGTCTGCATGCCCGGGACGCGGGCGCGTCAGCGGCCGGTTCCGAGCCATCTCCCGCTGGTCTCCGCGTCCAGCGTCAACCATCAGCGACTCCGGCGGAACCGGATCGGCACTCATCACGGTTTCCCACTTGGGCCATTCGGAGTTGCCGATCTCGATTGCGATCGGCGCCCCGGTCGTGCGTCCGTGCCGCACACCCGACAGAATGCGCACTTCGTCCTGCTCAAACTTTTGCCGGGCACCCCGCCCATAGCCGAGTCGGCGCCGCGCCAACTCGTCGGCGATCGTCTGGGTGGTGAGGGGCACTCCGGCGAGCATCCCCTCGATCAGCGCTACTAGAGCCGGGCCGTGCGATTCCCCGGCGGTGGTCCATGTCAACATAGCTCCAGTGTTCCACACCCGGGTCGGTCCTTCGCCCCGGCCTACGGCATTTGGGCGCTACCAACCGGCCCCGCATACTGCCCCCAGCAGCAGGAACGGGCCAAATGCCAGGGTCTGGCGCGAACGGGTGACCGCGACGAACAGGAGTGCTGCCGTCAGGGCCACAACCAAACCGGCGGGTCCGGACTCCAGACCCAGCACCGCGGCCAGGATCACGTCCCCTCGCCCCACCTGACCCCACCTCGCCCCCACGGCCAAGGGCACGGCCCACCAGAGGGCCCCGAGCGGATCGACCTTCGAGGTGAGGACCAGCTCCACCGCCAGCAGCAGGCTTAACTCCAGGGGCAGCCGCCGGCTCACGCCATCCACCAGGGCGCTCACCAGTCCGAGCTGAACCATCACCCCGGGGACCGGCACCGGGACTAGGAAGGCCAGCGTCGTAGCGAAGATGGGGATGGCCAGCCAGGTGGCGGGCGGCAGCCCGGGACTGTAACGACGGTGCCAGTGCGGCGCGCGAAGCACACACCAGCACACGTTCAACCACAGCATCGAGTCCCCTTTCCGGGGACGGCTACTTGCTGGCGGCCACCACCTCGCGGTAGACCGGCTCGAACGCGACTTCGTGCCCGCTCATCAATTTGACCTGTGCCAACCCCTGATAAACCAGCATGGCCAGCGGGTCGATCACCAGGGCGCCGGCGTCCACGAATGTCTGCGTCAGCTCAGAGTGGGCCGCATAGGTGACATCCAGCAGGATCTGATCCGGTCGGGGAGCCGCAAACTCCACCAGTTGGGCGGAAGCTTCCGCCGGGACGGTCGAGAGCACCAGGTCGGCCCGGGACAGTACCTCCCGAACCAGGTCGGTGCGATCCCACTTGATCGGGGTAAAACTCACTCCGAGCCGGCCGGCGGCCAAGGTGACGTTGCCGGCCCCCTGAAAACTGCGCCCCACCACCGAAACCTGATCGAACCCGAGGGTCATGGCCGCAGCCAAAGCGGATGAGGCCGTGGCCCGCGTTCCAATTATCACGGCCTGTTTTCGCGCCGCGCGATTCTGCGCGGCAAATTCTTCCAGCGTGTCCCCGAACGGGGCGCGAACCGACTCGACTATGCCGTGCACGTCGGTATTGAACGCCCCCCAGAGTCCCGCGGCCGGCACCAGCGTGTTCGCCGCCCCCACCGTCTTAGCCAGCCCGTCGGACACGTCGGCAAACGAGAGCGCCACCTGCTTGCACGGCATGGTCACGCTGATTCCGGCGCAGTCTCCGTCCAGGCTCTCGGCGAACTCCGGGAACGATGATTCAGTCACCTCGAACTGCCGATACTCCCAGTCCAACCCGGCTAGCCGGTACGCCGTTCGATGCAGGACCGGAGAGAGCGAATGGGCAATCGGAGACCCGATGACCGCCGCCCACCGAGTCATTGGCGACACTCCCCCGGGTTCTCTTCGCACCACTGCTGCAACTGTTCGGTCAGCGTCTGCAACTCGTCGTGCGAGTCGGTGAAGACGGTCTCGCCGGTCGTCAGGTTGACGGTGACAAAGTAGAGCCAGTCACCTTCGGCCGGGTGCAGCACCGCTTGGATCGCCGCGGCTGAAGGGCTCGCGATCGGTCCGGCCGGCAACCCCTTCACCTTGTAGGTGTTGTACGGGTTGTCATCGTCAAACGCGGCCGAATCGGGCAGTCCCCCGGTCCCACCGACCCCGTATGCCACGGTGGAGTCCATCTGCAGCATCCCGCGAGTCGGACCCTCCGGATCCGCGATCCGATTCTCAATCACGCGAGCCACCTTGGGCATGTCTTCTTCCCGGTTCACCTCGCGCTCAACAATAGAGGCCTTGATCAGGGTTTCCTGCCACTTGTCCTCCGGCACCCCTTCGGACTTGAGGTAGTCGACCGTCCCCTTGACCATCTCGGAGAAGACCTCGGTCGGGGTGCTGGTAGGTGAGAAATCGTACGAGCCGGGCCAGAGCCACCCCTCCAGATTCCCCTTGGCGGCGGCGGGCAGATCGGTAACGCCCGACGGGTCGTCCACCACGGCGTTGACCTCGTCGGCGCTAAAACCGGCCACCGTCTCCAGCTTCTCGGCAATCTGCGAGACCGTCTGACCCGGATTGACCGTGATGGTGTTTTCCTTCCGGTTCGTCTCATCCAGCAGTGCTGCCAGTGCATCCACCGCTGGAATCTGCGTGTGGAGGGTGTAGGTTCCCGGCTTGATCGAGGCGGCCGCCGGGTTGGCGTCAAAGGCGCGGGTAAAGGCGGCTACGCTCTTGACCACGTCGGCATCCACCAGGGCCTGGCCGATTTCCGAGCCGAGGGCGCCCGGCTCCACCGTGACTTCGACTGTCGGGTGGTTGGCGGCTTCCGGGCCGGTCAGGTCAACCGCCGGGTAGTCATCAGCAGCTCGCAGCCCCGGGCCACCCTGGAGGCTCCCGAGGGCCCACCAGAGTCCGACCCCAATCGCGGCCAAAATAACTATCGCGATCAGCGCGGTCCAGAGGCGCCGACGCAGCTGGCGGGACTTCTTCTTTTTGGTTGCCACTTCCGTCTGCCGCGGGCCGGCAGCGGGCAAAATCGGTTGCGCTCCGGTGGCGGGCGAAACCCGCTTCGGGAACGGTGATTCAAACGTCGGACCCGACTCGGTGACCCGGGGAAAACTCGGGCCCGACTCGTCGCTCGGCGATTCGGGTGCTGCCGGCGCTTCCGGTTCGGCGACGGGAGCCCAATCCGCGGGCTC
The DNA here is from genome assembly GCF_040256745.1 of Scrofimicrobium sp. R131. Lineage (GTDB taxonomy): Bacteria > Actinomycetota > Actinomycetes > Actinomycetales > Actinomycetaceae > Scrofimicrobium > Scrofimicrobium appendicitidis. The sequence continues at coordinate 1,242,574 of NZ_CP138335.1, forward strand.
CGCCTCGCTCACCACCGGCGTTTCCACCTGAACTTCCTCTGGCTGCACCGTTCGGGGCCGACGAGGTGGCTCTCGCCGAGTGGGAGGAGTCGAAGTGGGTTCGACCGGGGCTTCCGGCAGCTGCGCCTCGGGGGCCCCGGCATCCTCGCCCGCGGGCCGCTGGGGAATCCGCGCAGCGTGAAGCTCTTTCCGCGATGGGAAGGGCGGAGCTAGCCGGTTTGGCGGTTGAACACCATTATTCGAATCACTCACTACCGTTCCTCTCGTCCGGGGACACTTTTTCGATTGGCTCACCCGGAGGCAGGCCGGTGGCCCGCTCAGAGGCCAATGCCTGCTCCAAGATCACCTGGGCCGCCACCTGGTCCACGATCATCCGTTGCTGGGCCTGAGACAGACCCGCCTCGGTCAGCCGACCGTGTGCCTGGTTAGAGCTTAGCCGCTCATCCACTAAACATACGCGGGTTTTGGGGAGCCTTCGTTTGAGTGCCCGCCCAAAGGACCGAGCCATCCGAGCCGACTCGCCCTCTCCCCCAGCCAAATGCAGCGGGAGGCCGATCACCACTTCAATCGCCTCGTACTCGCGAACCAGCGCCACGATTCGGCGCAAATCCTGCCCGCGACGGTCCCGCGGAACCGTCTCCAGGGGGAGGACCAGGACACCCGCTTGATCCGAGCGCGCCACTCCGACCCGGACGGATCCCACATCCACCCCCAGGCGGATTCCCGCGCGCACGATCAGAGGCTTCCGATCTCGCTGAGGATTCGGTCGAGGGCGGTCGGCATCGCCGAGACCTCGGCCCCGCCACCCTGGGCAATGTCGTCCTTGCCGCCGCCGCCACCACCGAGAGCCTGGGCCCCCACCCGGACCAGTTGGCCGGCTTTGGCCCCGCGCTCGCGGGCGGACTGGTTGGTCGCCACCACCACGAGCGGCTTTCCGGCCGCCTCGCCAATAGCCACCACAATCGTGGGCGAGTCCTCTCCCAGTTGTGTCCGAAGTTCCAGCGCGGCGGAGCGAACCGCATCGGCAGCCCCGACGTCGCCGAGGATTCCGGCCGCCACTTTGAAGTCACCCAGATACCGGGCTTCCTGCGCCAGGCTGGCGATTTGCCCACTCAGGAGCTCGGTCCGCAGCTGGGAGATTTCCTTCTCCCGGTCCTTCAGCCGATCCAGCAGCCCCGAGACTTTCTCCGGCAACTCTTCCGGCCGACCTTTCAGCAGGTTCGAGAGCTGGGAGACCAGCGCGTGCTCGACCGCCTGGAACTGGTAGGCGCCGTCCCCAACCAGGGCGTCAATCCGGCGCACCCCGGAGCCGATCGACGACTCGCCCAGGACTGCAATCCGCCCAATGTGTCCGGTGGCGGGAACGTGCGTTCCGACGCACAGTTCTTTCGACCACCCATCTCCGATGGTGACTACCCGGACTTCTTTGCCGTACTTCTCCCCGAACAGCGCCATCGCCCCGAGGGCCCGAGCATCTTCGAGCGCCATCGTACGGTCCCAAACCTCCAGGTCCCCAGCCAGCTTCTCGTTGACCAGCGACTCCAGATCAGACATTTGCGTCCCGGTCAGGGCCTTGCCGTGCCGGAAATCGAACCGCATCCGCGACGGCGAGTTCTCCGAGCCGGCCTGGGTTGCCTGCTTGGAGACCACCTCGTGCAGGGCCTGGTGGACCATGTGGGTGGCGGTGTGCGCGCGCGCAATGGCCAACCGGCGGTCGGTATCAATCCGAGCTTCCGCCTGGTCGCCAAGAGCGATGTCTCCCCCGCGCAGCTGACCGGTGTGGACAAACAGGCCTTTGATCGGGGCCTGGACGTCGGTCACCTCAATCACAGCCCCGTTCGGGAAGGCGATTTCGCCGTGATCGGCCAACTGGCCGCCCGACTCGGCGTAGAACGGGGTCCGGTCCAGGATCACCTGAACTTCCTGCTCGCCGGTCGCGGCCGGAACCGCTTCGCCCGCGACCAGGATGCCCGCAACCGTCGCCTCGTTCACGCTGTGGTCGTACCCGGTGAACTGACTGCCGCCGCCGATGGTCTGGGCAATCCGGTGGTAAACCGAGGAATCCAGGTGACCCGACTTCTTGGCCAGGTTATCTGCCCGGGCCCGCTGCTTCTGCTCGTTCATCAGCGCTCGGAAGCTGTTCTCGTCGACCTGGACGCCCTTTTCCGCGGCCATTTCCAGGGTCAGATCGATCGGGAACCCGTAGGTGTCGTGCAGGGCAAAAGCCTGCTCCCCCGACAGGGTGGCCGGCGCCTCCGCCGTCTTCTCCGCCAGGGCCTGATTCACGGCCAAATCCAAAATGGTGGTGCCAGCGTCCAGCGTCCGCCGGAAGCTCTCCTCTTCCCCGAAGGCCACCTCGGAGATGGTCTCCCAATTGGTCAGCAGATCCGGGTACGAGGGGGCCATCGCGTCGCGGGAAACCGGCAGCAGCGCCGGCAGGGTCGGCTCGTCCACGCCGAGGAGGCGCATCGAGCGGACGGCTCGGCGAATCAGCCGACGCAGCACGTAGCCGGCGCCGTCGTTGCCCGGGCGCACGCCGTCGTTGATCAGCATCATTGACGAGCGCACGTGGTCGGCCACCACCCGGAGCCGGACATCGTGATCCGGATTGGTGCCGTAGCGCTGCCCGGAAATCTCTTCGGCCTGGGTGATAACGGGGCGAACCTCGTCAATCTCGAACAGGTTCGGCTTGTCCTGCAGGACGAAGGCCAGGCGCTCCAGCCCCGCCCCGGTGTCAATCGCTTTGCGATCTAGTTCGTGCAGCAGCGGGTAGTCCTTACCGGCTCCCTCCCCGCGCATGTACTGGTCAAACACGAGGTTCCAGAGCTCAAGGTAGCGATCGCCGCCCGGATCGACGGTGCCGCCCACCGCCTCGGGACCGTACTCGGGGCCCCGGTCAATGTGCCATTCGGCGCAGGGGCCGGCCGGACCGGGCTGTCCCGTGTCCCAGAAGTTCTCTTCCCGCGGCAACCGAACGATGTGCTTGGGATCCAGGCCGATCTGCTTGGTCAAAATGCGGTAGGACTCGTCGTCCTGATCCCAGATGGTCACCCAGAGGCGGTCCGCATCGAGGCCATACTTGCCTTCATCGACCGGGCCGGAGAGCAGATCGAACGCGTAGTTAATCGCTCCCTCTTTGAAGTAGTCGCCAAAGCTGAAGTTGCCATTCATCTGGAAGAACGTGCCGTGCCGGGTCGTGTGTCCGACATTGTCGATATCGTTGGTCCGCAGGCACTTCTGCACCGACGCCACCCGCGGCCACGGAGCCTCTTCTTCCCCGATGATGTAGGGAATGAACGGCACCATTCCCGCCACGGTGAAAAGCAGCGATGGATCGGGCGAGATCAACGAGACTGAGGGACGCAGTTCGTGGTCGTTCGCGGCAAAGTAATCCAGCCAGCGCTGACGGATCTCAGCGGTGCGCATTCGTCCTCCCGGTTAGGTCTTAGTCAAGGCCATTGTAGTGGCGAACTCAAACGGCTCGGCCATTCGTTCACATTGATAGCAAGAGCGGCCCCCGAGTACCACCGTGGTGGGATCCCGGGGACCGCCAGTTGCCTAGGGCATCTGCTCGCTTTAGCGAGAGTAGTATTCAACCACCATCTGCACGTCGCAGGTGACCGGAACCTCGTCGCGTTTGGGGCGCCGCACGAGGGTGGCCTTCAGGCTTTCCAGCTCTACGTCGAGGTAGGCGGGAACTGCGGGCAGCACGTCCCGGTGTGAACCGGCGGCAGCCACCTGGAACGGCACGGTGGTCTGGGACTTCGGCTTGACCTGGATGACCTGTCCCGGCTTGACCCGGAACGAGGGCTTGTCGACGATCTTGCCGTCAACCAGAATGTGGCGGTGAACCACCGACTGGCGGGCCTGAGCGGTGGTGCGGGCGAAGCCGGCGCGGAGCACCAGGGCGTCGAGACGCATTTCGAGCAGCTCGACCAGGTTCTCACCGGTCAGACCCTTTTCGCGGCGGGCCTCTTCGAAGGTCCGAGCCATCTGAGCTTCGCGAATCCCATACTGGGCGCGCAGACGCTGCTTTTCCTTCAACCGAACGGCGTAGTCGGATTCCTGGCGACGACGCGAACGGCCGTGCTCACCGGGACCGTAGGGGCGACGCTCGAAGTAGCGAACGGCCTTCGGGGTCAGGGGCAGGCCGAGGGCACGCGACTGCCGGACCTGCTTGCGGGAACGATTTCCTGCCATAGTTTTACTTCTCCTGTTTCGTTGTCATGCGAACCATTGGCTCGCATGGGATCAACCACTCGGGCTAAGATCCCAGGCGCTGCACACGGCGTGCAGCAACTTCAATAGGTTACCGCATGTCCAGAATTTCTCTGAGCATGGCTAGCCTTTTCGTGAGGATTGCCTCATTTCCCCGCTCGGAGGGTCGATAGTAGCGGGCCGCCACCAGGTCGTCCGGCAGGTACTGCTGGGAGGCCACCGCGTGGGGGTAGTCGTGGGCGTAGCGGTACTCAACCCCGTGCCCCAGCGACTTCGCGCCCGAATAGTGGCTGTCGCGCAGATGAAGCGGAACCGGCCCGCCCTTCCCTTCGCGCACATCCTTCAGCGCCTCGCCAATTCCCACCGTCACCGAGTTGGATTTCGGGGCCAGCGCCACCGCCAGGGCCGCCTCGGCCAAAATCAGCTGGGACTCGGGCATGCCCACCTGCGCCACCGCCTGGGCGGCCGCCACGGCTGTCTGCAACACACTGGTGTCAGCCAGGCCCACCTCTTCCGCCGCTGCGATCATGATCCGACGGCAGATAAAGCGTGGGTCCTCCCCGGCTTCGATCATCCGAGCCAAATAGTGAAGCGTGGCGTCGGGATCGGAGCCGCGCATCGACTTAATGAAGGCCGAAGCCACGTCGTAGTGCTGATCCTCATCCCAGCGCACCAGCGCGGTGTTAGCCGCCTGAGAGACAAACTCCGGCGTCAGCGTCCGCTCACCCCGTTCAGCCGCCACCCCGGCGGTGGCCTCCAGCAGGGTCAACCCGCGCCGCGCATCGCCGCCCGCTAGCCGAACCAGCGCGGCCAGCGCCTCGTCTTCCAACTCAAACTTGCCCTGCAATCCACGCTCATCCCCCACGGCCCGGGTCAGGGCAATCCGAATGTCCTCCTCACTCAGCGAGCGCAGCACCAGGAGCAGCGAACGCGACAGGAGCGGCGAAATCACGGAGAAACTTGGATTCTCGGTCGTCGCCGCCACCAGGGTCACCCACCGGTTCTCGACCGCCGGCAGGAGCGAGTCCTGCTGCGCCTTCGAAAAGCGGTGCACCTCGTCCACAAACAGGACGGTGGGAACCCCGGACGAGGCGAGGCGATGCTTGGCCCCGGTAATCACCTCGCGCACGTCCTTCACCCCGGCGCTAACCGCAGACAACTCGACAAAACGGTAGCCGGACTCTCGGGCAATCAGGTAGGCCAGCGTGGTCTTCCCGGTTCCCGGCGGCCCCCACAGGACCACCGAAGAGAGCCCGGTCGACTCGTCCGAGGCGGGGCTCAGGAGCCGGCGCAAGGGTGAGCCCGGCTCCAACAGGTGGTCCTGACCCAGCACCTCACTCAGCGAGCGTGGGCGCATCCGCACGGCCAGCGGCGCGTTAGGTCCCGCGTCCGGCAAGCCGTGATTGTCAGTGCCGAGCGCGTCGAACAGGTCCACTACTCAAACAGTTCGGTTGAGCCGGCCCCAACCCGAACTACCTCGGGATAGCCGGGCGTAAAGTCCACCACCGTGGTGGCGCCCTCGTCGCCGACCGGGCCTTCCACCACGACGTCGACCTGGTTTCCAACCTCCTCAATCACCTGCTCCGAGTCGGTCAGCGGCTCATCCTGCCCGGGCAGGATCAAGGTGGAACAGAGGAGCGGCTCCCCCAGTTCGGCCACAATCGCCTGGGTAGTATTGTGATCCGGCAACCGGACCCCGACCGTATGCTTCTTCTTGTTCAGCGTCATTCGCGGAACTTCCTTAGTTCCGGTCAGAATGAAAGTGTACGGTCCGGGCGTCAGGGCCTTGATTGCCCGGAACGCCTTGTTGTCAACAATCACCAGTTCCCCAATCTGGGCAAACGAGTGACACAGCAAAGAGAAGTTGTGCTTCTCATCCAGTCGGCGGATCTCACGAATCCGATCCATTCCGGCCTTGTTGCCCATCTTGCAGGCAACGGCGTAGCCGGAGTCGGTCGGGAGGGCGATCACCCCGCCCGAGTTGAGCACATCCACCACCTGGTTGACCAGGCGGGATTGCGGATTGTCTGGGTGTAGTTCGATGGCGCGCATGGGATCAGTCTACGCGGTTCCACCGACAGCTACTGAAGAAGCGACCCCAACTGTGTTCGAGATTGTTCTATTTTGAACTAGCACACCTGTTCGATTGCGTGCTACACTAGAGCATGGCTACCAAGACAGCGCAGGCACCGGGAGGCACCGTTACTGCCGCTCAGATCCACGCCGTCTTTGAGCAGGCTTTGAGCCGGGTAGACCAGATTGCCGCCCTCGATAACCTCAGCCAACTGGGCGACGAAGAGTTTATCGAGTTCACTCGTGGCGTCGAGAGCTGGGGCAGAAAGATCGAAGCGCTCCGGATCGGCTGCGCGGCCGAAGCCAACGTTCGCACTCACCAACGCCCTGCGGACGAGAGCCTGGCCGGGAAGTTGGGCTGCGGGTCCACGATTGAGCTGCTGCAACGCTTGAGCGGGGCGTCACGGAACTCGCTGCGCCAACGCATCCGGACCGGACGACACGTTACTCCTTCACTGTCTCTTCAGGGTGAGGTGCTGGTGCCAAAATACCAGTACGTTGCCGGCGCACTTGGCGACGGTCAGCTTTCTGCCAGCGTGGCGGATCTGGTCATCCAAACCCTGCGCTACGGGGCTGGGGCGGATCCGGCGAAGCTTGACTATGCCGAACGATGCTTGGTGGAGACCGCGACCGGAGTGTCGCTTGGGACCGGGAACGAGGTAGGCCTGCCGGCGCATTACGACGACATGCGCGTGGTCTGTCGGACCTGGGCACAGTTCCTCAATCAGGACGGGTCAGCTCCCGCTGACGACGACATTATGCCCCGACGCGGGTTCAGCTTCGGTCCTGAACGACGCGGGTTGGTGCCCGTGAGAGGCAACCTGGTGCCAGAGGTGGCCGCTCTGCTCCAATCATTGTTCGATGCCATCTTGTCGCCGCGGGTAAAGGACACCGGCCTGCAGGAACTGCCGCTAGGAGACCCGGACGACTCCTCACTCCAGCACCGAGATCGGCGAACCGTAGTGCAGAAGCAACACGATGCCCTCGCCACCATCCTGGGCGCAGTCCCTCAAGACCCGGAGATCCCAATGTTGGGCGGGGCCCCGGTGACCGTCATGATTCAGACGACGGAAGAGGAAGTCCGGCATGGCCGGGGCGGCTGGCTTCACGGAGCCCAGGGGCGGTGGACTCGGATCGGCGCGAACGCGGTCAACCACTCGGCCTGCATCGGGGCGACCCAACTGTACTCTCAACGCAAAAACGGTCAGATCACGGCGCTTGGAACTTCGGCCCGGATCTTCACTGCGAACCAGCGCAAAGCGATCTTGTCCCGGGACAAGGGTTGTGTGATTCCGGGCTGCACGGTCCCGGGCAACTGGTGCGAAATCCACCACGTGATCCCCCACGTACTAGGCGGTGAAACCCACACCGACAACGGAGTGCTGCTTTGCTACTACCATCACCGGAACCTGGACCAGAACGGTTGGAGGATCCAGATGTAGGGTGGTGCGCCGCAGGTGCAGGCTCCCGGATGGCTTGATCCCAGTCGGCGTTGGCGACCAGCTCGGCCCCCAACGCTTCCGGCCCAGCGGCAGGTGCTCAGGGTATAGAACCGGCCCCGCTCCGAAGAACAGGGCCGGCCGAGAGACTACTTGTCAGATTCAGGTTCGGACTTCTTAGGTTTCGCGTCCACTCCAGCTTCTTTCCGCTGCTCCGGAGTGATCGGTGCGGGGGCGCCGGTCAGCGGATCAAAGCCGCCACCCGACTTCGGGAACGCAATCGCGTCTCGAATCGACTCGGTGTGCGCCAGCAGGGAGACAATCCGGTCCCACCCGAAGGCGATCCCGCCGTGCGGCGGAGCACCGTACTGGAACGCGCCCAAAAGGAACCCAAACTGCTCCTGAGCCCGTTCCTGATCGATGCCCATCACCTTGAAGACACGCTCCTGCATATCCCGGCGATGGATACGGATCGAACCGCCACCGATTTCGTTGCCATTGCAGACGATGTCGTAGGCAGAGGCCAAGGCGTGGCCCGGGTCCTGTTCGAAGTTATCCGCCCATTCGGGCTTGGGCGAAGTGAAGGCGTGGTGAACCGCGGTCCAGGCGCCCTCTCCAACGGCCACGTCTCCTTCGTCCACGGCTTCCGACGTGGGCTTGAACAGCGGGGCATCGACGATCCAGACAAACGCCCACGCGTCCTCATCGATCAGGTTGCAGCGGTGGGCAATCTCCAGTCGGGCGGCTCCCAGCAGGGCGCGGGAGGCTGACGGCGCCCCGGCAGCGAAGAAGACACAGTCGCCGGGGTTGGCGCCCACCTTGTCAGCCAGGCCCGCGGCCTCGGCTTCCGACAGGTTCTTGGCCACCGGTCCCGCCAGGGTACCGTCGTCCTTCACGGTGATGTACGCCAGGCCCTTGGCCCCGCGAGACTTGGCCCATTCCTGCCACTTGTCAAACGTGCGCCGCGGCTGAGACGCCCCACCCGGCATCACCACGGCTCCCACGTAGGGGGCCTGGAACACGCGGAACGAAGTGTCCTTGAAGTACTCGGTCAGGTCGGTCAGCTCGTAGCCAAAGCGCAGGTCAGGCTTGTCGGAACCGAATCGTTCCATCGCCTCCAAGTACGGCATCCGAGCGATCGGCGTTTCCAGTTCATAGCCGGCTTCTGCCCACACGGCTTTGAGGACGTCCTCGGCCACCCGCATGACGTCGTCCTGCTCGACGAAGCTCATCTCGATGTCCAGCTGGGTGAACTCAGGCTGACGGTCGGCGCGGAAGTCCTCGTCGCGGTAGCAGCGGGCAATCTGGAAGTACCGCTCCATCCCGGCCACCATCAGCAGCTGCTTGAACAGCTGGGGCGACTGCGGCAGCGCGTACCACGACCCCGGCGACAGCCGAGCTGGCACCAGGAAGTCGCGCGCCCCTTCCGGGGTGGACTGGGTCAAAGTCGGGGTTTCAATCTCCACAAAGTCGTGGCTGTACAGCACTTCCCGCGCGGCCCGGCTGATCTTTGAGCGCAGTCGGAGGGGGAACTGGGCCGCCGGGCGACGCAGATCCAAGTAGCGGTACTTGAGCCGAACTTCCTCACCGGCAGTGGGGGCATCCTCGTGCGTGGACACCTGGAAAGGCAAGGGAGCCGCCGAGTTCAACACCTCGACCCGGTCCCCCAACACCTCGATGTACCCGGTCGGCAAGTCTGGGTTCTCGTTGCCCTCGGGCCGCTTGGCCACCTCCCCGGTGACCCGCAGCACGTACTCGTTTCGCAGCTCGTGAGCGACACTTTCATCGCGAACCACCACCTGCGCCACGCCGGAGGCATCGCGCAGATCCACGAACACAACTCCACCGTGATCGCGCCGGCGATCAACCCAACCGGTCAGGGTGACGGTGTCCCCCACCCGATCCAATCCCAATTGGCCCACTGTGTCAGTCCGTAGCACCGAGATTCCTTTCGTCATACTGGCATTACCGTCGAGTTTACGCGTTTTTGCGCTAGGCGGTTCTCGCGCAGCCGTGGTCCACGGCCGATGGTGCGCGATCTCACCCAACCTGAATCGGCCAGAAATCCCGCCGGTGCCAGTAAACTAGGACAGTTGCCAACTTCGGCTTTCGCATCTTTTCCAGAAAGGCCAACGTGCCCCACGCATCACTTCCGGTGGATCCGGAACAGTCTGAAATCACCACCACTTTTTCCGATCTAGGGCTGGGCCAGCAGACGCTCTCAATCCTCGATCGACTCGGGTTTGTCACTCCGACGCCTATTCAAACCGCCGCTATTCCGGTCCTCAGCCAGGGCCGGGACGTGGTCGGCATCGCCCAGACTGGCACCGGCAAGACCGCTGCATTCGGTTTGCCGCTTCTGGAAGCTATTGACCCGCACCAGCGGGAAGTGCAGGCGCTGATTCTGGCCCCCACTCGGGAGCTGGCGCTGCAGACCTCGCAGGCGCTGGAACAGTTTGCCGCGGGTAGGAAGATCGACGTAGTCGCCGTCTACGGCGGAGCACCCTACGGGCCGCAACTACACGCTCTTCGGACCGGCGCCCAAGTAGTGGTGGGCACCCCCGGTCGGGTAATCGACCTGATCGAAAAGAAGGGCGCCCTCAACCTGGGTGCGGTTCGCTACTTCGTCCTCGACGAGGCCGATGAGATGCTCCGGATGGGTTTTGCGGAGGACGTCGAACAGATCACCGGAGCACTGCCGGATTCGCGGCTGACCGCCCTGTTCTCCGCCACCATGCCGGCCGCGATCGAACGGGTCGCCAAGCAGCACCTGCAGGATCCCGTGCGTCTGGAAGTCTCCACGGCCGCCTCCACGGTGGACACGATTCGACAGACCTACGCGGTTGTTCCGCCTCGGTTCCGCTTTGAGGCCCTCACCCGGGTCCTAGCCGTGCGCGACGGCGGCGCGACCATCGTTTTCGTCAAGACGCGACAGGACGCCGAAGAAGTCTCGTTGGACCTGGCCGCACAGGGGTTCCGCGCCGCCGGCATCTCCGGCGACGTCGCCCAGACCGATCGGGAACGCCTCGTCTCCCGGCTTCGCTCAGGGCATCTCGACGTCCTGGTCGCCACCGACGTGGCCGCCCGAGGTTTGGACGTTGAGCGGATCGGCCTCGTGGTGAACTACGACGTACCCCGCGAACGCGAGGCCTACGTGCACCGGATTGGTCGGACCGGGCGCGCCGGGCGCGACGGCGAATCCCTCACCTTCTTCGGTCCCCGCGATCGGTTCCAGCTGCGCCAAATCGAGCGTCTCACCGGCGAACGGATGGAAGAGGTTCACGTGCCTTCGCGGGCCGAGGTGACCCAGGTCCTCGCCCAGCGCAAGCTCAGTTCTTTGGCTGAGCTGCCGGCAGGCCCCACCAGCGACCTGCTGCAGCAGGCCCTCAACGACCAGTTGGCCACCGGGGTTTCCCTGCACGAGCTGGCCCTGCGGATGCTCGCGGAACTAACCGGGACCACAAGCGCCAAGGCTTCTCGCCCGACCCACATTTCCGAGGCGGTAGTGGATCAGGACGGATACTTCCTTTCCGCCGAGTTCACCGGCCAGGGTGGCAAGCGCGAGCGTCGCAGCGAGCCGGTGAGTCGCGGCAAGGGTCACCCCGGACGCCAAGACGTCGACTTCCAGCATCGCTACCGGGTCGAGGTGGGCCGAAAAGACGGCGTCACCCCGGGAGCCCTGGTGGGGGCGATTGCAGGCGAAGGCGGACTGACCGGAGCGGACGTGGGACACATCAACATCTTCCCGTCCTTCTCGCTGGTCGAGTTGGCCGAAGGCCTCTCCCCCAGTCAGGTGAAGCGGATTGGTCGCGCAACCGTCCGTGGTCGCCGCCTTCGCATTAGCGAAGACTCGGGCCCCACCCAACGGAAGACCCGGTTCGCCGACCGGTCCAAGCACAAGCGCCGTTAGGCTCCTAGTGCTTGAGGCCGGCTGCCCGGCGCACGTACGGATTTGATTCCAGCTCTTGGCCCCAGGTGGTCTTGGGTCCGTGCCCGGGCAGCAGCACCGTGTGCGGATCCAGCGCGTTCGCCAGTGTCCGCAGACTCTCGCGCATCTCGGTTTCATCTCCCCCGGGCAGGTCGGTGCGACCGACGGAACCGGCAAAAATGACATCGGCGGAGAACGCCGTCGGCGCCTGCAGTTCCTGCCCGTCGAATACCACCTGGCCCCCAATCAGGACCACGGCCGATCCGCGGGAATGTCCGGGAGCCGGCAGCAAGTTCAGGTAAATGTGCGGCAGGATTTCCCAACTGCCGGTGGGAGCATCTTCCACCCGCTCCGGCTCGACCCATTCGGTGGGGAGCTCGGTCAGTTGGTCGAATCCGAGCTGGCCGAGGGGGTCGCGCAGCCAGTCTCGATCCGGACCCGGAATATACGTGGGCGTGTTCTCGCCTCCCAGCCCCGCTACCTGCGCGGCTTCCCACACGTGATCCGGGTGACCGTGAGTCAGCAGGACTGCTCCCACCCGTTTGCCCAGCTCGGACAGTCGCTGGTTCACCTGCAGGAACGCGCCCAACCCGGGATCAACCACGACCACCTGGTCGGAGCCGTCCTCAAACAGCAGATAGCAGTTCGCGTCGAACAGATCGGTTGGCAGGGTTTCGATTTGCAGCTTCGCCATCGTTCTGCCTCAGTTCATCGACTCTTGCACCAGTTTCAGCCAGGATCGTTTTGTCTCCAGCGCTTCGGTGATGTCTCGGACCTGGTCGGCGTAGCCGTCCGCCTGCGCCGCGGCCAACTCCCGTTCCAACTCGGCAATCGAGTCCTCCAGTTGGGAGAGCATTCCTTCTGCCCGAGCCTGCGTTTCCGGGTTGGACCGACGCCACTCAGCCTCTTCCGCCTGCCGAACGGCCTCTTCCACGGCCCGAAGCCGACCTTCCACCTTGGCGCCTTCGCGGTTTGGCAGCCGTCCGCTTTCCTCCCACTGGTCCTGAATAGCCCGCAGCTTTTGCTTGGCTTCTTCCAGATCACCAATCGGGAGGAGTGCTTCCGCCTGCTCCACCAGGGCTTCTTTTACCTTCAGGTCGGCCGCGTAGCGCTGGTCATTTTCTTGGTCGTGCGCGCGGCGCCGATCGAAGAAAACCTGCTGCGCCGCCCGGAACCGAGCCCAGAGCGCGTCATCAATCTTGCGGGGAGCCCGGCCCGCCCGGCGCCACCGATCCATCAGGTCGCGGTAGGCCATCGAGGTGGGGCCCCAGTCTTCCGACAGTTGGATGGCTTCAGCCTCGGCAATCAGAGCTTCCTTCAGCTTCTTGGCTTCGTTTTGGCTGGCATCCAGCGCGGCGAAGAACTGCCGACGATTGCGGTCGAAGACGGTTCGAGCCGACGAGAACCGTTTCCACAGTCCATCCTCGGTAGTCTTGTCGAGGCGGGGACCGTGACGCTGGGCCTCTTTCCACTCATCCAGCAGTTCGCGGAGCTTCTGACCCGACTGTTTCCACTGGGTCTTGTCCACGTCCTGGCCGGCAATCCGCTCAGCCTCTTCCACGATGGCGGTGCGCTTAGCCAAAGCCTGTTCTTTTGCCTGCGCGCGTTCAACCGCGATCTCGGCCTTCCGCGCCTCGGCCACCTCGGCCAGCTTCTCAACCCGCTGACGCAGGGAATCGATGTCGCCCACTACCGCCGGCTCGACCAGTTGTTCCCGCAGGACCTGCAGCGTCGAATCGATGTCGCGCGCCGACAGTCCCGGCAACCGGGTTTCGAACAGGTTGACGGTGGCCTCCAGATCCAGGAACCGACGCACGTACAGCGCCAACGGATCTTCGGGAGCACCGTCTGGATAGCTGCCCACCTGACGTTCGTTGTTGCCGTCGCGGACCCAGACGTTGCCATCTGCATCCACTCGGCCGAAGCTGTGGGGTCCAGAGTTCGAAGTAGTAGACGACATCACGATGTTCCTTCGGAAGTGGGGCTGGAGCACCAGCCGCGTCGGTGGGCACAAATCACTTTCGGCTCTTAGCCGATGTAGAACAGTCTAACGGTATCCACGAACATTGTTGAATCAGGACCGACTATTCTTCACCGATCCCAATCGGCGGGCAGCGTCGAAGACGCCCTCTACCCGCCGCAATCCGGAAAGTACCGAGTCAAGATAGCCGACGCTGGGAAGTTCAAAAGTAAATCTGGCAGTTGCCACCTGGTCCCCGGAAGTGGACATCGTCCCGGAAAGGATGTCGATCTGGTGGTCCGAAAACACCTGCGACAAATCGTTCAGCAAACCGGCCCGATTCAGGGCTTTGATCTCTACCTCGACCAAATACTGGCTGCCCGATTGGTCCGAGGACCATTCCACCCCAACAAACCTTTCCGGATGCGTTTCCTTCAGGTGAACCGCATTTACACAGTCGGCCCGGTGAACCGACACCCCTTCGCCGCGGGTAATGAACCCGACGATATCATCTCCCGGGACCGGCATGCAGCACCGTGCCAGTTTGACCCAAACGTCGTTCGGATTCATCCCTTCGACCGTGATCGCGGCATCGGAAGAAGATCCGGCCGAGCGGGGCGGAACCGTGCGGGGAATGATGGCTTCGGCCAGCGTTTCCTCGGTCCCGGCGTCACCGCCAAGCATGTCCAGCAGTCGGCTGACCACGTTCTGAGCCGACACATGGTTCTCCCCCACCGCGGCATACAGGCCGGACACATCCTGATACCCCATCGCGGTGGCGACCGAGTTCAGCGAGTCGTGCGTCATCAGCCGCTGGAGTGGCAGGTTCTGCTTCCGAATCGACTTCGCCATGTGCGATTTGCCCAGCTCAATCGACTCTTCCCGCCGCTCGCGCGAGAACCAGTTCTTGATTTTCGAGCGGGCCCGGGGCGAGCTGACAAACTCGAGCCAGCCGCGCGAAGGACCGGCGTTGGGAGCCTGGGTGGTGATCGCCTCGACCGTGTCGCCAGATTCCAGCACCGTGTCGAGCGCGACCAGCTTGCCGTTGACGCGGGCACCAACCGTGTGGTGGCCGACCTCCGTGTGCACGGCGTAGGCAAAGTCGACCGGGGTGGCCTTCGGTGGCAGCACCACCACCTCGCCGCGGGGGGTGAAGACGTAGACTTCGTCCCCGGCAATCTCAAACCGGAGCGAGTCCAGGAACTCTTCCGGATCCCCGGTCTCGCGCTCCATCTCAACCAGCGCCTTGAGCCAGTTCATTTGCTCCTTGGCGCTCATCTTGTCGCCGTCTGAGCTGGCAGCACTCGGATCCTGCTTGTAGCGCCAGTGCGCGGCGACCCCGAACTCGGCCCGATCGTGCATCTCAAAGGTCCGAATTTGGACCTCAACCGGTCGACCCTCCGGGCCCACCACCGTCGTGTGTAGCGACTGGTAGAGGTTGAACTTCGGCATCGCAATGTAGTCTTTGAACCGCCCCGGAAGCGGGTTCCAGCGCGCGTGCACCGCACCGAGCACGGCGTAGCAGTCCTTGATCGACTCAACCAGCACCCGGACCGCCACCAGATCGTAAATTTCGTCGAAGGCTTTCCCTCGCACCACCATCTTCTGGTAGATCGAGTAGTGGTGCTTTGGTCGGCCCGAGACGGTGCCGCGGATTCGGGATCGGCGCAGATCCTCTTCGATTTCGGCGATCACCCGGCTCAGATAGCTGTCCCGCTGCGGGGCCCGCTCCGCAACCAGCCGATCGATCTGGTCGTAAACCTCCGGGTAGAGGGCTTTGAAGGACAGCTCTTCCAGCTCCCACTTGATCGTGTTCATCCCTAGGCGATGGGCCAGGGGGGCGTAGATTTCGAGGGTCTCCTGCGCCTTCTTCGCAGCCGACTCCGGCGCCACATACTTCCAGGTTCGAGCGTTGTGGAGACGATCCCCCAGTTTGATCAGCAACACCCGGATATCCCGGCTCATGGCGACCAGCATCTTCCGCAGCGTCTCTGACTGCGCAGCGGCCCCGTATCGGATCTTGTCGAGCTTGGTCACTCCGTCGACCATCTGGGCCACTTCCGGACCGAAGTCGGCGGTCAACTGTTCCACCGTGTAGTCGGTGTCCTCCACCGTGTCGTGCAGCAGCGCAGCCACCAGGGTGGGCGGCGTCATCCCGAGCTCAGCCAAAATGGTAGCCACCGCTACCGGGTGGGTGATGTAGGGTTCGCCCGACTTCCGGGTCTGACCCCGGTGCTGGCGCTCGGCCACCTCGTATGCGCGCTCAATCACCGCGGTGTCGGCCCGCGGGTGGTGTGCCTTGACCGCCCGGATCAGCGGCTCAATGGCAGGGGCAATATCGCGGCTGCGAGAACCAAACCACGCCAGACCGGAGCGGACAAAGGATCCGGAGGCCGCTGGTCGTTCGTGGTTGTTCGAGTCGCTCATTCCCTAATAATACGGCTTCCAGCAAGTTCCGTTGACCACAACGGACTATGACTCGTGTACCTCGACAGCCGAAGCGAACGGCGTTCCCGCGATCTTGACCTGGCCGTTTAGGTCCACCAACTCCAGTAGCACCGCGATTTCCACCACGTGAGCGCCGCACATTTCCAGCAGATCCACGGAGGCCTTCGCCGTCCCCCCGGTGGCAAGCACGTCGTCCAGAATCAGGATCCGGGCGCCGTCCGGCACCGACTCCGGCTGCACTTCCAGCCGAGCGGAACCGTACTCCAGGTCGTAATCGATCCCGACCACGGGTCCGGGCAGCTTGCCGGCCTTCCGGACGGCCACCATCCCCACGCCCAACGCGGTCGCGAGTGGAGCTGCCAGGATGAAGCCCCGGGACTCCAGGCCGGCCACCATGTCGATCTTCCCGCGATAGCGGTCAGCCAGCAGGTTAATCAGCTCTTGAAATGCCGGTCCGCTGGCGAACAGCGGGGTCACGTCGCGGAACAGCACCCCTTCCAGCGGAAAGTTGGGAACTAGGCGCAGGTTCTGCTCAACCAGTTCCGCAATCTCGACACCAAGGTTTTCAGTCATCACTACCGTCGTTTCTTTCGCTTCGGTTGGGCCGCGTTTTCCAAGCGCCGTCCGGGCCGCTTCGGGGCCACGGTCGGGGCCGCCACCGCAGCCGCCGGGTCTTCAGCCCGCGCCGCCCGCCGCTCAAGCATCCGCTGAGTGTGTTCCTTCGACTTGGCCCGGAATCCTTCCATCACCGACAGCGCCGGCGAGGCGATGAAGATCGAGGAAGCCGCCCCCACAATCAGTCCGACAAACAGAGCCAGAGAGATGTCGGTCAGGGTTCCCGCCCCCAGAGCGAACGACCCGATGAACAGGATTGAGGCTACCGGCAGCAGCGCGACAATCGAAGTATTGATGGACCGCACCAGCGTCTGGTTCACCCCGAGGTTGACCAGCTCGGCAAAGGTGTACCGCTCCTGGTCCTGGTAGTTCTTCGTCACCTCGCGGACCTTGTCGAAAACCACCACCGTGTCGTACAGGGAGTAGCCGAGGATCGTCAGGAAACCGATCACGGTCGCCGGGGACACCTCCACCTGCGTGAGGGAGAAGAACCCGACCGTGACCACCAGGTCGTTGACCAGGGCCAGCATGGCAGCGGCCGACATCGCCCAGGACCGGAAGTAGATGGTCATCAAGATGGCGACTAGGACCACGAAGATCACGATCGACTGCAGCGCTCGCTTGGTCACGTCCTGACCCCAGGTCGCGCCGACCGAGTTGGTTTGCACGTCCTCCAACGGCACGGCGTAGACGTCCGCCAGCTGGGTTCGGATGTCCTGCATCTGCGCGCTCTCCAGCGAAGGAGTCTGCACGCGGACGCCCGAGTTGCCCAGGTTCGTGACCCGAATGTTTTCGGTCAGACCGGCGTCTTTGAGTACCTTCTCCGCCGTCTGCGGGTTCGGCTCGGCCGACTGGGTGACGATGAACTGGGTGCCACCGGTGAACTCGATCGAGGGGTTCAGACCGCGGAATCCAAGCAGCAACACCGAGATCAGCATCGCTGCGAGCGAGATCCCCAGGAAGACCCGGTGCCGTTGGACGATCCGGTAGGAACGCTTGCCAGAGTAGAGCTCATTGCCCCACTGAGAGTAGCTCATCATTATTCTGCGCTCTCCTCTTCAACCTTGGCCGCGAGCCGAGCCTGCCGGCGCCGCTCCGCAATAGTCTGTTCACCCGAGTCGACCGTCGGCTCGCCCTCCAATTGGCGCACCCGGCCCCGACCCGAGTAGACGGTTCCCGACTTGGCGCCCAGGTGCTCCGGGTCCAGCCCCGACCACCGGTGGCCTTCGCCGAAGAACCGAGTCCGCATCAGCAGAGCCATCAGCGGGTGGGTGAACAGGAAGATCACCACCAGGTCGACGATGGTAGTCAAGCCCAGGGTGAAGGCAAAGCCCTGCACCCCACCGACCGCGAGCACGTACAGCACCGTGGCGGCCACCAGGTTGACCATGTCGGAAATAACGATGGTGCGTCGGGCTCGACGCCAACCGCGCTCCACCGCGCCCGAAAGCGGGATCCCGTCGCGGACCTCGTCGCGGATCCGTTCGAAGTAAACAATGAATGAGTCTGCCGTGATCCCGACCGCGATAATCAGACCGGTCACGCCGGGCAGCGACAATCGATAGCCGATCGCCCACGAGAGGATTGTGATCGCCAGGTAAGTCAGGAAGGCAGCCACCACCAGGGAGCCGGCCGACACGATGGCCAGGCCGCGGTACTGCCAGATCATCCATAGGACCACCAGAATCAAGCCGATGATCCCTGCCAGAATACCCATGGCCAGGTGGTGGGACCCGAGGGTGGCGGAGATTTCCTGTTCCGACTGCACTTCAAAGTTCAGGGGCAGCGAGCCGAAGCTCAGCTGGTTGGCCAGGGTCTTGGCCGAGTCCACGGTGAAGTTGCCGGTGATTTGCGCGCCGCCATCTGGAATGATCGCGTTCATCCCGGGCGCGGTGATGACATTTCCGTCCAGCGCGAAGGCGAAGCGGTTCCGGACCGGATCGGTGTCCCGCAGCCCGTACAGCCGGGTCGAAACGTCTTTGAAGACTTTCGAGCCCTCGGAGTCGAACTGAATGTTGACGCCAATCTGCCCGGTCGGCTGCCCGGTCTGCGAGTAGATCATCCCGGACGAGGCGGACGAAACGTGCTGACCCTCAATCTCGGTCGGGCCCAGCAGGTACTTGCCAGTCCCGTCAGTCGAGCAGGCTGCCAGTGGCAGAGCCGGATCGTCGGCCGAGTTGCTCAGCAGTGAAGCCGGATCGGTGCAGTCCAAGAGGAGGAAGTCGTACAGCACCTGCTCGGTGATCCAAGCGGGATCGGAAGCATTTTCCGGGGTGGTCAACGGCTCGGTGGACAGCTTTCCGTCGCCGTTTTGGTCGGCGACCATGAAGGCGTACTCTTCCGGCGTCAGTCCCGCGGTGGCCGAATCTCCACTTTGCGCTCCGCTCTGGGAGTTCAGGCTGGGATCGATCGCACCGGGTGCCCCGATCTGCAGCACCGGCCGCAGCCGCATGGTGGCTGAAGTCCGGATCAGATCCAGGGTCTGGTCGTCAGCTTTGCCGGGGATCGACACGACGATGTTGTCCTGTCCCAGGGTGGCGATTTCCGCCTCGGCCACGCCGGAGGCGTCGATCCGCTGGCGAATGATGTTGATGGCCTCGTTCATCGCATCCTGATCGATGGTGCCGGTGGTTTCTGATCCCTCAATCAGACGGGGGGTCAGGATGACCTGGGTTCCCCCCTCAAGGTCAAGCGCCAGCTTTGGAACAAAGCCGGCCCCCTGGGTGAAGTGAGCTCCGATGAGGGCGCCAATGCCCACCACTGCTACCACGATGAGCGAAACTAACGCCCGCCACGGACTTTTGGACTGTTCTGCCATTATGAATACCTTGTGTTTTGACTCGAAGAAATCGGCGACCACCCCTGTGCGGGTGGTGCGCCGAAAAACTCAGATTCGATCTTCGTTGGTGTCGGTGTCGGTGTTGGGCTCCTCGTGCCCTTCCTCGTCCGAGTACTCCTCGACCTCTTCGATCTCAGTCTCTTCAGTCTCAAAGGGCAGCTCTCCGACCGAGCGAATTACGCGCTTGTCCCAGTAGGTCTCTTCCCCGGACGGAGTCTCCAGAATGACGACGTTTCCATCCAGGTCGACAAAGCGTCCAAAGAACCCAACGGAGGTGTGAACCCAAGCTCCCGGAACCAGTTGCTCAGCCAGCATCCGCTCGTGCTCAACCTGACGCTTTTGCGCAGACCTTTTGCTGAAAGATGAAAGGGCGATGAAGGCAACCACCATCAGGCCCAGCATAATAATCATTTCCACGGCGAAACTTCCTCTTCTCGCGGTCGGGATTTCGCACCCCGGTCCGGGGTGTCACCCGCACTATCCTACTGGTTAAACAGGGGCTGAGTCCCATTCGGACCCGGTTCTTCGCGAAAGTCACTTAACTGTGCAATTCCCGACACCGGGCTCCCGGCAGGTGGAACCAGGCCCACGTGTTCCCAAGCTCGCTGAGTTGCGCAGCGCCCCCGCGGGGTCCGCACGATGAAGCCTTCTCGCACCAGGTACGGCTCGGACACGGTCTCGACCGTTTCCGGTTCCTCCCCCACCGTCATGGCCAGGGTTCCCACTCCGACCGGGCCGCCGCCGAACCGCTTGGTCAGCGCTTCCAGCACCGCCCGGTCCAGTCGATCCAACCCCAACTGGTCCACTTCGAACAGGTGCAGCGCGCTCCGAGCCTGCTCCAGCTCAACCCGGGCGTGCTCGGCCACCTGGGTGTAGTCCACCACCCGGCGCAGTAGGCGGTTGGCAATTCGCGGCGTCCCGCGGGAGCGCGAGGCGATTTCGCCCGCTGCATCCGCCTCCACCGGAACTCCCAGCAGTTGGGCCGAGCGGTTGACCACCTCGGTCAACTCGCCGGGCGAATAGTACTCCAGGTGCGCGGTGAACCCGAACCGGTCCCGCAGCGGTGCCGGCAGCAGCCCGGAGCGGGTTGTCGCCCCCACCACCGTAAACCGAGGCAAAGCCAGCGGAATCGAGGTGGCACCCGGCCCCTTGCCCACGATCACGTCGACCCGGAAGTCTTCCATGGCCAGGTACAGCATTTCCTCAGCTGTTCGAGCCAGACGGTGAATCTCGTCGATAAACAGCACGTCCCCCTCCTGCAGGGAGGACAAAATTGCCGCCAAGTCGCCGGCGTGCTGAATTACGGGTCCGGAGGTGAGGCGCAAAGACGCCCCCATTTCCTGGGCCACGATCATGGCCAAAGTGGTCTTGCCCAAACCCGGGGGCCCAACCAGCAGAATGTGGTCGGCTGCCTCCTGCCGTCCTCGCGCCGCCGCCAGCAGCACCGACAGTTGCTGGCGCACGCTGGGTTGGCCAATGAACTCGGCCAGCGACCGGGGCCGCAGCGCCGCCTCGGCCGCCCGCTCTTCGTCGTGAACCGCCCCGTCGAGCAAATCATCATCCACGGTGGCTCCCCAGCACTAGTAGCGCCGCCCGCAGCATCGCGGAGGCGTCCGGATAGTCCCCGTCCAAGCCGGCCAGGGTCTTGTCCACCTGCGGCTTGCCCCAGCCCAACTGCTCCAACGCAGCCGCGACCTCGGTTCGAAGCTGCGAATCCGGGGAGGCCCCGATCCCGCTCGGAAGCTTCCCGCCCAGTTCCAGCACCATTCTTTGCGCCGACTTTCGGCCCACCCCGGGTACCCGCTGCAGCACGGCCAGGTCGGCCTGCTCAATCGCCCCGGCCAACTCGGCCGGCGTCAGCACCGCCAACGCTCCCAGCGCGGTTCTAGGCCCAATCCCGCTCACCCCGAGCAGAACCTCAAACATTTCCCGTTCGGCAGCGGAGGCAAACCCGTAGAGGGTGAGCGCGTCGTCGCGCACCACCAGGTAGGTCTCCAAGAATACTTCCTGCCCGCGGGGTGGTAGCTTGCTCACGGTGGCAGGTGCGGTCAAAACCCGTAGACCCAGGCCGCCGACCTCGACCACCACCCAGTCCAGGCCGGTCTGCAGCAGCGAGCCCCTCACAGTTGAGATCACCAATTCCCCCTTAGAACATCTGTACGATAGCAGGTTTAGCCCCCGGTTCCAACCGGGCGCGCCGCTACCGTCGACGCGGGTCGACCGCGCCCTTGCGCCGGCTGGCCGCCACCGCCTCGGCCCACTGGGCCTGCGCCGGAGTCATCGTTTTCCGAGCCGACACGCCCCCGGACAGGGTGACGTGAATGTCCCCGTCGGCCCCGGCCCCCAACAGCCCGTTTCCCCGCCAGGCGTGGCAGATGGCAATCGCGAGGGCATCGGCCGCATCGGCGGGACGAGGAGGTGATTTCAGCCCGAGGATCCGCGCCACCATGTGCTGAACCTGAGCCTTGTCCGCGGTCCCGTTGCCGGTAATAGCCGCTTTCACTTCGGAGGGAGTGTGCACGGCCAACGGCAATCCCGCCTCGCCCACACAGCTCATGGCCACGCCCATCACCTGCATGGTGGTCGTGACCGACTGCAGGTTGTCGTGGGCGAAAACCCGCTCAATCGCCACCACTTCGGGACGGTACTGCTCCAGCGCCTCCCGGATCGCGGCGGCAATGTCGCGGAGGCGAAAATGGGTGGCCAGATCGGGCGAACTCCGAGCTACCCCAACCGAAACTAAACGCGCGCGCCGGGAATCGTCCACCTCGACCACGCCCAAACCGCAGCGGGTCAATCCCGGATCGATTCCCAGCACGCGCACCGGGTTTACTCTTCTTCCAGCGCAGCCTGAGTCTGCTCAGACAGCGTCATGTTAGAGAAGACGTTCTGGACGTCGTCGGAATCTTCCAAGGCGTCGATCAGCCTCATCACCTTCCGCGCTCCTTCGACGTCCATCTCTACTTCGGTGGAAGCTTGGAACTCCACTTCCGCCGAGTTGTAGTCAATCCCGGCTTCCTGCAAAGCGGTCCGAACGGAGATGACGTCGGAGGGGCCGGAGGTGACCACGAACACGTCGCCGTGGGCCTCAACTTCTTCGGCGCCCGCGTCCAGGACCGCTTCCAGGATGGTTTCCTCGTTGGTGCCTTCAGCGGGCACTTCGACGATTCCCTTCCGCTCAAACAGGTACGAGACGGAACCCGGGTCGGCCAGGGACCCGCCATTTCGGGTCAGGGCCAGCCGAACGTCAGAGGCGGCGCGATTCCGGTTATCGGTGAGGCATTCCACCAGGAACGCTACCCCGCCCGGGCCGTAACCCTCATACATAATTGACTGATATTCGGCCCCGCCTGCTTCCGCCCCGGAGCCGCGTTTGACGGCCCGATCAATGTTGTCGGCCGGAACCGAGTTCTTCTTCGCCTTCTGAATAGCGTCGTACAGAGTCGGGTTTCCGGCGGGATCGCCGCCCCCGGTACGGGCCGCGACTTCGATGTTCTTGACCAGCCGGGCGAAGAGCTTTCCCCGCTTGGCATCCAGCGCTGCCTTCTTGTGCTTGGTTGTTGCCCACTTAGAGTGTCCGGACATGAGGTTCCCTTCTTGAAGATACGGATCGATTCTAGCAGTGCGCTAATTCGGCGGAGGGTGGGAGGAGTTCCGCTCCGTCACGCGCAGCTTCACCCCGTCCCAGCCTCGCTCCCATCTGCGTAGATAGCGGGCCAGCCCGAGCGGGTAGACAGTCTCCCGCTCGGCCAGCTCCACCAGTTGCTCGGCGCTGAACCAGCGCCATCGATCCACCAGGTTTCGTTCCGAACCTGTCTGTCCGCCCGTATCAATTGCTCGGGCCGGTCCGTCCAAAAACACCAGGTAGTAGTCTTCAATCTGTCGAGCCAGGACGTTCCGGAAGGCGAAGTCTGCATCCCGCTCCAGCACCGGGCCCACCAGTCGGGCCGACTCAACCACGAGGCCCGTCTCCTCGGCCAGTTCCCGCGCGGCCGCCGCGCGGGGCGACTCCCCGGGCTCAATCCCACCGCCGCAGGTGAACCACCACCGATGAGCGGGGTCGTCCCCGTCGTGTCCCTCAAACAGCAGCGTCTTCCCGTCAGTTGACAGCAGCACTACCCGGGCGGCGCGCCGGGTGGGGATCCCGTCCGGGCCCACCTGCCAGTCCGCTCCCAACTTCGTCATTGGGCCAGCTCCAACTGCTTCAGTTCCGCGCGGAGCCGGGCCACCTCGGCCAAATGCTGCCGGTCCTGTTCAATCTTGTCCAGGTTTGGCCCGCGCCGACTCATCACCTGCTGGTCCATCCCGAGTCGGCCCACGGCTCGCTGCAGCCGCCGCAGCGGCCGGCGCCCCTTCAACTTTCGCGCCCACCGACGAGCAGCCCGGCGCCCGCTCGGGGTGACCGTCAGCGCGACCTCAGCCGGGCTAATCCACCCGGTCAGGACGTAGGGCACCAACCCCAGGTGGATCTGGCGGGCCATCCGCTGCGACCAAACCAACAGCCAGGTGAGCCAAGCAATAAACAGGGGCAGCTCCACCACCAGGTAAACCAGGACCCAGATCGCCCCCAGCATCGCCATCCCGTTCCAGAGCGCGTGCACCGCCACCGCCCCGACGAATCCGAGCGGGAGCCGCCAGAACCAGCCTTTCCCGGCCAGCAGGGCGCTCCCCACGGCCAGTCCCGTCAGCGAGGTGGCCATCGGGTGGATGAACGGGCTCATCACCGAGCGGGCAAACACGGTGAAGCCGAAGACCGTCGAACCCTCCTGATACGCCTGCCAGAAATAGTCCAGGTTCTCCACGTAGGCGAACCCCGCGCCCACCAGCCCGGCCAGCGCCACCGCACTGAGGGTGGATGTCAGTTGGCGCCGGGCCAAAACCAAAACGGTGACGACACCAAGCCCCTTGAACAGTTCCTCGGAGATCGGGGCGATAATCACGGCCGCGAACGTCCCCGCCCACTCCGGACTTCCCCGGTAGAGCAGCAGGTCTTGGTAGAGGGACGAGTTGACCAGGATTGCTCCCGAGGCGGCCACCCCCGCTCCCCACAGCAGGGCTAACCATCGGTAGCGCCAGCCCGGCGGCGCCCAGCGGTCAATCCAGGTCAGGAGGGCGGTCACCAGCACCAGGGGGACCAGTGCCACCAGGGCGAGCTGCCCGCGGGTTGCCAGCGATCCCCCACCAATCACGACCACCGCTGCAAACAGGAGGACAAAGACCACAATTAGGACCGTCTCCCACACCCGCCACCGAGGCGGGGCCGGGGTCGAGTCGGTGGCCCCCACGTTCAGCCCCTCAGCTCGCCGAAGCGGAGCCTGCGCTGACAGGCGGTACCGATCCCCCGGGTTAGCTGGCATCGTCCAGGTCCACGTAGCTCGGCAGCGGCGCAAACCCGGCCAAATGGAGGAACCGCACCAGCCGGCGAGCGCGCAGCTCCTGCACCAGGCTCACATCCTGGTTGTACAGCGTTCGGCTAATTTGGAGCCGGTACCGGGCCTCGGCCAGCTCGTTCCAAAGGGCCCGGCCCAGGTCGGTGCTGCAGATCAGCTCGGATTGCTCCGGCGTACACACCTGTCGCAGGGCTCGGGAGAGGGCCGACTCGGCCAGAAAACGCGGCGGGCGCCAGGTGTCCTCGATTGCGGCCAGGCTCCCGTTGGCGGCCTCGGTCAGCGCCTCCGCGTCACGGCGCGGGAGCAAACCGGAGGTGGCCAGTTGCATCGAGCAGGCGGCCCGTTTGACCAGCGCCAACTCCAGGCCGCCGCGGGCGGTAGCCACCCGGCGGTGGAGCCGGTCGATCCGGACCGCCAACGTCCAAATGTAGGCCACCAACGCCAACAGCACTGCCGCTAGGAGAATCCACCACATTAGCTGTCCCCCCTACCGTTCGGCGCGACCGAGGCGCTCGTTGATTAGCTCGTAGGCCGTTCCGGTCTGCGGCTGGGTACTGGGGGGAAGGACCGCCTGGTAGACCGCCAGGATCTTCTCGGTCACCGTGCTCCAGTCGTACTTTTCCGCCGCCCGCTGCCCGGCCCGGGCCACCCGGTCGTCGGCCGAACGCAGCCGGGCGAGCAGGGCATCAGCCAACCCCTCGCTCGAGCCGGTCGGGAACAGGATGCCCGCCTCGCCCTCCTCCAGCACCGCGGAAAAAGCCGCAATATCGGAGGCCACCACGGTAGTACCGGCCGCCATCGCCTCCACCAGGACAATTCCGAACGACTCGCCTCCCAGTTGGGGAGCCACGTAGATGGTTGCTCCCTTCAGCAGGGACTCCTTTTCCGCATCGGTGATCTCACCGAGGACTTCCACCGCGGGCAGTTTCGGAAGGACGTCGGCTGTCCCGCGCCCCGCCACCAAGAACCGGGCGCCGGGAAACTCGGCCAGGACCGGCTCGATCGCCCCGGCAAAGACGGGCAGGCCTTTTCGCGGCTCGTCCAGTCGGCCCAGAAAGACAATTACCGGCCGCTCATCCGTCCCGACCCAGCGTGGGTCCGGCTCCGCCTCCCGAAACGAGGCGGTGTAGACGCCGTTGGGAATGATCACCGCGTCCCCCGCGTGGTGCTCGATCAGGGTCCGGCGAGCCTCCTGTGACACCGCAATTCGGGCCGAGATCTTCTCTAGGAACGGGGCCAGCACCCCGGAGGTCAACTGCCGGACCACGGACCGGTCCAGGGCGGCGTGGAAAGTGGCCACCACCGGCACGTCCGCGTTCATCAGTGCCAGCAGACCGAGCGAAGGGGTCTCCGGCTCGTGAATGTGAATCACGTCGAATTGGCCCTCTTCCAGCCACTTGCGGGTCCGGCAGGCCACCACGGGCCCGAAAGCCAGGCGAGCGACCGAGCCGTTGAACTTGATCGCCATCGCGC
Organism: Scrofimicrobium sp. R131; assembly: GCF_040256745.1. GTDB lineage: Bacteria > Actinomycetota > Actinomycetes > Actinomycetales > Actinomycetaceae > Scrofimicrobium > Scrofimicrobium appendicitidis. The sequence continues at coordinate 1,268,957 of NZ_CP138335.1, forward strand.
CGCCGGTCGAGGCCAGCCACGCGGGCGGATTCGGATCCTCGCTGGGAGCCAGCACTGAGACCAGGTGTCCCCGCCTAATCAGCTCCTCGGTCAGATCCCGAATGTGAAACTGAACGCCGCCGGGAACGTCGAAGGAATAGGGGCAGACGATCCCAATTTTCACGGGGTTTCTCCTCGATGGCGGGCTTCGGCTCGGGCCAGCCGGGCCGGGTCCAGGTCGGCAACATACAGTTTCTGCATCATATGCCAGTCCACCAGCCCGCGCAGCAGCGTCGGTTCGATCGTCCGCACCCAGGCACGGGTGAGCGCCTCAACGTCGGTTTCGCCCGGCTCGGGAGTTGGCACCGGAATCGGCTCGGTAAACTCGGCTCGGATCACCCAGCGGCGCCCCCGCCGCTCATAGGTGATGTGTCCGGCGATCAGCGGGCGCTTCAGGCGCAGCGCCAGCGCGGCCGGGCCGGCTGCTACCAGGGCTTCACCACCCCCAAGTTGGACTCGGATCCCCGAGCCGGAAATATCGCGATCAGCTAGGAGCGGGACCAGAACTGAACGTCCGGCCACCGTCTCCACCAGACGCTCGAAGACTTTCTCTCCCGGGGCCACCCCCAGGATTTCCATCCCCAGGTTAGATCGGAAGTTGACGTACTGGTCGAACAGTTCGGCCGGCTCCAGCTTCTCGGCCACGGTGACAATGGGTCCGTGGTTCTGGCAGAACCAGGCCCCGGCCAGGTCCCAGTTGCCAGAATGGGTCAGGGCCAGCACCACCGGTCCCTCGGTCATTAGCTCGGCCACCCGGGCCGCCCCCGGATAGATGCAGCCTGACCTCAGATACTGGTCGGACCAGCCCGGCAGCGAAAACTGTTGCGCAAAACAGCGGAAGTAGGACGCCACCGCCCGGCGCAGTTCGCTCCGGCTCGGGTCGCGGCCGGTTAGCTGATGATAGTTTCGGCGCAGTTGGCGAACGGAAGCAATGTTCAGACTTCCGACCAGCGCGCCCACCCACCCGGCGACCGCGTCCACCAGTCGCGGGGGCAGGTGCGGAACCACCGACCAGGCCAAACGGTAAAGCAGGTTCACGCGGACCTCAGTTCCCGGTGCACCACCCAGATCCGCTGCCCCACGGTGACGCAGGAGGCAAACGCCACCCAGACCAAACCGACAGCGAACCACCAGTCGGCCAGGCCCCACTGCGTCAGGGCTCCGCCCAGCAACGCCACGATCAGGCGGTCGGTCCGCTCGGCGATCCCCACTTTGGCCACCACGTTGAACGACTCGGCTTTCGCCCGGACGTAGGGAACCACCCCGATTGCGGTCATGCAGATAATGCCCGCCACGATCGAGACCTGTCGCACCGCTCCATCTGGCAAGCCCACGACCGCCCAGTACAGCAGCGACCCGAAGACAAACCCGTCGGTAATCCGGTCCATGGTCGAATCCAGGAAAGCTCCAAAGTTCGAACTGGTCCCGGTTCGCCGGGCCAACACCCCGTCGACGGAGTCCATAAACAGGACCACCCCCAGCGCCAACCCGCCCACGGCGAGGTGGCCCGAGGCCAGCAGGGTCACCGCCAGGGTACAGGAAATCACCGTCCCGGCCACCGTGACCATGTTCGGAGTGATCCGCAGCTTCTCCAGCCCGATCGCCAACGGAGTGAAAATCGCCAGCGTGATTGAGCGTCCGTGGTTACCGAGCATCGGCCGCCTCCTTCCAGGCGGCGACCAGTTGCTGCCGGGTGTTTTCTATCAGTGCGGGAACCGCCTTGGTCTGCGCCACAATCGGGAAGAAGTTGGCATCGCCCTGCCACCGCGGCACCACGTGCTGGTGCAGGTGGGCGGCCACTCCGGCCCCGGCCACCGCTCCCTGGTTCATCCCCGTGTTGAAGCCGTGCGCCCCCAGGGCCGCCTCTGCCACCCGCATTGCGCTGGCGGTCAGCTCGCCAAACTCGCGGCGCTCTTCCTCCGTCAGGTCCACGTAGCCGGCCACGTGCCGGTAGGGGCAAACCAGCAGATGCCCGGGGTTGTACGGGAACAGGTTCATCACGACGAAGCAGGTCTGGCCGCGATAAACCACCAGGCCCTCTTCGTCGGAGCGCTTCGGCGCACGGCAGAACGGGCACTCGTGGTCACCGTGGTCCGAGTTGATGTAGACCATCCGGTGCGGAGTCCAGAGCCGTTCGTAGCCGTCGGCCTCCCCCGCGAACTCGTCCGCCGTCTCCACTAGAGCTCGTCCGTGTTCTTCCGGGCCGCGATGTGGGCGGCAATTCGCTCAATCGCCTCGGCCTTGGGCACCCCGTTCTCCTGGGAACCGTCGCGGAAGCGGAATGAAACCGCGCCGTGCTCGGCATCCTCCCCGCCCGCGATCAGCACGAACGGGATCTTTTCCTTCGAGGCGTTCCGGATCTTCTTGCCGAACCGGTCGTCACTGCGATCCACCTCCGCGCGAACCCCACGCCGGCGCAGCTCGGCCGCCACCTCGTCCAGGTAGGGCGCAAACGCGTCCGCCACCGGCACGCACCGGACCTGAACGGGGGCGAGCCACGCTGGGAAGGCCCCGGCGTAGTGCTCCAGCAGAATCGCGAAGAAGCGCTCGATCGAGCCAAACAGAGCCCGGTGAATCATCACCGGCCGCTCGCGGGTACCCTCGGGAGCCTGGTACTCCAAGTCCAGCCGCTCGGGAGTGTTGAAGTCGAGCTGAATGGTGGACATCTGCCAGGTTCGGCCAATGGCGTCTCGGGCCTGGACGGAAATCTTCGGGCCGTAGAACGCAGCTCCGCCCGGGTCCTCCACCAGTTCCAGTCCGGACTCTTCCGCCACCGATCGCAGGGTGGTCTCAGCTTCGGCCCACACTTCGTCGGTCCCGACGTACTTCTCCGGATCCTTGGTCGACATTTCCAGGTAGAAGTCGTTCAGCCCGTAGTCGCGCAGCAGATCCAGCACGAAGCGCAGCACCGTGGTGATTTCCTCGCGCATCTGCTGCCGAGTGGTGTAGATGTGCGCGTCGTCCTGGGTGAAGCCGCGCGCCCGGGTCAGCCCGTGAACCACGCCCGACTTCTCGTAGCGGTAGACGGTGCCGAACTCGAACAGACGCAGCGGCAGGTCCCGGTAGGACCGGCCCCGCGAGCTGAAGATCAGCGAGTGCATCGGGCAGTTCATCGGCTTCAGGTAGTAGTCGACCCCGGGCTTGGTCACCGCTCCCGTTTCCGGATCCACTTCGGCGTCCACTTTCAGCGGGGGGAACATCCCCTCCCGGTACCAGCCGAGGTGGCCGGAACGCTCAAACAGGTCACCCTTCGTGATGTGCGGGGAGTAGACGAAATCGTAGCCGGCGGCAATGTGTTGGCGCCGCGAGTACTCTTCCATTTCCATCCGGGTGATCCCACCCTTGGGGTGGAAGACCGCGAGCCCGGAGCCGATTTCGTCGGGGAAAGAGAACAGGTCCAGCTCATTCCCCAACCGGCGGTGGTCCCGCCGCTCCGCCTCCGCCAGCCGGTTCTGGTAGTCGCGCAGTTCCTCTTTGGAGGCCCAGGCGGTCCCGTAGATCCGCTGCAGCTGGGGGTTCTTCTCGGAGCCACGCCAGTAGGCGGCCGCCGAGCGGGTGAGGGCAAAACCGTTGCCGATCAGCTTGGTGTTGGGCAGGTGCGGGCCGCGGCAGAGATCCTTCCATGCCACCTCTCCCCCGCGCCGAACGTTGTCGTAGATGGTCAGTTCGCCGCCGCCCACCTCGACGGAGGAGCCGTCCTCAGCGTTGGAGCCGGACTTGGTTGAGATCAGTTCCAGCTTGTAGGGCTGATCCGCCAGTTCCACCCGGGCTTCCTCTTCGGTCACCACCCGGCGCTGGAAGGTTTGTCCCTCTTTGACAATCCGGGCCATGGCCTTCTCAAGGGCCCGCAGGTCCTCCGGGGTAAAGGGGGTGTCGACCCCAAAGTCGTAGTAGAAGCCGTTCTCGATCGGGGGGCCGATCCCGAGGTCTACCTGCGGGTTGGCCTCCTGGACCGCCTGGGCCAGCACGTGGGCGGCCGAGTGGCGCAGAATCTGCAATCCCTCCGGAGAGGAAAGCTCGATCGCGGTGACAGTGGCACCGGCGGGCAGTTCCCGGAACAGATCCTGTGCCTGGCCGTCCACCGTCATGGCGACGACCTCGCGGCGTTTTCCGTACCAGTCGGTGCCGGTGGTCCCCGGTTCAACCTGCTGTTGCTCACCGTCAATGGTTAGAGTTATCACCGAGAAAACCTCTTCTATTGCCAATTTCGATCTTTTTCATTCTACCGGGCGTACCGGCGAAACTTCCGCAGGTAGTTTAGCTTCTGCAGCCGCGCCACCGCCTTCCGACTCTTGGAAGTCTCAATCGGAGAGTCGAGCGGGTCCACCACCGGCAGCGTCTTCACTTCCGCCAGGAGATCCGGATCCTTCACGGTCTGCAGGATCAGTTTGAACGGAACCAGCGAGTAGAGTGCGGTTTCCTGCGCCACCACGGGTTCCGGGCTCTCCCCCAAGAACAGGTCCTGCGCCATCACGGCCATCGGGTTTTGCCCGGCCGCCACCACGTAGTAGGAGTTCCGGCCAATTCTCGGGTTGACCTCCAGGAAGTAGGGGGTCCCGTCCCGCGGGTCAATTTTGATGTCAAAGTTGGCGAAACCGGTGTAGTTGCCGGCCCGAAGGATCCGGTCACCGAGCTCCCACAGGTCCGGCAGTTCGCGGGTAATCATCGCCACCGGATTGCCGATCATGGTCGGGCTCGGGTCCTGGAGCAGCACGTGGGCCCCGGCGCGCAGCAGAATCTCCCCGGTCGAGCTCACGTAGTAGGTCAGTGACCGCATGTAGGTGTCGTCGCCGGGAATGTTCTCTTGCACCACGAACTTGTCCCGGAATCCCGCCCCGCGGAGGGTGGACCAGAGTTCGGTCAGCTCTTCGGGCGAGTCGATGAACCAAATCTTCTTTTTCCCGGGAAAACTGACGCGATCGTAGGCGGCGCCCGAGGCGGTTTTGGCCACCACCGGGAAAGTGAAGTCGATCTCCGGATCGGCCTCCTCGGCCAGATCGACGACCACGGTAGCAGGGGTGGGGACTCCCTCCCGGGCACAAACCTCAGCGAAAGATTGCTTTTGGCAGAGCAGGTCGATCGTTTCGGTGGTGGGGAACGGCAGCAGGTAGTGCTGACTGAGTTCCTCCCGGTGGCGGGCGAAGAAACTGACGTGAGCGTCCGTGTTGGCCAGCAGCAGCAGGTTCTGGTGGATGGCGGCGATGCCGCGCAGCACCGCCAGCAGTTCCTCATCCGAGGCCTGGGGGGTCACCTGCTCCACCTCGAAGATGACGGACTTGGTGATCATGTCGATCGGTGCGGCAGAAACGCAGATGCTCTTGACCCCGAAAGCTTCGTAGCACTCCAGCCCAAGCGTGTAAGCGCCTACGTCGCCACCCAGAATTACGGGAACCAGTTCCATTGCCGCACTCCTATCGAGTAAGGAAAAGCCCCGGGTGTCCCGGGGCCTTCTCTTTGTGGGCGATACTGGGATCGAACCAGTGACCTCTTCCGTGTGAAGGAAGCGCGCTACCCCTGCGCCAATCGCCCGAGGTGGGTACGGGATTCGAACCCGTGTATACGGCTTTGCAGGCCGCTGCCTCACCACTCGGCCAACCCACCTATGCCAGCTAGATTGGTTGCCCAACTCCTCGGAGCTGAGCGGATGACGGGATTCGAACCCGCGACCCTCACCTTGGCAAGGTGATGCTCTACCAACTGAGCCACATCCGCTAGTCTGGGGAAGGTTTCCAACCGGTTACCCGATTAGGCTCCATCCGTGGGCGATACTGGGATCGAACCAGTGACCTCTTCCGTGTCAGGGAAGCGCGCTACCGCTGCGCCAATCGCCCGAGCGGATGACGGGATTCGAACCCGCGACCCTCACCTTGGCAAGGTGATGCTCTACCAACTGAGCCACATCCGCTTCTCACCGCGTTCCCGCGGCGAACGAATAGAACTTTATCAGCTACCGGGCCGCCATCTCAAACCCAATGCTGCGACGCCTCTCACAGTTGCTCCGGTCTCCCGGACCTTTCCGGCGTGGTTGCTACCAAAGCCCAGGTCCAGGTCATAGCCTGATTGCGTGTCCAATACGCCTCCACAGTTCGTGGCCGCCCTCGCCTCCCTTCGCCGGGTGGCCCGGCCGGATTCGCTGACGTTCCGAGAGATCCCGGCGCCCCAACGGCTGGCCCCCTACTCGGCGGCGGTGGCGATCCAAACCGTGCAGGAACACGGGGGTCAACCCCTGGGACAGTCCACTTTCGTCATCCTCTACGATCCCGAGCAGGCGGAGATCTGGGGCAGCCCCCTGCGTCTGGTCGGTCAGCTTCGGACTCAGATTGACGAGGAGATGAGTTCCGATCCGCTCCTGGGAGAAGTCCTCTGGCTCGGCTTGAGGGATGAGTTGGGCGAGGCGGCCGAACTGCTGCTGGGAACGGTCACCCGAGAGATTTCCCAAACCTTTGGCGGCTTGGAGTTGCGTTCGTCGACTCTTAACATTGAGTTGCGGTGCTCCTGGAGTCCGGTTCAGGATGACTTGGCTCCGCACCTGGAGGCCTGGGGGAACTACCTGCTGCAGGTAGCTGCCATTCCCAGCGAAAACTACTTAGGATTTGAGGTTCACGATGCCTGAACTGCCCGTACTGACCACCTTGGCAGACGGGGTACCCGAGGTCATCGATACCCAGCAGGGACTATCCGAGGCGATTGAACAGTTGGCCACCAGCCGAGCCTCGGTGGCGGTGGACACCGAGCGGGCGCAGGGTTTTCGCTACGGGGCCGAAGCGTGGCTGGTACAGATCCGCCGTGCGGACGTGGGCACGTTCCTGATCGACTCGCACGCACTCCCGAAACTGGCTGAGCTGAACGCGGTTTTGGACGCGCCCTGGATTTTCCATGCCGCCGGCCAGGACCTCCCCAGTCTGGCGGAACTGGACCTGGTTCCCCCCGCCCTGTTCGACACCGAGGTGGCGGCGCGCCTAACCGGAGTCCAGCACTTTTCCCTCCAGGGGGTGTGCGAGGAGGTGCTCGGGTTCTCCTTGGAAAAAGCTCACCAAAACGAAAACTGGTCGGTCCGGCCCCTGCCGCTCCCCTGGCTTCGCTACGCGGCCATGGACGTGGAGGTGCTCCCCCAACTGGAGACGGCGCTGACCGAGCGGCTGGAGGAACTGGGTCGGCTGGAGTGGGCCCGCCAGGAGTTTGACTACGAGCTAACCCACCCGATCAAGTCGAAAGCCCCCCGGTGGGAGAATCTGAAGGGAATTGGCAAGCTCCGTCGCCCCCAGGAACTGGCGATCGCCCGGGAACTGTGGACCACCCGGGAGGAGATCGCAGTCCGGACTGACGTTTCGCCCGGGCGGATTCTGAACGGGCGGGGCATTCTCGAGGCTGCCCTCCGGGACCCGCAGAATCGCCGTTCGCTCCAGCAGATCGAGTTTTTCCGGCGCCCGCAGGCCCGGCGCTACCTGGACGAGTGGTGGGAAGCGATTCGGCGGGCCCACTCCCTTCTGCCCGAGGAGATGCCCCACGGGCTCCCGGCGGGTGAGGGCATTCCCCCGGCCCGCCTGTGGAAGCGGCTGCGCCCCGAAGCTCAGGACCGGCTCCAGCAGGTGCGGGCCCTGGTCGAGCGAGCGGCCAAGCCGCTAGACCTGGCCCCCGAGGTGGTGCTCCTACCCGCGACCCAGCGCCTTCTCGCCTGGGAACCGCTGGACGATCTGGAACAGCGCCTAATTGAGGGAGAAGCTCGGCCCTGGCAGCGAGAGCTAATCCTGGCCGCTAGTAAGTCGTGAGACCGTGCTGGCGAAAGATTTGCCGCGCTGACTCAACCGCTGCAGCCGAAGGTGGTTCGACCTCGGCCAGCTGATACTCCATCCCCAGTTCGTCCCACTTGTCGCGCCCCATCTGGTGAAATGGCAGCACCTCCACCCGGGTGCAGGTGGAAATTTGCGCGGCCAACCGGGCCACCTCGGCGATGTTTTCCAGATCGTCGGTCACCCCGGGCACCAGCACAAACCGAACCCAGACCTCGACCCCGGCTCGCGCCAGGCGCTGCCCAAACGCCACCGTCGGCTCCAACCGGGCTCCGGTCACCTGCTGGTAGGTCGACCGGTGGCCCGACTTCAGGTCCAGCAGACACAGGTCCAGGTCGGCCAGCATCTCGTCAGTGCAACGCCAGCCCAGGTTTCCCGAGGTGTCGATCGCGGTGTGGATCCCGGCCGTCTTCGCGGCCCGCAAGATACGCGCCACCGCTTTGGGTTGCATCAGCGGTTCGCCGCCAGAGAGGGTAATTCCCCCGCCGGTGCGCGCAAAGATGCGGCGGTAGCGCAGCATCCGATCAATCAGGCTGGCCGTTTGAACCTGCTCGCCGCGCCGCATCTCCATCGTGTCCGGGTTGTGGCAGTACAGGCACCGCAGCGGACAGCCGGAGAAGAACACCGTCATCCGCGTGCCCGGGCCATCCACCGCGGTCACCAGTTCCCAGGAATGCACCGAAGCTACCGATCCGGTCCGGACCAGATTAACCAGGTCGCGGCGACTGTCCGGCAGCTCCGACTCAACTCCCGTCAGGCCCTGCCCCTGCGGCCGGGCGCTCGGGACGGAGGCCGGGGCCGGGCGATACTCTCCCGTAACCCCGTCCCCCGCCACCCGGAGGTCAGTAGTGGACATTAGACGCGCTCGTGGAAGGTCCGCGAGATCACATCCAGCTGCTGCTCGCGCGTGAGGCGAACAAAGTTGACCGCGTAGCCGGAAACCCGGATGGTCAGCTGCGGGTAGTTCTGCGGGTTCTCCATCGCGTCGTACAGGGTGTCCCGGTTCAACACGTTCACATTCATGTGGTAGCCCTGCTCCCCCATGTACGAGTCCAGCAGACCCACCAGGTTGACTTCCTGCTCGTCCAGGGTCCGGCCCAGGCCCGAGGGAACCACGGTGTTGGTCAGTGAAATCCCATCTTGGGCCTGGTCGTAGGGCAGCTTGGCCACGGACAGCGCCGACGCCAACATCCCGTGCGTGTCCCGTCCGTTCATCGGGTTGGCCCCGGGAGCGAAAGGTTCGCCCTGGCGCCGACCGTCCGGCGTGTTGCCGGTGTGCTTGCCGTAGACCACATTCGAGGTGATGGTCAGCACCGATTGGGTATGCTGCGAGTTGCGGTAGGTCGGCAGCGCCCGGATCTTGTTCATGAAGGACTCGACCAGCCCGACCGCAATCGCGTCCACCCGGTCGTCGTCGTTGCCGAACTTGGGGAAGTCTCCCTCGATCAGGTAGTCAACCACCAGTCCGGTCTCGTCCCGGACCGGGGTCACCTGCGCGTACTTGATCGCCGACAGCGAGTCCGCCGCCACCGACAGGCCGGCGATCCCGCAGGCCATCGTCCGCAGAATCTCCGTGTCGTGGAGGGCCATTTCGATCCGCTCGTAAGAGTACTTGTCGTGCATGTAGTGAATGCAGTTCAGCGCGTCGACGTAGGTCCGCGCCAGCCAGTCCAGCAGGCCGTCGAACTTGGTCCGAACGTCCTCGAAGTCCAGGGCGCCGTCCCCCACCGGCTCGCTGACGGGCGCCACCTGGCGGCCCGAAATCTCGTCACGGCCTCCGTTGATGGCATACAGCAGCGCCTTGGCCAGGTTCACCCGGGCCCCAAAGAACTGCATCTGCTTGCCAATAGCCATGGCGGAGACACAGCAGGCGATCCCGGCGTCATCCCCCCAGGATTCCCGAATCAACGAGTCCGACTCGTACTGAATGGCGGAAGTCTCGATCGAAGCCCGAGCGCAGAACCGCTTGAACCCTTCGGGCAGCTGCTCAGACCAGAGCACAGTCAGGTTCGGTTCGGGCGCGGGACCCAGGTTGTACAGCGTCTGCAGCATCCGAAACGAGTTCTTCGTTACCAGGGTTCGGCCGTCGCACCCGTTGCCGCCGATCGTCTCGGTCACCCAGGTCGGATCGCCGGAGAACAGCGCGTCGTACTCGGGGGTGCGGAGGAAGCGGACGATCCGCAGCTTGATCACGAAGTCATCCATCAGCTCCTGAGCTTCGACTTCGGTCAGGCGCCCATCCTCCAGGTCCCGCTGCAGGTAGATGTCGAGGAAGGTGGAGGTCCGCCCCAGGCTCATGGCAGCGCCGTTTTGCTCCTTGACCGCAGCCAGGTAGGCAAAGTAGAGCCACTGGACCGCCTCGCGGGCCGAAGTGGCAGGACCGGAAATGTCATAGCCGTAGGAGGTGGCCATCTCTTTCAGCTCCTGGAGCGCCCGAATCTGCTCGGCCAACTCCTCGCGCAACTGGATCACGTCGTCGGTGGAGAACCGGTCGTCCAGCTCCGCCTTGTCCGCCTGCTTTGCCTCGATCAGTCGGTCCACCCCGTAGAGGGCAACCCGGCGGTAGTCGCCAATGATTCGGCCCCGCCCGTAGGCGTCGGGCAGGCCGGTGACAATGTGGGAGGAACGAGCCGCACGCACGCTCTTCGGGTAGACGTCAAACACGCCCTGGTTGTGCGTCTTCCGGTAGACGGTGAAAATCTCTTTGATGATCGGGTCTACTTCGTAGCCGTAGGTCAGCAGGGCGTTCTCGACCATCCGCCAGCCACCGTTAGGAATCATGGCCCGCTTGAGCGGCGCGTCAGTTTGGAGGCCCACAATCAGGTTGTCATCAGCACTGATGTAACCCGGCTCGTGCGAGGTGATTCGGCCCGGGACGTGATTGTCGATGTCGAAGACGCCGCGCTCACGCTCCGCCGGGAACAGCCCGCACAAAGTCTCCCAAACCCGCTGGGTTCGATCCGTCGGACCGGCCAGGAACGAGTCGTCACCCTCGTACGGGGTGTAGTTCTCCTGGACAAAATCTCGCACATCGATGGTTTTCTCCCACCGACCCGTTTTGAACCCAGTCCACGCAGTAATGGTCGCCATGGTGACTCCCTTTTGTCGCTCAGACGGGAGGTTTTCCCGCTGCTTCAAGCTTATGAATAAATACTTGAGCAGTCGTGATAATTATGGGTGCTGGTCCTCACACACGGACGTGAAACCGCTCCATTTCAACCCTATGCGAACTGTGCCACAATCTAGTTGGGGACTAATGGCCCAATTAAATATTTCTCGATATCGAGCTTCTTAATAGTGCGGATTCTACCGCTTCAACCAATCCGGCCGAATCGAGTCCCAAGCGAGCCAGGATCTCCTCGCGTTTTCCCTGCGCTTGGAATTCGCGGGGGACCCCGCGGACCAGCACCGGTACCTGTGTTTGGCGGGCCAGTTCGGATCCGACGCCGCCGACCTCAAGTCCGTCCTCAGCCGAGACGACCACCCGGTACGAGTTGGCTACCTCCACCAGCTCGGGGGCGACCGGTAGCACCCAGCGCGGGTCCAGAACGTCGGCCTCAATCCCCCGGGACTTCAGTTCCTGCGCCGCCTCCACCGCATAGTGCGCGAGCGGGCCGAGCGCCACCAGGAGCACGTCGGCCTCCCGGCCGCGGTAGAGGTAGTCGCCAGCGGCGGAAGTTTCGGCCACCGCCAGGTCCGGCGGCAGGGCTCCCTTCGGGTAGCGGAGCAGGGTCGGGCCGGAGCTGTCGCCCACCGCCTCGTCCAGTTCAGCCCGCAAAGTGGCGCCGTCTCGCGGAACTGCTACCCGGAGCCCGGGCACCATCGCGGCCAGCGACAGGTCCCACATCCCGTTGTGCGACGGGCCGTCGTCGCCGGTAATGCCCGCGCGATCGAGCACCACGGTCACCGGGGCTCGGTGCAGGGCCACGTCCATGAGCAGCTGATCAAAAGCCCGATTCAGGAAGGTCGCGTAGAGGGCCACCACCGGGTGCGCCCCGGCAAACGCCATCCCGGCGGCCGAGGTGAGGGCGTGCTGCTCCGCAATACCCACGTCCACCACCCGATCCGGGAACCGATTGGCCAGGGGTTGGAGGCCAACCGGCGCCTTCATTGCGGCGGTAATGCCGACCACATCCGGGTTCCGCTCGGCCAACTCCACGATCTCCTGAGCAAACACCGCCGTCCAGCCAAACCGCTGCGGAGCCACCGGTAGACCGGTCTCCGGGTGAATTTTCCCCACCGCGTGGAACCGGTCCGAGACGTCCTCTTCGGCCGGCACGTAGCCTCGTCCCTTCTCCGTGATGACGTGGACGATCACCGGGCCGCCGAAGCTCTTGGCCAGCTCCAGGTTGTACTCCACCGCAATCAGGTCGTGGCCGTCAATCGGACCCAGGTATTTCAGCCCCAGTTCCTCGAACAGCACCTGGGGGGCTAGGACATCCTTGATTCCGGCTTTCAGCCCGTGCAGTGCCTCAAACGCGGCCCGCCCCGGCTCGCCCAGGGAAAGGAGCTTCCGCTTCCCCCAGGCCAGCGAGCGCTCATAGTGCTCAGAGGTCCGCAGCCCCGCCAGGTGGCGAGCCATTCCGCCGACCGTCGGCTCGTAGGAACGGCCGTTGTCATTGACCACCACAACCAGCGATCGATCCTGATCCTCGGCCATATCGTTTAGCGCTTCCCAGGCCATTCCCCCCGTCAGGGCGCCGTCGCCAATCACGGCCACCACCGACCCGGCCTGACCCCGGCGGCGGCGCTCGCGAGAGACACCGTCAGCCCAGGAAATCGCGGTCGACGCGTGAGAGTTCTCCACCACGTCGTGAGCCGACTCGGCCCGCGACGGGTACCCGGACAGTCCGCCCGGCTGGCGCAGCTGGGTGAAGTCTTTGCGTCCGGTCAGCAGCTTGTGAACGTACGCCTGGTGGCCGGTGTCCCAAATGATGGTGTCGCGCGGAGAGTCGAACACCCGGTGCAGTGCCAGGGTCAACTCAACCACCCCCAGGTTGGGCCCCAGGTGACCCCCTGTCTTGGCCACCGACTCGATCAAATAGGCCCGAATTTGCTCGGCCAAACTCACCAGCTCAGCGGCGGTAAGAGAGTCGAGGTCACGGGGGGTTTGGATCCGGTCCAGTAAGCTGCGCATAGGTCGAGTCTAGTCAAGCATCACAGTTTTTCTATTCCCGATGTGCAACTACGTAATCAACTAGACTTGTCGCTGTTAGTACCGACCGCCAAAGATGAGGCAAGCGATGAGCAAAGAAGTTGCATCCTACGGTTCCTGGATTTCTCCCGTAACCGCACAGAGCTACGCGGGTCGCTCGGTGACCCTCACCCAGCTCCGAATGGACGGACCCGACATCTACTGGGTCGAAGGCAGTCCGCGCCGCGAAGGCCGAAAGGTCCTGCTGCGACGCAATGCTCTGGGGCAAACCGGTGAGGTGCTCCCGCTGCTGGAGGGCTCCCGCCTCGTCCACGTCGCCACCCGGGTGCACGAGTTTGGCGGGCGCGCCTACGCGATCAAGAACGGACGGATCGTCGTGTCAAACGGCACTGACGACCGGGTCTACTACTTCGACACGCGGACCCTGCGGGCCCAACTGGTGCCGCTGACGCAGCTGGACAAGTGCCGCTACGGCGACTTCGAGATCGACGAGGCTCGGGGCGTCGTCTACGCCGTCTGTGAGGACCACACCGACCCCGATCACGTCCAGCATTCCCTGGTGGCAATTCCGCTGGATGGGTCCGGGGCACGCGACACCTCGAAGATTCGCACCATCTGCGACCAGACCGACTTCGTCTCGTCGCCCACCCTGTCCCCCGACGGGTCCAAGCTGGCGTGGGTCACCTGGAACCGGCCCGAGTTGCCGTGGACCAAGTCCGAGCTGCGCGTTGCCGCTATGAATGCGGCCGGCGAACCGTTCAAGCAGGTCACCCTGGTGGATCGACCCGACGTGGCCGTGACCGAGCCCCGATGGACGTTTGCCGGCGACCTGATCCACATTGACGACTCCAGCGGTCATGCGAACCTGTACCGCACCGAGGGGTTCACTACCAACGATGGCGAGCCGCAGGATGCCTGGGCGACCAGGTTGCGGACGCGGGTCCTACACCCGGGTCCCCGCAGCTTCACCACGCCCCGCTGGCACCTGGGTCTGCACAGCTTCGACGTGCTGGACAACGACCACCTGATCTGCTCGTGGGCTGAAGACTCCCAGTGGCACCTGGGCACCATTCAGCTTTCGAACGGGTTGATGGAAGAGTGGGACACCGGCTGGTGGCCGATTGGCAACGTGGCGGCCAGCGAGGGCCGGGTCGTCTTTGTCGGCGACTCTTCGACCCACTACCCCGCGATCGTCCGAGTCGACAATGCCGCGGTGAAGGTGGTCCGGACCTCGAACGAGGCCGAGATCGACCAGGACTACAACTCTCGCGCGGAGCACGTGACCTGGACGGCCCGGGACGGCCTGAAGGTGCACGGGTTCTACTACCCGCCGAACAACCCCCAGTTCACCGGCCCCGAAGACGAACTGCCACCGCTGATTACCATGGTCCACTCCGGGCCTGCGAACGCTGCGCTCCCGGGCTTGTCCCTGGCCAAGCAGTACTGGACCACCCGCGGATTTGCGGTGCTGGACGTCAACTACCGGGGTTCGACCGCGCTCGGGCGCAAGTACCGCGAATCCTTGAACGGCCAGTTTGGCGTGGCCGAGGTGGCCGACATTGTGGACGGCGTCAACTGGTTGGCAGAGCAGAAACTTATCGACTCCAAGCGGGTGGCGATTGCCGGTTCGGGAACCGGGGGCTTCACGGTGATGGCGGCGCTGGAGTCGACCGAAGTATTTTCGGCCGGCACTTCCCGCTACGGCTATTTGGATCTGCGCCGGACCCTCACCCACGCGCCCATCGTCGACGCCGACTACCTGCGGCGGCTGATGGACTCCTCGGACAGCTCCGACCCGGTCTGGGCTGAGCGCTCGCCGATCAATCAGCTGGCCCGGGTGAATGCCCCGGTTCTGCTGATGGGCGGCGCCAACGATCCAATCGTCACCCCGGACGAAATTGAAGAGGTGTACCAGAAGCTGGTCGACAGCGGCAAGGAAGTTGCGAAAGTCATCTTTGACAATGAGGGTCACGGGTTCGTTCGGGCCGACACCCTCGAGTCGGCCTGGCGGACCGAGTTGGCGTTCTACGCGGACATCTGGGGCATTGAGTTGCAGCACCCGGTGCCGGTAGAGATCGCCAACCGCGGTTCGCGTCCGGTCGTCAACCCCGTTTAGCGGCCTAGGCTGCCCGGTCGGAGCTGAACAGCTTCGGCAGGGCAGCCGTGCCGACGGCCGTTACCAGCCAAACTATCAGCGTCGCCAGCACCCAGGTGCCGGCCCCCCGGATGGTCATCCCGCTGACCACGAACGTGCCCACCAGCAGGGAGACGAAGACGGAAATGAGTCCAACCCCGCCAACCAGCACGGAAGCGTAGCGGTCCACCACCTTTTCAATTAGGGGCGATAGCACAGCCTGCGCCACCGCGAAGACCACGATCGCCAGGATAAAGCCCCAAAGGGTGAACCTGAAGCCGTCCAGTAGCCACTGGGCAATGAAAAGCCCCAGGGCTGACGAACCGAGAAAGACAACTAGTTTGCTGAGAATCTTGC
The DNA here is from genome assembly GCF_040256745.1 of Scrofimicrobium sp. R131. Classification (GTDB taxonomy): domain Bacteria; phylum Actinomycetota; class Actinomycetes; order Actinomycetales; family Actinomycetaceae; genus Scrofimicrobium; species Scrofimicrobium appendicitidis. Next base: position 1,284,432 of record NZ_CP138335.1, read on the forward strand.
CCATGCGAGCCTCCTAACCCATCTTCACCAGGGCTGGTGAAGTTCCTGCTCAATGTACTGGACTAAAGGGCTTTGGGCGAGCGCAAACCGGCGCTTAATCTCATGTGCAGTTTCTCGGGTCCAGTTGCCGTCCCCTCCCGTCCCGGTTTCCGCTCCGAGTGCGTCCACACCCCCGGTGTTTCCATTGCCCAATCTCCGCGGGGGCCTAAGATAGGGACATGGCACTTTACGTGATTGAGTATCGGTACGATGAAGACCTGTCTAGTCTGGTCAACGATTTTCGCCCGGCCCACCGGGAATACCTCCGCCGGCTTCAGGACCAGGGCAATCTGGTGGCCTCGGGCTTCCTGCGCGACGCGGTTTTCAACGGCGCGCTGCTGATCCTCAACGCCGAAACGGCCCAGCAGGCGACCGCGCTGCTCAACGAGGACCCCTTCGTCACCAACGGGCTGATCCACTCGTTCCAGGTGCGGGAATGGCACCCGACCCTTGGGTACCTGGCGGACGACTTCGACAAGACGTTCCCGGCGTCCTAAGCCGATCAAATCACCTGACACATCACCTGGGTCAGGGCCGCGGCCACCTGCCGTGGATGCTCGACGCAGGTCAGGTGGCGCGAGTTCTTGATCACCTGGAAGCTGCCGGCCGCACCCGGGATTTGGTGGGCCAACTCTTCGGCTTTCCCGGGGCTCATCCCCGCGTCCTCGTCCCCGGTGAGGATCAGGGTTGGGACCTGGATCTGCGACAGGTCCGCCCGCAGGTCGGTGTTCCCGATCAGCTCACAGCAGTACGCATAGCCCTCGACCGGACAGGCAAGGAATGTTTCGCGCGTCCGCCGGTAGCGGGACTCGCCCTTTCCCGCTCTGAATTCCGGGGTGAACCACCGATCCATCGTCGCGTCGACCAGGGAGGACATTCCTTCGGCCCGAACCAGTTCCGCGCGGTCAAACCAGGGCTCCGACGGAAGCAGCGCCGCTCCCGAATCGAGCATGGCCAACGAGAGGACCCGCTCGGGAGCCATCTCGGCCACCGCGAGGGAGGCAATCGCGCCGAGGGAGATGCCGGCCACGTGAAACCGGCCAATCCCCGCCTCGTCCAGCTGAGACAGGAGTACCTCCACCACGGTCTCCATTCGAGCCGGGCCCGAGGGTATTTCCGAAGCTCCGTGACCGGGCAGGTTCCACCGGACAATATGCCAGGAATCGGCCAGGTCGGCCACCACCTCGTCCCAGATCCGAACGTCTGAACCGAGCGAATGGGCCAACACCAGCGTGGGAGCCCCGGCCGGCCCGTCTTGCTGCAACTCGAATGCGGTCATCCGCTAGCTCCCCTCGTGTCGAAACCGCGTCGTGTAGCGGTAACACACTTCCATCAAAGCACTAATTGCCAGGCCGACGCCACCAATTAGCGCCCACTGCTGGGGGTCGGGCCACTGCAGGGCGAAGAACTCCCTGGTCCAGGGGATGAGCACCCCCAGCAGGGCGCCGGCCGCCATCACGCAGATCAGCACCAGGCGCCACAGGTTGAACGGGCGCGCGGTGATCCCGAGCAGCCACAGGGCCCCGAGGATCAGCGTCAGGGTCGCTCCCGTCTGGCCGATCTCCGTATGCTCGCCCAGTAGGAGGTATACGATCAGCGCGCCCGTGCCCATCAGCAGACCGGATGGCACCGCCAACCAGAGGGTTCGGCGAAGGAAGCCGGGGTGATACCGACGGTGGCTGGGAGCCAACGCCAGGAAGAAGGCAGGGGTCCCAATCGTCAGGGCCCCAATAAAGGTCAGTTGCCGCGGCAGGAACGGGTAAACCCAGCCGCAGACCGAAACGATCACCGCCAGCATCACGGCGTAGGTGGTCTTGGACAGGAACAGGGAGGAGACTCGCTCCATATTCGCGATAATCCGTCGCCCCTCGGCCACCACACCCGGCAGGACTGAGAACTCGCTCTTCATCAGCACGAGGCGGGACACCGCTTTTGTGGCCGGCGCGCCATTGCCCATGGCAATTCCCAGGTCCGCCTCTTTCAGCGCCAGGGCGTCGTTGACTCCGTCCCCGGTCATGGCGACCGTGTGGCCCCCACGCTGCAGGGACCGGACCAGCGCTCGTTTCTGCTCCGGGGTGACCCGGCCAAAGACGTCCACCTCGGCGGTGGCCCGGTCGAACTCGGGAGTGTCGATTTCGGGGAGAGTGCGCGCGTCCACCACCTGGAGCGTTCGACCGTCCCCGCCCAGGTCTAGCCGGTCGGCAATGGCCCCGACCGTTCCGGGGGCATCGCCGGAAATCACGCGGACCCGGACTCCTTGCGACCGGAAGTATTCCAGGGTCTCGGCCGCATCGGGTCGGATGTCTTCAGACAGTACCGCGATCAGCTGGGGTGAAAGGTCCTCGGGCAGGGGTTGATTCTCGGCAATCGGGCCGCCGGCCCGGGACAGGCATAGGGTTCGCTGGCCCCGGGACGATGATTCCGCCACCAGCTGGCGGGCGGCTTCCGCCGCGTCTCCTCGGGCGTTGGCCAGCAGGATTTCCGGCGCTCCGAACACCCAGCTGCCATTCGCGCCGCTCAAAGCCGACCATTTGCGCGTCGAGTTGAACGGAACCTCGGTCAGTTCCGTCGGCAGGTCCGTCGCCGACCAGGCTTGGCTCCGCAGCAGTTCCTGCACCGCCGTGGCGGAAGCGTTCGTTTCGTCGGAGGTCAGGCGGCCAAGCGCCCCGGCCAGATCGGCTTCCGAGGCGGCCCCCGGCAGAACCGTCAGTTCCTGCCCCCGAATCCCGCCGGTGGTGAGGGTCCCGGTCTTGTCCAGGCACAGCTCGTCGACGCGGGCCAGAATCTCCACCGCCGGAAGCTCCTGGACCAGCACCCCCCGACGCGACAGGGTGGCCGCCGCCAGTCCAAAGTTCATCGAGGTCAGCAGGACCAGCCCCTGGGGGATCATGCCCACCACCCCGGCAATCGCCAGGATGACGGCCCCGCGCCAGTTGCCGGCGTCCGCCCGAGTCTGGGACCAGACCAGGAGGACCACCACCACCGGAAGCACCACCATGATCCACTTGAGGACCCGGTCGATTGCCCGTTGAATCTCCGAGGTCACGACGGAGTACTTTCGCGCTTCAGCGGTGATCTTTTGGGCCCAGGAGTCGGCCCCCACCTGGCGCACCCACATTCGGCCCGAACCGGCCACTACCGCTGTCCCCGAGAGGAGCTGGTCGTCAACCTGCTTTTTTACCGGCAGCGACTCACCGGTCAGAATTGACTCGTCCACCTCCAGGCCCCGAGTGGATAGCACCGTCCCGTCGGCCGGAATTTGGTCGCCGAGGCGCAGCTCGACCAGGTCGTCCACCACCAGGTCGTCGTTGTTGACCGTCTGTACCTTCCCGGCGCGCAGCACCTGGGAGGTGGGGGCGGCCAGGACCGCCACCGAGTCCAGCACCCGTTTGGATCTGAGCTCAGAGCAGACGCCAATCGCCGCATTGATCACCATCACGAGCGCAAAGACCGAGTCGCGCCAGTCCCCCATCGCCAGCACCACCACCATGGCGGTGGTGAGGATGGCGTTGAACGGCGTGAAGATGTTCGACCGAAGAATCTGGCTGACGGGTCTGGAGGTGGTGCGCGGGACCCGGTTGGTCTGACCCGCTTGGACCCGCTCAGCCACCGCCTCGTCCGGAAGTCCATCCGGATAGGGAGGAAAGCTCATGGGGACCATCCTAGCTAGTGGAGGCTACTGCTCCACCTGCGGCGGGCGGGCCCGGTCCATTCTGCTCTTAATCAGGGAGGCCACCACGGTCAGCACAATCACGCCGCCAATGACGGACAGCGACATGCCGATCCCAATGTCGGGCACGTGGAAGCCCTCTCCGCCGTTCAGGAACGGCAGATTGTTCTCGTGCATCGCGTGCAGAATCAGCTTGACGCCAATGAAACCCAAAATGATCGCCAGCCCGTAGTGCAGGTAGACCAGGCGCGACAGCAACCCGTCGATCAGGAAGTAGAGCTGGCGCAAGCCGAGCAGGGCCATCGCGTTGGCGGCGAACACGATGTAGGGCTCCTGCGTGAGACCGAAGATGGCGGGAATCGAGTCGAAGGCAAACATCAGGTCGGCCGTCCCGAGCGCCAGGACGCAGAGCAGCAGCGGGGTCAGGTAGGTCTTGCCGTGCTGGCGAGCCAGGAACCGCTGGCCGACAAAACCGTCGGTCACCGGGAACATCTTCCGGACAAAGATGGTGAACCGGTTCTCCCGGTACTCCCCGTCATCGCTTTCGCCCTCAACTCCCTGGCGAGCCTGCATGATGGCCGTCCAAATCAGCCAAGCCCCGAACAGGTAGAAGATGGCCGAGAACCGTTCAATAATGGCGGCACCCACCAGAATGAAGACCAGGCGCAGGACCAACGCGATGATGATGCCGGACAGCAGTGCCTTCTGCTGGTACTCCCGCGGAACGCGGAAGGACTGCATGATCAGCACGAAGACGAAGAGGTTGTCGACTGAGAGGGCTTTCTCAGTCAGGTAGCCGGCGAAGTACTCGCCCGCGTAAACCGAGCCGAACTCCCACCAGGTCAGCACGCCGAAGAGGATCGCCAGGCCGATGTATCCCACCGACCACCAGGCGGCTTCCTTCATGGTGGGAGCGTGGGGAGTCCGGACGTGCCCGACAATGTCAAAGGTGATGAGGACGAGAACGATCGCGCCCAAGATGAGCCATGACCAAACGCTGACTTCCATCCGATTCCATTCCGTTCGTAGGGTTGACCAACCAGTTGAGGTCTTATCCCACCTGGAACGGAACCAGGTGTTGATGCCGAGCCGGTTGTTCCCGAGCCGTGTTGACGACATCAACTTAGCGAGATTACTCCCCCCGGGGACAGTCTAGGGGGTGACGGAGGGCCTAACAACCGGGAACCGGCGAATGCGGACTATCCCACCCGACTAATTGGCCGCCCGCATGGCGCGCAACTCCTTCTTTAGATCGTTGATCTCGTCGCGCAATCGAGCCGCCACTTCGAACTGCAAATCGTCGGCGGCCGCGTGCATCTGGGCGGATAGTTGCTCGATGAGCCCAGCCAGGTCCCCTTCCGCCTGGGCGCTCAACTGGGTCCGGATGCTCGGAGCGCCGGCCGCGGGCTCCGACAGCTCGTTCCCAGCCCGGTATCCCCCGGCCAACAGCTCCTGGGTGTCGATATCCTCACGCGCCAACATGTCCGTCACGTCGGCGATCTTCTTTCGCAGGGGCTGCGGATCGATCCCGCGCTCTTCGTTGTAGGCGATCTGGCGGGCGCGGCGGCGCTCAGTCTCGTCAATGGCCTCCCGCATCGAGTCGGTAATTTGGTCGGCGTACATGTGCACTTCCCCGGAGACGTTCCGGGCGGCCCGGCCGATGGTCTGAATCAGGGACCGGGTCGAGCGCAGGAAGCCTTCCTTGTCGGCGTCGAGAATCGACACCAGGGAAACCTCGGGCAGGTCCAAACCCTCCCGCAGCAAGTTGATCCCAACCAGGACATCAAACTTGCCCAGGCGGAGCTCCCGCAGCAACTCCACCCGCCGGAGTGTATCCACGTCGGAGTGCAGATACTCCACTCTCACCCCGCGCTCTGCCAGGTAGACCGTCAGCTCTTCCGCCATCTTCTTGGTCAGCGTCGTCACCAGCACCCGCTCATCCCGGTCAACCCGGACCCTAATCTCATCCAGCAGGTCGTCAATCTGTCCTTCGGTTGGCTTCACCACCACCTTCGGGTCGACCAGACCGGTCGGGCGGATGATTTGCTCCACCACGTCGGGGGCTTTGCTCATTTCGTAGGGTCCGGGAGTGGCCGACAGGTAGACGGTCTGACCGATCCGCTCCAGGAACTCCTCCCACCGAAGCGGTCGGTTATCCATCGCTGAGGGCAGGCGGAACCCGTGTTCCACCAGGGTGCGCTTGCGCGACATGTCCCCCTCGAACATGGCCCCGATCTGCGGGACGGTGACGTGAGACTCATCAATAATCAGGACGAAGTCATCCGGGAAGAAGTCCAGCAGTGTGTGCGGGGGCGTGCCGGCCTCACGCCCGTCAATGTGACGGGAGTAGTTCTCAATCCCGGAGCACATTCCCATTTCCCGCAGCATTTCCAAGTCGTAGGTGGTTCGCATCCGGAGGCGCTGAGCCTCCAGCAGCTTGCCCCGCTGCTCAAACCACCGGACCCGCTCTTCCAACTCTTCCTCAATCGAGGCGATGGCGCGCTGCATTCGCTCACGCCCGGCGACGTAGTGGCTGGCCGGAAAGACGTGCACCCGTTTGGTTTCCCTAATCAGTTGCCCGGTCAGGGGGTGCAGCACCGCCAGGGAGTCAACTTCATCCCCAAACAGCTCAATCCGAATGGCCAGTTCCTCATAGACCGGGATGATCTCGATCGTGTCTCCCTGGACCCGGAACGTCCCGCGGGTAAAGGCGATGTCGTTGCGGGAATACTGCATGTCCACAAAAGTGCGCAGCAGCTCATCCCGGTCAATCCGCATCCCCACTTCCAGCTCAATCATCCGAGCCACGTACTCTTCGGGCGTTCCCAAACCGTAGATGCAGGAGACCGAAGACACCACCACGGTGTCTCGCCGGGTCAGCAGCGAGTTGGTGGCCGAGTGGCGGAGCCGTTCCACCTCGTCGTTAATGGATGAGTCCTTCTCAATGAAGGTGTCCGTTTGCGGCACGTAGGCCTCGGGTTGGTAGTAGTCGTAGTAGCTGACGAAGTACTCCACCGCATTGTTCGGCAGCAGGCTGCGAAACTCCGAGGCCAGCTGGGCCGCCAGGGTCTTGTTTGGCTCCATCACCAGCGCCGGACGCTGAATCTGCTCAATCAGCCAGGCCGTGGTGGCCGACTTTCCGGTCCCGGTCGCGCCGAGCAGGACAATGTCCTGTTCCCCCTCGTTGAGCCGACGGGCCAACTCGGCAATGGCCGTCGGCTGGTCCCCCGAGGGCGTGTACTCGGAAATAACCTCGAATGGGTGTTCGTCTGAGCGCAGGATCATAGCCACCAGCCTAGCCACTCACTCCGACAAGTCCATCTCGTCAGCGCTCGGCTAAACCCAGCTCCCGTCCCAGCTCGAGCACCGACCGGTCCAACTGGTCCCGGTCGCCGTCGTTGACCAGCACGAAGTGCGCCAGAGCGCGCCGCTCCTCGTCCGTTGCCTGGGCTTCGATCCGCGCCCGCGCTTCCCGGTTGGGCAGGCCCCGCCGGTGCAGGCGAGCCAGGCGCAGGTCGAGTGGGGCCTCAACCACCACCACGGCGTCAAACTCCCCCTCCATTCCGGTCTCCACCAGAAGCGGGACGTCATAAACCCCAACCTGACCCGGTGCCAGCCCGGCAAACTGCTCGATCTTGGCGGCGGCAATCAGGGGGTGGGTGATTTGCTCCAGTCGGAGCCGAGCCGCGGGATCGTCAAAGACCAATCGGGCCAGGGCAGCGCGGTCCAATTGACCATCCGGCCGCACCACCCCCGTGCCAAACTCGCGGGCCAGCTGCTCCAAGCCGGGGCTTCCCGGAGCCACCACTTCGCGGGCCAACTCGTCGGCGCTCACCACCACTGCCCCGAGCGCACCCAACTGCTCGGCCACCGTCGACTTGCCGGTCCCGATGCCCCCGGTCAAACCAACCAGGTAGGGCTGCCCGGGCTCGGGATGGGAAGGAGGACGAAGACGAAGCAGACTCATCCTCTCATCGTAGTCCGACGGCGTAGGCTGGCGGGCATGGATACCTACGCCCACGGCCATCATCCCAGCGTCGTTCGGTCCCACGCTCGCCGAGGGATCGCCGATTCCGCCGCCTACCTGCTCCCCTCCCTGAGGCCGGGACTGCGGGTCCTGGACGTGGGGTGCGGGCCGGGTTCAATCACCCGCGAGCTGGCCGAGCGTTTCCCCGGCTCCCAGTTCGTCGGGGTGGACCAGCAGCCGTCCGTCCTTCAAACCGGAGACCTGCCGAACCTGCGATTTGAGGTGGGAGACGCCTACCAGCTGGCCTTCCCGGATGCCAGTTTTGACGTGGTTCACGCGCACCAGGTGCTGCAGCACCTGGGGGACCCGGTGGCCGCCCTGCGTGAGTTTCGCCGGGTGGTTCGGCCCGGCGGGATCGTCGCGGCCCGCGATGTCGACTATGAGGGCCTGACCTGGTATCCGCGCCTGCCGGAGCTGGACCGGTGGCTGGAAATTTACCTGCAGATTGCCCGCCAGCACGGGGGCGAGCCGGCCGCTGCCCGCCACCTGCGCTCCTGGTTCCGAGCCGCAGGTTTCACCGACCTTCAGATCACCGGCTCGGTCTGGACCTACGCCTCGGACGAGCAGGTGACCAACTGGGGCCAAACGTGGCGTCAGCGGGCCGTCGAATCCGACTATGCAAAGTTTGCACTGGAACTGGGCCTCGCCGACCGGGAGGAACTAGCTGAAATCTCCCGCGGGTGGGATGCCTGGTCCCACCACCCGGACGCCTGGTTTCAGCTGCCCCACGGCGAGGTGATCGCCGCCGGGTAGCACTGAGGGGCACCGCCGAATCGGCGATGCCCCTCAGGGATGAACTAACTAGTTGTTCGAGGTCAGCTTCTCGCGCAGAGCAGCCAGGGCCTCATCCGAGGCCAGGGTGCCTTCGGAGGCGTCCGCCGACGAGTAGGACGTCGGGGCCTGCTCATCGCTCGGAGCCTGCTCGGAGTCGGCCTCCAGGGCGGCCTGCACCTGGGCGCGGTGAGCTTCCCACCGGGCCTGGGCTTCGGCGTACTGGGCTTCCCAAGCTTCCCGCTGGCTGTCGTAGCCCTCCATCCATTCCTGGGTTTCGGGGTCGAAGCCTTCGGGGTACTTGTAGTTGCCGTTCTCGTCGTACTCGGCAGCCATCCCGTACAGCGACGGATCGAACTCTTCCGAGGTTGGGTCCACGCCTTCGTTTGCCTGCTTGAGCGACAGGGAGATCCGACGACGATCCAGGTCGATGTCGATCACCTTGACGAACACGTCGTCGCCAACCTTGACCACCTGTTCGGGCATTTCCACGTGGCGCTGAGCCAGCTCGGAAATGTGGACCAGGCCTTCGATGCCGTCTTCGACGCGGACAAAAGCGCCGAACGGAACCAGCTTGGTCACATTGCCCGGAACAACCTGGCCGATCGCGTGGATGCGAGCGAAGGTCTGCCACGGGTCTTCCTGGGTGGCCTTGAGGGACAGGGACACGCGCTCGCGGTCCATATCCACGTCCAGCACCTCAACCTCGACGGGCTGACCGACCTCAACCACCTCGGACGGGTGATCGATGTGCTTCCAGGAGAGTTCGGAGACGTGAACCAGGCCGTCGACCCCGCCCAGATCCACGAACGCACCGAAGTTGACGATCGAGGAGACGACGCCCTTGCGGACCTGACCCTTCTGCAGGGTGTTGAGGAAGTTGGTGCGAACCTCGGACTGGGTCTGCTCCAGCCAGGAGCGACGCGACAGGACCACGTTGTTGCGGTTCTTGTCCAGTTCGATGATCTTCGCATCCAGCTCGCGACCGATGTAGGGGCCGAGCTCGCGCACGCGGCGCATCTCGACCAGAGAGGCGGGCAGGAAGCCACGCAGACCAATGTCGAGGATCAGGCCGCCCTTGACGACCTCAATGACGGTGCCGGAGACAACGCCATCCTCGTTCTTGATCTTCTCAATCTCGCCCCAGGCACGTTCGTACTGAGCACGCTTCTTCGACAGCAGCAGGCGACCTTCTTTGTCTTCCTTCTGCAGCACGAGAGCTTCGATCTTATCGCCCACGGCGACGACGTCTTCGGGATCGACATCGTGCTTGATGGACAGTTCGCGAGAGAGAATAACGCCCTCGGTCTTGTAGCCAATGTCGAGCAGGACTTCGTCACGATCGACCTTGACAACAGTTCCCTCCACGATGTCGCCATCGTTGAAGTACTTGATTGTTTCGTCAATGGCCTTGAGCAAGTCCTGCTCTGAGCCAATGTCGTTGATGGCAACTTGAGGGGTACCAGCGGTGGGCTGGACACTAGAGGTGGTCATGTAGTTGTAAACTCCGAAACGGACAATTATCTAGATGGATAGGACAAGCGCCCACGGTGACCAATTGGGCACCACGAACACCCTCAAAAGCCTACCAGTGTCCAGCTCGGACTAAACCAGCCAAATTGTTACATTTTGCTCACAATCTGCAGGTTTCAGTGGGCAGCGTCCTTCCAGGACCGACCCACGCCGACTGCCACCTCCAGCGGAACCGACATTTCGGCGGCCTGACCCATGCTTTCGCGGACCAGTTCTTCCACTTCTTTCCGCTCACCGGGGGCAATTTCTAGCAGCAACTCGTCGTGAATCTGCAGCAGGAGCCGCGAGCGGTATTTTCCATCCCGCAGCCGCTGGTACACGTCGTTGGTCGCTATCTTGATAATGTCCGCCGCCGAGCCTTGAATCGGCGCATTCAGGGCCGCCCGTTCAGCCATCTCCCGGACCCGGTGACTATCCGAACGCAGCTCGGGGAAATACCGTCGGCGCCCAAACATGGTCTCGGTGTAGCCCGTCTGACGAGCCACCTCCACCACCTCGTGCAGGTAGCGGCCGACTCCGCCAAAGCGCTCAAAGTATCGGGAATGAAGGTCGCGGGCCTCATCCACCCCGACCCCAAGTTGGCGCGACAACCCAAACGGGGACAGTCCGTAGGCCAGCCCGTAGGAGGTAGCTTTGATCCGGCTCCGAAGCTCAGAGGTGACCTCGCTGACCGGGACGCCGAACACCATCGACGCCATGGTCCGGTGCAGATCCTCCCCCGAGTTGAACGCGGCAATTAGTTCCTGATCCTCCGACAGGTGCGCCATGATCCGCATTTCGATTTGGGAGTAGTCGACCGACATCAGCGCCTCGTAGTCGGGGCCGCAGATGAACGCCCCGCGCACCCGGCGTCCGGTCGCGGTGCGGGTCGGGATGTTCTGCAGGTTAGGCTCGGCCGAAGCCAACCGGCCAGTGGCGGTCACCGTCTGCTGGAACGTGGTGTGAATCCGGCCGTCGGGTTTCACCTCGGCCCGCAGCCCCTCGACCATTTGTCCCAGTTTCGTGTGGTCCCGGTGACGGAGCAGAGCCTCCAGGAACGGGTGCCCCGTCTTGGCGAACAGGTCGGTCAGGGCCCCGGCGTCGGTGGTCCAACCGGTCTTGGTCTTCCTCGTCTTTGGCATTCCCAGCTCTTCAAACAGGATTACCTGCAGTTGCTTCGGGGAACTCAGGTTCGCCTCGTGTCCGATGGCTGCAAACGCGTCCTCCTGGGCCCGCGCGGCCCCGGCCGCCAACTCTTGGGCCAGCTCGTCCAACACGTCGAGATCCATGGCGACGCCGGCCTGTTCCATCCGGGCGAGCACCCGCTGCATCGGGATCTCCATCGTGGTCAGCAGCGCCGTCATCTGGTCCGCGTCCAGCTGGGCGCGCAGCGGGGCCTCCAGGCGTGCGGTCAGCAGGGCTTGCTGTGCCAGGCGCCGGACCCACCCGGGTTCTGCGTCCTCGTCCAGGTCGGCGGCCGAGAAGAGCGCCCCCTCGTCCGCCTCCTCCAACTCTTCCCCGAGGTACTCCCGGGCCAGTTCCGCCAACGAGTAGCCGCGCCGGTCTGGTCGGCACAGGTACGCGGCCAGTTCGGTCTCAAAACTGGGACCCGGCAACTGCCAGCCGCGAGCGGCAAAGGCGTGCGTCGCCGCTTTGGCCTCGTGGATGACCAGGTCCGGGTCACTGGCGAAAAAGTCTGCGAAGGCCCGGTCCTGAGCCGGATCCAGCTGGGCCGGGTCGACTACCAGTGCTTCCCCCTCGGCTAGCAACGCGAACCCGGTCAGGTCTCCGGCTGCGGGTCGGCCCACCCCCGAGTAGGCCAGCGCAAAGTGGTCCCGGCTTCGGAGCCAGTCAGCCACGTTCCGCCCCGGCTCCACCACCAGCGTGCGCTCGAGCCCAACGCCGTCGTCCTCACCGGAGTCGGCCGGCTCGCTCAACCCGTTTGGTTCCACTTGGAGCGCCTGGTAGACCCGCGAGCGCAGGCCGGTGAAATCGAGGGCGTCAAACAGCTGCTGCAGCCCCTGGTAGTCCGCCTCGGTCGGAACCAGGTCCCCCACCTCGACGCCCAGGTCCAGGTCGCTGACCAGCCGGTTCAGCCGCCGGTTCCGTCGGACGGCCTCGACGTGTTCGCGCAGTGCCTCTCCGCGCTTGCCCCCAACCTGGTCGGCTTCGGCCAGGAGGTTGTCCAGGCCGTCGAACTTGTTCAGCCACTGGGCGGCGGTCTTCGGGCCCACCCCGGGGACGCCCGGCAGGTTGTCGGCGCTCTCCCCCACCAGTGCGGCAATTTCCGGGTAGCGCTCAGGCACCACCCCGTAGCGCTCCTCGATCGCAGCCGGGTCCATGTATTTCAGGTCCGAGGCGGAGCGACCCGGGTAAATCACCGTCACCTGGTCGTTGACCAGTTGGAAAGTGTCGCGATCCCCAGAAGCCAACAGCACCCGGAAACCTGCCTCAGTCCCCTCCCGGGTCAGGGTGGCCAGGATGTCGTCGGCCTCAAAGTCGTCCTTCGTTAGGGTGCGGATCCCCATTCGGTGGAGCAGCTCGGTGATGATCTCCACCTGGCCTTTGAACTCGGCTGGGGTCTCGTCCCGTCCCCCCTTGTACTCGGGGTATTCCCGATTGCGGAAGGTCTCCCGACCGACGTCGAAAGCCACCGCAATGTGAGTGGGGTGCTCGGTGTCGATCAGGCGCACCAGCATGGACAGGAAGCCGTAGACGGCGTTGGTTGCCTGCCCACCCTTAGAGGTAAAGCTTTCAACCGGGAGGGCGAAGAAGGCGCGAAACGCCATCGAGTGTCCGTCGATGACCAGCAATGTTTTACTCACGTATGCCACCATAGAGGTATGAGTCGCACCCCGCCTAGCGCCGGACAAAATTGTCCCCAAACTGCCTCCTCTCTCAGCGACAAGCTGCAACTGGAGGTGCTGGAGTGCACGCCCGAGCGGACCGTGGTTGCGATGCCGGTTGCGGGCAACACGCAGCCGATGGGCGCACTCCACGGCGGTGCCAGTGCCGCCCTTTGTGAGACGGCCGCCTCCCTGGCCGCTTGCGCCCACGGCGAACCGAATGGACTGGTCGGCGTTGGGACCAATCTGAGCATCACCCACCTGCGGCCGGTGTTCTCCGGGCGGGTGGTGGCCGAGGCGGTGGCCACGCTCCTGGGCCGGACGGTCACCGCGCACTCGGTGCAGGTGCACGACGACGCCGGCCGGCTGGTCGCTATCGCCCAGGTCTCCAATCAGTTGATTGCGAAGCCGGTTTAGGACAGCAGCAGGGTCTCCCCTGCCTGAAGGCGGATCGGGGCCGCTTGGAACGTCGTCTCGCCGACGGTGATTTGGTCCAGTTCAAACTGCCCGAACCGGCACTCCAGACTCGATTGATCGCCGTTTCTTGCCAGCGCACCCCAACCCTGGTCGAGCAGAATCGGAATACTGCGCTCGGGGTCCCGATTCAGCTGGAGGTGTCGACTCACCGAGTCCCACTTGAAGCCACTCCACGCGTGGAGCAGGCTCCAGCCGGACAAGGCTCGGACGTAGTGGTCGCCGCATTCGATCTCGTTATAGGGATTTCTCTTCTTCCCGTCATGACGGGCCCACAGACCGCGGAGAATGCTCCAGGCCTGCTCTTCAAGTCCCTCGTAGAAGCAGTGCGCCGCAACCTGATACTCAATCCCGCTCCAGACTTCGTCACAGTACCGCGTCGGGATGGACGGGCGTCCCCCGGTTGGCCACGAGCACATCAACAGACCTGAGTCGTCACCGTCGGCGTAAACCCGATAAGGGTTGACGAAGTCGACGAAACTCGCCCGCAGATTGTGCCTGACCACTGCCTCTAGAGCTGAACGAACGTGTTCTTCTGGGAGGAGGTAGCCCAGGTCCAGCTCGTGCGCCCACCACTGCCCGATCACCTGATCGGAAAGGCATCCGTCCAGCCACTGGAACTCGGGCCTGTCGCCTGGCTCCAGCATCTGGCGATAGTACTCACCGTTGAAGAGGGCTCGATCGTACGCGACCGATCCGGTCTCGAAGCGGCGGCGCATGTCGTCGGCAACAACCTCCTCATCCAGTAGGTAAGCCATCTTCTCCATCGAACGCAGAGCCGCCAGCCAGTAGGTTCCCATGAAGGTGTTGAGTCCACACAGGTCAATGTCATGGGTAGAAGGTTGGATCCCGTGCAGCATCCCGGTCTGATTCGGATCCCATTTTTGGCAAATGTGGTCCATCAGCTGCCGAAGATTGGGCCAGTACCTGCCCAGCCACTCCAGTCCGGCACCGTTCTTGACCTCTCGATAGGTCCGCAGAACAATTGAGAGCATTCCATCCAGTGCCGGGTCTTCCGGCCCGCCGATAGGTCGATCCCAGATCTGAGGCGTCTCCAGCGGCAGCAGGACCCGGTGGGGAATGAAACCTTCCGGAGCTTGCATCACCTCAAACTCGGTCTCACGCATGTTTCGCTCCAGGGCTGGAAAGAGGCGGGCCAAACCCTGAGAGTACGCATGAACGTGAGTACAATTTAGCGGGCAAGAGCCTCCGACCTGCCCCGCCCACATGGGGGTGGAAGCGCCGAGAACTCCTTCAAATCCCCAGGTGCGCCCGTCGGCCGTTCTAAAATAGCTGGGACTGCGAACAATGGCAGCTTGCGTCAGCAGGCGTCGGGCTAGTTCCGGATCAAGATCAGACTCTGTGAACAGGCTGATCCAATGTTTGGTTGCCGCCTCCAGCTCGTCCCATCTGGTCATGGTCTCTTCCGCCACGGCCAACGCGTTGGTAAATCGATTCGTATACTCGTTTCCGATTAGGTGGTGGTTCTGGCCCCAGGCCGGCTGTCTACCTCCAAACTGGGTGAAGTTGACGTAGCGATTGGGAAAGTGCCACGAGACCAGGAACCTAACTTCGACCTGTGCGCCCGGCTCGACCGCGAACTGAACAGCCAGGCCTCCGTTCCAGGTTGACCCCGGAGCGCTGGGGCGCCCGCTGGCCCGGACTCCGTTGGGTTGCGGGTCGGCCAGGTCACTTGGCACGTCGCCCCATTCGCCGGCACCGAAATTTTGCCGACTCGAAAGGAACTGCACCAGTTGCTCCGGATCTGTCCACTCTGTCAGCGCTGAGACCAGGTCGCCTTCCGCGGTCAGCGCCATCGTGCCGTATCCGGCCGCCGACTCGTCCAAGGTCCGGTTTTCCATCAAGATGCTGGTTCGGTTGGGACCCCTCACCACTCGGTTCGTGTTGCCACCGTATCCGGAAGCTCGGACCCCATCGGGGTTGACAATCCCGTCATGCCCCACCGCATTTTGCAGCCCGGCCCCGATCCAACCGTGGACAGGGATCGAGTCGTGGTTCTTCACTGTGAACTTGAAACAGGCAACAGGTAGAGCGGAGTCCTCAGCATTTAGCGGCACTATTGGCGTGAACGCCTCGAGTCGGATCGAGACCGGGAGGGTTTCGTCCAGGTAGTCGATTCGGGCCACTGGATAGTTTCCCGAGAAGCGGGTGTCCGTTACGGTCGGCACCGTTTTGGCCAGCTCCTGTTGCCAGCGGGCAACGTGGTCGTCGTTCACCAACGGCGTTTTGGAGTGTTCGGTCGGCGGGGCCGCCAAGATCCGCACTGCGTCGAAGGGCGGTTCCCACTGGCTGATTCGCGCCGCAAAGAAAGAGCCCGGCAGCTCTCCCAAGTGGTTCCCGATATTGTGCAACTGCCACTGTTTCAGCCAGCCGTCGGCCCCAATGGCCAGATTGCCGGTCCCAATCCCTCCCAGTGGGAGGGCCGCGTAGGGCATCTCTCCGGCAGACCGTCCGGCGGAATCGATATTGGTGTTCAGAGCCGACATCTGGGTTTCCCGTCTTGTTAGAGCGTTTGGAGTCAATCGGTGGAGAAACATCTTTGAGAATCCACTTGTAATCGATTACTTAACACGTTAGCCTAGCTCCATCAGATCGTCAACGTCTTGGGCCGTCACGGTTGACTCCGCCCAGACCACCACCACAGTCTCAAAGGAGAACACCATGTCTCTCGACCTCACCCGCCCCAGTTCGATGATCTCCCGCGCGATTACCGCCGAAAACTTCCGCGGTGTCAAAGCTGGAGGAGGACGGGCAACCGACGGTTTCTCCCAACGCGCCGCGTCGCGCCTAGGGGTCGGCTGGAAAGTCTCCCCCTGTGTCGAGATCGCCCCCAGCGAGACCTTCGAGGTAGCCGAGATTGAGGGTCCCGGCCTAATCCAACACCTATGGTTCACCTGTCACTACTCACTCTGGCGCTCGCTCATGTTGCGGATCCATTGGGATGGAGAGCAGATCCCGGCCGTGGAAGTGCCCCTGGGTGACTTCTTCTGCAACGGCTGGGAGGTCTTCTCACAGGTTTCCTCTACCCAAATTGCAGCCAATCCTCACGGAGGTTTCAACTCCTACTGGCAGATGCCCTTCCACCGGTCAGCCAGAATTACGATTGAAAACCTGTCGTCGGTTCCTGCAAACCTCTACTATCAGGTCGACTACGCGCTGGGAGAGATCCCGGCCGACTCGCTCTATTTCCATGCCCAGTGGAACCGATCCAACCCGGTCCCAGACGGCATCCACCCACTCCTACCGAGAGTTGAGGGAACCGGCCGCTACGTCGGAGCATATCTGGCCTGGCAGTCCAACTCACCGGGCTGGTGGGGCGAAGGGGAGGTCAAAATCTACCTGGATGGAGATGAGGAGTATCCGACCATCTGCGGGACCGGGACAGAGGACTACTTTGGCGGAGCCTGGAACTTCGATATTCCGTCACGGGGATACACCGAGTTCACCACTCCTTATCTTGGGCTCAACCAGGTCCTGAAGCCGGACGGGCTCTACCAAAGCCAGCAGCGGTTCGGCATGTATCGGTGGCACGTGGTGGATTCGATCGGGTTCAACCAGGACCTTAGAATCGAGATCCAAGCGCTGGGCATTGGCCCCGGACAGGGCAACGGGCTCCCCCACCGCTATCGAAAGCTGAAAGACGACATCGCTTCAACTGCCGTCTTCTACCTGGACCGACCTGCGGTAAGCGCCCATGAGCGTCCCCAGGTTCCCGACCTTCTGACGCTGGAAGTCCAGTAGGCCCGGCAAAACAGCCGATTTGGGTCCAATAGACCGATAAACTCGAAGCAACTCCACACCGCGCTGCTGAGGAGCAAGGATGAGCAAGCAAAAGAAGCACCCGCCCACCCCTAAGCGCGCCAGAATTGTGGACGTGGCCAACGCGGCAGGCGTTTCTACAGCTACGGTGTCACGAGCCCTGACCGGTTCGGGCCGAGTGGGGCCGGAGCTAATGCAGCGAATTGAAGAAGCGGTTGTAGCCACTAACTACGTGCCCGACTCGGTGGGACGCGCTTTGCGACGTCAGCGATCGGACCTGTGGGCAGTCATTGTCTCAGACATCCGGAACCCATACTTCGTCGAGCTGATCTCAGCCATCGAAGAGGTTGCTTCCCTTGAGGACCAATCCCTGGTCCTCTACAACACCGATGAACTTCAGGTACGGGAGCGCAGGTTCATTGGAAGCGCGGTCGCCCAGCGGATGTCCGGGGTGATTATTGCGGTGGCCTCTGAGCAAGATTCTGATCTGAGCGCCCTCGAAGAGGCGGAGATTCCGACCATCGTTGTGGACCGCCGCGTGCAGGGCTTTTCAGGCGATTCCGTCGTCTTGGACAACATTCAGGCCGGCAAGCTGGCCGCAGAGCATCTGCTAAAACTTGGCCATACTCGCATTCTCGGTCTGTTCGGCCCCTCTGCTGCGTCGACCACTTTCGACCGGTACATAGGCTTCAAGGCCGCATACGAGAACTCTCAAAACAGAAACTACGGCACTTCCTCGCTGCTGACCGATATTAGAGCTGATCAGGCTCAGGCTGTAACTGCACATGCCCTCCGAGGAGGGCTCAGGCCAACCGCAATCTATGCTGCCAACGGCGCCCTCAGCGCGGGCGCATATCGAGCGGTTCAAGCTAGCGGTTTGCGGGTACCGGAAGACATCTCGATCCTAGGTACCGACGATACCCCGTGGGCCACCATGGTCCGACCCGCACTCTCAGTCATCACTCAGCCGGTCGCCGAGATGGGTAAAGTCGCCGCGGAAAGATTAGTGAAACGCAATCAGAACCCCGAGGTTGAGCCACTTCACCTGGTTCTCTCCCCCGAACTGGTAATCAGGGAAACGACCGGACCCATCCATCAGTAGGTGCGCTGACAGCGTTACCGATTCGAGATATCAAGAAACGCCAGAAGCCGTTGACAGGTGAGAGGAGGCAAACTAAGCTCCGAAGTAATCGATTACATCCATCCACTCGATCGATCTTGACACCTTCCTTCACAGGTGAAGGAACCGAAATCTAGATGCAGTCACTCCAATCAAAAGCACACGAAGCACGACTCAGGAGTAAAAATGTTTAACAGGAAATGGCGCTGGGCAGCTGCAGGAGCTGCAGCACTGATGGCAGCAACGTCGCTGGCAGGTTGCGGCGGATCTGACGGAAAGCAGAGCGGTGAGACCACCACCGAGCTTGGGAGCGGTGAAGCCGGGCAGCTGACATTTGTCTACATGGGGGACGCCGATCAGCAAAAAGCGTTCACCTCGCTCTTTGAAGTATTCAACAAGGATTATCCAGACATCAAACTCAAGGCCATGGGGATTCCCAGTGGCGACTGGGCTACCTTCTCCAACACCGTCGCCACCCGGTTGGCCGGCGGAGAGAAGATCGACATCATTCAGGTAGCAACTGAAGGACAGCGTCTGTTCGCATCCAAGGGGATCCTGACCGACCTCGATCCATTTATCGAGAAAGACAAGGACTACGTCGATGAGTACTGGGAAGACATCGACCCCAGGCTGAAAGAGTTCAACGAGAAGTATGCCTCCGGCCCCAACGGTGAGACGGTCTTCATTCCGGGTGGCTACAACACCATGGCGCTCTATCTAAACAAATCAACCTTTGAGGCAGCCGGGGTGGAGATCCCGGAAAACGGCGACTGGACCTGGGATGAGTTCCTCGACGCTGCCCGCCAAATCAAAGAAAAGACCGGGGCCTTTATGATGCCGGCTTCCTCCTCGTACTTTGGCGCGATCATGCCCTGGCTGACTACCAACGGCACCTCCACCTTCAATGACGACTGGACCCAGCCCACCTTCAACAGTCCCGCAGCAGTCGAGGCCGCCAGCTTTGCCCGCCAGCTGGTGGAGGAAGAGCTGGTTCCAGCTCCCGGCGGCCAGTTTGATGTCAACTCGGCGTTCAAGCAGGGAAAGCTAGCCGCGATTGACGGTGGCCGGTGGGTGACGCTCGGGATCCGCGATATGGACGTCGTCGATGACACGGTGGTGGTCAATTGGCCCACCAAGGTCGGACACGGCTCCCCCGTCGGCTGGGATGCCTGGAACATCACCGAACGCTCCGAGAACAAGGATGCTGCCTGGACATTCATCAAGTTCCTCATGTCCAAGGAGGCGGGCGAGTACTTTGCCAGTGTGGGTGGAACCATCGTTCCTGCGCGACTTTCGGTAGCTGAGTCTTCCTACTTCACCGACAACGCCCCGGCCGAGGTCACCCGCCTGGCTGATGCAATGAGCTGGGCCACCGCTATTCCATCGATCGACCGTGGTGCCGAAGCACAGAAGATCATGGAGGAATCCTGGCTCACAATCATTTCGGGCCAAGGCGACGCTCAGGCTGTCTTGGACAACGCCCAGGACCAACTGGCCGCACTCGTCGAGTGAGGACTTTCGCCGTGACTGATAAAAACGGTCAGGCACGCAGCCGCCGACGCGATTTCCGCGTCGGCTGGCTGTATGCCAGCCCGGCCATGCTCCTGTTTCTGGTCTTCATTGCCGGACCATTTGTCTTTTCGTTCGTGTTGGCTTTCATGAAGTGGGACCTTCTGACCGATCCCAGCTGGGCCGGCTTCGCCAACTTTCGGGCACTCTTCTCTGATCCGCTCCTTCCAAAGGTGCTGGGAAATACGTTTGTGTTCGCACTTGCTTCGGTAGTGACGCACCTGGGGTTCGGGTTTCTCCTGGCCCTTGGTGTTAATCGCCTGATCCACCGGGCAGCCAACTACTTTGTCCGAGCCGCGATCTTCTTCCCGTTCCTGATTTCATGGGCAGCGGTATCACTTCTCTGGAAGTACGTCCTGGACCCTACCTTCGGATACGTCGGCCAGTATGCTGCCATGCTTGGTTGGAAGATTCCGAACTTCTTTACCGAGCCATCCTGGGCCTTGCCGGCCATCATCTTTATCGATCTTTGGCACACGCTCGGCTTCACCTTCATCATTCTCTTGGCAGGGCTGCAAACCGTCCCGCGAGAACTGGTTGAAGCAGCCAAGATTGACGGAGCTAGCACCCGCCAAATCTTCTGGAAGGTGACCGTTCCGCTCATGTCACCCACGCTGTTTTTCGCCACCATCATTACCTTCATCGGTGCATTTCAGGTTTTTGATCCAATCCAAATCATCACGCGAGGCGGGCCGCAAAACTCAACCAAGACCATCGTGATGTACCTCTACGAGCGTGGATTCCAAGCATTTGACATGGGGTACGCAGCCGCGGTGGCCATCCTCGTGTTTGTCATCGTCATGATCGTGACCCTGATTCAGTTTGCCGGCCGGAAGAAATGGGTGTTTGAAGGATGAGTCTACAAAACCGCCTCAAGTTCGACAGCCCGCAGCCCGATCTGCTGGACCGCGCTGCCCAGCCCCGACGGAAGAAAAAGGGCGACGCCATCTTGGCCGTGGTCCTGGTGATCTTTGGGCTCTGGATGATCATGCCGATCATCTGGATGATCTCTACCAGCTTTACCGTCTCGACGGAGGCTTTCACCTCCCCGCCCAAGTGGCTGCCGATACCGTTCACGTTTGAGAACTTCGCCGACGTGTTCGACTACATGCCGTTCGGGCAGCAGTTCTTCAACTCGGTCGTCCTCGCGGTGATTCAAACCGGTGGTTCGCTGTTGGTTTCGGTACTGGCCGCCTACGCATTTTCCCGAATTGCTTTCCCGGGCAGTGGGACAATCCTGGTTGGGATGCTGTCCGCCCTGATGATTCCGGCACAGCTAGTTATCATTCCGGTCTTCATCATGATGAGAGGGCTGCACCTGGTCGACACGTTGGCAGCGCTCTGGCTGCCAGCCCTGATTAATGTGTTCCAAATCTTCTTCTTGACTCAGTATTTCAAGACGATCCCCCGAGAACTTGACGAGGCCGCGAAGCTGGACGGAGCTGGACACGGGTGGATCTTGTTCCGCCTGCTCCTGCCGCTGTCGAAGCCAGCCCTGGCAGCCTTGGCTATTCTCAGCTTTGAAGCATCCTGGAACGGGTACTTCGGTCCATTGATCTTCCTTTACAGCCCGGAAAAGATGACCCTCCCTCTGGGTCTGGTTACTCTCCAGAATGGATTCGGCTCGGCCCCAGCCGCGGTTGTCTTTGCTGCCATCACGATGGTGGTCATTCCGCTGCTGGTGGTTTTCCTCATCTTCCAAGAGCAGTTCGTGGAGAGCATTGCCTCCGCCGGCCTGAAGGGTTAGCTGAGATGGGCACCTCGCTCCAACACGTGGACCCCATCCTCCAGCGGCTGCCGCGGGCAGCTTGGGCAACGCTTCCCGCAGGGTTAGGGGTGGGACTACTTCTGTCCCTCCTGCTTTACTTCCTGTTGCCTTGGATCGGGGTGGGTGCGGGCGCCCTGCTGGCCAATGCATGCCTCTTGGCTATCTGTCCTTTGGTGCACCGCCTTCAAGATGAAGTCACGATGGAGGCGAGCTCCGTCAGGTGGTGCCTATTAGCTCGCAAACTGCTCGTAGTGCTGATTCCTCCTACCTTGATGCTAACCGGCGGTGTCGTTTTCCTCGAGGGTGAGGCGCCGCTATGGGTCCAAGCAGCGGCCATCGGCGCCGTCCTGGCCGCATGCCTTTGGTACGCATTACAGTTGGTCACGATTCCCCTATTCTTCGCCCGCCCCGAAGCGAATTTGAGCGCAGTTCTTCGCACGTCTATCTTCGCGGTTGTCCGACGACCAATTCCCCTCCTGGGGGCGGTGGCAGGAATCTTGATGGCAGGCTCAGCAATCCTCAAGTGGCAGCCTCCACTCGCCGCCCTACTACCCCTCCTGGTCGCTACGCTCTCGGTGGCCGCGGCGTGGCCGACGCTGGTGGCGAGCGGAGTGCGGCCCCTCAATCTGGTCCCCCTGCCCGCGGACCAAACCAAGATTGAGATTAATTCGGCCTAACCCCCGGTCTCCTCCCGAAGATCCCCCCGGAATTTCCAGAGATAGATCACGTTTTACCGGCCACATCTGCCCGCCAAGGTCCCCGTGACCTTTGTCCACAGTGGTATTGTGGAAAAAGGCTTTTTGGAGGTGGCTAGATGACCGACTTGGCAGCAACAGTAGTGGTGGTTTCCGACCGCTGCTACCGCGGCGCAGAGACGGACCGAACCGGACCCAAACTGGTTGACGGTTTGCGAGCTGCCGGTCTTACCTGTCCCGATCCGGTGGTCGTCCCGGACGATTTGGAACTGATTCGCGGAGCGGCCACCGCAGCCCTCGCTTCGGGCACCCGGTTGCTGATTGCCGCCGGAGGCACGGGCGTCTCCCCCCAGGACATCACGCCCGAGGCGGTAGTCCCCTTGGTGGTCACCCCGCTGCCGGGCCTGGCCCAACTGCTGATCCAGGTATCCTTGGAGCAGACTCCCTACGCAGCTCTTTCCCGCCTAGTGGTTGGGTTGACCGGGGAGCGAGCCCTGCTGGTGGCTCAACCGGGAAGCGTGAATGCAGCTGAAACCACCCTGCACCACCTCGTTCCCCTACTGCCGCACCTTTTCGAACAGTTGGACCGGACTGAAGCTCCCACGGGAGGATATGTTGAGCACTGAGCTAATGGTGGAGCTGAGCTCCGAACCTATCGACGTAGTTCGTCAACTGGCAGCGGCCAGCGGCAGCCAGCACGGAGCCACCACCATGTTCCTCGGTTCCGTCCGCGACCATGATCCGCAGGTAGGACAGGAGCGGGTCGTTGCCATCGAGTACAGCGCCCACCCCGAGGCGTCAGCTACGCTGCAGCGGGAAGTGGCGCAGTTGGCGGAGGAGACGCTGGCGGAGGACTGGTCCGGCGTGGACGCCCGGGTAGTGGTGATCCACCGGATCGGACCGGTCCAGGTGGGTGAGCCCGCCATGCTGGTAATTGTCTCCACCGCTCATCGCCACCCCGGCTCGAAACTGGTGCCGGCGCTGGTGGAAAGAATCAAGGCCACCGCTCCAATTTGGAAGCGGCAAATTCTGGCAGACGGGAGCAGCCAATGGTCGAATCTGCCCTGAGATTGGCTCCAAGCCAACAGACTCATCCGCAACTGGTCGACACGTTCGGCCGGGTACACCGGTCCATGCGCCTGTCGGTGATCGACAAATGTCAGCTGCGTTGTACCTACTGTATGCCGGCTCAGGGCCTGCCCTGGTTGAGTAAATCCGAGCTTCTCACCCTCGATGAGATCTACCGGATTGCCAGCATCGCGCACTTTGCCGGCTTCACCGAGTTCCGGATCACCGGGGGCGAACCTCTCATTCGCACCGACGTTCCCGAACTGGTTCAGCGTCTCTCTGACCTGTCGAACCCCAGCGCGCCCATTGATCTGTCCCTGACGACTAACGCCGTCCTGCTGGATCGCTACGCTCAGGCATTGAAGGATGCCGGTCTGAACCGGGTCAACATCTCGTTGGACTCGCTTCGGCGCGATCGGTTCAAGGCACTCACCTTGCGCGACCAGCTGCCCCAGGTGCTGCGGGGACTCGAGGCGGCCAAGAATGCAGGACTCTCCCCCATCAAGTTGAACACCCTGCTGATTCCCGGGGTGAATGACGACGAGGTCCTGGACCTGGCCGACTTTGCCCTGACCAACGGCTATCAGCTGCGGTTTATCGAGCAGATGCCGCTCGGCGACAGCCCCTGGGATGGTTCCACCATCATTACCCAGCAGCAGATCCTGGATCAGCTTTCCACCCGGTACTCGCTCACCGAGGTTCCGGGGCGTGGTAGCGCCCCCGCGGCACAGTGGTACGTGGACGGAGGGCCGGCCACCATCGGCGTCATTGCCTCCGTGACCAAACCGTTCTGCGGAGACTGCGACCGGCTGCGCCTGACCGCCGACGGCCAGTTGCGAACCTGTCTCTTCTCTGACAAAGAGACCGACCTGCGGACTCCGCTCCGGGAGGGAGCGACCGACGCGGAGTTGCTCGACCTAATGGGGATGGCCACTTGGGCCAAAGAGGCCGGGCACCTGATCGGCAAAGCCGGTTTCCAGGTGCCCGAGCGGAACATGAGCCGGATCGGCGGCTAGCCTCCGGCAAACGGGGGCAGGACCTCCAGCTCGATCGCGTCCCCACTCCAGGTGGCGTCACCGGAAACTACCTGCCCGCCCTGCAGGAAACTGCAGGCTGAGAGTGGCTGTGCAATCCCGTCTCCGTGCCGCGCCACCACCTCATCCTTTAGCTGGGCCAGGCCGTCGGCCTGATAGCTCTCGCGTTCCGTTCCGGCCCGATCCACCATGCCGGCGTAGTAGCGCACATTTACCGTCGCCATCATCTAGTCCTTTCCGGCGGCCAGATACTCCGCCACGTCCTGCGGGCTGTCCAGGTCCTGCAACAGCCGGGCTGCCACCGGAACGGTGGACACCCGAGCCGGCGCCATAAACCGGCGCACAGACAGGTCCCGTCCGGGGATCTCCTGAGCCCGCCCCTCCAAAAACTCACGCCGATAGAACCCCAGCAACCACTGAGTGTACCCGTCCGGAGCCAGGGCGCAGAGGGCATCCTCCGTCAACTCGTCGATCCGGGCTAACAGGTGCTCGATCGCTCCGGGCGCCTCGGGCAAATCACAGGCCAGCACGGCCACCAGCGGGGCGCTTCCCCCTCGAAGCGCGTTTAGCCCGGCCACGATCCCGGCGACCGGTCCCCCGAAAGCCGGCTCCTCCTGCGTTTGGACCCAGCGCGGGTCCCAGTCCGGTCCCAATGCCTCGTCGAGCGGGGCGCGCGGGCCCACCAGGCAGATCCGCTCGGCTCCGGAAACCGCCTCGACCGCGGAGGCGACCAGCGGTTTCCCGCCAATCGGCAGGGAAACTTTGTTTCGTCCCACCATCCGCCGGGAGCGACCGCCCGCCAGGACGATGGCGTCGTACTTCAGGCTCTCACCCATGTGCCCGACCGTCCGCCGCGCTTTTCTTCCAGCCAAATCCGCTCAATGTAGGCGCCGCGGTCGACTCCTTTAACCATGTCGATGGCGGTGAGCGCAGCGCAGGAGACCGCGGTCAGGGCTTCCATCTCAATCCCGGTCGCATCGGCCGTTTTGACCGTGGCCGCAATCTCGATGGTGTTTTCCGTCAGTTCCAGGTCGATCGTGACCGCGTGGACCGCAATCGGGTGCGCCAGCGGGATCAGCTCCGGGGTTCGCTTGGCCCCCTGGATCCCGGCCACCCGAATGACCGCCAGCACGTCGCCTTTTCGCGCGGCCTGTTCTTCGATCAGCTGGATCGTCTCGGGGGCGCAGCGAACTACCCCGCTCGCTCGCGCCTCGCGCTCACCGGGGGTCTTCCCGCTGATGTCAACCATGTGGACTTCGCCAGCCCGGTTCAGGTGCGTCAGGTTCACAGAATGTCCTCCACATCGACCAATTGTCCCGCTTGGACGAACTCAACATCGGCCGGAATCACGCACAGGGCGCTGGCCTGAGCAAGGGTGGCCACCAGGTGCGAGCCGGACCCGTGCGCCGAGGTCGGCTCGAACACTACCTGCCCCGCTGCGTTCAACCGCACCCGCCCGGGAACGTACTGGGAGCGTCCCTGCGGCGACTTCCAACTGGCCCCGGCTCGAATCTGCCGGCGCGGCGTCTGCGGGTTCACCTGGCCGGTCAGAGTCCTGATAAACGGACGCCCGAACACGTGGAAAGAGATGAACGCTCCGACCGGATTTCCCGGAAAGGCCAGCAGCGGCGTCCCTTTCCAGACCGCGTATCCCTGCGGCTTCCCCGGCTGCAAGGAGACCCGGTGGAAGGTCGACTCCGCTTCGCCATCCAGCAGGTTGCGGACCACGTCAAACCGCCCGACGCTGACGCCCCCGGAGAGCAGCACCGCGTCGCACTGGGAGGTCAGCTCATCCAGCACGACAGCCAATTCTTCAGGCCGATCGGCCACCGCGTGGCGCCTGATCACCCGCGCCCCGCTCTCTTCGGCCAGCCCGGCCAACAAGTAGGAGTTGGATTCGTAGATTTGCCCGGGTGCGAGGACACCTCCCGGTGGCACCAGCTCGTCTCCGGTGGAGAGCACCCCCAGGACCGGTTGGCGAACCACCTGGACCCGGCTCGTCCCCACCGCCGCAGCGGCCGAAAGTTGGCGCCCGGCTAGCCGCGTGCCCTGCACCAAGACGGTCTCACCGGAGCTGACATCTTCACCCGGATGGCGGACGTTCGCACCGGGTCGAACGGCCTCGCCGATCACCACCTGCCCGTCGTCTTCCTCGGTCAACTCGCTCTGAACCACGGTATCGGCCCCGGCGGGAAGGGGCGCCCCGGTCATGATCCGGACCGCTTCCCCGGCGCCGACGGCCACGTCTCGGGCCGGACCGGCCGGCTGCTCACCCACGATCCGCAGGCGGGCGGGCACCTCTTCCAGATCCGCGGCCCGGACCGCATAGCCGTCCATCGCCGAGTTGGCAAAGCCGGGAATGTCGACCCCCGCCGTGATCGCCTGAGCCAGAACCCGCCCTCGCGCGGCCGCCAGCTCGACTTCTTCCCGCTCCTGGATCGCGAACCGTTCGGCGAGAGACCGGACCTGCTGCAGGTACTCAGCAATCTTGATTTTAGGTTGGCGGTCTCGCCTCTCGGGCGCATCACTCATGGACTACTCCTAGTGGTTCTCGGGTGGCGCCAACCTCCGTTGGGGCGCCGCTTTCACTCCAACCAGGGTAATCGCCCTGGAGGAGAAACACCTGCTCCAGTCCAGCTTCCGCCAGCAGCGTAGCTGCCTGCCGCGCCCGCACTCCGCGCTGACAGTAAATCACGGTGGCCCGACCGCCGGCCCGCCGGCTTAGCTCCTCAACCAGCCCCCCGGCGGTCTCGGCGGTGATTTGCCCGAGGGGAACCAGATCGGCCTCGGCCGCGTGTCCGGCAGCGAACTCGAACGGTTCGCGCACGTCGACCAAATAGTGACGAGTCGGATCCACTTCCAAGGCCGGGAGCTGCACCAACTCCGGGGCGGGTTTGGGAGCAAAGGTGAGCCGGGCCTCGGCCCCACCGGGCCGCAGCTCAATCACGTCGGTGCGAGCCCGAAGCGCGTCGATCACCATGACCCGGCCGTAAAGCGGTTCCCCAATCTCGGCTATGAGCTTGATCGCTTCCATGGCCATCACCGAGCCGGCCTGGCCGCACAGGGCCCCGAACACGCCCGCCTCCGCGCAGCTGGGCACGGTTCCGGGAGCGGGCGGCGTTGGAAACAAGTCCCGCAGAGTGTATCCGGCGGTGGCCTGGGGCGGACGAGCCCAAAAAATCGAGACCTGAGCGTTGAAACCCAGAATCGATCCCCAAACCACGGGAACGTTCAACTGCGCCGCCACATCGGAAACCAAATATCGAGTGGGGAAATTGTCGGTCCCATCCACCACCAGGTCGAAGCGCCCGATCAGGTCGGCCGCGTTGTCCTCCGTAAGACGGAGGGGGAACTCTTCGATCGACACCTCCGCCCCCGCCTGCGCGTGCACCCGCGCTGCCGCGGAGGTCACCTTGCTGGTTCCGATCGAGTCGAGATCGTGGATCACCTGGCGGTGCAGGTTGGTCTCTTCAACCACGTCGTCGTCCACCAGCCCCAGAGTGCCCACTCCCGCCGCCGCCAGGTATTGCAGCACCGGCGCGCCGAGGCCGCCCGCTCCCAGCACCAGGACCCGAGCCCGGCGCAGGCGCTCCTGTCCGGTCAGTCCCACCTCCGGAAGTCTGATTTGGCGCAAGTATCGAGCTCCGGGCACGTTCCCACCGGGTCGAACCGGCTCGCAACTAGGCAGATCCATGGCTTTCCCCTCCTACAATTCCGCCTTCAACTCTACTAGGCCGCCGCCCACCACGACGGTCCACCACCACCTCATCTGCGCCTATTTTGATTTTTTCAAGCCGCATTTGCTGTGCTAACCTCGCTGGCATGGCACAATATCTGATCTCTGAGGCTGCCACCCTCCTGGGGGTGAGCTCCGACACCGTCCGGCGCTGGATCGCAGCGGACAAACTTTCCTCTGTCACCAACGCCCACGGCCGCCAGGTGATTGAAGGCGCCGATCTGGCCCGGTTCGCCCAGGAAATGGCACCGGCCGAACGCCAGGCAACCTGGGCCGGCTCTTCGGCCCGCAACCGAGCGGTCGGACTGGTGACTGAAATCATCGCCGATCAGGTGATGGCCCAGGTCAACCTGCAGTGCGGCCCGTTCCGGTTCGTCTCGCTCATGTCGCGAGAAGCCGTCGAAGAACTCAACCTGCAGGTCGGCGACACCGCTGCCGCCGTCGTGAAAGCTACCAACGTCATAGTCGAGGTTCCTAAGTGAGAATTGCTACCCGCCGAAAGTCCGCTCTCCTAACCCTGCCACTCCTGCTGGCGCTGTCACTGGGCGCCTGCTCGTCCCCCGCCTCCCAATCGGATCAGACTCAGCCGGATCAAACCCAGTCCGACTCCTCCCAGTCCACGCCCGCGCCAGCAGCCGGGGAAACGACCACTCTCCAGATCAGCGCCGCCGCCTCGCTCAAATCGGTGTTTGAGCCCCTGATTGAAGCCTTCGAACAGGAGCACCCGGACATCAAGATCGCCTCGGTCAACTTCGACGGCTCCCCTACCCTGGTCGAGCAGATCGTGGCCGGGGATCCGGTCGACGTGTTCCTGTCCGCCGACACCAAAAACATGGACAACCTGGCCGAACAGGGCGAGGTTGCCGGTGAACCGGAGATTTTTGCCACCAACTCGATCACGTTGGCCGCCCCGGCCGCCAACCCCGCGGGGCTGAAGGAGCTCGGCGATATCGAGAGCAGTGACGTCGCCATTGTCACCTGCGCCCCCGAGGTTCCGTGCGGCGCCGCCACCGGCCGGCTGCTCGAGTCCGAAAACATCACCATCGATCCCGTCAGCCTGGAACAGAACGTTTCGGCCGTAGCTGCGAAGCTGGCGGCGGACGAGGCGGACGGCGGCTTCATCTACCAAACGGATGTGCTGGCCAACGACGGCAAAATCATCGCGATTGACACGCCCGCGATCGACCCCAATCAGTATCCGATCGCGGTGGTGAAGTCCTCCAAGAACCAGGAGGCCGCGCAGACGTTCGTTGACTTTATGCTCAGCCCGAAGGCATTGGCAATCCTGAAGGAATTCGGTTTTGGGGCCCCGTAGGGGACGCCTGCTCCTAGGAATGCTGGCCGCCCTAGCTGCGGCCAGCATTTTCCTGCCGATTGTGGCCCTCCTCTGGGGGGCCAATTGGCAAACCTTCGGGAGCGACATTGCTGCTCCCGAGGCCCGAAGCGCCCTGCAACTCTCTTTCGCCACCGCCCTGGTCACGACCCTGGTCTGCCTGCTCCTAGGCGTGCCGCTGGCTCTCTACCTGGCCCGCTCCTCCTCGGGCTTGGCCTTCGGGATCCGCCTGCTGGTGAACCTGCCGCTGGTGATGCCCCCGCTGGTCGGCGGGCTGGCCCTGCTGATGCTGTTTGGTCGGCGCGGTCTGCTGGGCGGGCCGCTCTACGACCTGTTCGGGTTCCAGTTGGGCTTCACCACCCCCGCAGTAGTGGTGGCGCAGATTTTCGTCGCCCTCCCCTTTATGGTGATCACGGTTGAGGGGGTGGCTCGGACCATTTCTCCCGAACACGAGATGGTGGCCGCCTCCCTGGGCGCCACCCCGGCCGCCGTCTTCTGGCACGTCACCGTTCCCCTGCTGAAGCCCGGCCTGGTCGCGGGAGCGGTCCTGTCGTTCTCGCGCGCCCTAGGCGAGTTTGGGGCCACCGCCCTGTTTGCCGGCAACCGACCCGGAGTGACACAGACGATGCCCCTCGCCATCTACACCGCATTTAATGGAGGCGGGGTCAGCGCCTCGGCCGCCACCGCCCTGGCCATCCTGCTGATGGGCGCCTCGATCGTGGTGATGCTGCTGACCGGGTCGTGGGATCGCCGAGGAGCCAAATGAGTAACCTACAGGCGTCCTTTACCCTCCGCCGAGGCGAGTTTGAACTCCGACTGGACGAGGAGTTCCCGGCGGGTACCGTGACCGCCATTGTCGGCCCGAACGGTTCCGGAAAGACAACTCTGGTCCAGGCTCTGGCCGGTTTTCTCCCGATCACTACCGGACAGATTAGGAGCGGCGACCGCTGGCTGGCTCAGGCTGAGACCAAACTGAGCCTGGCGCCCCACCAGCGCTCCGCCGTCCTCCTCCCCCAGTCCGCCAGCCTCTTTCCCCACCTGACCGTGGCCGAGAACATCCTGTTTGGCCCCCGCCACCAGCGCCTCCCCAACCGGGATGTCATTTTGTCTCACTGGTTGGAGGAGCTGAACTTGAGCGAGTTGGCCGAGCGTCGACCCGATCAGCTCTCGGGCGGTCAGCGCCAGCGGGTGGCCCTGGCCCGGGCCCTGGCCGCTGACCCGCAGCTCCTGCTGTTGGACGAGCCGGCCGCCGCCCTGGACGTGACGGGCGCCAGTGAGTTTCGGCGGGTGCTCGCGGAGCAGTTGGCCACCCACTCGGTCACCACCCTCCTGATTTCTCACTCCCCGGCTGACGTCCTGGCCCTGGCGGATCGGGTGCTCTTGCTGGAGGATGGCCGCGTCAGCTTCCACGGCTCCGCCACCTCCCTTTGGGAGCGGCCCGCCGCCGGGTTCGCGGCTCACTTCGTTGGAACCAACACTCTGCCCGCCACCCTCGACCCCGAAGGCAGGCTTCAACTGGACGACGGGGTTTCGCTGATGCTGGCGTCCACTCCTGCGGCGCCCGGGCGGGTGACCGTCACGGTGGCCCCGCAGTCGCTGTTCCTGCAGCCGGCCCCCGGTCGCCTCAGCTGGTCCACCCGCGTGCGCGAGGTCGACGCGTTTGACGGGGGCTACGTCGTGCGCGTGGAACGGCCGCAGACCCTATTTATTCACCTCACTCCACCTGAGTACTGGCGCCAGCCGCTTCAACCCGGGGCTGAAGTAGAGGTCTGGGTCAACCCGGCGGACCTGCGCGTCTACTAACCAACATCTGTCACCGGATTGGTATTTAAACAAACGTTTCGTGACGGAAAACGCGTAGACGGGACGGATGACCCGCTGGAGCCACAGGTAATAAATCGCGAAATCTCGCCATTTTGAGGAAGACCAATATTTCACAGACCCCTCGTGATAATCATGGTGGATCAACGTCTACTCAGCACAACCGAGGGATCTCGATGAACCAAACTACTGCAGCAGCTGGCAAACCCAAGAAAGCAAGCCGTTTTGATCTGCACGACTGGAACCCGGAAGACCCCGAGAAGTGGGACTCAAAACTGGCATGGCGCACCCTAGCCGTCTCCACCTTCTCCCTAACCATTGGATTCTGCGTCTGGTACCTGGTCAGCGCAATCGCCCCCAAACTCAATGAGATCGGCTTCGACCTCTCCCAAAACCAGCTCTACTGGCTGGTGGCCATTCCGGGTCTTTCCGGCGGCCTGATCCGGCTGATCTACATGTTCCTGCCGCCCCTGATCGGGACGCGGAACCTGATTGGCTACACGTCGCTTCTGTTCGTCATTCCCATGTTCGGTTGGTTCCACGCGATCCAGAACCCGGGCACGCCCTACTGGTGGCTGCTGGTACTGGCCGCCCTCACCGGGATCGGCGGTGGCTGCTTCTCCGGCTACATGCCCTCCACCGGGTACTTCTTCCCCAAGCGCAAGTCCGGAACCGCCCTCGGCCTGCAGGCCGGGATCGGCAACTTCGGCGTTTCCCTGATTCAGTTCATGGGTCCCTGGGTGATGGGCTTTGGCCTGCTGGGTATCCGTTGGATCACCCCGGTCGACACGCACGGCGGTCCCCTCCGGGTCTTCAACGCCGCCATTGTCCTGGTTCCGTGGGCCGTGTTGGCATCGGTCCTGGCTTTCATCTACCTGCGTAACGTTCCGGTCAAGGCCAACTTCCGTCAGCAGATGGACATCTTCGGCAACAAGAACACCTGGCTGCTGACCCTGATCTACATCATGACCTTCGGCGCTTTCGCCGGTTTCTCCGCCCAGCTGGCCCTGATCATCAACTCGACGTTTGGGAAAGACTCCGTTTTCGCCACCTCTGGCCAGTACGACGTTTCCACCCTCCCGCTCGGCGCCTCGTTCGCCTTCCTGGCGCCGCTGATCGGGTCAACAGTTCGAGCCGCCTGGGGCCCGCTCTGTGACCGCTTCGGTGGCGCGATCTGGACGTTCATTGGCGGGGCCGGCATGACCGTCTCGGCGGTCGTGGCCGCCTTCTACCTGCGGGCCAACAGCCCGTCCGACTTCTATCCGTTCCTGTTTGCCATGCTGGTGATGTTCTTCTTCACCGGCCTTGGCAACGCCGGAACCTTCAAGCAGATGCCAATGATCATGGGCCCCCGTCAGGCGGGCGGCGTGATTGGTTGGACTGCGGCAATCGCCTCGTTTGGGCCCTTCTTTGTCGGGGTGGCTCTGACCATGACTTCGCCGCAGAGCTTCATGATTGGTGCGGCCATCTACTTCGCACTGTGCACGGTGCTCGCGTGGATCTACTACGCGCGTCCCCGGGCTCCTTTCCCCGGCTAACCACAGAGACAAGAGGTAATAATGAGCAACAAATCTCCGGACACTCTCCCCGCGATGGTGGCGAAGCTGGGCTCCTACCTGCGTCCCACCACCACGGACGTAAATGCCCGCCAGCTCTTCCTCGAAGGAGGACGGGAAGCTGACGTGTTCTATCGCCAGCGATGGAACCACGACCGCACGGTTCGCTCCACCCACGGAGTGAACTGCACCGGTTCATGCGCCTGGAACGTGTACGTCAAGGACGGCGTCATCACCTGGGAAACGCAGAACGTGGACTACCCCTCCACCGGGGCCGACTTCCCCGAGTACGAGCCGCGCGGCTGCCCCCGTGGCGCCGCCTTCTCCTGGTACACCTACTCGCCCACCCGGGTCCGCTACCCCTATATTCGGGGCGTCCTGCTGGACTACTACCGGGAGGCCAAGGCTCGGCTGAAGGATCCGGTCCTGGCGTGGCGCGACATCGTCGAAGATCCCGCCAAGGCCAAGGCCTACAAGCAGGCCCGCGGCAAGGGTGGCCTGGTGCGATGCAACTGGGATGAGGCGCTGGAGATTTCCGCGGCCGCCCACGTGTACACCTCCAAGCGGTACGGGCCGGACCGGATGGCCGGGTTCTCCGTTATCCCCGCAATGTCGATGATCTCCTACGGGGCCGGCTCGCGCTTCTACGAGCTGATGGGCGCCACCATGCTGTCGTTCTACGACTGGTATGCGGACCTCCCGATGGCTTCCCCGCAGGTGTTCGGAGACCAAACCGACGTGCCCGAGTCGGGCGACTGGTTTAACTCCGGCTACCTGATCATGTGGGGTTCAAACATTCCCCAGACCCGGACCCCCGACGCCCACTTCATGACGGAAGCCCGCTACCACGGCCAGAAGGTCGTCGCGGTCTCCCCCGACTACGCGGACAACACCAAGTTCGCGGACGAGTGGTTGCGGATTGCTCCCGGCACCGACGCCGCCCTCGCCACGGCCATGGGCCACGTGATTTTGAAAGAGTTCCACGTAGACCGGAAAGAGCCGTTCTTCCTGGACTACATGAAGAAGTTCACGGACTCCCCGTTCCTGGTGAAGCTGAAGGCCAAGGATGGCGCCTTCGTTCCCAGCAAGTTCCTCACCGCTGCGGACCTGGCCCACCTGGATGCCGCCGTACCGGTGGCGGACCCGAACCTGCCCCAAACTGAACATGCCGAGTTCCGCACCCTGGTGTGGGACCGCACCAAGGGGATCGCCGATCCGGGCGGCACGCTGGCCGACCACTACGGTGAATCCGGCCAGGGCAAGTGGAACCTGGAGATGAAGGGGATCAACCCGTTCCTGACCCTGTCCGAGGTGGACCGGGCCAAGGGCGTTGAGGTCCTCCTTCCCCGGTTCGACCTGCCGGCCGCCTCAGATCAGGAGAACCTCG
Source organism: Scrofimicrobium sp. R131 (assembly GCF_040256745.1). Lineage (GTDB taxonomy): Bacteria > Actinomycetota > Actinomycetes > Actinomycetales > Actinomycetaceae > Scrofimicrobium > Scrofimicrobium appendicitidis. Next base: position 1,318,638 of record NZ_CP138335.1, read on the forward strand.
GCGCGGGCGTCATGCACCGCGGCGTTCCCGCCGTCCGGTTGGGCGACGAGTACGTAACCACGGTTTACGACCTGCTGCTGGCCCAGTACGGCGTGTCCCGTCCGGGACTGCCCGGCTCCTGGCCCACCGGCTACGAGGACATGGACGAGCCGGGCACCCCCGCCTGGCAGTCGCAGTTCACCGGGGTTCCCCCGGCGGCCGCGGAACGGGTTGGACGCGAGTTCGCCCAGAACGCAATCGACTCCAAGGGCCGCTCCATGATCGTGATGGGCGCCGGCACCAACCACTTCTACCACTCGGACACCATCTACCGGACCTTCCTGGCCCTCACCTCAATGTGCGGCACCCAGGGCGTCAACGGCGGCGGATGGGCCCACTACGTGGGTCAAGAGAAAGTTCGTCCGCTGACCGGTTGGGCCCAGTACGCCTTTGCGCTGGACTGGCACCGTCCGCCCCGGCAGATGATCGCGGCCGGCTTCTGGTATCTGCTGACCGACCAGTGGCGCTACGACGGCACTCCGGCCCAGAAGATCATGTCTCCGCTGGCCGAAGGCGACTGGGAGCGCAAGACCACTGCTGACACGCTGGTCGAGTCGATGAAGCGCGGGTGGATGCCCTCCTACCCCACCTTCTCCAAGTCGACCCTGCTGCTGGGCCAGGAGGCCCGCGAGGCCGGGGTTGAGCCGGCGAAGTGGATCGTCGATCAGCTGAACAAGGGCGAGCTCTCCTTCGCCTGTGAAGACCCGGACAACCCGGAGAACTTCCCCCGGGTGCTGACCTCGTGGCGGACGAACCTGCTGGGCTCGTCGGCGAAGGGGGCCGAGTTCTTCTACCGGCACATGATCGGGTCCGATTCGGCCGCTACCGCCGAAGAGGTGCCCGAGGATCGTCGGCCCGAGAGCATGGTCTGGCGCGAGGCCGCCGCCACCGGCAAGGTGGACCTGCTGCTGACCCTGGACTTCCGGAACACTTCCTCCACCCTCTACTCCGACATCGTGCTGCCCGCGGCCACCTGGTACGAGAAGGACGACCTGTCGACCACCGACATGCACCCCTTCATCCACGCGTTCGATGCGGCTATCGATCCGCCGTGGGAGGCCCTGACCGACTTCCAGGTGTTCCAACAGCTGGCCCAGAAGGTCCAGGAAATGGCCATTGTCCACCTCGGCAAGCAGACCGACGTAATCCCGGTGCCCCTTTCCCACGACACCCCCGACGAGTATGCCAACCCGGCCGGAATCGTTCCGAACGTGGACGAGGTGGGGTTGATTCCCGGGGTGACGATGCCGAAGCTGGTCGTGGCAGAACGCGACTACACGCAGCTGGCACTGCGCTTCAACTCGATGGGTCCCCTCCCCGAAAAGGTTGGGCTCCTGACGAAGGGCGTCAAGTACGACCCGACGATCGAGGTGGAAAAGCTCCGGCACCTGAACGGCGTGGCCCCGACCGGCCGCCCGCTGCTCGACACGGCGAAGAAGGCGGCCGACATGGCCATGCACTTCTCCGGCGCCACCAACGGCCGCCTCGCCACCACCGGGTTCGAGGACCTGGAGAAGCGGACCGGAACCGAGTTGGCCGACCTGGCAGCCGGGGACGAGGAGAAGCTGATTACCATCGGCCTGCTGCAGTCCAAGGGCGCCCAGCCGGTCATCACCACTCCCGAGTGGACCGGATCCGAGCACGGTGGTCGCCGGTACAGCGCGTTCGTGCAGAACATCGAACGGGGTCGCCCGTTCCACACGCTGACCGGGCGCCAACACTACTACCTGGATCACGACTGGATGCGCGACATCGGCGAGTCGATGCCGATCTTCCGGCCACCCCTCGACCTGCACCACCTCTACGGTGAGGCCGCGGTGGGGTCGACCGGGAAGACGGCGGACGGAGTCCACGTAGCGGTTCGCTACCTGACCCCGCACCACAAGTGGGCGATCCACTCCCAGTACTTCGACAACCTGCACATGCTGACCCTGAACCGCGGTGGCCAAACCGTGTGGATGAGCCCCCAGGATGCTCAGACGGTCGGAGTCGAGGACAACGACTGGATCGAAGCTTGGAACCGGAACGGTGTGGTGGTAGCCCGGGCGATCGTCTCGCACCGGATGCCCCAGGGCACCGTCTACATGTACCACGCGCAGGAACGCACGATGGGTACCCCGCTGTCGGAGACCTCCGGCAAGCGCGGCGGGATTCACAACTCCCTGACCCGGATCATGATCAAGCCGTCCCACCTGGTGGGTGGCTATGCTCAGCATTCCTACGCCTTCAACTATGTCGGGCCCACCGGCAACCAGCGCGACGAAGTGACGCTGATCCGCAAGCGCAGCCAGGAGGTTGATTACCAATGAGAGTTATGGCCCAAATTGCGATGGTGATGAACCTCGACAAGTGCATCGGCTGCCATACCTGTTCCGTCACCTGTAAGCAGACGTGGACGAATCGGTCCGGCACCGAGTACATGTGGTTCAACAACGTGGAGACCCGCCCCGGCGGCGGGTACCCGAAGGGCTGGGAAGATCAGGACCGCTGGCACGGCGGCTGGAAGCGCAAGGCCAACGGCAAGCTGGTCCCCCGCTCTGGCGGCCGCCTCCAGGTGCTGTCCCACATCTTCGCCAACCCGCGTCTGCCGGAAATTGAGGAGTACTACGAGCCCTGGACCTACGAGTACGACAAGCTGCTCTCGGCCCCCAAGGACTCCAAGCACTTCCCGGTGGCCCGTCCCATTTCGCAGATCACCGGCGAGCCGATCGACAAGGTCAGCTGGGGCCCGAACTGGGATGACGACCTGGGCGGTGGCGAGCAGGTCCTGAAGGACGACCCAATCTTGGACAACATCTCCACCAAGGTCAAGGCCGAGATCGAGCAGTCCTTTATGTTCTACCTGCCTCGGATCTGTGAACACTGCCTGAACCCCACCTGCATGGCGGCCTGCCCCTCCGGCGCGATCTACAAGCGGACCGAGGACGGCATCGTCCTGGTGGATCAGGACCGGTGCAAGGGCTGGCGCATGTGCGTGTCTGCCTGCCCCTACAAGAAGGTCTACTTCAACCACCAGACCGGCAAGGCCGAGAAGTGCACCCTGTGCTACCCGCGCCTGGAGGTGGGCGAGCCCACCATCTGTTCGGAAACCTGCGTGGGCCGGCTCCGCTACCTGGGTGTCATGCTGTACGACGCCGACCGGGTGGTTGACGCCGCTGCGGTCGAGGATCCGCAGGACCTGTACGAGGCTCAGTTGGATATCCTGCTGGACCCGCGCGATCCCGAGGTGGTGGCCGCGGCTGAAGCCAGCGGGATCAGCGCCGAGTGGATCACCGCGGCCCAGGAGTCCCCGGTGCTGGCCCTGATCAAGGACTACCGCCTCGCCCTGCCCCTGCACCCCGAGTACCGGACTATGCCGATGGTTTGGTACGTCCCGCCGCTCTCCCCCGTGGTGGACGCCGTGACGGCCGCCGGGGCGGACGCCGAAGATCACCGAATCCTGCTGACCACCCTGTCGAAGATGCGGATCCCGCTGGACTACCTGGCCGAATTGCTCACCGCCGGTGACACCAAGCCGGTCGAGCTGGCCCTGCGCCGCCTCGCCGCCATGCGTTCCTACATGCGCAACATCAACCTGGGCATGGAGCCGAACACCGAAGCGGCGGAAGCCGTCGGGATGACCGGGGAAGAGCTCGAGGCCATGTACCGTCTGCTGGCCATTGCCAAGTACGACGATCGGTACGTGATTCCGATGTCGTCCTCGGCCCCGGCCCCGCGGATGGCCGAGCTCGGGATCGACACCGAGTCGCTGAACGACGAGGCGTTCCTGGGCAACCAGCCCGCCTCGATGCCCAAGGGCGGCGTTGGCCCCGGCTCGGGCGCTCCCGCGGCCTGCTACGGCAGCCCCGGTTGTGGAGCGGCTGGTGGTGGCGGCGACGTGCGCGAGCCGGTTTATATCGACCTGCGCACCTGGGACCCCCACGGAGGCCGACATGAGTAAGGCCCGGTTTGTCAGCGCACCCGCGTTGGTGCCGCTCGACACCACCCCGTGCACGCCGGAGCAGATGCGGGCCACCCACATGCTGCTCTCGGTGCTGCTCGACTATCCGGGTGAGAAGTTCGACCAGGCGCTCGCCGCCGCGGTGGACTTGCCCGCCCCAATCCAGGCGGACCTGGACCAGTTCGTGGCCTGGGCACAGGAGGCCGGAGAACGCGACGTGCGCTCGCACTACGTCGATATTTTCGACCAGCAGCGCCGGTGCGCCCTCTACCTGTCCTACTACGTGGCCGGGGACACCCGGCTCCGGGGCAGCGCCATTCTGGGATTCCGCCAGTTCCTCACCGCTCTTGGTTACGAGCTGGACCGGGATGAACTGGACGACTACCTGCCGGTGATCCTGGAGCTGTCGGCTCTCAGCGGGGACCACCTCGTCTGGGAGTTGCTGGCCTCGCACCGGGAAGGGATCGAAGTGATGCGCTCGGCGCTCTACCAGGCCGAGTCCCCCTACCGACACCTGCTCGACGCCCTCGCGCGGACCCTGCCGGAAGTAGATGCCGACACGTACGAGCGCTTCCAGCGCCTAGTTACCCAGGGCCCGCCCACCGAAATGGTTGGCGCCCAACTGTCCACCCCCTGGCCCACAAGGAGTCACCAATGAGTGCCCTCGATATTTTCCTGTGGATCATCTTCCCCTACGTTTGTTTGGCGACGCTGATCCTTGGTCTCATCTGGCGCTGGCGCACCGACAAGTTCGGTTGGACCAGCCGGTCGTCCGAAATCTACGAACGCACCTGGCTGCGGATCAGCTCTCCGCTGTTTCACTTTGGCATCCTCTTCGTGGTGCTGGGGCACTTCGGAGGCCTGGTCATTCCGGCCAGCTGGACCGAGGCGGTTGGCGTCAGCGAGCACATGTACCACCTGGTCGCGGTCGTGATGGGCTCGCTGGCGGGCGCGGTCGCGATTGTCGGGTTGATTGGCCTGCTGATCCGTCGGTTCAAGTACAAGTCGGTTCGCTTCGCCACTTCGCGCGGCGACATCGTCATGTACATCTTTCTGCTGATCCCGATCGCCCTGGGCGCATCGGCGACAGTCCTGACGCAGATTTTCGGCGATCCGGGCGGCTACAACTACCGGGAGACCATCTCCCCCTGGTTCCGCTCGCTGTTCTACTTCCAGCCGGATGTTGCCCTGATGGTGGATGTGCCCCTGGTCTTCAAGCTGCACATTATCGCCGGGTTCCTGCTGTTTGCTATGCTTCCATTTACCCGACTGGTTCACGCGGTAGCGCCCCCGGTGCTGTACCCGGCCCGGCCCTACATGGTGTACCGCTCTCGGGCAACCACGGTCGGTCGGCCTGCGGTCGCTCGCGGATGGGAGCCGATTCCCACTACCTCGGAGCAGGTGCGCAAGCGCAAGCGGACCGGCCACAAGGTAGAACACATGCAGAAGGTCAGCGACCGTTAGTAGGTAAATGCCCGTGACAAAGCAACCGCGTGCAATATCGCAAACGATATCTGTCGTGGCGGGACTGACCCCCACGCAGCACCAGGTCCTGCAGGAGCTGGCCAAGTCTCCCGACCCGCTCCGGGTGGAAGAGCTGGCTCAGCGACTCAGCCTGCACGGAAACACCATCCGTGGCGTTCTGGCTCAGCTCCTCAAGTTGGACCTTGTTAGTCGGCGGGCAGAAGAAACCGAGAAGCGCGGACGGCCGTCCTGGCTCTACGAAGCTCGGGCGGCCGCCGATGCGCAACTGGTGATGGAGGGGTTCGCCTCGCTGATGTACGCCCTGACCGAACAGTTGGAGCGGACCTCTCCGGATCCGGTCGAGGCGGCTCGGAAGCTCGGAGCACACTGGGGATCGCAGATTCTGGAGGACCAGCAGGTTCCCGATCACCAGGCCATGCGAGAGGCCTTACAGGCAGAGTACCCGGTTCACATCACCAAGTTGCGGCTGCTGATGTCGCGCCTTGGCTTTCAGGCCACCGGCAGCGAGGACGACCACGTCATCGAACTGCATCAGTGCCCGCTGGTGGACAACCGGGAGGACGCCGAGCCCAGTCTGATCTGCGAAATCCATCACGGGATGATTCAGCAGGTGGTCAGCTCGACCTCAAACGGCCGGCTCAGCGCCAAACTCTGTCCTTTCTCCGGAACCGGCTACTGCGGGGTTGAGTTTCAGGAGACCTAAGCTGTCCCTGGGCCTGGAACCACCGGACCGTATCGGCCACCGTGTCGGCCAAAGGCCGGGACTGGTACCCGAGCTCCTCGGTTGCCCGCCGGTGAGAGAAGTTGGCCGGTGCCCCCAGAGCGTGAAGTGAATAGCTGGTATACAGCGGCGCCGTTCCCCGAATTCGGTAGTAGAGTTCGGCGAGCGGCGCTGCTGCTTTTGCGAACCAGGTCGGCAGCAGTTGGAGCGACCGGCGCCGGTGAACCTGCTCGGCCACCTGGCGCACCACGTCATTGACGGTGGCGTAGTGCCCCGACAGGATGTAGTTGCGCCCGCTCTCTCCCCGTTCCAGCGCTGCGATCGCCCCCTGGGCCGCATCGCGAACGTCGACAAAATCGTAGCCGCCCGGCACCACCGCGGTCAGGGCACCGGTGGCGGCGTCCCTAATCAGCCGGGTCAGGTGGGTATCGGTGTAGACGTTGGGGCCGATCATCCCCGAGGGGTGCAGCACCACCCGCCACAGATCAGTGGCTCCCATCACCAGGGCGGTGGCCTCCGCCTTGGTTCGGGCGTACTCGCCGTGGACCAGGTTCGGGTCGAAGACCTCGGTCTCCACGATGGTTGAGCCGTCGGTGGGTTCCGGAATCGCGTGCACCGAAGAGATGTAGGCGAGGCGGTCCACCTGTTGCCGCCGGCAGGCCTCGACCACGTTGGCGGTTCCCTCCACGTTGACCCGGTGGACCCGCTCGGTCACCCGACCGTTGATGCTGACGATCCCGGCGGCGTGGACAACGTAGCGGGTTCCTTCCGCGGCAAAAGCACGGTCCAGCGTCTCCGGATCCAGCACGTCGATCTGGGCGGTCTCGCCCGACGGCAAAGCGGGGGGCCGCTCCTCGCCCAAAATACAGGCGCGGACTCGCTCCCCCCGCTCAACCAGGATGCGGATCAGGTTATTGCCGAAGAATCCATCGGCTCCGGTGACAATCCACAGTGGTGACGTAGCTGCTCACCTCATTCGGCAACCTGGTCGATCACCGCGTCCGCCACTTCCCGCATTGACAGGCGACGATCCATCGAGGTCTTTTGAATCCAGCGGAACGCTTCCGGTTCGCTCATTTCCATCTTTTCCATCAGGAGTCCCTTGGCCCGGTCTACCCGCTTGCGGGTTTCCAGCCGCTCGGCCAGGTCGGCAATCTCATCTTCCAGCGACTCGATCTGCGAGTAGCGCGACAGTGCGATCTCAACCGCGGGAATCAGGTCGGCCGGTCCGAACGGCTTGACCACGTAAGCCATGGCCCCGGCTTCGGACGCGCGCTCCACCAACTCGGTCTGCGAGAAAGCAGTCAGCATCACCACGGCGCAGGAGATCTCCTTCAGGATCTCTTCGGAGGCCGTGATCCCGTCCATCTTCGGCATCTTGACGTCCATCACGATCAGATCGGGTTCAAGCTCAAGCGCCAACTTCACTGCCTCTTCGCCGTCACCGGCTTCCCCGACCACTTCGTATCCGGCGCCCCGCAGGGTCTCCACAATATCCAAGCGAATAAGAGTCTCATCTTCGGCAACAAGTACCCGCTTGGTATCCACCGATTCCTTGGTCATTATGCTCTTCCTTAGTTTGTCAGCGTACTGGTAAGTATCTTATCCTTAGATGGTGCCTGCGTTGGTGTCTTTGACTTCGCGGAGGCGCTGCCCCGATAGCCCAACTGGCAGAGGCGGTCGGCTCAAACCCGGCTTGTTGTGGGTTCGAATCCCACTCGGGGTACCAGTGTCCTCTGCATCCGACCAACGATTTGGCCGGCCCTCTCGGGGGTTGGCAACTTTTTCCGCTCCCACCCAGCCCGTTGGGCCCGGCGGCCACTGTTCGCTCACTGCGAAGCAGATCAAGGGCGGCCGCCCATGACCAAAGACACTTTTCCGGTAGAGTATCAGGCAAATGTGTCCTTCCTCACCGACTTTTGTGGAGTGCTCAACGCAATATCGGGCAACAAGTCCCAAGGAGCCAAATGACAGAGCCCGCGCACCTGTCCCTCTCCCCCGGAACCCGTAAACACCTCGGCATCGCGCTCATGATCGGCCTGGTGCTAGTCGCGGCTCTGGTCGTCTTCCACACGATGAACCCGGAACAGATGGAGAAAACTCTGCGGGAAGCCAACCCCTGGTGGCTGGTGGCAGCCGTGGGGGCGGGGGCGGTGACCTGGGTTGGGGCCGCGCTCCCGGTGGTGGCATTCGCCCCGGTTCCAACTCCATTTCGCGACTCACTCCTGGTTCAGATGGCCTCGTCCTTTGCCGGCGTGGTGGCTCCGTCGGGTCTGGGCGGGTTTGCCGTCACCGTGCGCTACTTCGTCAAACGTGGGGTCCAAACCACCGCCGCCGTCGGCACTTTGAGCCTGATCGAGATCGCCGTCTTTCTAACCACGTTGCCGCTGGTGTTGGTTGCGGTCCTGTTTGCCGGCCTCTCACCGGATCTGCATCTGAACTTCAAACTGTTTCTCTGGATCGGGCTGGGACTCGCGGTGGTCCTCGGGGGCGCGCTCGCTCTTCCCCAGCTTCGCCGCTGGTCCGGCTCCCAGCTGAGGGAGCTGTGGGCCAAGACCAAGCCGCAACTAATCTGGGTTTCTCACCACCCCAAGCGGCTGGCTGTGGCCGGAACTGGAGCACTGATTCAAACCCTCGGTTTCATCGGCGCGGCCGGGGCCTGCCTGGCCGCTTTTGGCCACGACCTGAGTTTGTGGGCAGTCGGCGCCGCCTACCTGGTGGCCAACACTCTGGGCTCCATGATTCCGGTGCCGGGCGGTGTTGGCTCAATTGAGGCCAGCCTGGCGGCAGCACTGCACCTGGCAGGGGCGCCGGTGGCCACCGCGATCTCGGCCGCGGTGGCCTTCCGCCTGGTCACCTTCTACTTTCAGATCCCGGTCGGTTACGTCGCCCTGCGAGTCCTCCGGCACCGGCAGTTAGTTTGATCCGGGTGGTGGAGCCACTTGGGCCCCACCCGGATCAGCTCAGCCCTCGGCCAGTGCCAGCAGTTCCTTGGCCGCCTGGACCAGGCTGGCGGTCAGACTCTCGTCCCCGGCCAGTTCCGGCGCCGCGTAGGCCAACACTTTGGCGGCTGCCTCTTCCAGGGTGCCGGCCGCCAGTTCCAGCACCTTGGCCTCCTGCGCATCCACCACCGGTGCCCCAACTCCGCGCAGGTGCAGCAGCCAGCCGGCCAGGGCTCGAACAGCGGCCGGAGCCGGCGCCCCCTCGCAGGCACTCGCGATCAGGACCGGTGCGATCCGAACCGGGATCTTCTGGGAACCATCGTGGGCAATCTGGGCCAGCAGGTGTCGAATGTTCGGGTTCTGGTAGCGCTCGGTCAACGCTGCCGCGTACTCCTCCCACGGGACGCTCAGCCGCGGACCCGCAGCTGCCCACCACTGCTGCACCCAGTCTCGAACCAGCGGATGCTCGATGGCAGCCCCCACCGTTTCGAGGCCCAGGATCGGCGCGCAGTAGGCCATCAGGGAGTGGGAACCGTTTAGCATCCACAGTTTCCGCTGCTCGTAGGGTTCGACGTCGGCCACCACCTGGGCGCCGGCACTCTCCCATCTGGGTCGGCCGGCTGGAAACTCGCCGCTGATCACCCATTCGCTAAACGGTTCGGTGGGCACGGGGGCCGCATCCAGGTAACCCTGCTGCGCCTCGCATTTGGCCCGGTCCTCCTCGGTGGTGGCCGGCGTGATCCGGTCCACCATACAGGTGGCCCAGGAAATTTGCTCCTCAATCCAAGCTGACAGGCTCGATTCCACCTGCTCGGCCGCCTCGACAATCACCCGCTTGAAGGCCTGGCCATTGTTGGGAATGTTGTCGCACGGCAAAATTGTCAGTGCGCCAACCCCCGCCGAGCGCCGGGCCAGGAACCCGGCCAGGATCCGAGCCGGAGCCGTGGCCACCGGGGTGGCTGCAATCCGGTCCACGGTGAGTTCACCGCCCGCCACCAACTCGGCCAGGGCAGCCAGATCGGCGGCCACCGCGGGGTCGGCCAGGTCCAGCCCACCGTCCTCCGCCCGATAGTAGCCGGCTTCGGTCACGGTCGAAGTGACGACGGCCAGGTCGGGTGAGGCCAGGTAGCCGATCAGCTGGGCGTAGTCAGCGGCCGGGTGGACCACGGAAATCGAAGAGATGACCTCAAAGCTGTCCCCCGCCGCTCCCTTGGTGATCAGCGTGTAGAGCCCATCTTGCGGGGACAGCAACTCGGCCATGGTCGGACGGCGCCCGGTGAAGGCCGCAATCCCCCACTGCTCTGCATCGTCCGCATGCTCGGTGTACCACGCCTGGTGGGCCCGGGTGAAGTTCCCCAAGCCCAGGTGGACCAGGCGAATCGGAGCGGCCGGACGGCCGTGGTTGGTTCGGTTTAGCTGGGGCAGGCTCATAGTTTGAATGCTCTCTTCGGTTGGGAAACGACGAGGTCGACCGCAACTTCGGCCGCCTCATCCAGGGTCAATCGGTGTTCGGCAACCAGGTTGCCGAGGAATGAACAGTCCACCCGCCGGGCCACGTCGTGCCGGGCCGGAATGGAGCAGAATGCGCGGGTGTCGTCGATAAAGCCGGAGGTCTTGTAGAAGCCCGCGTAACCGGTCACAGACCGGCGGAAGCGCATAATCGCGTCGGTCTCATCGATGAACCACCAGGGAGCACCGACGTAGACGCCGCGGTAGTAGCCCGCCAGCGGAGCCAGCTCGCGCGAATAGACCGTCTCGTCCATGGTGAACACCACCAGTTGGAAGTTCTCCGCGTTGCCAAACTCGGTCAGCATGGGCTGCAGGGCCCGGGAGAACTCGACCGCGTGGGGAATGTCGCCCCCTACGTCGGCCCCAAACCGCGCGAACGCCTCCAGGTCGTGATTGCGAACCACCCCGGGGTGCAGGGTCATGACCAGTCCGTCTTCCGCGGCTAGCTTGGCCTGGTCAAAGACCATGTGCCGGCGCAGAGCCGTCGCCCCCTCCGGACTGATCTTCCCGGCCAAGGCCTCGGCGAACAGTTCTTCGGCCACCTTCGGTTCCAGCGGCTCGCACCGGGCGTCCGAATGCGAGTGGTCGGTAGAGACGGCCCCGTGGTCTTTGAAGTACTGGCGCCGGCGTCGCATCGCCTCAAAGTGGGACGCGTACGAGTCGATCTCAATTCCTGCCGCCTCACCCAGGCGAGCGGTCAGCTCCGCCCAGTCAGCCCGGGCCGGTTCCAGGTAGGCATCCGGGCGGAACGTGGGGACCACCCGACCGTCCCAGCTGGGATCTGCCGCCAGCGCCGCGTGATCGGCCAGGTCGGAGGCGGGGTCATCCGTCGTGGCCAGCGCCTCGATGTTGAAGCGGCGGTACAGCGCTCGCGGCCGAAACTCCGGTTTGGTCAGGGCGTCGGCAATCTGGTCGTAAATTTCATCGGCCGTTTCGGCGGAGGGTCGGACCCGGACCCCGAAGACGTCGTGGAACTCAGATTCAAACCAGAACTGAACCGGGGTGCCCCGGAAGTAGCGCCAGTTTTCGCACAGGAGTCGGAAAGCTCGGCGCGCCTGGTCGGGGCTAATCGGACTGCCCACGGGAACACCCAGCTCACTCAGGTCCACCCCACCAGCACCGTGGAGCATGCGGTTGGTGTAGTGGTCGGGAGTGAGCAGAAGCGTGGTTGGGTTGTCGAAGGGAGTGTCGTTCGCCAGCCACTCAACCGGCACGTGTCCGTGCGGGGAAATGATCGGAAGGTCCCGGACTAGGCCGTAGAGTTCCCTGGTGATGTCTCGCACTTTGGGGTCAGCCGGAAACAGCCGGTCCGGGTGAAGAGCCAACGGAGGTTTGGAAATTGACATGATGCATCCTTCTTTCCGGTAGTGCGCTTCGGCGCGCGATTACTAGTCGAGGGTCGGGGCGGGCCCGATACTGTCACGGGTCACAAACTTGGTGGGAACGGTGATTAGTTCAGCGCTCGGGGCGCTGCGGTGTTTGAGCTGGCTGATGAGGGCGCGGGCCGCTCGCACCCCGAGCATCTTGGCCGGCGGGGCAATTGAGGCCAAAGTTGGGGTGGTCAGGAACGCCGCGATCGAGTTGTCCACCCCCACCACCGAGACGTCGTTGGGGACGGTCATCCCGGCTCGGTGCACGAACTTCATGAAGCCGACCGCGACCAGGTCATTGAACCCAATCACCGCGCCGGTGCGCTGGTAGAACCACTGTTTGCCGGCTTCGGCCCCGCCCTCCAGGGAGGGGGCATTTGGTCCGATCCGACGAACCTGGAACCCCATTTCTTTGCCGATGGTGGAGATGGCCCGCCACCGAACCCCGTCGGCCCACGAGGCCGTCGGACCCGACAGGTAGGTGACGCGCGTGTGACCGAACCGGGCCAGTTCTTCGAGTGCCTGGCGGACACCTCGATCGGTGTCGGTGATGACCGAGGGGATCCCGGCCATTTCCCGGTTGGCTGCCACCACCGGGCGCACCTTCACGATTTGGTTGATGGAGGAGTCGCTCATCCGGGCCGAGGCGAGGGCCACCCCGTCCACCATGTTGAGGATGGCGTCCACCGCCTGGCGCTCACCAACCTCGTCCTCCTGCGTGTCCATCAGCAGGACGGTGTAGCCGTGCTGCATGGCTTCACTTTGGAAGCCCCGCATGATTTGGGCGTAGATCGGGTTGGTCACGTCGGCGACGACGAAGGCGAGGATGTGGTTGGCTTCTCCGCGTTCTCCCCGGGGAACCGGCTTGGAGCGGTAACCCAGGGCTTCAGCCACCTCCCGAATTCGCTGCCCAGTTTGGGCGTTGACCCGTCCGGGACGGGAGAATGCACGCGAGACCGTGGAGGGGGCCACCCCCGCGGCCTCGGCCACATCGTAAATGGTCACCCGCCGATCGCCGTCTGATTCTGAACTATCACTCATTGATCTCACCACCTTGTGAGGCATCGCCCTCAGCGTCTTCGCTCAGGTCGGGGGCCGGCCAGGGGGCCCCGGGGTAAAGGCCTTCGCTCCACGCCTCCACGCCGGCGCGAGCAAGAACAATTCGTTGCGGCTGATCCAACACGCGGGCCACCCGCTCCACGTCTACGAACTCGGCCGTGGCCTGCTGAATCGTAGCTCCCGGGCCGTCCCCGGAAATCTTGATTCGAACCGGCTGCCCTTCCAGGTCGATCGTTCGCCAAATCCGCTGCAGGACCCGGCGATAGCCGGGGGCGGAGATCCGAATCCCAATCGTGGACGTGTGGGTGACGAAAGCATCGGTAACCGCATCCAGGTGCTGCTGGTACGAGAGCGCGCTCAAAGTGTGTCCGGGTCGACCCTTCTTCATCACAATCGGGGTGAGCCAGACGTCGATCGCTCCCGCATCAAGCACCCGGTCGTAGACGGCGGGCCAGAGCCGGGGATCAAGGTCGTCCACATTGGCTTCGATCAGGTGCACCGCCTGGACCGCCGGATCTGTCACCGGGGCTTCCACTACCGACGCGGTTCCCTTGGTTCCGATCAGGACGCGGACCAAGCCGGGCCGGTCGGCGCGGATCCGGGTGCCGGCCCCGCGTCCTACCGACTCCACCAGCAGGGATGGGAGCGGCTCCACCGCCTGGCAGACGGTCCGGATCAGGGTCATCCCGGTCGGGGTGCAGAGCTCCCCCACCTCGGGGCCTCCCCCAGCTTCAATCTGCCAGCCGCGGGCCAGCTCGGCCACGGCCGGCGGCGGAACGGCCAGGGTCCCGTGGGAGGTTTGAATCTGCCCGGCCCCCACCGCCACGACGGAAGAGGTGGCCGAGGTGATGTTCAGCGTGCGCAGAGCCTCGCACACCCCGACAATGTCGCCGATAGAGTCGAGCGCACCCACCTCGTGAAAGTGAACCGAGTCGACGGTATCGCCGTGGGCACGCGCCTCGGCCTTTGCCAGGCGCCGAAAGGCGGCCCGAGCCCAGTCGCGAGTCTTTTCGGGCACCCCGGAGTGATCCAACATTTCCTCGATCTCGGCCAGGTGCCGGACGGGGGGCTCCGGCTCGTCCGCGATCACGTCCACCTTCAAAGCGGCCATGCCACCGCGCTTGACGGCCCTCGTCTGCAGATGCAACTTGCCGGGGGCCACTCGGTCCAGGACGGTGGCAATCGAACCCGCGTCCGCCCCCGCGTCGATCAGGGCCGCCAGCAGCATGTCGCCGGCCACCCCCTCGGAAGCGTCGATCCACAGGCTTCGTTCGGGAGTCTCCGGGGTGTTCAGCCAGACCTGGCCCGGTTCAATCCGCCGGCCCGGCGCGACCGGCTCCCCGTCGGCATTGACGTGGTGATGGTGCGGTTCCGGCTGGGCACTCACTTCGGCCACCGCCGCAGCCAGGGTGGCTTCCAGCGATTCGGTATCAACTGCTTCAGTCATTGGTTGGCTCCTTTCGGGCGGGGGCGCTAATTTGGGCGGCCAGGTGTCCGGCTCCGTAGCCGTTGTCGATGTTGACCACACTGACTCCGGGGGCGCAGGCATTGAGCATCGACAGCAGTGCGGCCACCCCGCCAAAGGAGGCACCGTAGCCCACGGAGGTGGGCACGCCGATCACGGGGGCCCGAACCAGACCCGCCACCACCGAGGCGAGGGCACCTTCCATCCCGGCGACGACCACCACGGCGGCGGCCTCTTCCAGCAGCCGGCGGTGCTTGAGGATCCGGTCCAGGTTGGCCACGCCCACGTCAACCAACTCGATTACGTCGCGGCCCAGGTAGCGGGCGGTAAGCGCGGCTTCGCGGGCCACCGGCAGATCGGAGGTGCCGGCGCAGGCCACCACCACCCGGCCCCCAACCGGCTCGGGGACGGCTCCGGGCCACGCAACCAGCTGTGCCTCCGGATAGTACTGGGCCCCGGGAAGCTGGGACAGGACCGCCTCAGCTCGGGCCCGGTCGGCCCGGGTGAACAGCACGTGGCCCAACTCGGCCACCCCCACCCCCTCCGACTTCAGGCGCCACAGGCGGGCGATCTCAGCGCACTGGTCGACCGTTTTGCCCTCCGTGAAGACGGCTTCGGCATAGCCGCGACGCTGGTAGCGGCCAAAGTCCAGATCGGCAATCGGCTGCATCGCTAGGCCGGCCGTTTCATCAGCGACAGGGTGAAGGAACCCGACTGGATCCCACCCAGATCCAGGGTGGCGTAGCCAAAGCCAGCCGCCTTGACGCCTTCCAGCAAGCGGGCCCTCAGTTCCGGGTCGGCCAGCAGGCCAAACTCGGCCACCGGCACCTCAATCCGGGCAATGGTGCCGTGGTGGCGGACGCGGCAGTCGGTGAATCCGGCCGCGAAGACGGCTTCTTCGGCCGCGTCGATGGCCGCCAACTTTTCGGCGGTGACCTCCTGGCCGTGGGGGATCCGGCTCGACAGGCAGGGGGTGGCCGGCTTGTCGGCGCTGATTAGCCCCATTGCATCCGCGATCGCTCTGATCTGAGCTTTGGTGGCCCCAACCAGGGGACGCAGCACCTGGTGCTCGCCGGCGGCTCGTTGGCCCGGACGGTCGGGGCGGCGCGAGTCGTCAGCATTTTCCCCGTAGGCCACGGCCGCGATCCCGGGCAAGTCCAGGTGGTCAAAGCGGGTGAACAGCTCGGACTTGCAGAAGTAGCACCGGTCGATGCCGTTGGCGACGTAGTTGGGATCCTCGATTTCTTCGGTCTCGACCTCGATCACTTCCAGGCCCAGCTGTTCGGCCTGGCGGTGGGCGAAGGCCCGCTCCCGCCGGGCCAGCGACGGGGAGATCCCCAGCAGCAACACGGTGCGGGCGCGACCGAGGGCCCGGGCGGTGAGGGCCGCCAGGACGGTTGAGTCCACCCCACCCGAGTAGGAAATCCCCAGGCGGGATCCGGGGGCCCGATCAACCACCTCGCCCACCTGGACCGCTACCGATTCGGCAATTTGCTCCAGCTCGGCGGGCAGTTCGACCCGCAGGTCGGCAGCCGGGTAGACCAGCGAACTCATCGCGACCCCTCTTTCCGCGCCTGCGCTTGCCACCGCTGCCGCACCGCGTAGGCCGCCGCCTTGGGTTCGCGTTCGCGGGTGAACATGCCCTTCTTGTTGCCACCCACCCGGATGATTCCGGGGGCGGTTTGGAAGTCGGCAAAGTTCCACATCTGTTCGCCCACCACCTGGTCGAACTCGTCAAACACCCGGTGGAACATGTCCAGCATGTCCACCTGGTACTCCTCCGACCAAGGCCGGTGAAACAGGTCCCGCAGGCCCGACAGCGTGTCCGGGCCGTACTCGGTGAACACGATCGGCTTTCCGGGGAACGCCTGTACCCAACCCGCCACCTCGGTTCGCAGATGCGCTTCCGCGTCGGCCAGGTTGCCCGTGTCGACGTACCACCCGTAGTACCGATTCAGCATGATCACGTCGAACAGATCCATGCATTTTTCGAGGTGGGGCGGGGACAGCATCACGTTGACGTAGCTGACCGGGCGGGTGGGATCGGCGGCGCGGGCCACCTGGGCGAGCGGCTCAAAGTAGGCCCGCGACTCCTCGCTGGAGGACTCGGGCTCATTGGCAATCGACCACATGACCACGCTCGGATGGTTCTTGTCGCGCGCAATCAGCTCTTGAATATGGCGGGCGTGCACGTCCCGGGTCCGGTCGTTGACAGTCTGCTCTGAGAACGTCACCAACTGATCCTGGTTGCCAAACAGCCCCCCGGTCAGGCCCACATTCAGGCCGACTGCGGCCGTTTCGTCGATCAGGACGAAGCCCTCGCGGTCCGCGTAGTCCAGCACTTCCTCCGCGTAGGGGTAGTGGGAGGTGCGGAACGAGTTGGCCCCCTGCCACTTCATCAGCTCGAAGTCGTGGACCATGGACACGTCGTCGTGGGCTTTGCCCCGAATCGGGTTGTCTTCGTGGCGGCCGTAACCGCGGAAGTAGAACGGCTCGCCGTTGATCAAGAACTGGGAATCTTTTACTTCCACCGTCCGGATCCCAAACGGCTGCGGGTAGGTGTCCTCATCGGCCTGCACTTCCAGGGTATAGAGGTAGCCCCGACCCGGTTGCCATCGGTGAGCCTGCCTGACCCGCACCTCCCCGGTCGAGCCGGTGGCCTCAGCTACGGCCACCCCGGCCTGATCCAGGATCCGCACGCTCACCTGCTCCGCCCCGGGTGCCTCCACCCGGTAGCGAACCAGGCCATCTTCCCCGGCCAGGTCGGTAGTGACGGTCACATCGACCACGCTTACCGGTGGGCGGGTGTACAGCAGGACCGACCGGTGAATCCCGGCGTAGTTGTAGAAGTCATGGAAGTAGCGCTGGACCTGGCGGCCACTGACGTCAGTCTGAATGAAACCCGGTGGCAACGTTTGCCAGGACAGTCGGTTGTCCACCGAGACCGTGACCGTGAACGGCTGGCCCGGGGTCACCAAGTCGGTAATGTCGGCCTCGAAGGGCAGGTAGCCACCGTCGTGGCGCACCACTTCGATCCCGTCGACATACACCACGGCCGAATGGGTGACCGAGCCGAACCGGAGGATCAGGCGGTAGGACCCGAGCCGGCGCGGAGCCCGGGCCTCGCGCTGGTACCAGGCCAAGCCCACCAGGTCGTGCACGGCGTTGTCGACCGTAATATCGTTGTACGAAGCCGGCACCGGCATTGACCTCGGTGCTGGCAATCCGGTGGCAAACCATCGGTCGGTATTTCCAAGGTCCGTTGGGTCAATCTGGAAATCCCAGAGGCCGTCCAAACTGTAGACGTCGCGCGAACACGACTGGCGAACTGACAACATAAAGGCTCCTTTACCACGCGGTGCCATCAGATGTGACGGGCAGCATCAACTAAAGATATTGCACCAACCGGACCGCCGGCTAGGGGCAAGTTGCCGGTTGTTGCCACAAGCTGAGCGTGGGCTATCAGGTTCCTTTCAGGCAAATTGAGACAACACTTGGCAACATTGCAGTGGTATTTGCCCCCCGTGCGAGATTGTAGCTACCAATCATTTGGGACCTTCAACGAAGATGAAGTTGCTGAGCTCGTTGGCGGCGCAAGGAAGCGGCCAACACAAAAGGAGAGAAATGGCTAGGCAAATTACCGACGTCCGCCCCTTCGGTTGGCGTGACAAGATCGGCTACATGTTCGGGGACTTCGGAAACGACTTCTCCTTTATTCTGCAAATGATGTTCTTCATGGTGTTCTACACCGACGTGATGGGCATCAGCGCCGCCCACGTGGGGACCCTGTTCCTGGTCGCCCGGATCGTGGACGCGTTCACCGACGTCGGAATGGGCCGCCTGGTCGACCTGCTGCCGCCGTCCAAGAATGGCCGTTTCCGGCCGTGGATCCTGCGAATCGCAATCCCGGTCGCCCTGGCCTCCACCGCCATGTACATGCCGTTCGTCGTCGATGCCAGCTACGGAGTCCGGCTCACCTACATGGTGATCACCTACGTCATCTGGGGCTCGGTCTTCTACACGATGATCAACATCCCCTACGGCTCCATGGCCGCCGTGGTCTCGGACAAGCCCGAGCACCGCGCCTCCCTGTCCGTCTTCCGCTCGGTCGGCGCCCAGCTGGCCTTCCTGATCATCTCGGCGATTCTGCCCCGGGTGGTCAACGTCGATAACCAGCTTGACGGTGGCCGAATGGCAATCGCGGCCGCGGTCTGTTCGATTCTGGCCGTCCTGTGCTACGTCGCCTGTTACTCGCTGGTGCGAGAACGGATCATCCTGGCCCCTAAGTCCAAGGAAGATCAGGTCTCCTTCGGTCAGATGCTCGGGACGCTGGGCCGCAACCGCCCACTGCTGGCCCTGGTTGGCGGCGCGCTCCTGTTCCTGATTGGCTCCCAGGTGGCCGGCACGACCACTGCCTACCTGTGGAAGGACTACTTCGGCGCCTTCGAGATGATGTCGTGGGCACAGATCGTTTCCATTGCCCCCGTCTTCCTGATCTCGGTGATTGCCACCCGCATCTCCATGAAGTACGGCAAGAAGGAACTGTTGGCTACCGCCCTGACCTTCTCCGCCCTCCTCTGTATCGTGGCCTACTTCCTGCACATCACCAGCCCGATGGTCTTCATCATCATCTTCTTCTTCATCTCCATCGGGGTGGGCTTCTACAACATCATCGTCTGGGCCATCATTACCGACGTGCTTGACTACCAGGAAGTTGTCACCGGCGAACGCGACGACGGCACCATTTACGCGATCTACTCGTGGTCGCGCAAGCTTGGCCAGGCCGTGGCCGGCTACGTCGTTGGTTGGGCCGTTTCCCTGGTTGGCTACTCGGCCGAGCTGGCCAAAGCCGGTGAACCCCAAGCCGACTCCACCCTCCAGGGCATCTACCTGCTGTTCCTGCTGGTTCCCGGGGTCCTCTACCTGCTGACCGCACTGGTGATGGGCTTTGCCTACCCGCTCAGCAAGAAGAAGGTGATGGAGAACTTCCACACCCTCCAGGAACGTCACGCCGTTGGCGACGCCGGCAGCGCTGCGACCTCCGGGGCGCACGGAGCCTAGTTAGGTTTCACCAACTCGGGGGGGGCAGGCCAACCGGCCTGCCCCCCCCTTTGACGTCAAAAGTGGCCGGACCCGCGATGGGTCCGGCCACCAGCTGCAAATATCTACTTGGGAAGGTTCCCTCGTTCACTCTCTAGCCGGTGCAGCAGCTCACCGGCCTGCGGAACCACCAGGGTGTCCGGGTCGGCGGCCAGCGCTTCAAAGTCGACCTCGGACGGATCCAGGTACCGCAGGTTCACGCTCTCAACCACCCCGCGCGGAATGGAGGTCGCCAGGGTGACGGTCACCCGATTGGTTTCCTCGCCGGTTTCCGCGTCGTAGGAGCCGATTCCCCGCAGGTGAGTGGAATGGGCCAGCTCGCCCCAGGGATGAGACTTGAACCGATCCCACTGCTTTACGAAGTAGTCGCGATTGTGATACCCAATGTTCAGCAGCCCGGGGTGCATGTGCGCGATCTCGGTGATGTGCGGGGCGTAGAGGATTAGCTCTCCCCCGTCGGCCACCACCGGCTCCAGCTTGTAGAACCCCTTGGCCGCGGTCCAGATGTCCTCGTACATGGTCGGCATGATCGAGACGACTCGCCGGTAGGCTTTCGGCACGTACTTGACGTGAACTTCGGCGGAGACGTCCGCGCAGGCCTCCCAGGACGAGCGGGCGTCGCCAAAGGAGACGAACTGCAGGTCCAGGCTGCCGGGTTTCACAATCATTCCGAGCAGAAGCTTTTCCGAGGGGACCAGCGCTGCCGCCGCATCGATCATTCGACGGACCGGCGTGATGCCGCGCGCCCCAATCATGTCAAAGGAGGTGATGAGCGCGCCCACCCAGTGGGACATGTCGATCACGTCGTGACCGGACAGGCCCGGGAACAGGTACTTGTTTCCCCCGGAGATACCGACTACCTCGTGCGGCAGGACCGGTCCCAGGATCAGGGTGATATCGGTGTCCACCACCATCTTGTTGACCAGGACCGTCATGTCTCGGTCGGTCAACCGGCCGCCGGAAAACTCGCCAATCTGGGCCCGATCAATCGTCCCCAGGTTGGCGAATGTATCCTCGTCGCGCCAGGCATGATTGAAGATCTGCCAGCCGGGGTACTCCCGGCTGAACTCGCCCGGCTCGGTGCCCATCAGTTGGGCAATAGCCGCTTCACTCATGTCGTCGTGCGTCCCCAGGGCAATCACGACCCGAACGTCCTTCGGCCTGTCGCCGAGGGCATCGCGGATGTGCTTAGCCATCATCGCCACGGGGGCGTGGCGGGTCCCGTCGGGCACCACCAGCGTGACCCGCTTGCCGTCAAAGTCGTACCGACCCAACTCCGTCAGCACAAACTGACGGATTTGGTCCTCACTGAGCACCGTGTCAGGACCGCCCAGCCGGGCTGCCTCGGGCACCCCGGGATACAGCTCGCTCATGATCACCTCTTAACTCGGGCGTTTCCCGCCCAAATGGACCAGACCTGCTCTTCGTCGGCCGGGGTGGCGTAGTCGGCCACCGTGGTGGCCGCCAGAGCGCCGGTAGCCCAGCCGAACTCCATGCACCGCCGAGCTTCCCAGCCCTGCAAGATGCCGTAGAGGACGCCTCCGACCGAACCGTCCCCGCCGCCAATTCGGTCCATCACTTCGATGTCGCGCAGGTCGGCGACATTGAACTCGCCGTCATGCCAGAGGATCATGCCCCACTTGTGCCGGTTGGCAGAGACCACCTCGCGCAGCGACGTCCCAATGTAGTGCGCCTGCGGGTAGGCCTGGGAGATCCGCGTGATCATCTCCTGGAAGTTCTGGATCTTGTCCGAAATAGATTCGCCCCCGGCTTCGGGACCCTGGATCCCCAGGCAAAGCTGGAAGTCCTCTTCGTTGCCGTACAGCACGTCGCAGTGGGAGGCGATCTCATGGAAGGCAGCCGCCAGCTCGTCTTCCCGTCCGGCCCAGAAAGAAGCCCGATAGTTCAGGTCAAAGGAGACGCGGGTCCCGTGTTCCTTGGCGCGGCGAGCCAGGTCGACGCACAGCTGTGACGTCGAGGGGGACAGCGCGGCAATCAACCCGGACAGGTGCAAGATCTTGACCCCGTCTTCGGCGAAGAGCCGGTCCAGGTCAAAGTCGGCGGCCGACAGGGTCAGCCCCACCTCCCCGGCGCGGTCGTTCCACACTCGGGGGCCGCGGCCGCCAAACCCGGAATCAGCGATGTTGAACTGGTGGCGATAGCCCCAGGCATCCCCCTGGGCCAACTCGGGCCCCTCGTAGGCCATCCCGCGTGAACGCAGGTTGGCCCGAATCAGGTTGGAAATGGGCGAGCCGGCCACGAAGTTGGTCAGCACTTTGACGGGTTCACCCAGGGACGAGGCGATTGAGGCCACGTTGGTTTCCGCTGAAGTCACGTGCAGCAGGAACCGGTCAGCCGTATGCACGGGAGCCCGATTCTCGGGGGTGATCCGCACACCCATCGAGGTGGGGACCACCAGTGACCAGCGAGCGTCGGCGCGAAGTTCCACGACTAGGCCTCCACTTCCGGACGCCCCGGCTCCGCCCACAGGGTGTGGAACGAGCCTTCCTTGTCGATTCGCCGGTAGGTGTGGGCGCCGAAGAAGTCGCGTTGGCCCTGAATCAGAGCGGCCGGCAACCGTTCGGCCCGAACGCCGTCGTAGTAGGCCAGGGAAGAGCTAAACACCGGAGTGGGAGCGCCGTGCAGGGCCGCGGCCGCCACCAGTCGGCGCCAGTGCGGCAACGCCTCGACGATCTTGGCGTAGAAGTAGTCGTCGCCAATCAGCAGGGGCAGTTCGGGGTTCTTTTCGAACGCCTTGGTGATCTCACCGAGGAAAGCGGCCCGGATAATGCAGCCACCCCGCCAGATGCGGGCCATGTCGCCCAGGTTGATCTCCCAGCCGTACTCGGCGGCGGCCGCCTGAATCTCGTTGAATCCCTGCGAGTAGGCCACCACCTTGGAAGCGTAAAGTGCCTGGCGAACGTCCTCGATGAATGCTTCCGGATCGGTCACATTCCAGTCCTCGGCTTCAGCGGCGAACTGCCGGGCAGCAGCGCGTTGAGCCGGGGAGGACGACAGGCCGCGAGCAAAGGTGGCCTCGCCGATCCCGGTGACGGGCACGCCCAGGTCCAAAGCTGTTTGGGTGGTCCAGGCACCGGTCCCCTTCTGGCCGGCAGCGTCGACAATCAGGTCCACCAGCGGGGTGTCCCCGTCGAGTTGCCGGAGTACCTCGACCGAGATCTCCATCAGGTAGGAGTCCAGGTCGCCGCGGTTCCACTCCGCAAAAATGTCGGCAATCTGTGCCGGGGTCAGCCCGAGCGCGCGCCGCAACAGGTCGTAGGCCTCGCCAATCACCTGCATGTCGGCGTACTCAATCCCGTTGTGAACCATCTTGACGAAGTGGCCCGCACCGTCGGCCCCGACGTGGGTGCAGCAGGGCTCCCCGTCCACGTGCGCCGAAATCGACTCGAGCATCGGGCCGAGCCGGTCGTAGGACTCGGGTGAGCCACCCGGCATGATCGAGGGCCCCCACAGGGCCCCCTCTTCCCCACCGGAAACGCCGCAACCGACGAAGTGCAGTCCCCGTTCACGCAGGGATGCTTCGCGCCGGCGCGTGTCGGTGAACAGAGAGTTGCCGCAGTCGACAATGATGTCTCCCTCATCCATCCGCGCCGCCAGCTCCTCGATCACCGCGTCGGTGGCCTGGCCGGCCTTGACCATCACGATCGCACAGCGCGGCCGGGACAGTGCGGCAACGAAATCGTCCATTGATTCGCACGGAATGAAACCGGTTTCCGCACCGTACTTTTCCATCACGGATTCGGTGCGAGCTGGGGTCCGGTTATGGACCGCCACTTTGTGGCCGTGCCGAGCGAAGTTACGGGCCAGATTTGAGCCCATCACTCCCATCCCGGTGACGCCAATATCTGCACTACCTGCCTGGGGGGCGGGAAAAGTCATTTCGTTCTCCTTCGTCGAAAATGTAGCTCAATCTAAGGTTCAACTGCCGACCGTTGAAATACCTACAGTTGCCACATTTTGCCACTTGCCAACCGGTTGCCATTGGCAACATCCGGCAACCTGAACTGTGGGAACTGTGCCTTTGATTAGGTAATGATAGTCGGAAGGACCGATCAGGCGACGACGCCAAGGAGGAGTTTTCATCATGGTTGATTTGACTGCCACCCCTTTCAACTTGGACGAGGACGCGGTTCGCTGGGTCCGAGAGACCATCGCCCAGATGAGCGTGGATGAGAAGATCGGACAGCTCTTCGTCAACATGGGCGCAGAGCGAACCGAAGAATATCTGACCGGAGTCCTGGACAACTACCATATCGGGGCGGTCCGCTACAATCCCGGCACGGCCGCGGAAGTCTGGGAACAGAACCATATTCTGCAGACCAAGTCGAAGATCCCCCTGCTAATTGCCGCCAACACCGAAGCCGGTGGCAACGGCGCCTGCACCGACGGGACCTACGTCGGATTTGAGGTCAAAATTGGCGCCACCAACGATCCGAAGTGGGCCTACGAGATGGGTCGCGTTTCCGGAGTGGAAGCGTCCGCCATCGGCTGCAACTGGTCCTTCGCCCCGATCGTGGACATCATGCGCAACTGGCGCAACCCCATCATTTCCAACCGTTCCTGGGGCGGGGACCCGGACCTGGTGCTGGAGATGTCCCGCGCCTACATGCGCGGGATCATGGAGTCGGGCATCCTGCCCGCGGCCAAGCACTTCCCCGGGGATGGTATCGACGAACGCGACCAGCACCTGTCCGCCTCGATCAACTCGTACAGCTGCGAGGAGTGGGACCAGACTTTCGGCCGGGTTTACCAGGGACTGATTGACGAGGGGCTGCCCTCACTGATGGTCGGTCACATCATGTTGCCGGCCTATCAGCAGCGCTTCAACCCGGATCTGACCCCCGACGACCTGCTGCCGGCCACCCTGTCGAAGGAAATCCTCACCGACCTGCTGCGCGGACAGATGGGCTTCAACGGCGTGGTCGTCACCGATGCCTCCCACATGGTCGGCCTGACCGGTGCCATGGCACGCCGGGACCTGTTGCCAACCGCGATTGCCGCCGGTTGCGACCTGTTCCTGTTCTTCAATGATCCCGACGAGGACTTCGCCTGGATGAAGCAGGGCTACGAGAACGGTGTCATCACCGAGGAGCGCCTCCAGGAAGCCCTGGAGCGGATCCTGGGGTTGAAAGCCCGGCTCGGGCTGCACCGGACCCCGCGCGAACAGATCCTGCCCCCGAAGGAGGAGGCGCTGGCCCGGGTCGGTCTGCCCGAGAACAAGCAGTTGGCGATCGAGGTCACCGATGCGGCCGTGACCCTGGTCAAAGCCAAGCAGCCCGAGGTGCTTCCGCTGAGCCCGGACCGGTTCCCCCGCGTCCTCGTGGTGCCCGTCTCCGGCCCAATCAACCCGATTTCGGGAGCGTTTGGCGGGGGTGGCGCAGCCGAGCACCCCGCGATCAAGACCGCCCGTCTGCTCGAAGAGCGCGGGTACCAGGTGACGATCCACGAGTCCCTGTTCGACAAGCTGACCAAGATGAGCCGGGAAGAACAGGCCGATGCCGTGCGAAACGTGTACGCCTCGAAAGCTCCGATCGCCCAGATTACCGACAACTACGACCTGGTGGTCCTCGTCGGCAAAATCGACGGCATGATGCAGCCCACCGAGCGGGTCATGTGGCCGGCCACAAAGGGAACGGTGGACATCCCCTGGTACGTCCACGAGGTCCCCACCATCTACGTGTCGATGGCCTCGCCCTACGATCTGGTGGATGTGCCGCAGGTGAAAACCTACATCAACGCCTACGACGACCGTGACTTCACCATCACCGCTGTGGTCGACAAACTCGAAGGCAAGTCGCAGTTCCGCGGGGTCTCCCCCGTTGACGCCTTCTGCGGCAAGCCGGACACTCAGATCTAGGGGGAACTGTGGACTTTCAACCCAGCGCCGATTTTTTCGTCGGGATCGACTCGGACGGGTGCGCGATGGACGCGATGGACATCAAGCATCAGGAATGTTTCACTCCCGCCTACATCAAGTATTTTGACCTGCAGGCCGCCTCGACCCTGGTCCGGGAAACCGCACTGTTCGTGAACCTGCATTCCACCACTCGGGGGCAGAACCGATGGGTCGCCCTGGCCCGGCTGTTCGAACTGTTGAAGCAGCGTCCCGAGGTGCTCGAACGCGGGGTCACCCTGCCGGAGGGCACCGAACTGCAGAAGTTCCTCGACTCGGACTTCCCCCGATCGGATGCGGGGATCGCCGCCTTTGCCGCGGAGAACCCGTCCGCGGAGATCGAGCAATGCATCGAGTGGGGCCACGGCGTCAACCGCCTGATCGAATGGATGGTCCACGGCTGCGCTCCTTTCCCCGGGGCACGCGAGGCGATCCAGGCGATGCAGGGCAAGGTCGACTGCATGACGGTCTCAGCCACCCCGATCGCGGCGTTGGAGCGCGAGTGGGCCGAGCACGATCTGGCTCGGTACATGCGGGTAATTGCCGGCCAGGAAATGGGCTCGAAAGCCCAGCACGTCCAGCAGGCCGCTAAGGGACGCTACCCCGATGATCACATCATGCTGATTGGTGACGCCCCGGGCGACCGCGACTCCGCCTTCTCAGAGGGAGTCCTCTTCTACCCGATCAATCCGGGGGGAGAAGCCGAATCCTGGCGCCGTTTCCGCGAGGAAGCCCTCGACCGGTTCCTGGACGGCACCTACCGGGGCGCCTATCAGGACTCGCTGGTGGCCGAGTTTGAAGCTCTCCTTCCCGCCAACCCACCGTGGAAGACAATCTGATGTGGCGACTGACCGGATTTGCTGACGAGGCTGCCCCCGAACCAGCCGACCAGATTGCGTTGCTGCAGCGGCTGGGCCTGTCCCACGTGGAGTTGCGCTCCGCTTGGTTCACCAAGGTGCTGGATCTCGATTCCACTCAATTGGCGAACCTGCAGGCACAGTTCCAGGACGGGGGCATCTCCCTCTCAATGCTGGGGACGGACCTGGGGAAGATTCCGATTCAGGCCGACTTCGGTCCCCACCTGGACCGGACCAAGCGGGCAATGGAGGTGGCGGATCAGTTCGGCACCGACCGGATCCGAACGTTCTCTTTCTTCCTGCCCCCGGGTGAGGATCCCGCCCAATTTCGCCACCAGGTCCTGGACCGGCTGTCCGCCATGGTGGAGATCGCGGGCGACGCGAACAAGACCCTGATGCACGAAAATGAAAAAGAGATCTACGGCGACGTCCCCTCCCGGGTGACCGAACTGGCCGAGGCGCTGGATCCACGCCACTTTGAGCTGATCTTCGACCCGGCCAACTACGTCCAGTGCGGGGTCTCCCCGATGGACGCCTATCCCCTGGCGCGCACGACCTACATTCATATCAAAGACGCCCGGGCCGACGACCACTCGGTCGTTCCTGCCGGCGAAGGCGACGGTCAGATCCCCCAGTTGCTGGAGGCGCTGGACCGGGACGGCTACGACGGGTTTTTCTCGATCGAACCACACCTGGGCGACTTCGACGCTTTCGGTGGCCTCTGCGGTCCGGAACTGTGGGAAAAGGCGTTCCGCTCCTTTGTCGAGTTGCTAGGGGACCGCCCATGGGCCTGAGGGCCGCCATCATCGGCTGCGGCGACATCCACGTGGTGCACCGCGCCGCGCTGGAGCGCCTACCCGAAGTGGACCTGGTGGCGGTGGCGGAGGTGGAGCCCTCCCGCTGCCCCTCCGACGTGCGAGCCTACGCCGACTACCGGGAGCTGCTGGAGCAGGAACGGCCCGACGTGGTCCACATCTGCACCCCGCACGACCAGCACGTGGAGCCGGCGCTGGCGGCAGTAAGCCACGGAGTGCACGTGGTGTTGGAAAAGCCGCTGGCAGCGCACCTGCCGGCCGCCGAGCGCCTGGTCGAGTGCATGGTGGAGCGCCAGCAACCCGGGGTGAAGGTGGCCCTCTGCTATCAGAATCGCTACAACCTCTCCTACGCAAAAGCGAAAGAGCTGATCGACTCGGGCCGACTGGGCGAGGTTTACGGCTCCGTCGCCGCGGTGCCGTGGAAACGAACCCGCGACTACTACCAGTCCCGCCCCTGGCGCGGATCCTGGCGGCAAAGCGGTGGGGGCGTCCTGATCAACCAGGCCATCCATACGATCGACGCGCTTTCGTGGTTTTTCGGCGGGATTGAAACGGTCTCCGGCATGGCCACCAGGACCGAGTTTGCCGACCTGATCGAGGTGGAGGACACCGCGTTTGCGCGGTTCACCCACCCGAACGGTCAGGTGAGCCAGTTCTTCGCCACCGTCACCGGACCGGTCCAGGCTCCCGTCAGCATCGACATTTTCGCCGAGCACGCCAACCTGCACATTCAAGATGGCCTCCTGGTCCAGTGGAAGGGCCGGCCGGAAGAGTACTACCCCGAGCGCCAACTCGGCGGTGAGGGCCGGGACTACTGGGGTGTCTCCCACGAACTGCTGATCGCCGACTTCTATCGGCAGCTAGATCAACCGGAGCCATTCTGGCTCGGACCCGCTCAGGGCATCGAGGCCCTGCAGGTCATCAAACAAATCCAGGCCCAGTCACCCGAGTGGGCCGCACTAGTGCAAGTGGAGGGGTAGGCAATGGTACGTTTGGGCATCATTGGGCTGGGCGCCCAGGGCAGCTTTTACGCAAACTTTATCGAGGCGGGACGGGTCGACCGGATGACGGTGGGCGCCATCTGCGACGTGGACCAGTCGAAACAGGCTCGGGCAGACGAGCTGGGGGTCCCCTTTTTCACCGACTACTTGGAAATGCTAGATTCGGGGGCGGTCGACGCGGTGGTCACCACCGTCCCCCACTACCTGCACCCGGAAATGGGCATCGCCGCCCTTAGCCGCGGCATTCCGGTCCTGATTGAGAAGCCGGCCGGGGTCTACACCAAGCAGGTGGAGGAACTGTTCGACTACGCGGACCAGCATCCCGACGTTACCTTCGCGATCATGTTCAACCAGCGAACCAACCCGCTCTACGTCGATCTGAAAGCCTTGATTGACTCGGGCGAACTCGGTCAGTTGCGCCACACCTCCTGGATCATTACCACCTGGTGGCGCCCCCAGGCCTACTACGACCAGTCGGAGTGGCGGGCCACCTGGGGCGGCGAGGGCGGAGGGGTGCTGGTCAATCAGGCCCCCCACCAACTCGACCTGTGGCAGTGGCTCTGCGGCAGCCCCGAGCGGTGCTTTGCCCGGCTCGGATTCGGGTTCCAGCGCGACATTGTCACCGAGGACGAGGTGAACGCGGTGGTCGACTTTGGCGGCGGCGCCTCCGGCCACTTCCTCACCTCCACCAACGACCTGATCAGCACCGACCGACTGGAGATCCTCTTTGACCGGGGCAAAGTCGTGGTGGATAACTCGGCCAAGGTGACCATCTACCGGCTAGTTGACGACGAACGGGCCATCTCTGACCGCACCACCCCGGAAGACGTGCGGCTCATGTTCACGGGGCAGACCGATCCGACCAGCTTCTACTCGGTCGAGGAAAAAGAGTACACCTCCGTCTGGGGAGAGCAGCACTGCCAGGTGCTGTCCAACTTTGCCGCCGCCATTCTCGACGGCGCTCCCCTGATCGCCCAGGGGCGGGAGGGCATCCGCGGCGTTCGCCTGGCCAACGCTATGCAGCTTTCGGCCTGGACCGACCGCGACATCGACCTGGTCAACTTCCCGGCCGAGGAGTACCTGACCGAGCTAAACCGGCGAATTGCCGAAGAGGGCAAGTTCGCGCAGCGAGACTAAGGAGAATCATGGCTGTTCTGGGCGTGCAGATGATGATGTTGAAAGAGCAGGTGGCCGAGGCGGGCATGTTTGCCGTCCTGGAGCGCCTGCGGGAGCTGGATCTGGACGCCGTCGAGGTGTCGCAGATTCCGATGGACGAGGCGAACACGGCCGACCTCGAACGGGGAGTATCCGAGTTAGGAATTGAGGTGGCGGCCCTCTCGATTGCGATGGGGCCCTCCCCGGTTGGGGCCGACGACGTCACCACCAAGTTCGACAAGATTGTGGCTGACTGCCAGCGACTGGGAACCAGATTTGTCCGGATCGGAATGATGCCCACATGGGCCATGACCTCCAGGGAGAACACCGAGAAGTGGGCGGCCCAGTGTCAGCCCTGGGCCGAGCGGTTTGCAGCCGAGGGCATCACGATGTGCTACCACAACCACCACGTGGACCTGGCCCAGTTCGACGGCGAGCGGATTTTCGACATTGTTCGGCGCGTGGCCCCGGCACTGCAGTTTGAGGTGGACCTGCACTGGGTTCAGCGCGGCGGAATGGCCCCGTTGGACATGCTAAAGGCCTACACCGGGGTCTGCCGGCTGATCCACGTGAAGGACTACCGGGTGGTGCCGCTGCCCCTGGAGGCCGATGAACTTCTCAAGCAGGGGGATTACCCCGGCTTCATGGCGCAGTTCCTCTCGTTGGCCCAGTTTGCCGAGGTGGGCGCGGGAAATATGAACTGGCCTGAGCTGCTGCCGGCCGCGATCGCCGCCGGAGCGGAGTACTTCCTGATCGAACAGGATGATACTTACGGCCGGGACCCGTTTGACTGCATTCGCGACTCTCGGGAGTACCTGCGGTCGATCGGATATTAGCTTTCCTGTGGAGGGGAAGATGAAAGGAGCCCGACCGGGAGGTCGGGCTCCTTTACTAGCAGATCAGGTTAGGCTGCCGTGATTTCCAGCCCCAAATAGGCTGCTGCGCGTTCGCGAGAGGCCGGTTGTTCCAACTCTTCTAGCGCCTGCGTCACTTCCGGGTTAGTCCAATCGGAGAACCAGGGGCGCACAGAATCGGCCAGGCTGTTTTCCAACAGGTTATTTGCCTGCCGACCGCGCAGTAGATCACGTACCGAGACGAGTGCTACTACATTGTTGTTATTCAATTTTCTCACCTTCTTCTTCCTTCCAGGCAGTTGGGGTACGCAGCGATCGCGCAGTGAGCCAACTTGCCACCTCAGTGCCTTCGTTCTGCGACTTCGCGCTGAAGGCAACTGATCAAGTATGGCAGACCTGGAGGAAGAAGGCAAGCCCTACTGGGTTTTCAGGTCTCCCACGTTGTGCACGCGGACCAGGTTGGATGAGCCCGGGACCCCCGGCGGCATCCCGGCGACCAGCACCAGACCATCGCCCATGTGGGCAATTCTAGCGTCCTGCACCACCTCGTCCACCAGCGCGACCATCTGATCGGTGTGCTCCGCCTCGGGTGCCAGAATCGGCTGCACCCCCCAGGAAAGGGCCAGCTGGTTTCGCACCTCAACGATCGGGGTGAAGGCCAGGTGAGGAATTGGGCTGCGCAGGCGCGCCATCTGCTTGGCGGTGCTGCCCGTCTGGGTGAAGGTCACCAGGTAGCGCGAATCGAGGCTCTCGGCAATGTTGGCCGCGGCCTCGCAGATCACACCGGAGCGGTCCACCGCGAACGCACCCAGCGGGGCGATTCGTTCGCCACCGTTTTCCTCGGTGCTCTCGATGATGGAAGCCATGGTCCGAACCGCCTCGATCGGGTAGTCCCCGACGGAGGTTTCCCCCGACAGCATGACCGCGTCGGCGCCGTCCAAAATGGCGTTGGCGCAGTCGGAAGCTTCGGCCCGGGTGGGGCGCGGGTTGTGGATCATCGAGTCCATCACCTGGGTGGCCACAATCACCGGCTTGGAGGCACGGCGAGCCAGTTCAATGGCTCGCTTCTGGACCAGGGGAACCGCCTCCAGCGGCATTTCCACCCCGAGGTCGCCGCGGGCCACCATGATCCCGTCGAAGGCGTCAATCACGGAGGTGAGCGCGTCCACCGCCTGCGGCTTCTCAATCTTGGCGATTACCGGCCGAACGATCCCAACGTCCTCCATGATCTGGCGAACATCGTCGTAGTCGGCGGCGTTGCGCACGAACGACAGGGCGATAAAGTCAGCCCCCACGCGCAGTCCCCAGCGCAGGTCTTCCCGGTCCTTCTCGGACAGGGCGGGCACCGAGACCGCCACGCCGGGCAGGTTCAGGCCTTTGTGATCCGACACCATGCCGGGAACTTCCACCCGGGTCACCACGTCGGTGTCGGTCACCTCAATCACCCGGACCGAGACGTTGCCGTCGTCGATTAGCAGGCGGTCACCGGGTCGACAGTCTCCTGGGAGACCCTTAAACGTGGTGCCAACCAACTCCTTGGTGCCGGGCACGTCCCGGGTCGTGATGGTGAAGATGTCACCCACTTCCAGCCGCTGAGGTCCCTCCGCAAAGGTCTCTAGCCGAATCTTGGGGCCCTGCAGGTCCACCAGCACCGCCACCGGGCGACCGGAGGTCTCCGAGGCACGGCGAACCCGCTTGATCACCTGCTCGTGCTGCTCAGCAGTGCCGTGACTGCGGTTAATGCGAGCCACGTCCATCCCGGCATCCACCAGGGCTTGGATTTGCTCCGGAGAGTCCGTTGCCGGTCCAATCGTGCAGACAATCTTGGCTCTACGCATACTTCACCATACCTATATCCATGCCCAATGCTGCGAACCCGCAGCGATCAACTCCTATCCTACGCTGTCCCGAGAAAGTCTCAGGTTAAATTGCCGTTTCCTCCCGTGAATCGGGCAACGGCTCGTCCTCTTCTGCCAGCTCAACAGCCACTCGGGCTGAGTCGTCAGCTTCTTCCACATCCTGCTTGCCCACGCGGGCAAAATAGTCGGCTCGCTCCGGTGGGAGCACTTCGGCCGGAGCCCCCACCCGCCTGGTGACGAAGAACAAGATGATCCCCAACACCACGACAAAGAGTGCGGTCCAGCCGTTCAGACGCAACCCCAGGTAGGTGCGCGCTTCGTCAATTCGGATGGCCTCAACCCAGAACCGACCCACCCCGTACATCACCAGGTAGAGCGACATCACCTGACCGGACTTGAACCGGAACTGCCGGTCCAGCCAGATCAGCAGCAGCGCCATGGTGATATTCCAAATGCCCTCGTACAGGAAGGTCGGATGGAACAGGGTTCCCTCCGGGTACCCGGGGGGCAGGTGGGCAGCATCAATTTCCAGGCCCCACGGCAGGGTCGTCGGACCGCCGAACAGTTCCTGGTTGAAGTAGTTACCCCACCGGCCCAGCACCTGGGCCAGCAGAAGTCCGGGAGCTAACGCGTCCGCAAACGGGCCCACTCGCTGGCCGGCTCGCCGCAGTCCAATGTAGGCTCCGACCGCTCCCAGGGCGACGGCGCCCCAAATGGCCATGCCGCCTTCCCAGATTCGCAGGATCGCCCACGGGTCTTTGCCCGGCCCCCAGTACGATTCAGGCGTCGTGAACACGTGGTACAGGCGACCCCCAACGATGCCGAAGGGGATGGCCCACAGGGCCGCGTCCAACACCACTTCGCCGACGCCGCCGCGGGCGCGATAGCGTTTGTACGCGACCCAGGTGGCGAGGGCCATCGCCGTCACCATCAAAATGCCGTAGGCGCGGATCGGAATTGGGCCCAGCCACCAGACTCCCTGGGCGGGCGAAGGAATCGACATTGCGATCATCTAGTTGTTCCCTTTCCTGGCCCCGTCCACTCCCCGGCGCAATTCTTGAGCCAGGGCGGCGAGACTCGCTAGCGCCCTATCGTACTCCTGTGTCAACAGCGGTTTGATGAACGCGGAACCGACGATGACCCCGTCCGCGTAGGCGCCAATGTCGCGCGCCTGCTGCCCGTTAGAGACCCCCAGACCGACGCAGACGGTGTCGGCTCCGGCCGCGCGCACGCGCCCCACCAGGGCGGATAGGCGTTCGTCTATCCAGCTGCGCTGACCGGTCACCCCCATGGCCGAGGCGGCATACACCCACCCGCGGCTCTCCTGGGCAATCAGTTTGAGCCGGTCCTCTGTGGAGGAAAGTGCGGCCAGAAACACCCGCTCAAGGTCATACTGTTCGGAGGCCGCGCGCCACTGGGCCGACTCTTCCGGGGGAAGGTCCGGCGTGATCAGCCCCGAGCCGCCCGCAGCGGCAAAGTCCCGCGCAAAGCGCTCCACCCCGTACCAATGGACGGGATTCCAGTAGGTCATCGAGAGAATCGGAGCCCCGCCGGCGGACAGCTGTTCGACCGCTCCGAGCAGATCTTCCAGGTGAACGCCTCGCTGCAGGGCGATGGTGGTGGCCTGTTGAATCACCGGCCCATCCATGGCCGGATCCGAGTAGGGAAAGCCCAGCTCAATCGCGTCCACCCCGTTGTCCAACAGGACCTGGGCCGCCTCAATTGACTGTGGCACCGAGGGGAACCCGACCGGAAGGTAACCGATCAGAGCCGCGTTCCCGCGGGCAACTTGAGCTTTGATAACCGGGGTACTGCTGGTCATTGGGCCACCTCCTTCTTTGACGGGTCCACTACTTCCTCTTTTGCCTGCCCCAAGCCGAAATAGGCCGCCGCCGTGTCCATATCTTTGTCGCCGCGCCCCGACAGGTTCACAATCACGGTCGGGTGGGCCGGAGCCTGTCCGGATTCCAACCACTCGAGCGCGGCCGCCAGCGCGTGGGCGGACTCAATCGCCGGAATGATTCCCTCCGTCTGCGACAGTCGGCGGAATGCCTCCATTGCGGCCGCGTCGGTCACGGGCAGATAGGTGGCCCGGCCACTCTCCGCCAGGTGGGCGTGCTGGGGCCCGACCCCGGGGTAGTCCAACCCGGCCGAAATGGAGTGGGAGGCACGAGTCTGGCCGTCACGTTCCTGCAGCACGTAGGTCTTGGCCCCGTGCAGGATGCCCACTTCCCCAACGGTGATCGAGGCGGCGGTCCGCCCGGTGGTGACGCCATCTCCCCCGGCCTCGGCCCCAAATAGGGCCACCTCCGGATCTGAGAGGAAAGCGGTGAAAATGCCGATCGCGTTGGAGCCGCCCCCAACGCAGGCGAAGACCGCGTCGGGCAGGGAGCCGGTTTGCGCCAGGATTTGGGCCCTCGCCTCGTCCCCGATTACCCGCTGCAGGTCCCGGACCATATCTGGGAACGGGTGTGGGCCGGCTGCGGTCCCAAACACATAGTTGGTGGTCTCCACGTTGGTCACCCAGTCGCGGAAGGCCTCGTTGATGGCATCTTTGAGGGTCTGGGACCCCTGGGTCACCGCGATCACCTCGGCACCGAGCATCTGCATCCGGGCCACGTTCAGGGCCTGGCGCTCAGTATCCTCTTTGCCCATGTAGATGGTGCATTCGAGGCCGAGGAGGGCGGCGGCGGTGGCCGTGGCCACCCCGTGTTGACCGGCCCCGGTTTCGGCAATGACCCGCTTTTTGCCCAGTTCCCTGGTCAGGAGCGCCTGCCCCAGCACATTGTTGATCTTGTGCGAGCCGGTGTGGTTTAGGTCCTCGCGCTTGAGGAAGATTCGAGCGCCGGTTCCGGCGGCGAACCTGGGAACCTCGGTCAGAAGGGAGGGGCGGCCCGCGTAGTCGCGCAACAGCAGGTCGAACTCGGCCCGGAAACTGTCGTCATGCCAGAGGCGGTGCCACTCGCGATCGAGCTCATCAATGGCGGCCATCAAAGGTTCAGCGGCAAACCGCCCCCCAAACTGGCCGAAGTAATGCTGAGTCGATTCTGGCACCTGTTCTGACACTTACATGTCCTCCCGCGCATCCTTTACCCGCTGCTTGCGGTCGGTCTTGAGCGCCGGATGCTGCCCGGCACTGACCATGTCTTTTATCTGTTCCAGGGGATTGCCCGATCGAACCAGGGCCTCCCCCACCAGGACGGCATCCGCCCCTACTAGAGCATAGTCGAGCACGTCTCGGCTGTTGCGAACGCCCGACTCCGCGACGGCCACGACCTCGGCCGGAATCACGTCGATGACCTCTTCTACCACGCGGCGGTCCACGTCCAGCGTCTTCAGGTTTCGCGAGTTGACGCCAATCAGGTCGGCCCCCGCCTCCAGCGCACGGAGCGCCTCCAGCCGAGAGTGCGCTTCCACCAGCGGTGTCATTCCCAACGACTTGACCCGCTCAACAAATGAGACCAGGACCGGCTGCTCCAGCGCCGCTACGATCAGCAGGACGGCGTCAGCTCCGTGAGCTCGCGCCTCGTGGATCTGGTAGGGCGTCACGATGAAGTCTTTCCGCAGGACCGGGATGTCCACCGCGGCCCGGACGGCGTCCAGGTCGGCCAGGGAGCCGTGGAAACGTCGTTCCTCGGTCAGGACCGAGACCATGGCGGCCCCACCTTCCTCGTACAGGCGAGCCAGATGAGCCGGATCGGGAATGTCTGACAGTTGACCCTTGG
Organism: Scrofimicrobium sp. R131; assembly: GCF_040256745.1. Classification (GTDB taxonomy): domain Bacteria; phylum Actinomycetota; class Actinomycetes; order Actinomycetales; family Actinomycetaceae; genus Scrofimicrobium; species Scrofimicrobium appendicitidis. The sequence goes on from NZ_CP138335.1 coordinate 1,354,448, forward strand.
ACGGTGAGGCCCGCTTGACCTCGGAGATGATCGAGACGGCTCCCGGCACGTCCCGCAGCGCGGAGATCACGTCTTTCGCATCCGGTGCCTGCTGAACGCGCAACTTCAGTTCATCCAGGGACACCTCGGCTTCGCGCCGAGCCACGTCTTCACGAACGCCAGCAATAATCTCATCTAGAACGCTCATCGAACTGTTCCTCCTGCCTCGATGGAAGTAAAGGGCAGCGGTCCGCCGGCCTCAAAACAACTGCGGGTCCCAGTGTGACAGGCCGCACCAATCTGTTCGACTTGAAGCAGCAGGGCATCCCCGTCACAGTCCACTGAGATTCCCCGCAGGTACTGCCGGTGTCCGCTGGTGTCGCCCTTGCGCCAGTACTCCTGGCGCGATCGGGACCAGTAGGTGACCCGCCCCTCAGCCAGGGTCCGAGCCAGCGCTTCCTGGTCCATCCAGGCCACCATCAACACCTGTCCACCGTCGTAGTCCTGCACTACCGCACAGACCAACCCGGCCTCATTCCACTTGAGGCGCTCCCTAATCGCTCGTTCCAGTCCCACCTCTGCATTGTGACACTTTTCCAGGTCAGGGGGTGAATCGAGTCACCTAAAGACAATGCTCCGATCGAGGATTGAGATTTGTGTTAGAAGAGTGCCGGAGCGGTTTGCGCTCCGGCACTCTGATCGACACCCGCAGTAGCTGTTACGGGTGTCGGTGGCGCCCCCAGTAGCCTTCCGCGGAGAACAGCCGGGAGACTACTTCGTCGAGCATTCCCACCTCAACCAACAGGTCCAAGATGGTGTACCTGGGGCGAATCATTTGCGCTTTGAAATGCGTCAGACGGAACCGGTCCCAATCAATCTGGATCATCTCAGGATGATAGGGAGCCCCCACCCGAGCTAGCTGATCGGCAATTTGCTCGGGAGAAGACAGCTGTGGAACGGCCCGGTCCACGATCTGGGGCCACCGAGATTTGATCAGGTTCAACCGATCTCGCAGCTCCGTCCCCGTCAGGTGCTTGCCTACGGTGTGTTTTACCCCCTCTTCCACGATCCGAGGATCGAGCAGAGCCCGAACCCGGGCCTCAACTTCCGCGTCAGATGGCGCCTCGGCCACCACCCGGTCCACATCCAGGTTGGCCAGGTCCAGTTGCAACGCTTCGGCCCAGAGGGCGCAGGAGGCTACCGTTCCCACCCCCACTTTGAACCCGTGCGAGAGCGGAGGATCCCAATCCGTGCCGTGCCCCTCCATTTCCCACACGTGGGAGAACTGGTGCCCGGCTCCGGATGCCGGCCGAGAGGACTGAACCGCCTGCATGGCTAAACCCGACATGATGTTGCCCTCGGTCAGCCCAACGATCGCTGCCGGATCCCCCGCTGCAATCCGCTCCGGATCGGCGAGCGCCGCTCGCAGGGGTCCCTGCACCAGATCCCAGGCCTGCTGGTCAATCGGTTCGATTTCCAACGCATCGGCCAGAATCCAGTCGGCCCCGGCCGGGATCTTCTCGATCAGGTCCCCGTAGCCGGTCGCGGTCAGCCGTTTGGGAGCGGCTGCGATGATGTCAAAATCTGCCACCAACCCGGCCGGAGCCGGGCAGTCATGGGTGCTTTTGAACCCATCTTTGGAGATTGAGGCACCAAAAGAGGCAAACCCGTCGACTGAGGCGGCCGTGCACACGTTCAGGTACGAGCGACCCAGTTCGCCACTGGCCAACTTGGCTAGATCAGACAGGGTTCCCGCGCCAATTGAACAGACGGAGACACCCTCGATCGGACGCAGATACTCCCGGAGCTGCTCCACGTTGGAGTATCCGGCGTAGAGGGTTGGGGTGCCGGGGAAGATGTACTCACTGTCGATGGTGACACCCGCCTCCTTCAGTGAGGCCACCACCGCGGTCCCGGCGGCCGCGTAGGTGTTCTCATCGGCAACTACGACGGCCCGCTGCCCGGGAAACAGACGAGCGAAGAGCGCGCCTGTCTGCCCGACTACTCCCCGCCCCAGCAGTGCTTCTTTGGTGTCGGTAGCGGCTGCAACCGCCCGCTCCATCAGTGAATTGGACATGAGATTCCTTTCTAGGGCTCAGGCTTGCCGATCGACAATTTCGTGACTGAGCTGTTGTACCTGGGGATAGAGGCGCATGTATTTGTCCAGGTAGAACTGGTACTCCTCGTGCGCTGCCGGGTCCGGTTCAATGCGCTCGGTCTCGCGCACCATGTTTCGGGCGGCATCCTGGATACTGGGATACAGGCCCGCACCGACCGCTGCCAGCATGCAGGAGCCCAGGACCACCGCGTCCCCAACTTCGGTCAACACCACCGGCAGCCCCGTCACGTCGGCGTGCATCTGCATCCATTGCTTCGACTTCGTTGCCCCACCGGCTGCCACCAGCTCCTTCGGCTGGAACCCTGCATCTTTGAACACCTTCAGGTTGTGCGCCACGCCGTAGCAGACCGCCTCTTCAATCGCGCGATACATCAGTTCAGGATTGGTGGCCAGCGTCAGTCCCAGCATGGCTCCGCGAGCTTTCGAGTCGGTGTAGGGGGTTCGGTTCCCTTGGAAGTACTCGTTGATGATCAGCCCGTCACAGCCAATGGGAAGCTTCGAGGCACGTTCATCCAGGACTCGGTACGGGTTCATGTCCAACCGCTCCGCGGCCTGGGTGATGTCGCGAGCGAAGTTGTCTTTGAACCACTTGAGGACCGAGCCGGATGAAACCAGTCCGCCTTCAACAGTGTACTGGCCCTTCACCACCGAATCGGTGAAGCCACCGAAGAAACCGGCTCCGTAGGCCGGGTTGGCCGACTGGCCGGTGATAACGTGGGAAGAACCGGTGATCACCGCGATCTTGCCCGGCTCGACGACACCGAGTCCGATCTGACCCGCCCACGCGTCCGCACACCCCTGAGCAACCGGCGTCCCGGGCAGGAGGCCCAAATCTGCGGCCGCCGTTGGGGTCAGTCCCCCAACTGGACTTCCCAGATCAACCACTCGCTCTGGCAACTTCTCAAAGACATCCCCGCACCCGATGTGTTCGTAGAATTCCACCGGCCAGCCGCCTCGGTCCCGGTTGTAGTACATCCGCTGTGCGGCAGAGTTAATGTTGACGGTCCATTCCCCGGTCAGGCGGAACGTCAGCCAATCGGGAGCGTCCACCAGCCGATAGGCAGCATGATAGGTGTCCGGATCGTTCTCCCGGAGCCAAGCTGCCTTGAACGGGTACCACTCCGCCGTGGCGGGCATCGTCCCTTGACCGTTGTAGTCGCGGGCCCAGTGCTCAATGGTCTCGGCTCGAGCGGACTGGTCGGTGGCGCGAACGTCCATCCACATGATGGCCCTTGTCAGCGCCTGCCCGTTCTGATCCATGGCCACCACGGTCATGGTGGTGGCATCGTACGAGATCGACGCGATATCTTTGGCCCGCACTCCGGTTTCGTTCATCACGCGGTGAACTGAGGCCTTTAGCGCCTCCCACCAGTCCCCGGGGTCCTGCTCGGCTCGACCCGGGCGGGGATGGTGCGTTGGATACGGGGTAGCGGCAAAACCAATTGGGTGACCCTGCAGGTCAAAGATTGCAGCTCGGCAGGACTCTGTCCCAAAGTCGATTCCTAACAGGAAGGGTCCTTCGTAGTCTGGTAGTACCATTTTTTCGCTCCTCTTTGAGTCTTTACTTGTTACTTTTCTTGCCAATTGTGCTCATCCCACACTGCCCGCGGGACCAGCTGATCGACCCGGTCTAGCACCAGCGTCGGTCGATGATTGGGATCCAGCGCGCGAACGTCGTCCCAGGTGGACTCCCCAGTCAGGGGCAGAGCCGAACTCATGCCGGCGTTTACCGCCATCGCGATGTCGGTGGAAAGTCGGTCTCCGACCATCACCACATCTTTCAGGTCGACCTCCAAGTCCCCCAGCGCTTCACGCAGCATGATGGGATTCGGCTTGCCGATTATTTCTTTGCACTTGGTTCCGGTGCAGGCTTCAACAGCCGCGATAATGGCAGCGCAGTCCGGCTCGCCCCGACCCCCAGGGAACGGGCAGTAACGGTCGGGGTTGGTGGCGACTAGAACAGCTCGCCGATGGAACCAAATGGCATCAAATGCAATCTGGAGCTTGCGGTAGTCGAAGGTGCGGTCGTACGAGGCGACCACGACATCGATTTCGGCGGGATCGTCACTCACCCGAAAGCCTGCCTCCACCAAGGCGTCCACCAGGGGGGCTTCCGCAATCGGGAACACGGTAGCATCCGGGTGATTCCGCTTCAGCCAGCGCACCGTGGTCACCACGGTGGAGGCAATCTCTTCCAGGTCGGCTTCGATCCCCAGCCGCGCCAGCTTCTCCAGGTACTGACGGGGGTTTTTGGTCGGATTGTTCGAGAGAAACCGGACGGGCAGCTCCCGCTCTCTCAGTTCGGCCAGCAGTCGGGCCGCGCCCGGAAGCAGGTGGTCACCGAGGTAAATCGTCCCATCCATGTCGAACACGTAGGCCTGATAAAACCGGTCCGCCCAGGTCTGAATCTCACTCATCGCGCTAAACCCCCGCCTCGCCCTAGTCCAAGAACGGCATCGCGGCCACGGCCACCAGCGTGTTCATCACCCAGATTGCTGCTGCCGGCGGATCAATGTGCGTATCGCCGTGGCTGTACATCAGGCGAGCCATCAGCTCCCCAACAAAACCAGCGATCACACCGAACACAATCCCAGCCAGCAGGCCCACCATACCGGAGCCACTGATCTTCAAGAAGGCAATCGCTGCCAGCGAGGCCGTGATGGTCATGTGGTGAGTCACCGGCATTCTCAGGCCGCCAGCCACAAAGAAGATACAGACAGCCGAAATAGCAAACGGCAACACGTGGGCGTTGTCGAGCATCCGCGCCCAGTGCTCGTCGGCCACCGAGAGCGGCAGGATGTAGCTTCCCACCACCATCGAGGCCCCGGCGGCCAGGGTCGATGCAAAGAGTGAGACGGTGAGCAGTTGCTTGGGTTGTTCCTGCCAGTCCAGCCACCGCGCTCCCTCGGCCGGAGGAGTCAAACGGTGGAAGATCGAGGTGCGGCCAAACATAACGCGGGCGACCAGAGCGGAGATAACCACGGTCAGCGCCACCGTATCCGTGTGCGATCCGAGCCAAGGGATCAGTTTAATCAGGCGCTCAACCAGGTATCCCCCCGCCCCAAACAGCGCACCCACCAGGAGCACGTCGGGCCGGTTCAGGCCGGCGAGTGGACTGTTGACATCTTTGCCGCCCCCGACCAGTACCTTCTTCCTGCCCGCGTAGGCGGCAGCAGCCACGCCGCCGGCAAAGGCGATGTGAGGCCCAAATACCGGCCCAAACGAGACGTAGTCCAAAATAATCGAGTTTCCGGTTCCCGCCAGAACCCCCAGGCCCAGCAAGATCGTGACTCCGGTAAACCCAAACGCGTAGTTTGCCCCAATCATGGCCCCAAACGCGCCCCCGGCCAGGGACATGAGCAGCCAGAATAGGTCCATATTGCCTAGAAATTGCATCGTTGCATCAGGCATCATAATCGATTCCTTCTATTCGTGTGTTGTGTGGTGACAGTGCAACCGACGTTCAGCAGCCCCGCCGGTCGTAACTCTCGAGCGCCGCCACTTTCGGCGCCGACGCTGAAGCCTCGTCGAACTCGTAAGATAGCCACTCACGCACCAGGCGCCGGGCCAACTCAATCCCGATCACCCGCTGGCCCATGGTAAGAACCTGCGCGTTGTTGGAGAGAACCAGGCGTTCGACGGAGAAGGAGTCGTGGGCCACCGAGGCTCGGATCCCTTCCACCTTGTTGGCCGCCATCGCCACCCCCATGCCAGTCCCGCAGATGAACAGACCGCGATCCGCCTTTCCTTCCGCAATCAGCTGGGCGCCTTTGACGGCGACGTGAGGGTAGTCCACGTCTTCGCCACTGCGAACCCCAACATCGATCACTTCGGCCACGCGCGGGTCAGCCTCCAGATCCGCCTTCAAAATTTCCTTGTAGTCAAACCCGGCAATATCTGCTGCCACAACGATCCTGAACATGAGTGCCTCCTTGCTAGTCCATCCCTCGACGAGGTTGAAAGTACTGTAACACGGTTTACGTTACTTGCAACAGGCTTTGTGTTAATCGTGGTTGTGGTTCACGACATAGGTGCAGGAAGGCAGACAGGCCTGACCGGCCTAATCTCGATGACTGGCCACAGTTCACCCAGGTCCAGAGCCGATGGGCGCATTGCTGGAACTTCGGGCGGCGAACAGCCTAGACCTGAATCTAGGTCGGCAAGAAATGGCAATTTACCGCCGGTTTATCCCGGTCAGCGAGACCCGGTTCCCGGTGGGCATGTGCCACACATTTTGTGTTAGTCAGCGGCGACAGTGATCAGCTGGCCCGGCAGTCCCCGCAGTTCGGCCAAGGCCTCCGCCGGAGCGGATTCGTCCGTCACCAGGTAGTCAAAGTCAGCCAGGTCAGCAAACCGGTGGACAGACCGGCGCGAGAACTTCGAGCCATCCGCCAGCAGCATCTTGGATTCGCTGGCAGCCAACATCGCCTGTTTGACGTCAGCCAGTTCACGATACGGGTGGAAGCAGCCACCCGCGGCGATCCCCGAAGTGGAGACAATGCAGATGTCGGCGTGGAGATCCCGGATCTGCTTCAGCGCGGCCGAGCCGACAGAAGCTTGAGCCCACTTTTGGTACTCGCCCCCGATGATCTGCAACTGCACGTCCGGGAGGGGCTCCAGTTGTCGAGCAGCCAGCAACGAGTTAGTGATCACGTTGAGCGGGCGCTGCCCGGCCAGTTGCACCACCGCGTAAATAGCGGAAGTGGAGTCGTCCAGCATGACTGTGGCCCGGACCGGAATCAAAGGATCAACCGCGAGCGCAAACCGCTCCTTGATCGCCGAGTTTTCCCCCATCCGAAACTCGGCACTCGCCTCGTTCAAAGTGGAAGCGAGCGCAAACACGCTTCCTTTCAGCAGCGTGACCAGGCCCTGCTCCTCCAGCGTGGCAACGTCGCGATAAATCGTCATGGTGGAGACACCCATGGTCTTGGCCAACACCTCAACTGGAAGAGAACCCGAGTCCAAGACCAGGCGAGCCACGGCCTCTTGGCGACTGCGCTGTGCCTCCAACGTGCCCCGACCGCCCGAGGTTGCCTTACTCATCTGTCTCTCCTCTCCTCCGACCCGCTAGGCCGGCCGGACTTCAAACCCGGCGGCAGCCAACGCTTCCTTGACGTCACTCACCCGCACTACCCCAAAGTGGAACACCGAGGCAGCCAGAACGGCATCCGCCCCCGCCTGAGCCGCCTCGACGAAGTGGTGTACTTCGCCCGCTCCGCCCGAGGCAATCAGCGGCACGCTGGTCACCTCGCGCACCTGCGACAGCATCTCCAGATCGAAGCCGGTCCGGACCCCGTCGGCATCCATCGAGTTGAGCAGAACTTCGCCCACTCCCCGCTCCTGCGCCTCGTGAGTCCAGGCCAGGGCATCCACCCCGGCCGAGCGTTTACCGCCGTGGGTAGTCACCTCGTACCGGTAGGGTTGGAACTCCCCTTTGACCCGCCGGGCGTCGACCGACAGCACCAGCACCTGGGAACCGAAAGCTTTGGCCACCTCGGTGATCAGTTCCGGCCGGGCCAACGCCGAGGTGTTGACCGAAACCTTGTCGGCTCCGCAAGCCAGGAGGGCTTCCACGTCCGCCACGGTCCGAATGCCTCCCCCAACTGTCAGGGGCACGAACACTTCTGCCGCCGTCCGCCGAACCGTCTCTCGCATGGTGCCGCGCTCCTCCAAGGAGGCGGACACGTCTAGGAAAGTCACCTCGTCCGCGCCCTGCGCACTGTAGACGGAGGCAAGCTCAACCGGGTCGCCGGCATCGCGCAGGTTCTCAAAGTTAACTCCCTTGACCACGCGGCCCCCGGCAACGTCCAGGCAGGGAATAACTCGAATTGCGACCATGGCTTGTCCTCTCGCTAGTCGCTCGGGGTGATGGTTCCCAGAATATCGATAACCGCGACGATTGTGTCGTCACCGTTCGCCAGGTCGGCCGGAATGGTCACCGCAATGCGCGAGCCGACCCGCTGATCCACCAGGGCGTCCCGCAGACCCGGCCACAGTTCGTCCACCTCGTTGACCTGCGGCAACCCCTCACCCCAAGTGTTGGTCACCACGACGCCGTCGCCCCAGCGAGCCAGCAGAAACTGGGCCAACACCTGATCACCCATGTGAACCTGGGGACCATCACCGCGCAGCAACTGCTGCACGACCAGGTTGGCCGGGGGTTCCCCGGGTCGGTGGGTAATCACCGGGCCCTCCGCGTTCAGGGCCACGCTCAGCGGCCCATCCTGCTGGCCCACCTCGGTTCCCGTCGCGACCGTGGGGAGCAGATCGACAATCACCACCTCGGTGTCATCCCCGACCGGGCGCAGGACCAGCAGGCGGGTGCCTTCAGTTCGCCCCATCACCAGGTGCGACAGTTCGGGGCCCAGATCGTCAGCGCAGGCCTGCCCCATGACAAACTTGCCCGAGTCCAGCGCCCGCCCGTCACGCCCGGAGAAGCGATGCACCTGGGCCACCACGGGCCGGTTCTCCTCAATCACGCGGCCCGTGCCGGCCTCAACCTCGGCCACCTTCAGTGACCCCACCTCGACCGGGGCGGGGACCCCAACCACCGGTGGCGCCCCCGGTCTTCCCCCAACCGTGACCAGGTCAAGTAGTCCCTTGACCTCGCCGGATTGGGAAGCCACTTCCCGGACCGGTGGGCGCTGTCCGACCCACAGCCAGGCGGCCCCGAAGACCGCGATCAGCGCGATCACCGCCAGCACCAAGGTGAGGAGGAGCTGGCGGCGCTTTCGGTTGGAAGCGCGGGCGACGCGACTGGGTGGGGTCATGCGGGCAACTGGGGGCTGGACTGCTCAATCGCGGCAATCAGCTGATCGACCGCTTCGCTTTCGGTGGCGAACGGGTCCTGCAGGGCCAGGTTCAGGCCCCCGTCTTCGAGCCGCAGGTGAATCCAGTCGCAAGCCAGGTCGCGCCGGTTCCGCTCGGCCGCAGCGATCACTCGGCCCCGCAGATGGGCGCGGGTGGTGGGCGGCGGGGTCGTCGTCGCCACCGTCACCTGCTCGGGACTGGTCAGCCGCAGCATTACCTGCCCTGCCTCCAATTTTCCGCGCAGGCCCGCCTCGGTGATGTCATGGTAGCTGAGCAGCAGCCGGGCCACCCGCGGGTCGGCCAGTTCGGCTCCGGACCGTTCCCGATACTGGTCGACCAATCGCTTCTTGATGGCAAAGTCGATCTCGGTCTCGATCGGAGCCCAATTCCCAGACCTGACGGCCTCGATCGCGCGCTGCCAGAGTCCGACCAGGTAGCGCTGCATCTCGCTCAGCTCCGGTTCCAGTCCGAGGATCCGGTCCAGAATTTCCTGCTGGATGTCGACCGCCCGCAGCTGGCGCCCGTCCTGCATTGGCAGCAGCAGTTGCCCGGACAGGTCGAAGTTAATGGCTTGAATGGCCTCAATCGGGTCGGCCAGAGCCAGGTCGGCCAGGTGGATGCCCCGGTCCACCGCATCCAACAGGAGCTCGGTGGCGCCGACCTTCAGGGCCGTGGTCGGCTCGGCCATGTTCGAATCGCCCACAATGACGTGCATCCGGCGATACTCGGTGGCATCGGCCAGCGGCTCGTCCCGCGTATTAATAATCGGTCGAGCGCGGGTAGTGGCAGCCGAGACAGAGTCAAACATCTGGTCGGCCCGGGCCGAAAACACGTATTGAAGCTGGCCCTCGGGGTTCCGCTTCAGGTCACCGGCACCGGCCACCACCTGGCGAGTGACGAAGTAGGCGACCAGGGCGTCGGCCACCTCGCGAAAGTCGCGTCGCCGACGCAACAGGTAGTTCTCGTGGCAACCGAACGAGTTGTGGTCGAAGTCGAAGTTGTTCCGGAACAGGTGGATTCGTCCCGCCTCCAGGCGTCCGTTGGCCTCGGTGGCCAGGTCGGACAGCAGCTGGGATCCGGCCCGGTCCTGGGCCAGCAGGTCCCACAGGTTATCGCATTCGGCGGTGGCGTACTCCGGGTGCGCCCCGACGTCCAGGTAGAGTCGACCCCCGTTGGGCAGGAACATATTGGTGGTCCGGCCGCGCTGAATCAGCGGGGCAAAGAGCTCGCGCGCCGCCGCCTCCGCGTCGAGGTCACCCCCGGCGCAGGTAATCCCGTACTCGGTTTCGACCCCGTAAATGCGCCGGTCCACCCTACTGGCCACCCTTTTGGACGAACCCCTGCACGAACGCCTCCGCGTTCTGCTCCAACACGGTGTCGATCTCGTCCAGAATGGAATCCAGCGCGTTCACCTGAATCTGGCCGCCGGGCAGGTCCATCGGTTCTTCGTCGTCGGGACCGGAACCACCGTAAATCTGGGTGCTACTCATTGTTTCCTCCTACTTGGTTGGATCTGCCAGCGGGACGCGGCGATAGCTTTCGGCCTGGCCTTCGTCAAAGACCAGGGAGGTCCAGGATGCCTGCTTCAGGTCCGGGCGGGTGCTGACGGCCTGGCCGCGGGCCTGCGCTCGCGTTCCGCTCGGCGGGTTGTCGGCCGCCCAGGCGATCTCCTCATCCGAGAACAGCCGCTCAACCAGGCCGCGCGCGGCCAGGGCCTGGACCAGGGACTTCTCGGGACGCAGGTCCGACCACTGCAGGTCCATCGCGACCAGTCGGGCATCGTCCCAGCCCACTCCGAGGCGTTGGCGTTGGCGCTCCAGCAGCTGGTACTTGCCGATCCACTCCACCTGGCCGGCCAGGGACATCGGGTCGGTCGCCAACTTGGTCAGCGTCTGGTCCCACCGGTCCAGCACCTCCTGCTGGTCCACCGTCGGCTGGGTGCCGGTCTCCGCAAAAGCGTCCAGGACCTTTTCCAGGTAGCGGCGCTGAATCTCAATCGCGGTCATTTCCGAGCCTTCAGCCATCGGCAGCTTGGTTTGCAGCGTCAGGTCCCGCGAGACGGTCTTGACCGCCCCGATCGGACCCAGCAGATCCAGGCCCTCCCAGGTCAGGTCGGTCCCCTGCTCGATGGCCCAGAGCACCAGCGCGGTGGTGCCGGTGCGCAGCAGAATCGAGACGTCGAACAGGTTGGCGTCACCGTTGATCACGTGGATCCGGCGCCACTGGTGGCCGTCGGCGTGCGGCTCGTCGCGAGTGTTAAAGATCGGCCGGTTGAACGTGGTCTCCAGGCCAATGTCGTTCTCCACGTAGTCGGCCCGCTGGGAGATCTGGAAGCCGGGTTGATCGGAGCGGGGCCCGAGGCCCACCCGTCCGGACCCGCAGAAGATCGGCCGGGTGACCATAAACGGAATGATGAACCGGATCAGGTCGTCCAGGTCCACCGAGCGCGGAACCTGGTAGTTCTCGTGAGAGCCGTAGGTGGCTCCCTTCCCGTCTACGTTGTTCTTGACCAGCACCAGGTCGGCTTCGCTCATGATCCGCTGGGCCACTACCTCGCCGGCCCGATCCCACCGGACCGCGTCGCGGGCACTGGCCACCTCGGGAGCCGAATACTCCGGGTGGGCGTGGTCGACGTAGAGGCGAGCCCCGTTCGACAGCACGATCGAGGTGGGCCGGAACTGTCGCAGTTCTTCCGGCGTGGGGGCGGCCACCGTCTCGGAGCCGCCGGGAGGGGCAAGGTGGTAGGGGTCATCGGTCAGCTGGGACGGGTCGGCACTGGCCCGCTCAAGCCGGCGACCGCGGATGTCGTTGAGGGGATCTTCCCCTCGGTAATCCCATTCGACCGGGCCGTGGTGGGACAGCCCTCCCCGGGCGTAGGGAGCGTAGGCCTGCACCGCCTCGGTGGAAAGCGCCACCGCGTTGGCCGCCGGGTCTCCGGGCCGGTAGACGCCGTACTCAGTTTCGGTTCCGATAACCCGCTTCACTGGTTTCTCCTCGTGTCGATTCGAACGACTTCTTCCGCTCGCAGTCCCACGGTTCGCGCCCACTCATCCGGGGTGGTGGTAGCGGCCAGGTCGGCAGATTCTTGCACTTCCTCATCGACGCCGGCCAGGACGTGTGCGGTGGTCAGCCCCTGTGCTCCGCCTTCCAGGCTGTCCTTGATTGCCCGCTTCTTGGCCCGCTCCACGGTTCCGGCAATCATCGCCCCGGAGACCAGGTCGGACAGGTATACCTGGCGCACCTTGCCGTCGGCCAGGTGCATGTCGAACAGCAGGGTGGTCTCGTCCTGGGTGTAAAGGCGGTCCAGGGCGGCTTCGATCATGGCTTTGGCGGCGGCCTCGGGGCTGCCGGCTCGGGAAACCAGTTCCGGGTCCAACGGCAGGTCCGGCGTCAGGTACTTGGAGAAGATGTCGCGGGCCTGGCGCCGGGTCGGCCGGTCAATCCGGACCCGAACGTCCAGCCGACCGGGCCGCAGCACGGCCGGGTCAATCATGTCGGGACGGTTCGAAGCCCCGATGACCACGACGTTGTCCAACGACTCCACGCCGTCCATTTCGGCCAGCAACTGCGGCACGATCATGGTTTCCACATCCGATGAGACCCCGCTCCCGCGGGTGCGGAACAGCGCCTCAATCTCGTCGAAGAAGATCACCACCGGCACGTCCTGGCTGGCCAGTGCCCGCGCGCGGCCAAAGATCGCCCGGATCAGCCGTTCGGTCTCGCCGACATACTTGTTCAGCAGTTCCGGTCCCTTGATCGAAATGAAGTAGGTTTCCTGCTCCGCCTCCGGGCCGCCCAGGGAGGCGGCCACGGCCTTCGCGATCAGCGTCTTGCCGGTCCCCGGGGGCCCGTACAGCAGGATCCCGCGCGGGGGCCGAAGCCCAAAGGCCCGGTACTTCTCCGGGTACTGGAAGGGCAGCTCAATCGCGTCGCGCACCATTTCGATCTGCGCGTCCAGGCCCCCGATATCCGCGTAGGACACGTCGGGTTTTTCGGGCGTGAAAAGTTGCTCGATGTGTGAGCGGACCAGTCGTTCGTAAGCAAAACCTGAGCGCAGGTCGACCGCCAGCGTGTCTCCCGGCTTGACCCCGCCGTGGCGCAGCGTTCCTGCCAGGCGCAGCACGTGCTCCTGCCCGGTGTCGATCGACACCAGCACCCGGTCGGTGCCGTGGAGTTCCAGCACGGAGCCGAGCGAGCCGGTGCGGGGGAACTCGCCCGGGGCCACCGCCACCATCTGGTCGGAGATCCGGACCAGTTGGCCGGGGCTCAGATCGTCAAGTCGCAGGCTGGGGGCCGAAGTCACGCGCATCAGCCGGCCCGCGTGGTACACCTCCAACTCTTCTTTCTCGGGGAAAGCTTCAATAAAGGTGGCCCAGGTGGCGGGGGCGCGGTGGATCCGCTCCAGTTGCTCCTGCAGTCCTTCAATTTGGTCGCGAGCCACCACCAGCGCCTTCGACAGGCGGTGGTTCTTCTCTTCCAACCCGGCTACCGACAGGCGCAATTGACTGACGGTATCTGGAGTCATCTCACTCATACTTACCTTCCTAGCCACTGGTTTAGGCGGCCCTCCAGGTCGCGCTGAATCCGGCGGGTCTTTTTGGGGCTTTGCGAGCGCATCCCCAAGTCTTCGAGGCGCCAGTTGGTGACCCGGGCCCACTTGCCCGGCTGGTCCACCGCGGCCTTGGCCGGGCGCCGAGCCAACTGGTGCACGTGCTGGTCCTGGCCGAGCAGGCGCGCAGTCAGCAGGAAGCCGGTGTGGGCCACCATGCGGTGCTCGGGTCGAACCGCCAGGCCCTCCACGTGCCAGGGCCGAACGGTGCTCTCCCAGGATTGCGGTTCGGTAAAGGCCTCGGTGGCGCGCAGGTCGTCCGCCACCCGGGACAGCTGCGTCACGGTGGCCACGTAGCAGATCAGCACCCCTCCGGGCCGGAGGGCCCGGCGCACCTGCTCCAGATAGGACCACGGGTCGAGCAGATCCAGCACCACCCGGTCGAGGCTGGCCGGTTCCAGACCGCCGGCCACCTCACCCACGTCCCCCACCTGCAGTTCCCAGGCCGGGTGACGCTGACCGAACCACAGGTCGACGTTGGCGGCGGCAATCTGGGCAAAATCTGGGCGCTGCTCCACGGACAGCAGGTGTCCCCCCTCGCCCACCGCCTGCAGCAGAGAGAGCGAAAGCGCTCCCGAGCCGACCCCGGCTTCCAGCACCCGGGCACCCGGGAAAATATCGCCCATCTGTACGATCTGGGCCGCATCCTTGGGGTAGACAATGGCGGCCCCCCGCGGCATGGACAGCACGTAGTCGGACAGGAGCGGTCGGATCACCTGAAACGTCCGCCCCTCCTCGGTGGTCACCACCTGCGCATCGGGACCGCCCAGGACATCGTCGTGGTTGAGGGCCCCGCGGGCAGACTGGAAACGCCCGCCGGGCACCAAAATGATGGTGTGCATCTTACCTTTGGGGTCGGTGATCTGTACCCGGTCCCCCGGCTGCAACAGCCCCCGACGTCGCGCCTGTCCCATGTCTTTGCTCATCCGTTCCAGTCTATCCCCCGCGGGCCTTGGGTCCCGGGCCGATCCGCGTGACGTTCGCGGCAGCTAGACTGGTGGATTATGAGAGCACCCGCCCTGTCGGCCAGTTCCAGCCGTGAGTATCTGCAGTGTCCGCTGAAGTTCCGCTACTCGGTGGTGGACCGCATTCCCCAGCCTCCCACCGCGGCCACCATCCGCGGAATCCTGGTCCACTCGGTCCTGGAACACCTCTACGGGCTGGCGGCGGCCGACCGCACCTGGGAGGCGGCCCTCGACCTGCTTCCCACCAGGTGGGAACACCTCGAGCAGAAGGAGCCCGAATACTCGGAAGTGATCGAGTCGGTACCGGAGCTGCTGGCAGAGGCGCAAAAGCTGCTGCAGACCTACTTCACGCTGGAGAACCCTCACAATCTGGAACCCGAAGCACGCGAATCCTTCGTCGAGGCTCGGCTTCCCTCCGGGCTGATGCTTCGCGGCATTGTCGACCGGATTGATCGGGCGCCCGACGGCCGGCGCCGCGTGGTGGACTACAAGACGGGCAAGTCGCCCAGCCCTCGGTTCCTGGACGAATCCCTCTTCCAGATGCGCTTCTACGCGCTACTGCTGCGCGAAGTGGGCCGCGCCCCGAGTCGGATGCAGCTGCTCTACCTGAAGGACGGCCAAACCCTGACGCTGGATCCGAACCCGGAAGACGTCGACCGGTTTGAGGGTGAGCTGCTGGACCTTTGGCACCGAATTGCTGGTGACCTGGGTTCGGGCCAGTTCTCCCCGCGCAAAACCCCGCTCTGTGGCTGGTGCCCCTACCAGGCCCAGTGCCCCCTATTTGGCGGTCAGATCCCTCCGGCCGCTGAAGAGGACTTGGCCCGGGTCAGCCAAATCGGCCCGAGTAACTGAGCCAGGAAGTCCTCGGTTAGGTCCTCCAGCGAACCGAGCACTGTTAGGCGCGGATCGGTCGGAATCGGCGTGTGGTTGGGGACCGCGACCGCGTGAGCGCCCGAAGCTAGCGCGGCTTCCACCCCAATGGCGGAGTCCTCCACCACCACGCACTGCTCAATCGGCACCCCCAGGGTTCGGGCTGCCAGCAGGTACCCTTCCGGGTCCGGCTTGGCCCGGGTGACCATTTCTCCGGTGACCAAAGCATCCGGGTGGGCGTCGGGCAGAGCACGCAGGGCCGGCTCGGCCAGGACCCGATAGGAGGACGTCACCACCGCGGTCGCCAACCCGAGGCGCCGGGCCAGGACAAAGGCCGCGTCAGCCCCGGGCCGGGCCAGCGCCTCGCCAGCCGCCAACGCCTCCGCCATCCGGTCCAGCACCAGTTGGGCGATGGTCTCCACCGAGACGCTGGTCCCGGTGGCTTCCCGCAGGATCTGCGAGCCGGTCATCAGCCCGTTCCCGATCAGGCGCTGGTTCAAGGCCAGGCTCCACTCGCCGCCCAGCGACTCGACAATCTGCTGCTGCACCCGCTGCCACAGGGGCTCGGTCTCAACCAGGGTGCCGTCCAGGTCAAAGAGGAGCGCCACTACAGACCTCCGGCCGGAACCCAACCGACCAGCAGCGAGAGGGCAATCAGGGCGGCAAAAGCCAGCCGGTAAATGACGAAGGGGGTGAACGAGACGTGGCTGATCAACTTCAGGAACCAGACGATCACCAGGTAGCCGACCACGAAGGCCACCACGGTGGCGAAAATAGTCGGACCCACGTAGATGACGTCGCCGCCGGTCGCCACTTTGAACACTTTGTAGAAGCCCGAGATGAAGACCGCGGGCAGCGCCAACAGGAACGAGTAGCGGGCCGCCGCCACCCGGGAGTAGCCCATCAGACGCCCGGCGGTGATGGTGCCACCCGAGCGGGAAACGCCCGGGATCAGGGCGAGCGCCTGGGCAAACCCAAACAGGATTGCGTCGCGCCAGGACAGGTTGGTCAGCTCCTTCTTGGAGGAGCCCACCCGGTCGGCCCACCCCAGCAGCAGGCCAAAAGCAGCCAGCATCAGCACGGTGATCCACAGGTTTCGGAACGAGGTGTCGATCCAGTCTTCCAGCAGCAAGCCCAGGAAGCCGATCGGAATGGACCCGACGATGATCATCCAGCCCATCCGCACGTCTGGATCGGAGGTCGGCACCTGCCGGCGCAGCGAACCCCACCAGCGGGAGATGATCCGCACGATGTCTTTCCAAAAGTAGATCAGGACCGCTGTTTCGGTTCCAATCTGGGTAATTGCCGTGAAGGCAGCCCCCGGATCAGAGGATCCGATCAGTTCTCCGACGTAGCGCAGGTGCGCGGACGAAGAGATGGGGAGGAACTCTGTTAGGCCTTGTACCAGGCCGAAAATAAGGGCGTCGAGCCAATCCATGGGCCCCAGCCTATCGCGGGTCGGGTCCCACTCCGAGGGCGGGCACACCGGTTTGGGACAACTCTCACGCCCGCTAAGCTGTGATCATGGAACAACGTCTGCTGGGCGAACACGGCCTGATCCTGTCGAGCTTGGGGTTGGGAACCCGCACGTGGGGGCTGGACACGGACCCGCACGAAGCGGCGGAAATGCTAACCGTTTACCGCGATGCCGGCGGCTCGGTCCTCGAGGTGGAGGACGATCCACGCTTTCCGGAGCCGGCTCAAACCGTGGGTGAACTCACCCGTCCGGGAGAGCTGCAGCTGATTCTGCGCTCCACCGGGCGCCTGCCGGCTCGCGGGTCGCTGCTGGATTCGCTGGATCGAACCCTGACGCATCTAGGAGCGGACCACGTGGATTTGTGGATCCCGATGGGCCCGCGCCGGGAGGCCCCCCTCGCGGAGCTGGTGGAGGCCGCCGAGGTGGCTTGGCGCTCCGGTCGAGCCCGCTACGTGGGCCTCGGGGGGCTGTCCTGGTGGGATGGCGGGGCGGCCACCACCATGGGCCCGTTCTTCTCCGCCTGGGCTGGACGCCTATCGATCCTGGAACCCGCTCTCAGTCAGGCGCGGGCGGTTCGCGACGCCGGGCTCGGCCTGATCGCGGGGGCTCCGCTGGCCGGAGGAATGCTGACCGGCAAGTACCGCCACTCCACCCCGCCCGACGCGCGGGCCACCTCACCCAGGTTCAAAGCCGAGTTGGCTCCCTACGAGGAGGCCGGCCCTCGGGCAGTGATCGAGGCCACCTGCCGGGCGGCTGAGGGATTGGAGCGTTCCCCCGCCCAGGTGGCGCTCGCGTGGGCGCGCGACGAGGCGGGGGTGACCAGTGCGATCATCGGCCCGCGCGGGGTGCGCCAGCTGGAACACCTGCTCCAAATTGACGGCTGGCGCCTTCCCCGCGCCCTCCGGGACGTCCTGACCGAAGTGGCCCTTCGGCCCAACTAGGTTTCTAGACCAGGCCGCGGCGACGCAGGACCGACTGGGCGGAAGCATCCTTCCCGGTGACCGCTCGGAAAGAATCCAGGGGTGGGCGCGAGTTCCCGCGCGAAAGCAATTCGCGGCGCAACTTCTCTCCTGCCTCCCGGGTCAGTCCCCCGTTTGGCTGGGCGCGGAACCACTCTTCCACCTCGGCCGCCAACGTTTCCGCCCACATGTAGGCGTAGTAGCCGGCGTCGTACCCACCGGCAAAGGTGTGGGCAAAATAGGTGGAGCGGTAGCGCGGCGGCACCAGGTCGTGCCAGAGGTCCAGGCGCTCCAGAGCCTCCACCTCAAAGGTAGGAACCTGGTCGGCTTCGGTCGGCAGCGTCCCCTCCCGGTGCCAGGCCTGATCAATCAGTGCGGCCTCCACGTACTCGAGGGTGGCGAACCCCTGACCAAAGCTCTTGGAGCCAACCACGGCCGCCAGCAGGTCGGCCGGGAGCGGCTCCCCGGTCTGGTAATGACGGGCGTAGCGGGACAGCACCTCGGGGTGGAACGCCCACATTTCGTTCAGCTGCGACGGCAATTCCACGAAGTCGCGGGGAACGTTGGTCCCGGCACTATCGCGGTACTTGGTGTCGGAGAAAAGCCCGTGGAGCGCATGCCCAAACTCGTGGAACAGAGTTTCCACATCATCCCAGGTCAGCAGCAGCGGCTGACCGGGAGCCGGCTTGGTGAAGTTCGCGTCGTTAGTGATGATTGGGAGCTGGCCGGAGGCGGGGTGGGCCTCCTGCAGTTCGCTCATCCACGCGCCCCCAGACTTGCCGGGCCTGGTGAAGTAGTCCCCCAGGAACAGCCCCAGCGCGGTGCCGTCTTCCTCTTTCACCTCCCAGACCCGCACGTCCTCATGCCAGCCGCGCAGGTCGGGACGCTCGGTCAGGGTGATGCCATACAGGCGGTTGGCCGCGTAGAAGACCCCGTCGGTCAGGATCCGGTTCAGCTCCAGGTAGGGGCGCAACGATTCGGCGTCAAACCCCAGCTCCTGGGCCCGCAGCTGGTTCTCGTAGAACGGCCAGTCGGCCGCCTCCAGGTCGGGGCACAGCTGGCGCAGCTTCTGCGCGTCTTCGTCCACCCGGGCGCGAGCGGCCCGCCCCACCTCGACCAGCAGGTCCTGAGCCGCATCGGGGCCGGGAATAGTTTCCCCCTGCATCACGACGGTGGCGTGGTCGGGGAAACCCAGCAGGTGGGCCCGTTCGGAGCGCAGCTGAGTTAACTCGACAATCAGCGCGCGCGTGTCGGTGGCTCCCGTCCGCCCGCGAGTGACCGACACTTCCAGCAGGGCCCGGCGCACCCGCGGCTCCTCCAGGACCGACTGGTCCAACTGGGTGGAGAAGTTTCGACAGCGAATGAACCAGTCGTGGTCGCGCCGATAGCCGGCGCGGGTCGCCTCGTCGAGGCCAGCCAACTCCGCCTCGTCGGTAACCGACAGCCCGGTTTCCTCCAGCTGCTTGGAGATCCGCTGGTCCACCTCGGTTTCCAACTCGGCAATGCGCACGTTCAGCCGCCGCAGCTGCTCCTTGTCCGGGCAGGCAATCCCGTGCTGCTCGAACGCGCGGATCTGCTCGGCGATTTCCCACTGGGTTTGCGGGTCGGGGTCGCTCAGCTCCAAGAACCGGCGGTAGAGACGCTCATCCAGCAGGTAGGTGTTGGAGTGCTCGGTCAGCAGGGGCACCAGTTTTTCCTGCAGGCGATCCAGCTCATCCCCGCCAATGGAGGAAGCCAGGGTCCAGAAAATGGCGCCGGCCCGGTCCAGGCGAGCTCCCGACTCGTCGAGGGCAACCAGGGTGTTGGCGACGGTGGGAGCCTCGGGGTTGGTGGCCACCTCCTCCCACTGGGCTCGCTGTTCTTCCATTCCGGCAAGAATGTCGGCTTCAATCTGGTCCAGGGTGAGGGTGGAAAAGTCAGGTAGTAAGTTGGTCATCCACCCAGGCTAATACCTTTCCCACCGGTTCGTGGATCACCACCTCGGCGGAAATCGGGACCGGTTCCAAGTTCACCACCGCCAGCGGGGTCCCCGGCGGAATCAGGCCGGCGGCCGGGTAGACGTTCAGCGAGGTGCCGGCCACCAGGATCAGATCCGCCGCGGCCAGAGCGGCTGCCGCTCCCCGCAGGGCTGCGGCGGGCAGGGCCTCCTCGTAGAGCACGATGTCCGGCTTCAGCAACCCGCCGCACTCGCACCGGATTGGGCCGGTCGGGCGCGAGCGGCCGCAGTCGAGGCAGTGGGAGGTGGCCAGCGTCCCGTGCAGTTCCCACACGGGGTCCGATCCGGCTGCCTGGTGGAGGCCGTCGATGTTCTGGGTGACAATCTCGGTCCCCCACTTGGCCAGCACCCGGTGTGCCCGGTTGGGCTCGACCCCCGGCGTCAGGAGGAACTCGTGCAGGTAGCGGTAAAAGGTCTCCGGATGGGCAGCGAAAAAGGAGGCGGAGAGGATCTGTTCGGGACTGACCCCAAACCGGGCCCGCGTTTGCTGGCGAGCCTCAGCTGAGCGGAAATCCGGCAGGCCGGACTCGGTCGACACCCCGGCCCCACCAAAAAACACCGGTTGCCGAGCGTCGCGGATCAGGTCTACGAGGCGTTCGGCCGACGAGTTGGACACGGGTTACGGCAGATCCTGGTGGGTGGCAACCGCCATTCGGTTCCAGACGTTGATCACGCTAATGGCCATGATCAGCCAAACCAGCTCTTCCTCGCTAAAGTGCGCGGCCGCCTCGTCCCAGACCGGATCGGGCACGCCCGCGCGGCCAATTCGGGTGATCGCCTCGGTGAGCGCGAGCGCGGCCCGTTCAGCCTCGGTGAAGAACTGGGGAGCCTCGTGCCAGGCGGCCACAATGTCGAGGCGGCGCTGGTCCTCTCCCAGTTCGCGCGCTTCCCGCAGGTGCATATCCAAGCAGTAGGCGCAGCCGTTTAGCTGGGAGGCACGGATCTTGACCAGTTCGTACAGGCGCCGATCCAAGCCGCTGCTTTGCACGTATCGTTCGAGGGCCAGTACCGCCCGGTAGGCCTTCGGATCAGTCGCATTAATATCTAGTCTGGACATGAAAAACCCCTTCCGGTCGCTTTTCAGGCTACGCCCGGAAGGGGAAGGTCGCTAGACCTTTTTGTTGGCGGTGGCGATGGCAAGGACCAGGAACACCAGGCCCGCCACCCCGAAGAGCCCCACCGCAATGAATTGGGGAGTCCACCCCAGGGGCAGGGACATGAGGATCATGCCCAAGCCAACCATGATCAGAATGGAGGCCCAGACCAGGAGCCCAACCCGAACGGGCGGGCGTCCTGGTGCCGGAGCCGGCGCACCTGCTGGGCCACCAGTTCCACCGGGGCCGGCGGGGTTGAACGGACCGGCAGGCTTGGCTGGCTGGGCCGGTTTAGCTGGCTCGGCTGGATCGGCTGGCTGAACTGGCTGGGCCAGGTTGAGTGTGGGTTCGGGAGCGAGCTCGGGGGCGGGAGGCTCCGGTGCTGGTTCATGCGCAGTCTCCTTCGGCTGGCTGAGGGTGGCCCGCAGATCGGCAAAGAGGGCCTCGGTTTCGTCCGGTAGTTTCTGTTCGGTCATTTCGGTTCACCTGTTCGGGTTAGGCGCCAGATTGCGCGGTCTCAAAGCCGTCAATGTGCAGCCCGGATCGAGCCGCCGGGTCGGCCGGCAAGAAGATAATGTTTAGGTCTGAGTCGTTCAGGGTTAGGCTCAGGTTCAACTCCTGACGGAACTCCTGGTTGGGGAACTCGGCCGGGACAAACCCGTCCTTAGCCCATTTCTCCAGGGCCCGTTCCGACACCTGGGTCCGGTGGGCATCCACCTCGATCTCAGAGTCAAACTGGTCCAGCATGCTGATCGACGGCAGCTGATCCTCGGTCACCAGGATGGTGATATCAGAGTTGACGGCCTCCAGGTCTAAGGCGGGGTTCTGGTCGGCCGGAGTGCCGGTCAAATCCCAAACCACCTCGGAATCGACCGCGCTCACCCGGGTCTGCGTGTGGTCCAGCCAGCGGTGGGTTGAGACCAGGGCCGAGTCGTCCGCGCTCTGTTCACCCGGGCCGGTCTCACCACCACCGCTCAGGTGCCACTCTCCCGGACCGCCGTGGCCAAACTCCTCCGCGAAGGGGACCACGTCCATCTGATACTCGACGTGACGATCACTGATCACGGCTCCGAATCCCAGTCCGGCCAGGGTGGCCGGCAGCAGCAGGACCGCACCGACAATAGAGAAGATCAGGAACCAGCCGCCGCGCTTGCCTCGCAGGGCAGCTCCCGCCAAGAACGCGCCGGTTACGGCCACCACCGCCCCGATGGACGCCAGGACGACCCCCATCGGATTGCTGGTGGCGTAAAGAAGGCTGATCCCAACCGCGGAAATCACCAACACCAGGCCGAGGCCAATGAAGGCAGCCGTGTTGGACAGGGCCGGTGCTTGGGGGCGCGGAGCCGGGTAGTAGTACTTCGGTTGATTCCAGTTGCCCTGCGGCCCAGGCGCGCCCGGCGGTGGCGGGGGCACCGACCCGGGCTGCCCGGGATAAGTTCCGGCGGCAGCCGGGTTCGGCTGGGGACGCTGCGGCTCGGAAGCCGGCGTCGGTGGGACAGAGTTGGTCATGGGTTGGGACCTTTCTGGCGAGTGGGACGATCTGGTCCCAGATGAGGCCATGAAGACAATGAAGATCAGGGCGGCCCCGATCAGAACGACCCAGGCGAACGGCCCGGGCAACCAAATCCAGCTGGCCGGCATGGTCGCCAAACCCAGGATGATGGCGGCGCCCGCCCCCACCTGCTGGCCGGTGAAGTCACCGTGAACCAGCTGTTGGGCCTGAATGGGGCCGCGAGGGCCGTCCGGCATCAACAGCCAGGCAATCCCGTACAGGACCAACGGGAACCAAAGCAGGAGGGTCAGGACAATGGCCAGACCGCGAACGAGGCGGACATCCCACCCCAGTCGATAGGCCAGGCCGGAACACACGCCGCCCACCCAGCGAGGCTGGGCGCGGAACCAGTCGCTCCCCCGCAGGGAGTTGAAGAAGTTGTCAGTCGCGTTTGACGGGACAGGGTTTTCGCTCATGCCTCCATCCTGCCGGTTCGCTCGGCCCACAGATATGGGGTACCACCCTGACTGGTCCCTGATTTTCACCTCGGGGGCTCGGGGGGAGGGCCCCGATCTGCCACAATGGAAGCTATGAACCGACCTCCCCTCCTGCGAGCCAAGCGCCACAGCCCGGTCCGACCTCGGCCCGTCCTGGCCGGCGTCTGCTCCGGGGTGGCCTACCACCTGGGCTGGTCGGTCGGCACGGTCCGACTCCTCGCCTTCGTCTCCTCCCTGATGATGGGCGGGGGCATCCTGCTGTACCTGTGGCTGTGGGCTACGGTTCCGCGCGAGGGGGCGCCCACCTATCCCCCGGTGAACCCGTGGGAACTACCCGACGCTCCCGCCGCCACCCTCCGCCAGCCCCTGCCCAACCCCACCTCGTCCACGCTCAACCCATCGGTCCCGGTGGCCTCCACCCAGCTGTTCATGGTCGGCATCGGCATTCTGGGGTTGAGCATGTTCCTGTGGCTGGCGCCGAACATCCTGGGGATCTCGTGGCTGGTCCTGGTGTGGGCGCTGGTGATCCTGGGCGGCGTGGCCCTGGTTTGGTTCCAGGCGTTGCGGATCAACACCAGCCCCAAATGGCAGACCACCGGCTTTGTTCTGCTGGGGGTCCTGCTGATTGTGTTTGGATTGGTTCGCCTGATGGTGGACCTGAACATTGTCCCCAAGCTCGATTTTGGAGTGCTGCTTGGCTTGGCGGTGGCAGCGGTGATCCTGGTGGCGCTCATTCCCCTTGGAATCAAGGTGGTTGACGACCTGACCGCGGCGAAAACCAGCGAGGTGCGCGAGGCGGAGCGGGCCGAGATTGCCGCCCACCTGCACGATTCGGTCCTCCAAACTCTGACGCTGATTCGGGCCGGTGCCGACGACCCGGTCCGGGTCCGCTCGCTGGCTTTGACGCAGGAGCGGGAACTGCGCGCCTGGCTCTACACCGGCCAGGCTGAACCGGAAGAATCGGTCGCACAGGCCCTGAAGAACCAGGCCAGCGAAGTGGAGGCCACCTACGGGATTGCGATCGAGGTGGTCACGGTGGGCGACGCGGTGCCCTCCCCGGCCGAGTTGGCGGCGGTAGCGGCGGCTGGAGAAGCGATGACCAACGCGGCTCGCCACGGCCAACCTCCCATCTCGGTTTTCCAGGAGGTGCGCCCGAAAGTTCTGGAAATCTTCGTCAAGGATGCGGGCGACGGCTTTGACCCGGAGGCGATCCCAGAGGACCGGCACGGCTACCGCCACTCAATTCTGGGTCGAGTGGAGCGGGTGGGCGGCTCCGTCACGATCCGCCAGCGGGCCGGAACCGAAGTTGGAATTGTGGTCCCACGGACCACGGCAGAAGGGATTAAACGATGACGATTCGCCTCCTGGTGATCGATGACCACCCCCTCGTCCGCTCCGGGGTTCGGGCCGAGCTGGAAGGGGTGGAGGATTTCGAGGTGGTTGGGGAGGCCGGCGACGTCCCCTCGGCCATTGAGGCGTGCCACGCACTGGTGCCCGACGTGGCTCTTCTGGATGTCCATCTTCCCGGCGGGGCCGGAGGGGGCGGACCCGAGGTGGCCCGGGCCTGCACCGACCTGCCCCAAACCAAGTTCTTGGCCCTGTCGGTGTCCGACTCACCCACCGACGTCGTCTCGGTGATCAGGGCGGGGGCCCGCGGCTACGTCACGAAGTCGATTGGGAGCGGCGAGCTGGCCGACGCGATCCGACGGGTGGCCGGGGGTGACGCAGCCTTCTCCCCTCGCCTGGCCGGCTTTGTCCTCGACGCGTTCGGCACCGAGCAGGTGACCGACCGGGAGGACGAACTGGACCTGCTCACCACTCGGGAGCAGGAGGTGATGCGGCTAATCGCGCGCGGGTACACCTATAAAGAGGTAGCCAACGAGCTGTTCCTGTCCGTGAAGACCATTGAGACGCACGTGTCCGCGGTGCTGCGCAAACTCCAGTTCTCCAACCGGCACGAGTTGGCCCGGTGGGCGGCTCAACGCAATATTGTCTAGTCCCCGACTATCAGGTTGTGGGAGCGCCAACCCAGGTACTTCTGTCCGAGGTTGACCATGGTGGCGAACCGGTTTCGGTTTCCCAGGAGCTGGGCAATGTGAATCCCAACCCAGATCAGCCAGGCGGGCAGGCCCCGCAGGCTGGGCAGGCCCGTGATCTGCGCAATGGCGGAGGCTCGGCCAATTGTGGCCATCGTTCCCTTGTCGACGTAGTGGAATGCGGCGGGTTCGGTCTGTCCAGCTACCGCTGCCCGAATCATGCGGGCCACATACTTGCCCCCCTGCAGGGCCGGTTGCGCCTGCTGCGGGAGCGGACTGTCTTCGGTCCAGGCCGCATCCCCGATGGCGAAGATATCCCGGTGCCCGAGTGCCCGCAGGTGCTGATCGGTCTGGATTCGGCCCCCTCGTCCCTGGGTCAGGCCCCAGTCGGCCACCTGCGGGTGCGCGCTCACTCCCGAAGCCCAGATCACCAGGTTGGCGGGCAGGAACTCTGTTTCGGTTTCGTGGTCCAGCAGGACCCCGTCGGCGCGCACCTCCTTCACGGCGGTGTTTAGGCGCAGATCCACCCCGCGTTTGGTCAGCTGGTTGGCCGCGTACCGGCGCAGCTTCGGCTGGAAGGGTGCCAGCACGTGCGGGGCCATCTCCACCAGGGTGATGTGGACCCGGTTCGGATCCAGTTCCGGGTAGACCACCGGCAGATCCAGGTTCCGCATCTCGGCCAGGGCTCCCGCGGTCTCCACTCCGGTGGCCCCACCCCCGACCACGACGATCCGCAGGTCGTCCGGGTGGGTGGCCGCCCATTCCATTTCCCCGAAGAGGCGGTCGCGGATGCGAAGGGCCTGGGCGCGCTGGTAGAGCGGGATCGCGTGCTTTTCCGCTCCGGGGATCCCGAAGAAGTTGGCGCTCACCCCGAGGGCCAACACCAGATAGTCGTAAGTTAGCTCGGTCCCGTCGGAGAGGGAGACCACCTTGGCCTCGGGGTTCAGCCCGGTCATGGCCGCCCGCCGGAAATGGACGTTGGGCTGCTTGGCTCGCACCGAGCGCAAAAACCAGGTAATATCCCCCGGATTTAGCGCCGCGGTTGCCACCTGGTAGAGGAGGGGTTGGAAGACGTTGGCAGCGTGGTCATCGACCAGTGTGATGTCGACCGGTGCCCGGCGCAAACCGCGCACTGCCGCCAAACCGCCAAATCCGCCGCCAATAATTACCACGTGTGGTCGCTGAGTGCTCATGCTTCCACGGTACCGCCCCCGAATGAATTAGGGAACGGTGAGCTTGGCTAAACATGCACCTCGGAGCCGACGATAATCGTGCGCTCTGGGGGCAGGTGGAAGACGTTGGTCCGGTTGGCTGAGGTCTTCTCCAGCCGTCTGAACAGCTGACGCTGCCACCGGGGCCAGGTCGCCTTGTCGTCCTCTTCGGCCGGCTCGATCCGGAACACTGAGAGCACATAGGTGGCCTGCTCCGGATCAAACTCCAATTCGCAAGACTTGTTGACCGCCAGGCGCAGGGCCGCGGGCACATCCTGGGGGTCCTTGAACCCGACGCGGTAGAGGACGTGGACGATCCCGTCGTCCTCCCAGCCGAGGTTGTCGATCACCACCCGGCGATCCTCGGGCACGGTGGGGACCCCAACGTTCTTAATGGTCAGGATGACCACGTGTTCGGGCAGGACGTGGGTGAAGTTAGCGGAGGCACGCAGCGCCAGCGGAGTCGTGGTCAGGTCCCCGTGGGGGTAGACCGCAATCCCCGGGACCCGTTTGATGTCGCGAGCCCGGAGCGAGTCGATGAACTGCTGCAGCGGGCCCTCCAGCGCGCGGCGCCGCCCAAACATGATCCGGGAGCCGCGATACCAGGTGAACATGATGGTGGCGATCACGGCTGAAATACTCAACGGCAGCCACCCGCCCGAGATGATCTTCGGAACATTTGCCAGGAACAGGGTCAGCTCCAGCACCCCGGAGAAGACCACCATGATCGCGATCTTCCACCACTTCCAGTGCCAAACGAAGTGAGCGAAAACCAGGAATAGGGTCAGCTCCAGCAGCAGGGTTCCGGTCACGGCCAGACCGTAGGCGGAGGCCAGTCGCTCTGAGGAGCCGAACTGCGCCACCAGGATCACCACCCCGAGGAACAGGATCATGTTGACCACAGGCAGGTAGATTTGCCCTCCCTGGACCGGCGAGGTTTGAACCACCTTCAGCCGCGGCAGGAAGGAGGCTCGGATCGCCTGACGCACAATTGAGAACGCACCGGCAATGACCGCTTGCGAGGCGATCACGGTGGCCACGGTGGCCAAAATTACCAGCGGAATCAGTGCCCACTGGGGGGCGAGGGAAAAGAGTGGACTGGCCAGAGCCTCCGGCTTTTCCAGCAGGAGGGCGCCCTGGCCCAGGTAGTTCAGCAGCAGAGCCGGGAACGCCAGCAGCATCCAGGCCAGGAAGATGGGCTTGCGGCCAAAATGGCCCAGGTCAGCGTAAAGAGCTTCCGCTCCGGTGACCGCAAGGACGGAGGCACCGAGGGCCAGGAACGCCCCCCACGGGTGGTGGATGACGAACCCGATCGCGTAGGTGGGGCTCAGCGCCAACAGCACTTCCGGGTGGCGGGCAATCCAGGGAAGTCCGAGCGCCGCCAAGGTCACGAACCAGAGTGTCATCACCGGACCGAAGGCGCGGCCAATATGACCCGTCCCCTTGTGCTGGAAGGCAAACAGCAGGGTGAGAACCACCAGCGAAACGGGAACCACCCACTGCTGCAGGGAACTGTTGATCACCGTCAGCCCCTCGGCTGCGGACAGCACCGAGATGGCGGGGGTAATCAGCGAGTCGCCCAGGAACAGCGAGGCCCCAATCACCGAGATCACGATCACCGCGAAGGTCAGTCTGGGGCGGTGGCGGACCCGGCGTCGAATCAGCGAAGCCAGGGATAGGATCCCCCCTTCACCCTGGTTGTCGGCCCGGAGGATCACCCCGACGTAAGTAAAGGTCACGACCAGGACCAAACACCAGGCAATCATGGAGATCACCCCGAGCAGTTCCGTCTCGTTGTAGGACTGTCCCCCGGTGACGGTCAATACCGCCTTCAACGTGTAGAGGGGGCTGGTGCCGATATCACCGAACACCACACCAATAGCACCGATCATGAGCGGGAAAACCACCCGCGCGGAAGGATTACTTCCGGCTGTCTGTTCATGCACGAACGCAATCATGCCACTACCGGTCGAGGTCGTAAAGCGGTGCAATGTTGACAAAGTAGACACATTGGAGCGGTAGGGTGAGGGCATGGAAAAAAGAATCATGGGGCGAGGCGGTTTTCCCGCCTCGGTGATCGGACTGGGAACCTGGCAACTAGGCGCAGATTGGGGCCATGTTGAGGAAACTGACGCCCTCCGGGTGCTCGATGCCGCCGCGGAAGCTGGCGTGACGTTCTTTGATACCGCCGACGTCTACGGGGACGGTAGAAGCGAAACGCTCATTGGTAGCTGGCTGAAGAACAACCCTGGACTTCGGGTCCACGTCGCCACTAAGATGGGCCGACGCGTCGACCAAGTGGCGGAAAACTACACCGAAGCCAACTTCCGAACCTGGTTGGACCGGTCCAGAAAGAACCTGCAGCAGGACACGCTGGAACTGGTGCAGCTACACTGCCCGCCCGACGCAGTCTTCACTTCTGATCGGGTGTTCGACGCCCTCGACCAACTGGTGGAAGAAGAGGTGATCGCCCGTTACGGGGTGAGCGTTGAGACCACGGCGCAGGCGCTGAAGGCACTGGAGCGGACCCACCTGAGTTCAATTCAGATCATCCTGAATGCTTTCCGCCTGAAGCCGCTGGACGAGGTCCTGCCCCGGGCCCAGGAGCTCGGCGTGGGAATCATCGCCCGGGTTCCACTCGCCTCGGGCCTACTGTCGGGCAAGTACGACCTGGACACGCAATTCGCCGAGAATGACCACCGCAACTTCAACCGTCGCGGGGAAGCCTTTGACGTGGGTGAGACGTTCTCCGGGGTTGATTTCGAGACCGGTGTACGCGCTGCGAAAGAGTTCACCCAACTGGTGGAGGAGTTCGGCCCGGAGGAAGCCAGCCCCGCTCAAGTGGCCCTAGCCTGGGTGGCTGCCCAACCGGTGACCACGGTCATCCCGGGGGCGCGCCGGCCAGGCCAGGCCCGGGACAACGCCGCGGCCGCGGACCTCAAGTTGAACCCGGTTCTGCTCGACCGGATTCGCGAGCTGTACGACCGCTACTTCCGCGCCCAGATCCACCACCGCTGGTAGGCTCTCGCCGTGAATTTGGGCCCCGGGTTCCAGGCGGAACACCGGGGCCCAAACCTTGTGGGTCGCGCTAGCTATTCTGTTCGGTCTTCACCAACTTGCCCGTCTGGGCGTCCAAAGTGACGTCCTGCTTCACGCCGGCCCCGTCAATCAGGTCGATCTCCCAGACCACTTTCCCACCGTCCGAGTCCAGCCCAATTTCTTCGACCGAGGCCCCGGGGAACTCCTGCTCCAGGCGATCCAGGGCGCCCGCCAAGTCCAACTCGGCTCCGGCCAGGCGCTCCAGGTGCTCGGACCGATCCGAGTCGCTTTCCTGCTGGGCATTCGCCTCGGAAACCACGCTCTCACCGTCGATGGAAACCATCACCTGGTAGCTGGTGCCATCCGGGCCGATGACCTTAACCTCCCACTGGTTCAGGTCCCGCTCTAAATCCACTCCGGCCGCTTTGGACCCGGGCACCTGCCCCTCAGCCACCCGCGCGGCCGACAGTAGCTGCTCCCGGGTGGTGGTCGCAGCGCCGGTCCCGGACTGTTCCCCGCTGCTCATCTGGTCGGACTGCTGATCCATGGTGGGCGCCCCCGACTGGGCGGACATGTCCGACTCCTCGGTGGGAGTGGTGGAGCTGGTGCAGCCGGCCAATCCCAAGGCCCCGGTCATCACCAGGGCTCCGCTGGCAGCCAGTAAACGTATGCTCTTCGGCATCTAGTTCAACCTCCTTTGATTAGGTGTTGCACTTCCACCATAGGAGGAGCCAGGAGACCGGCCAAGACGCTCAAGGGATTTCTCAGGCAAATGCCAGCGCGCGTCTAGGGCAAAAATCGGCCCCCGATCCTCCTGTGTAAAGGGAGATCGGGGGCCGACCGGTGGCCGTTTCGCCACTTCCATTCTGTGCGCGGAGGGGGACTTGAACCCCCACCCTCTAATACGAGGACTAGCACCTCAAGCTAGCGCGTCTGCCTATTCCGCCACCCGCGCAGAACTGGTTTTTGAGCCGGTACAACCGTAGCATGCGCCCGCCAGCGCGTGCCAACTCGGTAACGGCGCCGGCTCGGTGATCGTAATCACGGTAGCGGATGGTCGCCAGAACGGCTCCGATTGTCATTTGCCCGGGGGTCCCCCTACGGTTAAGCCATGCCTTCCAGCAAGATTATTGTCGACTTCTGGCTCGACCTGGCTTCGGTCGATTGCTACCTGGCCCTGAACTCGTTTCGCCAGGCTCTGGCTCGCTTGCCGGAGCGCGACCGATTCACCCTGGCCCTCCATCCGTTCCTCACGCAGCACACCGGCACCACCACTGTGGGCGAGGAGGTGGCCACCCGGACTCCCGGGCCCGATCGCCTCGACCGCGAATCGGCCGAGGCCGCGGCGCGGGCAGCCGGGATCACACTCGACTGGGACGCAGAGTTGCCCACGCAGACGACCGAGGCTCACCGGCTGCTGCTGTGGGCCCAGCAATCCGAGGCCGAGGTTTCCGGCGGGAGCGCCGAGTCACTGTCGGTTCGCCTGGCCGAGGCCCTGCTTCGATCGGCCTTCGAGCTGGGGGCTAACTTGGCCTCCCCCGAACTGCTGATTGGGGTGGCACAGGACTTCAACCTTCCCGGAGCCGAGGTTGCCCGGGCCCTGACCGACGAGGTTTTGGCCGCTGAAGTTGAGGAAGCCAACCAACTGGCCCTCTACCTCGGGGTGCAGCAGACCCCAGTCCTGCTCTTCGACGACACCTTTGTCGTTCAGGGTTATCAAACCCCAGAGGCTTTCACCAATATTTTGCGAACGGTTGTCCAGCAGGCTGAGGCCGCGGAAGGAAATACGAATGACTGAGACCGCCCGAACTTTTGCCTCCGGCTCCGGAACTCTGCTGGCCCGGCCGGCCGAGAAGGGCACCTGGATCGTTTCGTGGTCGAACCCGGGGCCCGATTTGGTCCAGCTGATTGAGGGCCTTTTTTCCGAGTTGGAGGCGGAGCGGCTTGTTCACCTCGGGGCGGAGGGAGACTACGCGGATCTGCGGGTGGCCCGACAGGCCGGCTTCGTGGCAGAAGGAATTGAACGGACCGTGGAACAGGGTCAGCCGACCACCTGGTGGCGTTCGGCGCGGCTGCGGACGGATCGGGACGGCGCCCTGGCAACGGTGATCGACGGTTCCAGGCCCGCCCACCTTGTCGGGGAGTTTCATCAGGTCTACGATTTGCCGAATCTGGTCGGAACCGGATTCACCCCAACCGTAGATTTTGATCGACTTGATCTTCGGATGAGTTTGATAAAAGAAGAATTTGCTGAACTTTGCGGAGCAGTTTACGGGGATGCCGCTGAAGAAACACTTTTGCGAATTTTCCCACAACTTCCAGACGATCGTCTGAGGGATGTGGTGGAGGCGGCCGACGCTCTGGGTGACCTGACCTACGTTATTTACGGAATGGCGCTGGAGGCGGGAATCGACCTGGACCGCGTTGTGGCTGAGGTTCACCGGTCCAACCTGTCCAAGCTGATGCCCGACGGAACGGTCAAGCGGAGAGAGGACGGGAAAGTGCTGAAGGGCCCAGATTTCTCCGCCCCCGACATTGCCGGGGTCCTGGGCCGGTAGCTCGGTGGGCGAAAGGTAGAGGCCCACCCCAGTTCAAGCTAAAGTAGGTGTATGTCACAAGATGCGCGGGATGCCCTGAACCTACTTATCGCTGCCCTGGAGCAGCATTTTGACGTGGTCCAGATGGAGGATTTGGCCTCCGACGAGGCGCTGGAGACGGCCGAGCAACGCCTGCAGGACGCGTTCTTTACCTATGACGACCTGCTCTACACCACCTTCGGTGGGGAGCTACCTTTCGACCTGATCGACGACGAGGACGATGAGGATGAAGACGAGGACGATGACGACTCGGATGACGACGTCGAGTTCGTGATTTTCGAGGACGAGGACGAGGAGCACGACAGCGCCTAGCCGCCCGATCAGCCCAGACGTTTTTTGCCCCGGCTATCCGGCGGGGCCCTTTGTCCCTTATCGGCGCAAACATAGGTCGATTTTTTCACTCAGATGTGTGAAAGAAGTGGACGTCGTTTCCCCGCTCGCGCTTGGCAGCGTAGGCTAGTCATATCTACTCGGAAGGAACTTGGACGTGGCTAAAGTTGTAGTTATTGGCGGTGGTTATGGCGGAATCACAGTGGCTAAAGGCCTGGACTCTGTCGCCGACGTGGTCCTGATCGAGCAGCGAGATCAGTTTGTCCATCACGCAGCTGCCCTTCGCGCCGCAGTCGACGATGTCTGGGGAAACGCGATCTTCATGCCGTACTCCTACCTGATGCAACGGGGCCAGGTGGTGCACGGAACCGTGTCGCGCGTCGAGGGGACGACCGTGCACGTGTTCGGCCAAGAACCGATCGAAGCTGACTACGTCGTCCTGGCCACCGGCTCCAACTATGCCTTCCCGGCCAAACACACGGACGGCTCGAACAAGGTTGCCAAAGCCCGGATTGAGCAGTTGCACGAAAGCTTGCAGCACGCTGATTCTGCCCTGCTGCTCGGGGCCGGCACGGTCGGACTGGAGCTGGCGGGAGAGCTGGCCCACGCCTACCCGCACATGCACATTGAGATCGTCGAAAAAGAGGGCGAGATTCTGCCCAACCCCGGCTACACTGCCGAGTTTAGGCACGAGATTGAGGAGCAGATCGCCAAGCTGGACGTCAAGGTTCACCTTAACACTCGCCTGGCTGTCCGCCCGCCGACCGCGGTTGGGGAACTGGGGCACTTCGAGGTGACCACCACCAGCGGAGACTCGATCGAAGCCGATATTTGGTTCCAGTGCTACGGCTCGACCACGGCCACCGGTTACCTGGCCGGGACCGAGTATCAGGATCTGTTGACCCGCGACGGCACCATTCAGGTCGAGCCCACCCTGCAGGTGGTCGGCCACCCCCACGTCTACGCGGTTGGCGACATCACCAACATCGACGACTCCAAGCGGGCCGACGTGGCCCGCCAGCAGGCACGAGTGGCAATTGCCAACATCGCCAACCAGATTGACGGCGGCACGCCGGATGTCATGTACGAGTCCAGCAAGGAATGGGTGGTAGTTCCGCTCGGCCCGAACGGCGGTGCCTCCCAACTGCTCGACTCCCACGGACGGACCCGAATTGTCGGGGCGGAGCAGACCGCGGAAATCAAGGGTGCCGACCTGATGGTGTCGGTCATCCGTTCCCAGCTGAACCTGCCCTAGGGCAGAGGGCAAAGCGCAGAGGGCAAAGGGCAGAGGGCAACGTAAAGCCGGGCGGGGGTTTCCCCGCCCGGCTTGCTCGTTTTAGATGCGGTCCCCTACCCCTTGACCGCGCCGGAGACCAGCCCGGAGGTCATCCGTCCCTGAACCAGGACGAAGAAGATGATGACCGGGATCGCCACCAGGGTCGAAGCTGCCATCACCTGACCCCAGTCAGTTTGGCGCGAGGCCGAGGCGGTCAGGAAGCTGCGGAGCCACAGCGGCAGGGTGGCCATCGACTCGGACTGCATGATGACCAGGGCCACGGTGAACTCGTTCCAGGCCTGCAGGAAGGCGTAGACGCCAGAGGCCACCAAACCCGGGGCCAGCAGCGGGAACGTGATCCGCAGGAAGGCCTGGGTCCGGGTGAGTCCATCCACCATCGCGGCTTCTTCCAGGTCCGCCGGGACTCCGGCCACGAACCCGCGCAGCATCCAGATGGTGAAGGGCACAACGGCCGCGGTGTAAATGATCGACAGACCCAAAATGGAGTTCAGGCCGATGACCGGGGAGACACTTTCCCCCAGTCCTTTCAGCAAGCGGTACTGGGCGATGAACATGCCCTCGGCGGGAAGCATCTGCACCAGCAGGATCACCAGGATAAAGGTCTTGCGCCCACGGAAGCGGAAGCGGCTAATCGCCAGCGCTGCCAGGAAGGCGAAGAACAGACAGGCGGTGACCACAACGACGGCGACCACAATCGAGATGCCCAGCGCCTGCTGGAAGGTCCCCTTGTCGAACACGGCCCGGAAGTTAGCCAGCGAACCCCCGAACGGTAGGAAGGTGGGGGTGGTTCGTTCCAGGACCACGGTGGAGAGCATGGACGAGTTGACCATCCAGTACACCGGGAAGACCCAGATGACCGAGACGACCAGGGCAACCGCGCCCCAAACCCACTTCATTGGGTGAAAGTTGCGGTTCTTCTTCGGCTGAACCGCGGCGGGAGCCAACGTGGTGCTCATGCCTCATCCTCCTCTTTCATCAGGTAGCGGACGTAGGTCCAGCTCAAAGCGATCGTCAGGGCCAGGACGAAGATGGAGACTGCGGAGGCCATTCCAAAGTCACCCGAGCCGACGCCCAACTGGTAGATGTAGGTACCCAGCAGGTTAGTGTCGTTGGGTTGGGACCCCTGGTCCTGCAGCATTTTGATTTGGGTGAAGACGCGCAGATCCCAAATGATCTGCAGGAGGAACACGATCCCCAGCACCGGCTTGACCATCGGGATGATGATCTGCCACAGCTGCTGGGTGGGAGTGGCCCCGTCCATCTGTGCGGCTTCGAGGACTTCGTTAGGCACCTGGGTCAGCCCGGCGTACACCGACAGGGCCACGAACGGAACACTCATCCAGACGATGATGATGCCCGCCACGATAAAGAAGGAGAGCGGATTTTGCAGCCAGTTGTGCCCGGTGGTGCCCAACAGGTAGTTGACCACCCCGCGACGCCAGTCGAAGAGCCAGGACCACACGGTCATGGCCGCCACCACCGGCATGGCCCAAGCGAGCAGCAGGGCGATTTGGAGGACGTTGCGGACCCACTTGGCGGTGGCTCGCATCAGGAGGGCCATCAGAATGCCGATGACCATGGTTAGGACGGCCACGATCAGACAGAAGGCGACCGACCGGATAACCACCGTCCACATGTACGGATCGGTGAACAGGGTCTGGTAGTTTGCCAGCCCGACGAACTCTGGCGGCTTGCCGAATACTTGGGCTCGACCGTACTTCATGGTCGAGGTGTAGAACTGCCAGGCGATGGGGTATCCCAGCGCCAACAGCACGATTAGGATCGCCGGCAGGATCAAGAAATATGGGGCGATCTTGGTTTTCTTGCGCGGCTTGGCTATCCGTTCGGTGGACCGCCCATGGTCCACTGCCGCTGGTTGCTGCATGGTCTTCGCCACGGCCAACTCCGATTCTAAGGATAGAGGCGGTGGGTGAGGTTTGGTCCTCCCCCACCGCCTCTAGTTCATTGCTTTAGCTGAGCTAAGCTCAGTTTTCGTTGAGCAGCGGGTTGAGCTTCTCGTTGTATTCCTTCGCCAGGGCGGTCAGGTCCTC
This sequence comes from Scrofimicrobium sp. R131, assembly GCF_040256745.1. Classification (GTDB taxonomy): domain Bacteria; phylum Actinomycetota; class Actinomycetes; order Actinomycetales; family Actinomycetaceae; genus Scrofimicrobium; species Scrofimicrobium appendicitidis. The sequence goes on from NZ_CP138335.1 coordinate 1,389,876, forward strand.
GGCGTCACGAATCTTGGAGAAGAACTCTTCCATCACGTTGGCGGACTCAACCGCGGCCCAACCGGGGGCGGCCGGGGTCAGCTTGGAGTTGGAAGCGGACTCAATCAGGGCCTGCGCGAACTGGTCATCTCCCAGGGAGTTGACGTACTGCTGGTTGCCCGGGCCGAGGCCATTGGCACCCAGCATGTTCTGGTATTCCTCGGAGAAGATGATTCGCATCAGTTCCTTGGCCAGTTCGGGGTTCTGGCTGGCGGCCGAGATCCCGATGTTGGAGCCACCGGCGAAGACCGGGGCCGGCTTGCCGTCGTTGCCCGGCAGAGCGAAGACGCCGAACAGGTCGTCGTTCCACTCGCGAACCATTTCACCCTTGTCGTTTTCGACCAGGTCACCGATGGACCAGTGGGCCCAGCCCGGAGCCATGATGGTGGCGGCGGACAGCGACAGGTCTTCGGTCACTTCCCCTTCCTCGTTCTTAACCGAGTCGGAGTCGTTGATGAACTGGTACTGGTTGGCGTCCTTCATATCGAGCGGGGCGCGCGAGGCGTTGCGGTACAGATCCTGCAGCTGCTCCAGGCCCTTCAGGGTCTCGGGGCTGTCCAGGGTGGCGACCCACTGGCCGTCCTGCTCCTTGGCGATATCCCCACCGTTGGCGAAGATCCAGGAGATGCCGTCACGCCAGTCCATCCCGCCCAGGAAGAAGCCGGAGAAGTCCTTGATGTCCTTCGGGTTGGCTTCCGTGATCTTCACGACGGCCTGGTTGAACTCGTCCAGGGTCTTGGGAACTTCCTGGCCGGCAGCTTCCCACACGTCCTTGCGGTAGAACATGTAGCGCGAACCGAAGTAGTACGGCAGGGTGAAGTTCTGGTCCCCAACCTTGCCCACGTCCACGAAGGACTGCAGCAGGTCCGAGCCACCCAGCTCGTCGTACATGTCGCTAATGTCGAGGAAGGCCCCGATGTTGGTGAACGTGGGAGACTGGGTGTTGCCAATCTCGGTCACGTCCGGGGTGTTGGCCGGGTCCGGCATGGACGTGGTCAACTTGGTGATGATGTCACCCCAGCCCTGCTCCTCAATCTTCAAGGTGGCGCCGGTGCGCTTGTTGAATTCATCCTTGAGGTAGTCGCGCAGCTCGTCGGGGGTGTCGCCACCGATCAGCCACAGGGTGATCTCCTTGCCGGCTCCGTCTACGGTTTCGGATGAGCCTGCGCCAGCTGACTGGTCTTCAGACTGCTTGTCCGATCCGCCGGAGGAGCATCCGGCCAGTGCGCTGAGGGAGACGGCGGCCGCCGCACCCAACGCGATCCACTTGCGTTTCATTGCGTTTCCTTTCGAATCAGTTTGACGCATTTGCGCCGATGTATTTCCTTCGTTTTTCGGGTTGCTTCCAGTTCTATCCAGCTCCCAACACCTCCGCCAGCGTCATGGCTGCGCAGCCGTACAACACGTTGTCGGCTCCCAGCGAAGTGGAACGCACCTCTAACTCCTCGTGAGAGTCAGGCATGGTGCGCATCCGGATAGTCTCGATGGTCGCCTCGGCGAGACGATCACCAATTAGTTCGCGCGGTCCCCCGATGACCACCTGGGTCAGGTTGAGCGCGCCGATAATGGGGGCAAGCGCCACGCCTAGGCGCTGCCCGGATTCGGTGAGGACCGCTTCGCGTTCAGCGTCGGTGGCCCCCTGCATCCGTCGGGTCAACGACGGAGTGGAAATCCAGTGCTCCAAAATGTGTTCACGCGAATAGGGTGCGGCCAGTCCCTGGTCGGTTCCAACCATCACCTGTCCGATCTCGCCGGCAGCCCACTGGCTCCCCAGCACGAGACGACCCGAGACGATCAGGCCCGCCCCAATTCCGTGTCCAATCGAGATAAAGATCAGGTCCCCGGGCGCCTCCCCAAAGGCGTACTCAGCCAGGGCTGCAGCGTTGGCATCGTTCACCACCAGGGTGGGGATCCCGGTCGCTTCGGTGACGATTTTGCCCAGGTGGACGTTTTCCCACCCCAGGTTCGGAGCCACGTGCACCATTCCCCGGTCGTCCACAATTCCGGGAGAGCCAATCCCCACTCCCAACACCGGGAGTTTCGCGAGTTGAACCAGGGCCTGGACCAGCTCGACCGCCAGGTCGACCGCGGCCTGACCGCGCGCCTCCCCCAACTCCATTTCCAGTCCGACCAGCTGGTCGGTGTTCAGGTCCAGCACCACTCCTTTAAAGGACTCGTGACTGGACAGGTCGACAGCGATCAGGTTGAAGGAGGTCCGGGCCAAATCCACCAGCACGGCGGGTTTCCCAGTCTTTTGCTTGCCATCGGTGCCGAGCTCTTCGAGCAGCCCCTCTTCAATCAGGGCGGAGACCAGGTCGGAGACGGTGACTTTGGTCAGGCCGGTGGCTCGGGCGATGGCGGCCCGGCTGAGAGGACCTTTCAGGTACAGGGTTTGCAGGACCAGCGAGCGGTTGTGGGAACGAGCATCGGCGGGAGACGCCTTGCTCAGTTGGCGTACGTTCAGTAGCACTCCCATCCCGGGGGCATTGTCGGCTCCGGACATGCAAGACCCATCTACCATTCGGTACATCTTGCGGCTGTGCCGCGCCTTCGCGGTCCTAACTTCCATATAGTTAGTAAACCTTACGAACTTACTTCTGGCAAGTGGATCGACGCGAAAAGTTCGAGTGTTACGGAACCGTTATCTTGTGATCGTGCCCGGTCAGGCTAGGGGCGGGACTGCTCGTCCACCCGCTCGAAGGCTTCGACAATCCGGTCGATCTCAGAGTCGGTCAGGTCATCGAGCAGGAGTCGGCGAACCGTTTCTTGGTGAATTGCAGTGGACGCCTCGGTCAACTCGACCCCAGTCTTGGTTAGGGCGGCCACATAGCCGCGCCCGTCCCCGTCAGCGGGGTGCTTTCGAACCCAGCCGCTCTTTTCCAATCGGGACACCAGGTAGGTAAGCCGTGAAGGGGAAAAGACGGTCCGGTCGGCCAACTCCCCCATCCGCAGGGACCGGCCCGGAGCTTCGTAGAGGGTCAGCAAGATGTTGTAGTCAGCCAGGGTGATTCCCGCTGCCTTCTTTAGCTTGGTTTCCAGGATCCCCTGGAGGCGGGTGGAGGCATCAAAGAAAACGCGCCAGGCCTGAGATCGGCGGTTGTTGGCGTCGCCAATGCTGTTGAGTGGCATCTCGGCATCCACCGGCGTGGCTCGCCCCCTCGCTCTTGCTCCCAGTTGACGAATACAGACAGGGTACTTCAACTATTTTACTTGTTGTCCCCTTAGATAATAGTGCACTTTCCATGGTGGTTTCGGCTACACCGGTTGGCGCCGAGCGAATTCCTCACCCCGCGGGCCGGGGGCGGCTGGTCTAAAGTGGAACCGTCAACCCGGGAACGGCGCGCCGACAGATAGGAACGAGTATGGAGCAGACACCAGCCCAGCCAAGCCCGCCTCGGCCCGGCGCCTACCGGGTGCCCAAAACTCCCTACCGAATTGGACTGGAGCAAGAAACCGAGGCGAGCCTGCGCAGGCCCAGCCTCGAAGTGGGTCCTGAACCCGCCCCCACGGCTCCGGTTCGGGTAGCTCCCTGGCTGGTGAAAGCCGGCCAATCGGCCTGGTACACGATCGGGATCATGGTGATCGTGGTCGGGATCGTTTTCGCCACCATCAAGATCACCCCGGTATTTATGGGTGTGTTCGCGGCCCTCGTCCTCAAGGCACTGCTCAACCCACTGGTCGATCGGCTGGCACGGTTCATGAAACGATGGGTCGCGGTGATCGTCTCGCTGCTGGTCTTTGTGGCACTTTTCGTCGGCATGCTGACGTTCGTGATTACCTCCGTCGCCGGCCAGTGGTCGCAGCTTGGTTCTAAGCTCAACCACGGCGTCGACATGATTATCGACTTCCTGCAGTCCCTCCCCTTTAACATCAACGTCACTTCGGACGACATCTACCAGTGGATTCACGACGGCGTCGACATGGCCCAAAACTATCTGTCGACCAACTGGCAGCACCTGGCCTCGGAAGCCCTGTCCAACGCCGGCTCGATCGTGATTGGCATTACCGTCATTTTCTTGGCGATCTTCGTGGCCATCTTCTTCCTCAACTCCGGAAGCGAGATGTGGCGCTGGTTTTTGAACATGCTGCCCGAACAGTCGCGGGCCAAGACGAACACCGCTGCCCAGGCGGGCTGGGGGGCGTTCTCCGGTTACGCCCGCGGCACCGTCATCATTGCGGTCTCGGACGGGGCTTTGGCTTGGCTGTTCCTGGAGATTGTGGGCATCCCGCTGGCACCGGCCCTCGGAGTCCTGGTCCTGATCGGGGCGTTTATTCCGATGGTGGGCGCCCCGGCCGCGATGCTGGTTGCAATGATCGTGGCTCTGGCGGTGGACGGGGTCTGGAAGGCCGTCATCGTTGGAATCGGGATCGCACTGATCGGCCAGTTCGAGGGCCACGTCCTGCAGCCGCTAGTAATGGGACGCCAGGTTTCCCTGAACCCGGTGGTGGTGATCATTGGGGTCATCTCGGGAACCATTGTGGCCGGTCTGGTCGGGGCCATGATCGCCGTCCCGGTGATGGGAGTGGCCTGGGCGGTCTTCTCTTCGCTTTACCATCGAGACCCACCAATTGTTGGGCCCTTGCCGGGAAAGCTGCCCGACTCGGTCCTGAAAGAGCAGAAGATCCAACTGCCGAAGCTGCCGGTCCTGGACCACGAGCAGTTCACCCGGGGGCGCAAGACCGACCCTGGCAACTAGCGGAAGTCGCGGGAGAGGACATCCACCCGCACGCTCAGACGCTCGACCTTTTGGGCTCGCACCGAGATGGCTCCGTCCTTCTTTTCCAGGCGTCCGGTGACCACCAGCGCCCGAGAAGTCATGATGATCTGGCCGTAGCATTTCCAAAATCCTCCGGTGCAAACCACGTTGGCCAGCCCGGTCTCATCTTCGAGCGAGAGGAACGTGACCCCATGTGCCGTTCCAGGCCGTTGCCGGTGGGTGATCAGACCGCCAATTTTCACCACCCGCTCCCCTTCCGCGTCGGCCAGTTCGGCCAGGGGAAGCACCCGCTCGCCCTCCAACTCTGAGCGGACCAACTGCATTGGGTGCTTCCCCGCCGACAGTTTCAACACCTGGTAGTCGGTCTCAAGTTCCTCCCCCTCGGTCATTCCCGGTAGCATCGGCGCGGCCTGCCCCAACTGGGTTCCCGGCAAAAACGGCTGCTCCTCGTGGGGGTTTGCCAACTGGGCGGCCGCCCACAGAGCCCGCCGGCGACTCACCCCCAAGTCGCTGAACGCACCTGCCTGGGCCAGCAGTTCCAGCTCGGACACCCGCGCGTTGGTCCGGCGGGCAAAATCTTCCAGGCTGTGAAACGGGCCGGCCTGGCGGGCCTGCACGATCCGGGAAATGATCTGCCCAGACAGGCCGTTAATGCTGTCCAACCCCAGGCGAATCACCCAGTTCGGATGGGTCCGCATCAGCCGGTCGGCCGGAAACTCCACCTCAATCTGATCCGGGGTGAGCTCTTGTCCATCGGCGGTCTGGACACTGGCCTCCTCCACCGAGTAGGTCACAGAGGGGCCCAGACAGGTGACTCCGTGGCGGCGCGCGTCGGCAATGAGGGAGGCGGGAGAGTAGAACCCCATCGGCTGCGAGGCCAGGATGGAGGCGTAAAAGTGCTCTGGGAAAAAGACTTTCAGCCAGGCGGAAGCATAGACCAGGTAGGCGAAAGAAAAGGCGTGAGATTCGGGGAATCCGAACTCCGCAAAGCCTCGCAGGGAGTCGTAAAGCTCCTCTTGCAAATCTGAGGGAAGGCCGTGCGCCTCCATCCCAGCCAACAGCCGCGGACGGATCTCTTCCATTTTCTCCACGTGGCGTTTTGAGCTCAAAGCCCGGCGCAGCCCGTCAGCTTCGGCGGCGGTGAAGCCCGCTCCAACGATGGCGATTTGCATCAGTTGCTCCTGGAAAAGTGGCACCCCCAAAGTTCGTTCAAGGATTCCGGCCAGGAGCGGGTGACAGGTGGCCTCCTCATATCCGCCTCGCCGACGCAGAAACGGGTTGACGGCTTTCCCCTGGATTGGGCCGGGGCGGATCAGGGCCACCTCGATGACCAGGTCGTAGAATTCGCGCGGCTGCAGTCGGGGCAGCGTGTTCATCTGGGCGCGGGACTCCACCTGAAAGACACCGACCGACTCTCCGGCGCAGAGCAGATCGTAAACCCGCTGGTCTTCCGGGGGCAGATTGTAGAGTCCGAGCGCCTTCCGGTCGGTGCCGACCACCCCCAGGGCTTTGAGCCAGTTGAAAGACTTGCGCAGGGCGGTGAGCATTCCCAGTCCCAGCAGATCAAATTTAACCAGCCCCGCATCGGCGCAGTCATCTTTGTCCCACTGCAGAACCGTCCGGTTTTCCTTTGCCGCCCACCCGATCGGGCAAATCTCGGACACCGGCGTGCGAGTGAGCACGATTCCACCCGGATGGATCCCCAGGTGGCGGGGCAACTTCTGGAGGGAGGCCCCAATCCCCCGGACCAGGGGCGGAATGGAACTCTGCCCCCCGGTTCCGCTCCAGCCGCGAGAGAGTTCTTTCGACCAGCCCTTCAGTACCTCTTCGGAGTAGCCCAGGGCCTTCCCGGCGGCCCGAATGGCAGAGCGGGGACGGTAGCTGATCGTGTTCGCTACCTGGGCCGCACGCTCGCGCCCGTAGCGGGAGTAGACGTACTGAATGACTTCTTCCCGGCGGGCTGATTCGATGTCGATGTCAATGTCGGGAGGGCCGGTCCGCTCGGGGGAAAGGAAGCGCTCGAAGAGCAGGTGGTGGCGCACCGCATCGACCGCGGTGATCCCCAGGGAGAAGCAAACTGCGGAGTTGGCAGCCGAGCCTCTCCCCTGGGCCAAAATGTCCTGCTGCCGACAAAAGTCAACGATGTCTTTGACAATCAGGAAGTAGCCGGAGAATCCCAGTTCGGTGATAATTTCCAGCTCGTGTTCGATGGTCTGCCACGCGGCCGGGTCCTGCTCGGCGGAACCGTAGCGCTGACGCGCCCCCCGGTAGGTTAGCTCCCGGAGCCAGGTGTCATTGGTGTGACCCGGGGGAATGTCGCACAGCGGCAATTCCGGCTCCATCAGGGTCAGGTCAAAGGCCCACTCCTGCGCCAACTCCCCCGCGGCCTCCACCGCCCGCGGGTAGGCCCGGTGGATCCGTTTCATTTCTGCTTCCCCACGCAGGAACGACCCGAAGGGCGGCAGGTGCGGACGGGCAGCTTTGAGCTCCAGGTTCAGCCGGGAAGCCGTCATCACGTCGGCCAGGAACTGCTGGCGCGGCGAAGAGCAGCGAACCGCCCCGGTGGCGACCACCTCAACTCGGTGTTCCCTTCCCAGCTCGGCCAGGGTGGCGCCCAGGTTGTAGGGGTCCCCCGGGTGCAGGCACGATTCCACGACCACGCGATCCGGTCCAAATAGATCCTGCAGCCGGGAGAGCACCGCCCGAGCCGCGGAGGTGCCCCCGGATCCCAGTGCCTGGCGAAGAGGACCGTGAGCGGTCCCCGTCAAAACCCGCCAGTTGCCGCGTTGAAACCGGGCCAACTCGCCCAGCTCCCACGGAACTTTTCTCTGTCCGGGATGGTTCAAGTTGTGTGCGCTAATGGCGGCGCACAACTCGTGGTAGCCCTGCTGATTGACCGCCAGCACGGGGAGGCGCACCTGCGCGGACGAGGCCACCCCCAGCGGTGCCGCCCACCCCGATTCATCCGGGGTGGCAGCTACCGTCAGCTCTGCCCCAAAAACGGTGGGCACCCCGACGGTCTTCGCTGCCTGCGCCGTTTGCACCACCGAGTACATCCCGTCCACGTCGAGGATTCCCAGCGCCCCCAACCCCAACTCGTGCGCTTGAACAATTAGGGTTTCGGGCAGATCTGTTCCCTCCAAAAAGGTATAGGCGCTGTGAGCGTGCAACTCACCGTACGGAGCCCCCACAGTTCACCTCTCCGCCAGTGGGAAGTTGGGAGCGGGCTGAGCCTGCTGCAGGTAGAGCCCCTCCACCCGCCACTCCTGCCCCCGCTGAATCAGGAGGAAGTCAACCGAGTTCTCCACCTGGAGCCGCAGGTAGCAGCGGGCGGCATCAGCTTCCTGGCGCAGTGCCCACCACTTTCCCCGGACCGCCCACATTCCCTCAATTCGACCGACACCATACCCCCCGGAGGGAAGTTCTGGGCGCTCTTCCAGCACTGCAATCCGAGCGGGAATCCCGGTCAGGATGCCCCGCCGGTTGATCCACAGCTGACCCCAGGTGCCATCAGACTGCTGCCCCAAAACTTTGGCTAGGGGAGGTTGGTCAAAGAGAAGCAGGGGCGACTCCTGCACAGATCCGGCCCATTCCCCCTCCCGCGGAACCGGCTCTACCTGCGCCCCCCAGGGAACCAGCTCAACTCGCTCCCGCGGGTCCATTCCGCCCTGCAGCAGCGGCTGGCGCACCGATTCTTCCCCTAGAAGAAGTTGTAGTTGAGCCACCGCCCGGTTGACGCTATCCGACTGCGGTTTATCCCCCCAGAGAAACTGGGGCAGCGCCTGCGTGACCACGTCCGTCCCCTCCAGGCTGACGGCTGTCAGCAGAACCTCTTCCTCTCCCAGTTCTCCGCTCTGCTGCATCCGGTCTTGCCAGCTGCGAATTTGCCAGATGATTCTTTGCGACAGCTGCGCGCTTTGTGTCAGGTCAAATAGCGACCAACGCCGGGTCGATTCCAATCCGGTGCTGAGCTCTAGCCGGACGATCAACGTGTGGGCCACGCACCCTTTACCGGCCATCAGGTCGACGAACTCTTGGGCCACCCGGCGCACCCCGAGCAGGGCGTGATCCACGGCCCCCACTCCCGGGGTGAACTCGTATCGTGCTTTTATTTGCGGGGCAGCGGTGGCCTGGGCCCGAACAAACAGGTCGCCCCCTTCAGCCAGGCTCCAAAGTTTCTCCCCCACCGTGCCCAGCCGACTGACCAGTTGTGTTCGCCCCAGCTCCAACAGTTGGCTGACGCGGCGGATCCCCAGCAGTTGCAAAAAGTTCAGCGCCTCGTCGTAGTCGGCCTGGATCTCTTCGGGGAGGTAGTCGACCAGCTCAATCAGGGCCAGGTCTCGAAGAAAACCGGAGCTCTGTCCCGCCGGCAGAATTAGCCCCCGCCGAGCTGCCCCCACCGCGGCCGCCGCCCCCTCGCCAATTCCGGCATAGACTTCGATGCCGGTTTCGCTCACGCACTGCTCTAGCAGCGATTGAATCAGCTCTCCCTCTTCTTTCCGCCAGCGGGCCTCCGCCGGGAGAGGCGCCCAGGCCAGGCCGGGTCTAATTGCACACACCCCCGCCACTAGCTGGTCAAACACCTGCAGTAGGCCTTCAAACTCGGCCGCGTCGCGAACCGGATCGTGCGGGATGAGGAGCAGTTCAGAACAGATGCTTTGTGCGGTCAGCTGCCGCATCCCGGGGCAGATGCCCAGCCGGCTGGCCGCGCGGGTGCATTCGTGAACCCGGCCCCCCACCACCGTGGCGGCGGGAGCACCGGCCGGGACGGCGGAAGCCAGGGCCGCCACCGACCAGTTCGGCACCCACAGAACGATTTTTCGCTGCCCGGTTGCACGGGAATCGCTAGCTGTCGGAAACATTGTTAGCCCACCTTTCCTGTTCGTCCCCAGCTGTTGGCCCCCGACCGGCGCTGCCAGGGGGTGCTGGCCACCGGCCAGTGCGAGGTGGTGAAGAGGATTCGCTCAAGTTTCCGAGCCCGCGCGGCCAAAACTTGCTGCTGAGACAGGGAAACGGTCACATCCCCCACCACCACGAGGGAGAAACCCTCCAACAGAGTGGAGAGCACCTGGGCGGCCTGCGCCGGCTCACAGGTGACCAGCACGGTTCGGTCCAGGTCGATTCCGGCCTGAGCCAGGGCCTCCCACCCCAGGTTGGCCACCCCAACCAGGGCCAGCCAGGAGTCCTCGGTCAAAGCGGAGCGGATGGCCAGCACCAGTCGAGGCAGGTTCGGCTCAACCCGGTACACACCCCCCGCCGGCCGCTCGGGAGCTAGGGTCCGGGTTTGATAGGAGCGAAGGCCGGTTTTCCCCTCCCCAACCTGCAGGGCTTGGCGAGCCGCCTGTAAACGATCCGCCGCTTCCATGCCACCTCACCTCTCCCCTTTCGCCTTCACGTACAGGTGTACGAAGAACACTAGTTCGAGAATAGTAGCACCCTCCGACAGGTGAAACCAGCGTGAGTTTTCCGGGGTTCCACTCCCCTTTGACCCGGCCCATTTCCCATCGAATCGACTCGGTGGCAAAATGGCGGGGTGCTACACATGGTCTTCTTCGAACCCAAAATCCCCGGCAACTCCGGCGCCGCCATCCGCTTGGCAGCCTGCACCGGAGCGATGCTGCACCTGGTTGAACCTTTGGCTTTCGACATGGATGACGCCAAGTTGCGCCGGGCCGGACTGGACTACCACGACCTGGCTCACGTCCGGGTCCACCCGAATCTGGAGGAGGCGTTGGAGCAGATTCCGGGCCGAATTTGGGCCTTCACCGGGCACGCCACTCGCTGGCACACCGAGGTGGAATATCGGGACGGGGACGGCCTCCTCTTTGGTCCCGAACCCACGGGACTGCCCGAAGAGGTGATGGCTCACCCCCGGGTCGAGGACAGAATTAGAATTCCGATGCGCGAGGGCATTCGCTCGCTAAACCTGGCTAACTCCGCCTCGATCGGCCTGTACGAGGCCTGGCGCCAACTGGGCTTTCCCGACGGGGTCTAGCCCTCGGCTAACCGTTGTGCCAAGGAAACCGTTTGGGCCGTTCAATCCCCTCGGCCAACTCGACGATTCGCCTGGGATCTGACCGCCAGAGCCAAACAAAACCAATCAGCGGCAACGCGAGCGGAACGTACCAGTAGTCGGCCCCAAACCTGGACCAGGCGGAGGTTACAGCCGCCGCGTGATCGGTGCCCAACTCGAACAGTCCGGTGATGAGCGGGCCCACCAGCGCCACCGTAGTGGCCGCCCACGCGATGTGGCGCATTTTCCGCCCGTTGTGGGTGATTCCCACCGCGATCACCAGGTAGACCAGCCCGGCCAGAACCGCGATCAAGCGCGGACCGATCGGGGCATCGGTAGCCCGGATCAGTGCCACCAGCGCGGGAACAGCAGTCAGCAGACCAAATAGCCAGAACAGGACCATCACGATCCGCCCCAGTCCCCAGGAAGGGCGACGGTCATCCCTGATGCCCCGACCCGACGTGTTTTCGCCGGGCACGCTGCGCGCAGCGGTGGAGTCATTTGCGCTCATAGTTATCCTGCCACGAAGAGATCTGTCTTCCCCCAGCGTACTGTAAGGAGCTTCTCACCAGCACTTTCAACCTGTGACCTGCCAGTCATCAGCGTTGAATTCGTGGCGCTTCTTGCATAAATAACAGTGTTTGGGCGGCCCGGACTCAAGCCAAACGTGGGACAATGTACCTAAGCCAACCATGATGGTTGACAGATTAATCGCGAAGACAAGGAAGAGGTAGGCGTGAACGATCCAGACTTCGACGTGGTGATCCTGGGTGCTGGTTCCGGAGGTTACGCTGCGGCTCTGCGCGCTGGCCAGTTGGGCCTGAAAGTAGCCCTCATCGAAGGGGATAAGGTTGGCGGCACTTGCCTGCACCGCGGCTGCATTCCCACCAAAGCTTATCTGCACGCAGCCGAGACGGCCGACACAGTTCGAGAAGCCGGCACTTTTGGGGTTGAGGCTGCCCTGCAGGGAATCAACATGACCCAGGTTGGTCAGTACCGCGACGGCGTGGTCACCAAGCTTTACAAGGGGGTGGAAGGGCTCCTGGCCTCGCGTCAGGTGGAAATCATCTCCGGCTGGGGTCGGGTCGTCTCCGCCAACACGGTCGAGGTGAACGGACGCCAGATCACGGGCAAGAACCTGATCCTCGCCACCGGCTCCTACTCTCGCACTCTGCCCGTGCTGCCCTTTGGCGGCCGGGTAATCGCCTCCGAACAGGCTCTGGCGATGGACTGGGTTCCCAACTCGGCCCTGATCTTGGGCGGCGGGGTCATCGGCGTTGAGTTCGCCTCCATCTGGCGCTCTTTCGGGGCCGAGGTGACCATCATCGAGGGCCTGCCCCACCTCGTTCCCAACGAGGACGAGTCCATCTCGAAGATTCTGGAGCGGTCCTTCCGCAAGCGCGGCATCAAGTTCCAGACCAACACCCGCTTTGCCAGCTACTCGCAGGACGAGTCCGGCGTCACCGTCACCACCGAGGACGGGAAAACCTACAGCGGCGACGTGCTGCTGGTCGCCGTCGGTCGGGGTCCGGTTACCGAGGGGCTTGGCTTTGAAGAGATCGGCGTGAAACTGGACCGCGGCTTCGTCCTCACCGACGAGCGTCTGCGCACCGGGGTTGACGGCGTCTACGCCGTCGGTGACATTGTCCCGGGTCTGCAACTGGCCCACCGCGGCTTCCTGCAGGGGATCTTCGTGGCCGAAGAGATCGCCGGCCTAAACCCCGATCCGATCGACGAGAACTCGATTCCTCGCGTCACCTTCTGCGAGCCCGAGATCGCCTCGGTGGGGCTGACCCAGCGCCAGGCCGAAGAGAAGTTCGGGGCCGACGCGGTCAAGACGGTCGAGTACAACCTGGCAGGAAACGGAAAGTCCAATATCCTGGGAACTACAGGCATCATCAAGCTGGTGCAGCAGGCTGACGGGCCGATCGTAGGCTTCCACGCCATTGGGGCCCGCATCAGCGAACAGATTGGCGAAGGGGAACTGATCGTGGGTTGGGAAGCTTACCCCGAGGATCTGGCCCGGCTGATCCATGCCCACCCGACTCAAAACGAAGCTATTGGCGAGGCAGCCATGGCCCTGGCGGGCAAGCCGCTGCACGCCCACGACTGAGACCGACCTAAGGAGTAAATACTGATGGCACAATCAATCAAAATGCCAGCACTTGGCGAGTCCGTCACCGAGGGGACCGTCACCGCTTGGCTGAAGCAGGTCGGCGACACCGTTGAGGTCGATGAACCCATCGTCGAGGTGGCGACAGATAAGGTCGACTCCGAGGTTCCCTCTCCCATTGCCGGGGTGCTGCTGGAAATCCTCGTGGACGAAGACGAGACTGTCGACGTCGGCACCGAGATCGCCCGGATTGGCGACGCTTCCGAACTTGGCGGTGGCTCGGCTCCGGCCGCTCCCGCCGCCACCCCTGAACCGGCTCCGGCCCCGGCTCAAACTCAGGCTCCTGCTCCCGCCCAGGCTTCCGCCCCGGCTCCGGCCGCTGACGGTGAGCTGACCGAGGTGAAGATGCCCGCGCTGGGCGAGTCCGTCACCGAGGGAACCGTCACCGCCTGGCTGAAGCAGGTTGGCGACCAGGTGGAAGCGGACGAGCCGCTCGTCGAGGTGGCGACCGACAAGGTCGACTCCGAGGTTCCCTCCCCCGTGGGCGGATACCTGGTTGAGATTCGGGCCCAAGAAGACGAGACGGTGGACGTTGGCAGCGTTATCGCGGTGATTTCTTCCACTGCGGGTGCCAGTGCTCCCGCTCCGGCTCCCGCCGCCCCGGCCCCGGTCTCGGCTCCTGCTCCTACTCCGGCCCCCACTCCGGCTCCGGCTGCCCCCGCTCCGGTGGCACCTCCCGCACCTCCCGCTCCCCCGGCGCCTCCCGCTCCGCCGGCGCCCCCGGCGCCCGCTCCGGCCGACCCGGTTTCCGCGATCCACCAGAAGGTGGCGTCTGCGGCCGCCTCCGGCAAGCTGGTCCAGGACGCTCCCGGCGCCCCCGCCAGCGTGGGCTACGTGACCCCGCTGGTGCGCAAGCTCGCCCGTGAACTTGGGGTCGACCTGACCCAGGTCCAGGGTTCGGGCGTGGGCGGACGCATCCGCAAGGACGACGTGCTGGCTGCGGCTCAGCGACCCGAACCGACCCCGGCTGCGCCGGCTCCGGCAGCTCAGGCCACCCCGGCTCCGACCCCGGATCCGCTCCGCGGCACGACGGAAAAGATGTCGCGCCTGCGTCAGACCATTGCCCGGCGGATGGTGGACTCGCTGCAGACCGCCGCCCAGCTCACCACCGTGGTTGAGGTCGACGTGACCAAGGTGGCCCAGCTGCGCGCCGCCAAGAAGGACGCCTTCCAGGCTCAGCACGGCTCCAAGCTGACCTTCCTGCCGTTCTTCGTCAAGGCCGCGACCGAGGCACTGCTGGCGCACCCGAAGATCAACGCGACCATCAACGGCAACGAGGTCACCTACTTCGATTACGAGAACATCGGGATCGCGGTGGATGCGCCCAAGGGGCTGATGGTGCCGGTGATCAAGAACGCCGGTGAGCTCTCCCTGGCACAGATCGCCCAGTCCATCAACTCGTTGGCAGCCAACACTCGGGAGGGCACAATCAGCCCCGACGAGCTGACCGGTTCCACCTTCACCATCACCAACACCGGTTCCGGTGGGGCCCTGTTCGACACCCCCGTGCTGAACATGCCCGAGGTAGCCATCCTGGGGGTTGGCACCATCGTGAAGCGCCCGGTCGTGGTGAAGGATGCGGACGGAGCCGAAGCGATCGCCATTCACTCGATGGTGTACCTGGCCCTGTCCTACGATCACCGACTGGTGGACGGCGCCGACGCGGCCCGCTACCTGCAGGCGGTCAAGCGTCGGCTGGAAGAAGGCAACTTCGAAGCGGACCTGGGCTTGGATAGCTAAGTCCCCCTCGCGAACAAGCGGGCAGTCTCTCTCGGGAGGCTGCCCGCTTTTCGTCGTGGCGGCGGGACCTAATGCCGCCATCTTGGCGTATTTCTGCCAGTATCCTGGGACGCGGTACAACCCTTGTGTGAACGGAGCTATCGTGACCGACTTCTTCTACGAAGATCTTCTGCCCACCGGACAGGACCCGACCGAGTATCGGCTGTTGACCACGGAGGGAGTGGAAACGGTGACCGGCCCGGACGGCGCCCAGTTCCTCAAGGTGTCACCCGAGGCGCTGGCCCTGCTTTCCGAGACGGCCTATCACGATATTTCCTTCTACCTGCGGACCGCCCACCTCGAACAGGTCCGAAAGATTATTGACGACCCCGAGGCTTCCGCCAACGACCGGTTCGTGGCGCTTGACCTGCTGCGAAACGCCAACGTGGCCGCGGCCGGCGTGCTGCCGATGTGCCAGGACACCGGAACGGCCATCATCTCGGCCGAACGCGGACAGCGGGTACTGTCGGCGGGACCAGACGAGAAGCCGCTGGCGCGCGGTGTCTTTGAGGCCTACACGAAGCTGAACCTGCGCTACTCGCAAAATGCTCCCCTCAGCATGTACGAGGAAGTCAACACCGGCTGCAACCTGCCGGCTCAAATTGAGCTGCACGCGGACACCCACCCGGGCCATGAGAACGAGTACCGGTTCCTGTTCATGGCCAAGGGCGGCGGCTCAGCCAACAAGTCCTACCTGTACCAGATGACGAAGGCGATCCTGGATCCGGAACACATGATGCAGTTCCTGGAAGAGAAGATCCGTTCCCTCGGCACCGCGGCCTGTCCCCCCTATCACCTGGCCATTGTCGTCGGTGGCACCTCCGCGGAATATGCGCTCCGCACCGCCAAGTACGCTTCGGCCCACTACCTGGACGAGTTGCCCACCAGCGGGGACCGGACCGGACACGGGTTCCGGGACGTGGAGATGGAACAGGAGGTCCACCGCCTGACCCAGCAGATGGGAATCGGGGCCCAGTTCGGCGGCAAATATTTCTGCCACGACGTCCGGGTCATTCGCCTGCCACGCCACGGCGCCTCCCTGCCGGTGGCGATCGCGGTTTCCTGCTCCGCGGACCGCCAGGCCAAGGGGAAGATCACCCCGGACGGGGTGTTCCTGGAGCGCCTCGACACCGATCCGGGCCGGTTCCTGCCGGCCACCACGGATGCGGAGATCGGCCACAGCGAAGCGGACGAGGCGGTTCAGATTGACCTGAACCGTCCCATGCCGGAGGTGCTGTCTGAGCTCTCCAAGCATCCGGTGAAGACCCGCCTCTCCCTCAACGGCACCATGGTGGTGGCCCGCGACATCGCGCACGCCAAAATCCGCGAGCGCCTGGAGGCCGGCGAACCCATGCCCCAGTACCTGCGGGACCATCCGGTTTACTATGCCGGTCCGGCCAAGACCCCGGCCGGCATGCCCTCGGGTTCCTTCGGTCCGACCACGGCCGGGCGGATGGATGACTACGTCGACCAGTTCCAGGCGGCCGGCGGCTCGATGATCATGGTGGCGAAGGGGAACCGCTCCCAGGCCGTGACCGACGCCTGTCGGCAGCACGGGGGCTTCTACCTGGGCTCGATTGGCGGCCCGGCCGCAGAGTTGGCTGCCAACTGCATTAAGTCTGTCGAGTTGCTGGAATACCCGGAATTGGGCATGGAGGCGGTCTGGAAGATTGAGGTGGAGGATTTCCCCGCCTTCATCGTGGTGGACGACAAGGGCCACGACTTCTTTGCCGGGATGCAGGAAGTGACTCTCACCATTGGTCGGCGCCCAGAATAGGGCGGGCCAACGGGTATCCCGTTTTCTTCCGATCGGCTAGGTTAGAAGAATCGATTTGCCGAGGTGAAAAGGGGACACGATGAGCACTGCGAGTGCCGCTCACCTGTCTGGGGCGCAGCTCAGTTTCAGCATTGTGCAGACGCCGATTGGGCGCCTGCTGCTGGCCAGCGGCCCCCGCGGCCTGGTTCGAATTGCCTTTGAGAATGAGGATTTTGGCCGGATCCTGTCGGAGTTGGAGGCGGTCACCGGACTGGCCCCGATCGGGGACGAGGCGGCGCTGGCCCCAGCTGAGCGGGAGTTGGCCGAGTACTTTGCCGGTAGCAGGCGCGAGTTCAGCGTAGACCTGGACCTGGGGCTCACCTCGGGCTTCCGGCGGACCGTGGTCGAGGAGATGGGGAAGATTCCCTACGGCCAGACCAGCACCTACGGCGAGTTGGCGGCCCGAGCCGGTAGCCCCCTGGCCGCCCGGGCGGTCGGGTCGGCCTGCGCCACCAACCCGCTCCCAATCATCTACCCCTGCCACCGGGTGGTCCGCCAGGGTGGGGGCCCGGGAGGGTACCTGGGTGGACGCGAAGTGAAGGAGTACCTTTTGCAGATGGAGCGCCAGAACCGTGCTTAGTCGTCCTCACCACAGCGGCGGCGTCTACGTGTCGGCCCTGGAGCTGTTCTCCATTGGAGTGGGACCCTCCAGTTCTCACACGGTCGGACCCATGCGGGCCGCGCAGGAGTTCCGCCACCTGCTGGAACGCCAGGGAATCCTGTCAGCTGCCGTCACCGTCCAGAGTCGGCTCCACGGGTCCCTGGCCGCGACCGGGCTGGGTCACGGCACCCCCGACGCGGTCCTGGCCGGGCTGCGCGGCGCCGATCCCGCCTCGGTCGATCCCGCTGAGGTTCACGGCTGGTGGCAACGCCTGGTCCAAGGCGAGACCCTTCCTTTTGGGCGCGGCCACCTCGACGCCAACTCAATTACTTTCGAGCCCCACAACCGCGATTTTGGCCACCCAAACGCGATGACCCTGACCGCGCTGGGGTCGGATGGGGAGCCGCTGGCCAGCGAGACCTACCTGTCGGTCGGGGGCGGGTTCATCCGCCGCGTGGGGGCGCCCGAAACCGGAGCCAGCCACCGTGTTCCACTTTCCACCTACACCTCCACTGCCGAGCTGATGGAGAGCCTCCGCGGGCGGAGTCTGGCCGAAATCGCCTGGGAGGACGAGGTCCATTTTCACGGGGCCGAAGCTGCCCGGGCGGGGCTGGACCAAATTTGGACGGTGATGTCAGAGTGTCTGTCCCGGGGTTTGGAGGCGCGCGGCACCCTTCCCGGGGGTCTGCGGGTCCCCCGCCGGGCCGCCGGAGCCTACGAGCAGCTGGTCCGCTCGGGGCGGACCCACCTGGTCGAGGAGGTGCTCCCGATCTATGCCCTGGCGATCAGCGAAGAGAACGCTGGGGGTGGACGGGTGGTGACCGCCCCCACCAACGGGGCCGCCGGCGTCATCCCGGCCGTGCTCGCCTACACCAACGACCACGAGCCCCTGAGCTCACAGTCACTGCGACTGTTCCTCTTGACCGCCACCGTGATCGGCTCCCTGATCAAGGCCAACGCCTCCATTTCGGGGGCCGAGGCGGGCTGCCAGGCCGAGGTCGGGTCCGCCTGCGCGATGGCTGCGGCCGGCTTGACCGCGGTGCGGGGAGGGACCCCTGCCCAGGTGGAGAACGCGGCCGAGATCGCGATTGAACACCACCTGGGATTGACCTGCGACCCGGTGGGCGGGCTGGTGCAGATCCCCTGCATCGAACGAAATGCCGTGGCTGCCTCCACAGCGCTGACCGCCTCCCGACTGGCTCTGCTCGGGGACGGCACCCACATCGTGGGCTTGGACACGGCGATTGAGACCATGCGGCAAACCGGTTTGGATATGTCGCACCACTACAAGGAAACCAGCACCGCCGGCCTCGCGGTCAACGTAGTCGAGTGCTGACCACAGCGGTCGAGGGGACACCCACCGACCAGAAGGAGAATGAAATGCGGATCGGGATCCCAACTGAGGTGAAGAACAACGAGTACCGGGTGGCAGCTACCCCCGCCGGCGTGGCTGAGCTGACTGCCCACGGTCACCAGGTGTTCATCCAGGCCGGAGCGGGACTGGGCAGCGCTTTCACCGATGCGGACTACCGGGCAGCCGGAGCCAACATCGTAGCCGATGCCCAGGCAGCCTGGTCCTGCGATCTGGTCCTGAAAGTCAAGGAGCCCACCCCGGAAGAATACGGTTTCCTCCGCCCGGACCTCACCCTGTTCACCTACCTGCACCTGGCCGCCAACCCAGCTTTGACCGAAGCCCTGCTCGCCTCCGGCTGCACTGCAATCGCCTACGAAACCGTCCAGCTCGCCTCGGGCGTCCTTCCCCTCCTCACCCCCATGTCCGAGGTGGCCGGCTGCCTGGCCGCCCAGATCGGTGCCACCCAGCTCCAGCGACGAAACGGCGGCCGGGGGCTGCTGCTGGGTGGGGTTCCCGGCACTCCCAAGGGGAAATTTGTCGTGGTCGGCGGTGGAACGGCCGGTGAGAACGCCGCCAAGATCGCCCTCGGGATGGGGGCAAACGTGACCATCTTGGACATCAGCCTGCCGCGCCTGCAGCAGTTGGAAGCGCGCTTCGCCGGGCGGGTAGAGACCCTGCGTTCCTCTCCCTACACGATTGCCGAGCAGGTAGCCCAGGCGGACGTGGTGGTCGGGGCCGTCCTGATTCCAGGGGCCAGCGCCCCCAAGCTGGTGACCAACGAGATGGTCAGGGCGATGAAGCCCGGATCGGTCCTGGTTGACATTGCCATTGACCAGGGCGGATGCTTCGAGGATTCCCACCCAACCACCCACGACGACCCCACCTACCGGGTTCACGAGTCGATCTTCTACTGCGTCTCCAACATGCCCGGGTCGGTGCCGAACACTTCCACGATTGCGCTCACCAACGCCACTTTGCCCTATGCGGAGGCGCTGGCGGATCTGGGACCGGCACGCGCTCTGGCGCACGATCCCGCCCTTGCCCTCGGACTGAACATTCAGGGCGGGCAGATCGTCAACGAAGCGGTGGCCGAGGCCTACGCCGCCACCCGCTAGATTTCTCTCCCGGAGCCTGCCACCCGAGATCACCGGGGGCAGGCTCCTTTTTAACCACTCACTCCACTGACACAAATAGATCGATAGAAGGCAATTTAGTTGTCCACAATTTATCTGCGTTCCAATTGTCCAGGACAATTCGATCGAATACCGTCCAGACCGGCTACCTGCCCTATCTACGGCCATCGGCTACCGGCTCCAGCGGGCGCAAGAGTATAGCACCAGGGCGCCACTTAAGCCCAAGCTGGGCCCTGAAACCGGGCTGGACCAGAGGGTTTCGCCACCGCGGCCAGGGTCCGCTGTCGGCTCGCCGCCTCCGGAGCCGACTTTCATCTCTGCGCATAATGGTGCCGATTCGGGACCTCTGTCCAACAACTGTTTGATACGATCGTCAGTAGGAGTTGCGTAGTCTACCAACCAGAGGCGGCCTGGGCTACTCCAAAAGTTCTCGGCCTTGGAAGGCGCAGGTGAGACCGGGTTAGGAGATTTGTCACCGAGCGCCAAAGCGAACACGTAACCGTTTATTAACCTACCGTCAGTAAAATTTGAGATTATGAGTGAGCTACCAGCAAGTACAGAAACCCGCAATCGACTTCTTACCGCCGCCGCCATGGAGATCCTAGACGTTGGATATGCTGGTGCTTCCCTGGCCAAGATCGCCGCCCGCATTGGGCACACGAAAGGCTCGTTGGGGTACCACTTCCCGACCAAAGAGACGATTCTTGACGCCCTCCTGGAGCGGTGCGAGGAAACGGATCAGCGGGCCGCCGAGCGGGCCGAAACCGCGTTCCCGGACAGCCCCATGCGCCAGCTGCTGGCCTTCATTGCCAGCTACTCGTTCATTTCCAGCATCGATCCGGCTACCGCAGCCGCCTCGCTCCTAGCCCACGATCCCTCCGTGCCCTACAGCTACGGACGATCCACCCACCTGCTCTGGCAGCAGCGGCTGGAAGGCTACCTCGATGCCGCCCAGCAGCAGGAAGGCTACCAGTTCACCGTCTCAACCAAGGTGGCCGCGCAGCGGATCCTGGTCGCGGTCACCGGCTTCGCCGTCACCGCCCGGTTCTACGACGACGATGAGCCACGGCCCCGCCTCAGCCACCTGAAGCCGTGTTTGGCTGCCCTCCCGGTGCCGGATGTGGACAGTGTGATTGCCGACGTGAAGGCTGCCGACTTCTTCTTCCAGGTGGACCCCTCGGGCGAAACCATCCCGCTGTCAGAGTAGGCCCCGCTGTCAGAGTGGGATGGGCCGGCCAACTGGACGGCTTGGCCCATCAGCCCGGCTGACCCGGTGGTCGGCCGGGCTAAATCACGCCCATTTCTTTGGAGTGGGCAATGAACTGGAACAGACCGTTCATCATCATCTGAGTGGCGATGGCAGCCAGCAGCAAACCGGCCACCTTTGTCAGAATCATGATGCCGCCCTCCCCCAGGAGCCGTGACAGCGTCAGGGAGAAGCGCATGGTCAGCCAAATGACCAGGTGCATCAGGATCACGGCCGCCAGGACGGCAGTCCAACCCGGAATCGTGTTGGAGCCCTGTTCCACCGAGATCATCACGGCAACGATTGCGCCGGGGCCGGCCAGCAGCGGGGTCCCCAGTGGAACCAGCGCCGCATTGACCCGGTGACTGCCACCGTCCGCTCCCGCGTCGGCCGGTTCTCCGTGCCCCTCATACTCGTTGGACATCAGCAACTGAATAGCCACGATGAACAGCAGAACCCCGCCGGAAAGCTGCAGCGATTCCATCGAAATCTGCAAGAACTGCAGGATGTAGCGCCCCAAGACGGCGAACAGCACGATCACGCCAAAACTGGTGGCGGTGGCCAACACGGCTGCCCGCTGCTTCTGGCGGGTGGAATAGCGAGAGGTTAACGCCAGAAACACCGGGATCGTCCCGGGCGGGTCCATGATGACAAACAGGGTAGTAAACGTGGTCGCCAGCAGCGTCACGTTCACAAAACTACTGATCTCCACCCGCGCTCCAATTTCCACTTGTACGGCCGGTAGGCCTGAAAAACCCCGGCGAAATGGATGGCTACACCGGGGTACCTTTGGAAAGTACCGCACCTGCGCAAAGGTGTCAAAGGCACAGACACCACGCTCCCGGTGGGGCCGCCCACAGCCAACCCGGAAGCGCCCAACTGATTGTGGGACAATGAGCCCATGCGCAAATTGGTCTTCATCGATATCGACGGCACCATCCTGGATCACCAGCACCAAGTTCCCCAGTCCGCTCGGACCGCTTTGGCTCAGGTTAAGCAGGCCGGTCACCGACTGTTTTTCTGCACCGGCCGAAACAACCCGGAGGTGTTCCCCTCCCTGTGGGAACTCGGGTTCGAGGGAATCGTCGGCGCCAACGGGACCTATGCTGACCTGGATGGAACTCGCCTGTTTGACTATCGGATCGACCGGCCCGAGCTCGAAAGCGCCACCGCTTGGTTCGATCAGCGCCACCTACCGTGGATCTGGCAAACCCCGGATCACCTGTACTCTGCTCCGACCTTCTGGGACGCCTTCACCAACATGGGGCAGACTCCGCAACCGTCGCGGGTTGAGTTTGTGGAGCAGGTCCTCCCCCGGGTGCGTGAGGGCATTCCCGAGGCGGCTTCCAAAGCCGTCGTGATCATTCCGGCCGGCTCCTCCACCTCGTTTACCGAGTTCCAGCACGAGTTTGGCGGCCGGTTCGACATTGAGCCGGGCTCGATGGACGACACCTTCGGCCAGAGCGTGGAAATGGTCCAGCCGGGGATGAGCAAAGGCAACGGGCTGCGCCAAGTCGCAGCTCACCTCGGATTCTCCCTGGCCGATACGGTCGGGATCGGGGATTCGCACAACGACCTCGAGATGATGACCGTGGCCGGTCTGAGTATCGCGATGGGCAACGCGGTGCCCGAGGTGGCCGAGCGGGCCGACTGGATCAGCCAGTCGGTCGATGAAGACGGGTTGGCCATTGCCCTGCGCCACGCCCAACTGATCGGTTAGGAGCCAGCCTGATGAGCGCAGTTAACCTGATTGCCCGGATCCCCTGCCCGGTCGAAAACCTTACCGCCGTCCAGCAACTTCTGGAGGAGTACGGCGCTCACGTCCGGACCATGGATGGAGCTGAGCGGTTCGAGGTGTACCGGGCCCAGGACGACGACTTCGTCCGCGTCCTGGAGCGGTACCGCGACCAGCAGGCTTTCGCCGAGCACATGGCGGACCCCGCCAACAAGGTTCTGAACGATCGCCTGGGCGAGCTGACGCCAACCGGTTCCGCCCTCACCTTTTTGCGGGCCTAACCTCCAACGACCGGGACGCGAAGGGGTGGCGGGGATTACATCCGGCCCATTTGGACCTGGCCGAGAGAACCAGGTATAGTTTCTAATCGTTGCAGGACAGCAACGAAGCCTTCGGGGCTATGGCGCAGTTGGTAGCGCGCTTCCATGGCATGGAAGAGGTCAGGGGTTCGAATCCCCTTAGCTCCACAATTATTAGGTCGCTCTGGAAACAGGGCGGCCTTTTTGTTTGCCCGTCTCTAGTTCAAATCCGCTGGCCGCCAGGGCTCAGTCTGGTGCGCGAGCCACACCTGAACCGGGTCCAGGCTTCGAACCAGGCGCTGCCCGGGCGTCTCCGGCTGATCAAGCTGGCCGGACCAGATCGCCGTGTCCCCCACAATCACCACTGTCCCCGCTTCCGTGGCAACCTCAACGATTTGCGATCCTGGTGTGTGGCCCGGCGCTGGCAGGAGACGCACCCCCGGAATTATCTCCATCGGCCCCCTCAGCGGCCGGTAGTCGAGCGACACTCCCGGCGGATCCACCCACTCGGGAATCGTGTAGTCAGCCTGCGTGCGGGCGTCGGCCAGTTCGCGCTGCTGCACGTAGATGGGCCGGCCGGGAAACATCCAGTTTCCACCGCAGTGATCAAAGTGCAGGTGGGTATTGACCACCGCCGTCACGCTATCCAGGTCCAGGCCCCACTCGGCCACGGGGACCAGGCTGGGTGCCAGGTCTGCCGCTTCCGGCGTCTCGCAAGTCAATCCGGTGTCGACCAGGATCCTCGCCTCCGGGTGGTCCACCAGGTACAGGTGGATCGGTAGCTCAACCGCGGCCAACTGGCCCACTCGGAGCTGGGTAACGGTAATGGCTGATGGCAGGTCAACGCTCATCGGGACCTCTGCTTTCCGGTTCAGTCTGAGACCTGGTCGAGATGAGTAGGTACCCGAAGCTTAGCTTCGATCAGCCGTTTTGGCGCGAGGAGCGAGCCGCCCCTCACCGTGACGTCGGTTGCGAGCGGGCCAAATCATCCCCGCAGACCTGGAACCTCAGGCAGTGCCCGGTTCAGTCAATGCCTAACCGCTCGGCCAGCGTGCACAACACCCGGGGCTCCTTGATCCCCAGCAGTTCTATCGCCTCGGACTCGCTCGCGATTCCCTGGCGCCAACCGGCCAGCAGTGCTCGAGTGAAGCGCCCACCGGCTCGCAGCTCCACGTGCCGATGGAAGCCACGCTCCGCGTTGGGGTCCCCCAAAAACACTTGCGGCACCGGCCGGTCTTGTTCCTCCGCCGAGGCGCGTGGAGCCAACACCTCGGCCGCCACCTCGTCCGCCCACCGGTCCGGCTCTTCCCGCGATTCCACTGCGGGGGCGCAGAGCGCGCTTTGGCCCAGCCACAGGTGCGCCAGGGCGTGCACCAGGGTGAAGATTTGCCGGTCGGGCCGGTCGCGGGAGTTCAGAAACAGGACCGGAGCGACGGGATCGAACAGAGCAATGGATTTGAATTCGGCGGGATTCAACGAACGGCGTGAGTTAGACCCGTAGATGTCCGAGACCATTACCAGCGTTCCGCACTGCTCGAGCTGGCCCACCAGCCCGAGGCCGGTCACCCGGGTTCGGGCGCCGATCTGGGACGGCCAGCTCGCGGGCCGGCCGGCGAGGGAACTCCTCGTGGGGAATGTTCGTGTCCGCGGAGAACCTGACCAGTTGACGCGCGGTCGGTTGTCGGCTTCACTCCACCCACCGGTCAAATGACGGGGCCCTCTGCTTGATTTCGGCCTCGCTCCACCCAGCTTGCTGGACCGCCCAGGTCAGTGCCCTGGGTTCGACGCGGATCCGGAACCGGGCCACGATCCGCCCCCCTCCGACGCACGGGCTGAGTTTCCCTCATCCTAATAAGGCCCGGCTAGTGGAGCCGTCGCCGGTACCGAACCACCGCCCAGGTCTGAGCCACCACCAGGATCCCCGCGCACCAGGCCAGGGAAACCCACAGGTCCGACCCGGCCCCCTCCCCCGCCCAGAGCTGGCGCAACGCGTCGACCAGTGCCGTCACCGGTTGGTGCTCGGCGAACCACCGCAGCGGTCCGGGCATGGTGTCGGTGGGAACGAAGGCGGAGCTGACAAAGGGGAGGAACAGAATGGGATAGGAGAACGCGCTGGCGCTCTCCACGGTTTTGGCCCCAAGCCCGGCCAGAATCGCCACCCAGGTGAGGGCCAGGACCAGCGCCGCCAGCAGGCCGAGCGCCGCCAACCACGATCCGACTCCGGCTGGACTGCGAAAGCCGAGCCCAACTGCAATCAGCAAGACCAGCCCCACCGGTACCAGGGTCCCCACCAGCGAGGTGAGCGCGTGCGCCCACAGCGGGGCGGCCCGGGAGATCGGCAGGGAGGCGAAGCGTTCAGCCAGGCCACCCTGCAGGTCGGAGAAAAGCCTGACCGACGTGTAGACGATGCCGGACCCGACTGTGAACAGCAAAATGCCGGGCAGCATGTACTCCAGGTAGGAGGCGGTGGGCAGGCTGGGCGCCAGCGCCCCACCAAAAACGTAGATGAACATGAGCATCAGGGCCACCGGAATCAGGGCGCTGGTGATGATCGTGTCCGGACTCCGGGTCAGGTGCCGCAGGGTCCGGCGGGTCAGGATGGCTGTTTCGCGGAGCGTGGCGGTCATCGGGCGTTTCCTCCTTGGCTCCCCGTCAGGGCGAGGAACACTTCTTCCAAGCTGGGCTG
Organism: Scrofimicrobium sp. R131; assembly: GCF_040256745.1. Taxonomy (GTDB): domain Bacteria; phylum Actinomycetota; class Actinomycetes; order Actinomycetales; family Actinomycetaceae; genus Scrofimicrobium; species Scrofimicrobium appendicitidis. The sequence goes on from NZ_CP138335.1 coordinate 1,415,468, forward strand.
ACGCTCCACGTATTCGACGGTCGTGGGCGGCAGCAGGTCTTTGAGTTCGGCCAGGGTGCCGCTCACCAGAATCCGCCCCTCGTGCAAGATGGCGATCTGGTCGGCCAACTGCTCCGCCTCCTCCAAGTACTGGGTGGTCAGCACAACCGTGGTTCCGCCCCCCACCAGGTCCCTGATCACCTGCCACACGTCGCGGCGGGCCTCCGGGTCCAGGCCGGTGGTGGGCTCGTCCAGGACCACCACCTCGGGCTGCCCGATCAGGCTCATTGCCAGGTCCAGCCGGCGCCGCATCCCACCCGAGTAGGTGCGAACGGGCCGATCCCCCGCTTCGACGAGGCGGAACTGGGACAGCGCCCGGTCGGCCACCTCACGCGGGCGGGGCACCTGCCGCAGGCGCGCCACCAACTCCAGGTTTTCCCGCCCGGTGAGCACCTCGTCGACGGCGGCAAACTGGCCGGTCAGGCTGATCGCCTGCCGAACCCGGTCCGGCTGGGTGGTCACGTCGAAGCCGGCCACCTGCACCTGCCCGCGGTCGGGCGGAAGCAGGGTGGCCAGGATCCGAACCAGGGTTGTCTTCCCGGCCCCATTCGAACCCAGGAGGGCAAAAATCTGTCCCGACGGGACCGTGAGGTCGACGCCGCGAAGGACATGGACCGAGCCGAAGGATTTCTCCACCCCGCGTACCACCACGCTCACTGGAGTTGCTCCTCCACGGCATCGCGGAGCCGCTGGCGCTCTTTCGCCAGCCAAGAGCCCTGCCCGTAGTTGTCCTTGAATGTCTCGACAAACTCGACCGGGTCGTCGCCCACAACCTCGCGTAGATGGGTCTGGTCGGCCACTGCCTGCTCAAACAGGTCAGCCAGATCGGTCAGCATCTGCATCATCGGTTCGGTGTCGGTGGGGCCGGTGTGCAGCAGGTAGCGTTCAATCGCGCTGGCCGCCTTTCGATAGGGGCCCGGCAGCGCCTCCACCCGCTGACGGTAGGCACGCCATTGGCGTTTGCCCTCCCAACTGCCGGTGATGAACTCAAGTGGGTTAGTCATGGTTTTCTCCTATTCGAAGCTGTTCTATCCGGGCGGACAGGAAAGTCCAGGTGTCCCAGAAGTCCGCCAGCTGGCTGCGTCCAGCCGGATTCAAGGTGTAGACCTTTCGCGGTGGCCCCTTTTCGGAGGGAACTTTGTCCACGTCCACCAGGCCCCGCTGCTCAATGCGGACCAGGAGCGCGTAGATGGTTCCCTCAGCCAGGTCGGTGAAGCCGCGTTCACGCAGGGAAGCTGTGATCTCGTAGCCGTAGGCAGGTCGCTGGGACAGAAGGGAGAGGACAATGCCTTCCAGTGTTCCCTTGAGCATCTCGGTCAGCTGTTTGTTCATCAATCCCCCAGTACTAAGCATCACTACCTACCAGTAGATAGTAACGTTAAGTACCGAGCTCTGCAAGGGTGCAGCCCGATCCCTGACCCGATCCCCGGCCCGGCAGCCTGCGCCCGTCCCGCCAGCGGCTTAAGATGGACAGGATCCCAATTCCCAAGCCCAGTGAGGAACCATGTCCCCCCTCCCCCTCCTCCCCCAACCACAAAGTGTGCTCACCGATCCCGAGGTGACCTTCCCCCTCGACCAACCCCTGCGCCTGGAAGTGGATGAGTCGCTTCGACTCGTGGTGGAGGTGCCCCTCGCCGAGTTCCTCACCGCCAGCGGCGCCGAGCTCACCCCGGACGCGTCCCGGACAATCGCGCTCCAAATTGAGCCGGACGGTTGGGAAAACCCCAGTCCGGAGGCCTACCGAATCCGGGTCGAGGCGGAGCGGGTCCAGCTCAGCGCCCCCACCGACCTGGGGATCATCCGAGCCCTCGCCACCCTGGTTCAACTGGTCGAGGACGGTCACCTGCCGGGCGTGGAGATTGATGATGCCCCGCGGTTCACCTGGCGCGGCCTGACCCTGGACGTGGCCCGCAGCTTCTTCCCTCCCAATGAGGTCAAACAGGTGATTGACCTGCTGGCGCGCTACAAGTTCAACCGCCTGCACCTGCACCTGTCCGACGATCAGGGGTGGCGACTGGAGGTCCCCTCCCACCCGGAGCTGACCGAGATCTCCGGCCCGACCGCCATCGCCGGAGGGCGCGGCGGCTTCTACACCCAGGCGGAGTTTGCCGATCTGGTCGGCTACGCGGAGGCGCGCGGAATCGACGTGATCCCCGAACTGGACGTTCCCGGCCACACCAACGCCGCCACCCACGCCTGCCCGGAGCTGAACCCTGACGGTCAGCCAACCGACGCCTACGACGGGATGCAGGTGGGGTTCTCGCGCCTCCACGCGGCCCTGCCCGCCACCCGAGAGTTCCTGCAGTCAGTCTTTGCCGACGCGGCCGAGCAAACCGAGAGCGCCTACCTGCACCTGGGTGGGGATGAGGCCCTGGCCCTGGAGTCGGACGAGTACGTCCAGCTGGTGGGCGAGGCGGTTCACGCGGTGCTGGCGACCGGGAAGGAGATTGTTGGCTGGCAGGAGATTGCCCAGGCCGCCCTTCCGCCCGGCTCGGTGGTGCAGTTCTGGGATGGGCGCTCCGGGACCGAGGCGGTGGTTCAGGCAGCCCAGCGCGGAGCCCTGGTCGTCATGTCCCCGGCCGAGCACACCTACCTGGACCTGAAATACGATCAGTCGACCGAACTGGGCCAGGATTGGGCCGGGTACGTCGAACTGTCCGACTCGTACCGGTGGGAGCCGACCCGGGTGATTGAGGGACTGGACCCCCGGGCGGTGGTCGGGGTTGAGGCCGCCATCTGGACCGAAACCATCCACTCGCTGGAGGACCTGATGGTGATGCTGCTTCCGCGCCTGGCCGCCGTAGCCGAGGTGGCCTGGACCGAGGAGCTCAACTGGGAGTCCTTCACCCGCCGGGTGGCGGCGCAGACTTCCTGGTGGAAGGGTCGTCAGTGGCCTTACCACCGCTCCGCCGGGGTCAGCTGGCCCACCCCGCAGGCCGAGCTGGGCTGATCAGAGCAGCAGCAGGTAGATCGCGGTGCCGCCCACGATGCTCAGCAGGACTGAGCGGCGCCACAGGTGCAGTCCGACGGTGACCGCCAGGGCGGCCGCGGTGGCCAGCCCGGTCTCCCACCGCACCCCCTGCAGCAGGTAGACCACCAGGATCAGCAGGACTCCGAGCGGCATCTGCCGGCTCAGGTGCTGGACCAGGGGGTGGTGGCGCACGCGTCCAATAAACGCGAAGGGTGCGGCCCGCAGGAACCAGGTCAGTCCCCCGGCCACCAGGACGGAAACGAGGATTTGCTCAGGCGGCACGGCGGGCCCCCAGCAGTGATAGAAGCGCGAAGGTGCCGTAGGCGACCAGCAGCATCTGCTCGGGCACCAGCAGGGCGGCCACCACGGCCGATCCGATGGCTGTCACCACCACCCGGGGGCTCGGGGCCGCCCGGTAGGCGTCCAGGGCCAGGACCACGAACAGGGCCGTGAGGGCGAACTCAAGTCCCGAGACGGCCGCCAGCGGCAAAGCCGTTCCCAGCAGTGCCCCGGCGGTGGCTCCCCCCACCCAGAAACACTGGAGCAGTGCCTGCAGGGCCAGGATCCGTCCGCTGGACCAGGTGTTTGCCTCCGGAGTTGCCGTCAGCGCGTAGGCCTCGTCGGTCAGGGCGAAGGTGGCGTAGGGGCGGGCCAGCGGGTGGACCCGGTGCAGCGGAAACGAAAGCGCGTAAAACACGTGCCGCGAGTTGACGACCAGGGTGGTAATCACAATTTGTCCGAGGGGAACGGCCGCCGCCACCATCGTGGCCAGGAGGAACTCCAGCGATCCGGCGTACACCACGGCGCTGAACACCGGGGCCCACCACCAGGCCAACCCCAGGTTCACTACGAGCAGGCCAAAAGCCATCCCCAGCGGCACCATCCCCAGCGCAACCGGGGCTGCCCGCGTGAGTCCGAGGCGAACCTCGCTCATTTAGGCGGTGACGAGGCGCGGACTCTTATCCCACAGCTTGTCGAGGGCGTAGAAGTCCCGCTCTTCGGGCTGCAGCACGTGGACGACCAGGTCCCCGTAGTCCACCACCACCCAGCCTGAGCCCAGTTCACCCTCGGTGGCCACCGGCAACTGGCCGGTCGCCTTCTTGATCTCCGTGGTGATTTCCTCCGCAATCGAGCGGGAGTGGCGCGGATTGTCCGCGGTGACGAGGAAAAAGATGTCGGCCAGGTAGAGTTGCTCACTGACGTCCAGGGCCAGCGGGTCCAGCCCCAGCGCGTCGTCAGCGGCCTTGGCTGCGATTTCCAGCAGCTCCAAGGCGTGGTTTGTGCAGGTCATAGATCCTTCCAAATTATCGGTAGAGCCCGTATTTCTCAATGTACTGTACTACCCCGTCGGGAACCAGATACCAGATCGGTTTCCCGGTGCGGATCCGCTCTCGGCAATCGCTCGAGGAGATTGCCAGCGCCGGAATCTCCAGCAGCGAGACGGAGTCGGCGGGCAGCTCGGCCTTGCCCAGGACGTGCCCGGGCCGCGTCACCCCAATGATGTGGGCCAGTTCGAACAGTTCCGGCGCGTTCTTCCATTCCAGAATGCTCTCCAGTGCGTCGGCCCCGGTGATGAAATACCATTCCACCTCGGGGTCCTCCGCGTGCAGCTGTCGCAGCGTCTCGTAGGTGTAGGACAGCCCTCCCCGATCGATGTCGACCCGGGACACGGTGAAGCGGTTGTTCGAGGCGGTGGCAATCACCGTCATCAGGTACCGGTGCTCGGCCGGGGCCACCTCGCGACCAGCTTTGAACGGCTGCGTGGCTGCCGGGACGAACACCACCTGTTCCAGGTTGAATCGGTCCATCACCTCGGAGGCGGCCACCAGGTGACCGTGGTGAATGGGATCGAAGGTTCCGCCCATTACCCCGATTCGACGCTGTCCCTGGGACCGCTGGCGTCGCTTCTCACTCTCCTGGTTCCGGCGCCGATCCCGCACATCCGGAGCCAGCAGTTCGCGGGCCCGCTCTGAGGTTGACACCGGCTAACCCTCCTCCGGATCGGTCCAGACACCCCGATCGCGTTCGGCGCGCAGCTCTTGGCGAGCGGCCTCTTTCCCGTCCATCCGGGCTTTGTATTCCCGCCGTCTCTCCGTGGTGGTCCGACGCAGGTTCGGGTCCAACCGGGGGTCTTCCCCTCGTCCACCGAGCAGCTCCGCGCCGGTACTCAAAGTGGGCTCCCAGTCGAAGATCATTCCGCCCTCAACCGGGCCAATTACCACCGGTGAGCCGGGCACGGCCCCCGCCTTGACCAGGGCGTCTTCCACCCCGGCGGCAGCCAGCCGATCGGCCAGGTAGCCGACCGCCTCGTCGTTGCCAAAGTCGGTTTGGCGGACCCACCGTTCCGGCTTGGCCCCCCGCACTTGGAATACGGTTTCGCCGCCGAATTGGACCGGAGTGACCGTCACCGGCGCGTTCTTGGTGCCCACCGCCTTCGGCGTCAGGACCACCCGAGTTTCCTCCAGGGCGGGTCGCAGCGCCCGCTGAGCCTCCACCTCGGCCGCCATCGCGTAGGACAGGGCCGGGAGCCCCTGATGGGTTACCGCCGAGACGGCGAAAATCGGCCAGCCCAGCCGTTCCAGTTCCGGCATCATCAGGTCGGCCATCGCCTGCCCGTCGGGAATATCGACCTTGTTCAACACGATCAAGCGGGGCCGCTCCATCAGCGGCACGTAACCCTCAATCTGAGCCAGGTCCCCTTCGTAGGCCCCCAGCTCGGCTTCGATCGTCTGCAGGTCGGTGACCGGGTCGCGATCCGGATCAAAGGACGCGCAGTCGATCACGTGGGCAATCACCGAGCAGCGTTCAATGTGGCGCAAAAACTCCAGTCCCAGGCCTTTGCCTTCGGAGGCGCCGGGAATCAGGCCCGGCACGTCGGCGATGGTGTAGCGCACCTCGCCGGCCTGAACCACGCCCAGGTTCGGGATCAGCGTGGTGAACGGGTAGTCCGCAATCTTCGGACGAGCGGCCGACAGTGCGGCGATCAGCGAGGACTTCCCCGCCGAGGGGTAACCCACCAGGGCCACGTCGGCAACCGACTTCAGCTCCAGCACCACGGTGGCCTCTTCGCCCGGCTCGCCCAGCAGGGCAAACCCGGGGGCCTTCCGGGCCCGGTTGGCCAGGGCCGCGTTCCCCAGTCCGCCTCGCCCACCTTCCGCAATCACGTAGCGGGCGCCGTCTCCCTGGAGGTCGGCCAGCAGCTCCCCGGACTCATCCTTGATCACGGTGCCGATCGGCACGGGGAGGATAATGTCGTCGCCGTTCTTACCCTGGCGCAGGTCGCCCTTGCCGGGCTCACCGTTCTTCGCCTTGTGGTGGGGCCGATGGTGGAAGCTGAGCAGGGTCGACACGTTCGAGTCCACCTGCACGACCACCGAACCGCCGTTGCCGCCGTTGCCACCGTCAGGTCCCCCCAGCGGCTTGAACTTCTCGCGGCGCACGGAAGCGCACCCGTGGCCACCGTCCCCGGCGGTCACAAAAATCTTCACTCGGTCGATAAACTCGGCCACTAAAACATCCTTCGATAGATATGAGAAAGGGCGTCCGGACAAACCGAACGCCCCTCATACGGTGATTTAGGCCTACGCCTCAACCACGCTGATGACCCTGCGGCCACGGTAGTTGCCAAACTCAACGCTACCGGCTGACAGAGCAAAAAGTGTGTCGTCCTTGCCACGGCCCACGTTCGCCCCCGGGTGGTACTTGGTGCCGCGCTGACGGACCAGGATTTCACCGGCGTTGACGGACTGCCCACCGAAGCGCTTGACTCCTAGACGCTGAGCGTTCGAGTCGCGGCCGTTACGGGAGGAGCCAACCCCCTTTTTAGTTGCCATGTTGTGGTTCTCTCTTCCTTGTGGGCCCTAGGCGATCTCGGTGATCTTGACGACCGAGAGGGGCTGACGGTGACCTTGACGCTTGCGGTAACCGGTCTTGTTCTTGTACTTGATGATGGTGATCTTGGGACCCTTCGCGCTGTCCACAATCTCAGCCTTAACGCTGACCTTGGCCAGCTTCTCTGCATCGGTGTTGATGTTTTCGCCATCAACGAGCATGACGGGCTGGAATTCGACGGTCGAGCCGATTTCGTCCGCCAACTTGTCGACCACCAGGGTGTCACCCACGGAGACCTTCTCTTGCCGGCCACCGGCTTTAACGATCGCGTAGACCACGTTATTGTCCTCATCTAAAAACTTCGGAACCGGAACCAGCCCACGCGGGACGTTCTCCGGCTGGTGCTGAATGCACCGACCATTTAATTTATCGGATTGGCGCGCCTGGCGGCAACCTTGTCGGACGGAAAAGGGCGTATGACAGGTGTGTCATTTAGCACTAATGCGCCCTTTTCCCCCGATTTCAGCTGCCGAGCAGGTCCTGGACCGCCTGTTGAGCCGCTTCGCGCTTGGCTTCGTCCACCGGACGCGACTCGGACTTGACCGCGGGGATTGGGCTCTCCGCGACCACTTTGCGCCGCCGCCGAGGGCGAGCCGGGGTTTCCCGGTGATCCACCACCGCGTCCAGCGCGGCTGCGGCGGATTCGAGCAGGCTGCGCCCCTCCCCCGCGTCTGCTGCCGGACGCACGGTCGGCTCGATCGGCTCCTGGGAGGAGACCACGCGCCGACGCTTCGGCTTGGTCTCCGGCTCGGGCTGAGGGGCGGCCACCGGTTCAACCTTGGGCTCCTCGACCTTTGCCTGCTCCTGGGCCTTGGGCTCCGCCCGCTTGGCGGGAGCCTTCCGGGTCGCCGGCTTCCGCTTGGACCCAGCCTGGGCTCGGTCCGACTCGGCCGAAGCCGGCTTTTCCTCTTCCCGCACCACGGTCGCTGCCGCGATCGCGGACAGGGCGGTCTTTACTTTCTCGTCACCCACGTGGCTGACGGGAGCTTCAGCTTCTTTCGGAGCCGACTCCCGCTGGTTCCGCTTGGGCGCATCGTCGCCGCGAGACTTCCGCTTCTTCCCGTTCGAGGGAGCGGAGATCTGCACTTCGACCGGGTGGTCGTGCACGATGAAGCCCCGGCCTTCGCAGGCTTCACAGGTGGTGGAGAACGCCTCAACCAGTCCCTCACCGACCCGCTTGCGGGTCATCTGCACCAGTCCCAGCGAGGTAATCTCAGTGACCTGGTGGCGGGTGCGGTCGCGTCCCAGGCATTCCACCAGGCGGCGGAGCACCAGTTCGCGGTTCGACTCCAGCACCATGTCGACAAAGTCGATGATGATGATCCCGCCAATGTCGCGCAGGCGTAGCTGGCGGACAATCTCTTCGGCCGCTTCCAGGTTGTTGCGGGTGACCGTCTCTTCCAGCGTGCCGCCGGAACCAATGAATTTGCCGGTGTTGACGTCGACCACGGTCAGCGCTTCGGTCCGGTCAATCACCAGGGTGCCGCCGCTGGGCAGCCAGACCTTCCGGTCCATCCCCTTGGCGAGCTGCTGGTCAATTCGCTTGGCCTGGAACACGTCGTCAGGTGAGGTCCAGTGTTCGAGGCGGGCCTCCAGCTCCGGGGAGAGCTCAGCTACGTACTCGGACACGGTGGCCCAAGTTTCGTCGCCCTGCACCACCAGTTGCTTGAAGTCCTCGTTGAAAATGTCGCGGACGACCCGGACCACCAGTTCCGGTTCCCCGCGCAGGAGCTGGGGGGCCTTTCTGGTCCCGGCCTGCTTCTGCTGAATGTCGCTCCACTGCTTCACCAGTCGGTCGACGTCGGCGCGCAGTTGCTCTTCGCTGGCACCCTCCGCGGCGGTCCGAACGATCACACCCGCGTCGTTGGGCACGGCCTCGCGCAGGATCTTCTTTAGCCGGGACCGCTCCGTGTCGGGCAGTTTCCGGGAAATGCCCAGCATGGACGAACCCGGCACCAGGACCAGGTAGCGGCCGGCCAGCGTCACCTGACTGGTGAGGCGGGCGCCCTTGTGTCCAATCGGGTCCTTGGTTACCTGGACCAGGACGGTGTCGCCGGACTTGAGCGCCTGCTCGATTCGACGCGGCTTTCCTTCCATCCCCAGCGCATCCCAGTTGACCTCGCCGGCGTACAGGACCGCATTGCGGCCGCGGCCAATGTCGACGAAGGCCGCCTCCATCGAGGGCAGGACGTTTTGCACCCGCCCCAGGTAAATGTTGCCGACGATCGACTGCTGGGTCCGGCGGGCCACGTAGTGCTCGACCAGCAGGCCGTCTTCCAACACGGCAATTTGGTCGAGGCCATCCTTGTGGCGCACGACCATCTCCCGGTCCACCGACTCGCGCCGGGCCAGGAACTCCGCTTCGGTGATGGACTGGCGCCGCCGTCCCTCCCGTCGGCCTTCGCGCCGACGCATCCGCTTGGCCTCCAGCCGGGTGGAGCCCTTGAGCGCCTGCACCTGGTCGGACGGCTCTGAGGTTTCCTCTTCGGTTTCGTTGGTGGAGCGCGAGCGTCGGCGTCGACGCCGGTGCGATCCTTCCGAATCCTCTTCGGACTCTTCACTCTCGGGGGTGGGAGCTACCTCTTCGGGTTCGCTCTTTTTCGGCTTCTTCTTGCCGTTGTTTTTTTTCTTCGGGGTTTCGGCCGCTACCGGTGCGCTCTCTTCGACCGCCTCGGCCGGGCGGGCAGCCTTCTGCGTCCGCTTACGACCCCGACCGGAGTCGTCCGAGTCACCAGCTGGCGCCGGCTCCGAAGATCGTTCTTTTGGTGCCGGTTCCACGAACTGCGGGGCCTGGAAAAGCAGGGTGGCCGCAGCCGGAGCCAGAGGCAACTGTTCCTCTTCTGACATATTTAAGTGTGCTCCAAATATCTGGTCTAGCAGCGCATACCCGGCGCCAGACTGCTCGTCTCTCTCATCCGCGAGGGATGCAAAGCTACACGGCCCCCAGCTGGGTGGGCGTCCGTCGGACCGCGCGGCGCCCGCTGGAAAAATCGCGGCTGCACCGGGTCAACTAGACCGACAGGACTGGGTATGCAATCCTGCGCCATTGCCCCCAGTATTCCACACACGGGGCCAAAGAGCCCCATAGCAGTAGCGTTTCTCACGAACCGAACCTCGTGAGGAAAATAGGACTTAAGGCCTACCAAAAGGGACAAAACCGCAGGTCAGACCACGTTTGAGCACCCTGTCATCAAATCAACACATGTTGGGGAAGAACGTCCTATACTGTAGGCGTCTCGCCGGTCCAGTTTTTGCGCCGGAGGGGCTCCCAACGGCACTTTATCGAAAGGCGAAATACATGGAAATCCTGCCGACAGTATTAGATCCTGTCGCGCTGGGACGGTGGCAGTTTGCGATCACGACCGTTTACCATTTCATCCTGGTTCCGCTTACCATCGGGCTCTCACTTGGCGTTGCCATCATGCAGACTATTTGGCACCGTACCGGCAATGAGGCATGGCTCAAAGCAACTCGTTTCTTCGGCAAACTATTGCTGATCAACTTCGCTTTGGGGGTTGCCACCGGCATCGTCCAAGAGTTCCAGTTCGGCATGAACTGGTCCGAATACTCCCGATACGTCGGCGATATCTTCGGGGCGCCGCTGGCAATTGAAGCACTGCTGGCCTTCTTCCTTGAGTCCACCTTCCTGGGACTGTGGATCTTTGGTTGGGGCCGAATCTCCAAGGGCCTGCACCTAGCAATGATCTGGATGGTCACCATCGGGGTGAACCTCTCAGCACTGTGGATCCTGATTGCCAACTCGTGGATGCAACATCCGCTGGGGGCAGTCTTTAACCCGGCCACCGGTCGAGCCGAACTCGACGGCACCTCCGGGTTCCTCTCACTCCTCACCAGCCCAATGACGTGGCTGACCTTCTCGCACGTCATCACCTCCTCCTGGCTGCTGACCGGCACCTTTATTGCCGGCATCGCCATCTGGTGGATGACTCGCTCCGCCCGCGAAGGCGGTGAATCCGGGATGAATGAGGCGCGCAACGTCTGGCTGCCCATCACCCGCTTCGGCCTGCTCGTCGTGATCATTGGCGGGCTTGGAACCGTCACGACCGGTCACTTCCAAGGCCAGGAAATGGTCAAGTTCCAGCCGGCCAAGATGGCCGCCGCCGAGGGCATTTGCATGGACACCGAGGGGGCCGCCTTCACCGTGGCCCAGTTCGGTTCCTGCCCGCTGGATGGCAGCGGCGAACCAACCCGGCTCCTCACCGTTCCCGGTGTGGCCTCGTTCATGGCCACCAACTCGTTCAGCGCCGAAGTCGAAGGCGTCGCTGACATTCAGGAACGCTTCGTGGAAATGCTGAACCAGAACGAGGCGTTTGTCGCCCAGTACGGCGACGCCTCCCAGTACGAGTTCATTCCGCCTCAGATGGTCGTCTTCTGGTCCTTCCGCATCATGATCGGGTTGGCAGCCTTCTCGGCCATCCTGGCTATTTGGGGACTGGTCGCCACCCGAGGAGGACGGGTCCCGACCTCGAAGAGACTCGGCACCTTTGCGCTGATCTGCCTGCCGATGCCGTTTATCGCGGCCTCCGCCGGCTGGATCTTCACCGAAGTGGGCCGCCAACCCTGGGTGGTGCATCCAAACCTCAGTGCCATTGAGGGCGGAGACCCGGTCTCCCAAGTGCTGATGATGACGGACTTGGGCATCTCGACCGCGGTGCCGGCCTGGCAAACCCTAACCACCCTGATCCTGTTCACCGTGCTGTACGCGGCCCTCGGCGTGGTTTGGTACCTGCTCATGCGGCGATACGTGCTGGAGGGGGTCCACGACGGCGACAAGGGCACCGCCGACGACGGAACCAAGTCCAGCCAGGACGACGCCCTCGTCTTTGGCTACTGAGAGGGAGAGATAAATGGAATTCCTCAGTATTCTTTGGTTCATTCTGATTGCGGTCCTGTGGACCGTGTACCTGGTGCTGGAAGGCTTTGACTTCGGCGTCGGCATGCTGCTCCCCATCGCGGCCAAGAACGATCGGGAACGGACCCAGCTGGTGCGAAGCATCGGCCCGCACTGGGACGGGAACGAAGTTTGGCTGCTGACCGCCGGGGGCGCGACGTTCGCCGCCTTCCCGGCCTGGTACGCGACCATGTTCTCAGGCATGTATCTGGCGCTGTTCCTGATTCTGGTGCTGCTGATCGTGCGGATCACCGCCATTGAGTGGCGGTCAAAGCTCCGCTCTGAGCGGTGGCGGGCCAACTGGGACTGGTTCCAGACGGTCGCTTCGTTCGGGGTGCCCCTGGTGCTCGGCGTGGCCTTCTCGAACCTGGTTCAAGGGATGCAGATTGAGGCGCAGAACCGCCTGACGGGCGCCATTATTCCGCCCGAGCAGGTGGCCGCTGTGGCCGGGGACGGCACCACGGTCTACAACCTGACCGGCGGGTTCTTCTCCCTGTTCACCCCCTTCACCCTGCTGGGCGGCGTGATGCTGCTGCTGGTTTGCCTGTCCCACGGAATCCAGTTCGTCTCGCTGAAGACGGACGGGTTGGTGGCGGAGCGGGCCAATCGCTTGGCCGGGCCGGTCTCGGTGGTGGCGACGCTGCTCGCTGCCGTCTGGGTGGTCTGGGGACAGTTCGCCTACAGCGCGAACGTGCTGGCCTGGATCCCGCTCGTGATTGCGGCGCTGGCCCTGATCACCTCGGCCGCGTTCTCGCAGCCGGCCCTGCGCAGCCCTGGGAAGGCGTTTGCCGCCTCCGCGATCGGGATTGCCAGCGCGGTGGCGTGGATCTTCTCCGCCATGGCTCCGAACGTCATGAAGTCTGCGATTGCACCCGAGTACTCCCTGACAATTCCGCTGGCCTCCTCAACGAACGGAACCCTGACCGTGATGACCATTGTCGCCGTGGTCCTGGTGCCGATCGTGCTGGCCTACACCCTCTGGTCCTACTGGGTCTTCCGCGACCGAGTTGGCCACCGGGATGTGACGCCGGATTCGGGCCTGTGGCCCGCGAAAATTCGCCTGGGTGCGAACTTCCTGACCGGCAAGCAGTAGTTAGCATCTAACCGGCCTGTGCCCCTCACCAACTCGATGGGGGGCACAGTGCTAACCGGCCCGGCGCACTGTCGGGCAGCCCCCGCTCCTCCCCTGCCCTCTTCGGCCCGGTCTGAGACAATGAAGGGGTGAAACCCTTGGACCCGAGGCTGCTGCGGTATGCCCGCAGTGCTCGTCGCTACATCCTTGAAATTGCCCTTCTTGGCACCCTGATGGCAGCCCTGGTAATCGGCCAGGCCTTCCTCATCTCGGGGGCAGCCAGCCCGGTGATCACCCGCAGCGCCACCCTGGCAGAGATCATGCCGACCGTCGGGTGGCTGGCGCTGGTGATTCTGGCCCGCGGGCTCCTGCTCTACCTGCGCGAATCGCGCGCCCACCGGGCGGCTGACCAGACCGTGGCCGAACTGCGCGAACAGGTGGTAAACCACGCGGTGGCGCTCGGTCCGCGCTGGCGTGCCACCCACGGGTCGAACACGGTCACCCTGGTCACCCGCGGGCTTGACGATCTGGGCCCCTACTTCGTTCGGTTCCTTCCTCAGCTGCTGCTGGTAATGACGGTCACCCCGGCCACCCTGGTCGCCATTTTGCTGCTGGACTTCTGGTCCGCCCTGGTGGCCCTGGTGACCATTCCGCTGATCCCGATCTTCATGATCCTGATTGGCCGCCTAACCCAATCCGCCTCCGCCACCAAACTGGCGGCTATGGAACGCCTCGGCAGTCAGTTGCTGGACCTGCTGACCGGCCTGCCCACCCTCCGGGCGCTCGGACGCGAACGTGGCCCTCGGACCGCCCTGGTGGACCTGTCCGGCCGCAACACGAAGGCCACCATGCAGACCCTGCGGATCGCTTTCCTTTCGGGCGGGGTCCTGGAGTTTCTGGCCACCCTGTCGGTGGCACTGGTGGCCGTCCAGGTGGGTTTCCGGATGGTGGCTGGCAACATCCCGCTGGCCACCGGCCTGGTGATCATCATGCTGGCCCCCGAAGTCTTCGAACCGCTGCGTCAGGTGGGGGCCCAGTTCCACGCCTCAGCCAACGGGGTGGCCGCCGCCAACTCGTGCTTTGAGATTCTGGAGCAGACGCCCCCGCCGTCCGGGGACGAGCCGGCACCGGACCTGACCCGGACCCGACTAGTGTTTGACGGCGTTTCGGTGGCCGCACGTGGCGCCTGGGCTCCCGCTGAGCTGACCGAAGTGGTTGAACCGGGCCAGATCACCGCGCTGGCGGGCCCCTCCGGTGCCGGCAAATCGACGGCGGTCGCGGCCCTGCTCGGACTGGAGCCGCCCACCCGCGGGCAGGTGCTGATCGGTTCGGTCCCGCTGTCCCGGATCAACCTGCCGTCCCTCTGGCGTCAACTCTCGTGGGTGCCGCAGTCCCCCACCCTGGTGCCAGGCACCATCCGGGAAAACGTCTCCCCCGTAGCCTCGGTCGAAGAGTTGGACGAGGCGGCCCGCCTAACCGGGTTTGACCAGGTTCTCGCTTCCCTCGCCCTCGGGTGGGAGACGCCGCTTGGGCTCGGCGGCCTCGGGCTCTCAGTTGGTCAGCGCCAACGCCTCGCCCTCACCCGGGCGCTGCTGGTTCGTCCACCGCTGCTGGTGCTGGACGAACCCACCGCGCACCTGGACGCCCTCAGCGAGGATCAGATCGTGCAGATCCTGGCGGCACTGAGATCCCGCGGCACCACCGTCCTGGTGATTGCGCACCGGGCGGCTGTGCTGGGGGTGGCCGACCGGGTGATCCAAGTGCAGTCCGCGCCGGCAACCGAGGAGGAAATGGACCGCTACCCCCAGCTGGCCTCCAGTTGGACCGGTCAGGTCATTCCCGTCGAAATGCCCGGGTTCCTGGATCCCCGAGCCCTAACCGAGGCGGAGGCCCACCGATGAAAGAAGACCTGCGGGCTCTGCGTCGAGTCCTGAAGCTGCTGCAGATTCGCCCGGGAGGGTTCGCGCTCTCGCTGCTGCTGGGAGTGTGTGGGCTGGGTGCCGCCGTGGCCCTGGCGGCCACCTCGGCCTGGCTGATCGCGCGGGCCTCCCAGATGCCCCCGGTACTCACCCTGACCATCGCGGCCACCTCCGTCCGCTTCTTCGGGATTAGCCGCGCCCTGTTCCGCTACCTGCAACGTCTGGCCAGCCACCAGGTGGCCCTCGACGGGATGGATCGCCTGCGCCTGGGCATCTACGATCTGCTGGTGGCCGGCCCGATTGAACGGGTGGCCCGCCTGCAGCGCGGCGACCTGCTGAACCGCACCGGCGCGGACGTGGACACGGTTGGCGACTTCGTCGTGAAGTCGCTGCTGCCCGCCCTGGTGGCGCTGATCGTCGGCCTGGGCACCGTGGTTGGCTTCGCCTTCCTCTCCGTCCCGGCCGCCGTGATTCTGGCCGCCATGCTGCTGGTCTCGGGGGTGGTGGTTCCCCTGCTGACGATGCGGTCCACCCGTGCAGCGGAGGCGGCCGAACTGGAGTCACAGCGGGACCTGGCCGTCAGCGCCATGACCATCATGGACGGGGCCGACGAGCTCCGGGTCTCCGGGCAACTGCCCGCCCTTCAGGCCCAACTGGGAGCCGTCACCCACCGGATCAACCGGGCCCGCGCCGCCGCCGACCGGCCCGCCGCCCTCGGCACCGCGCTGGATCGGGTGGCCATGGGGCTGGCCGTGGTCGGCGTGCTGCTGGTGGCCACTCCCGAGGTGGGGGCGACGACACTGGCTGCCGTTGCCTTCGCCGTCCTGGTCCTGACCCCGCTCTCGGCGTTCGAGGGGACCGCCGAGTTGGCTCCGGCGGCCGCCCAGTTGGTCCGCTCCGCCCAGGCCGCTCGCCGGATCGTGGACCTGCTCGGCCCGGAGGACGAGCCCGAGCGGCCGGTGCACACCGTTCCGGCCGGTGCCACCCTGGTGGCTCAGGATCTGGCTGTGGGCTGGCCGGGCCACCCGGTCGTGGCCGAAGGGGTCTCCTTGGAGCTGAAACCGGGCACCACCACCGCCATCGTTGGACCGTCCGGGATCGGAAAGACCACGCTCCTGTACACGCTGGCCGGCATGTTGGCGCCCAGGGGCGGGCTCTGCCAGCTCAACGGCGCTGCGACCTGGGGCGCGGATCGGGACCAGTTCACCTCCGTAGTTAGTTTGACCACCGAGGATGCCCATATTTTCGGCACGACCGTCTTTGAGAATTTGCGGGTGGCAAATCCGAAGTTGACCCGGGAAGAGGCGCAGGACCTAATTGGTCGGATGGGTCTGCGGCTCTGGCTGGAGGCTCTGCCTGATGGATTGGACACATTACTGACCCCTACCAGCATTTCCGGCGGCGAGCGCCGACGCCTGCTACTGGCCCGCGCCCTGGCTGCCCCCGCCCCCCTGATGCTGCTGGACGAGCCTGGTGAACACTTGGATTCCCAGACGGCTCAGGAGATTTTGCACGAGCTGCTGGCGGGAACCGGGAAGGACCGCGGCGTGGTGGTGGTCACCCATCGCCTCTCCGAATTGGCACTGGCCGACCGCATTTTGCTGGTGGAGCCGGCTCCAGACAATGGCGATGCACCCGCTAGAGTAGTGAAGGTCGGAACCCATGAAGAACTACTCAACAATTCGTCCTATTATCGTTGGGCATTGGAGCAAGAAAAGTGACCGTTTCCCCACCCGCAACCACCACTCTGCTGGACTTCTTACTCGCAGCTGCAAACTGCGAGACTCCGGCGCAAATGGCGGAAGCAATTGTGGACCTGAGCGGCCAGGTCACCGGCTCCACCCGGGCCGCGGTCTGCGACTCCAACTGGGTGCCCCTGGCCAGTCACGGGCTCGGCGCTGATGAACTTCACGCCCTGGCCGACCGGCAGGAGTCACCGTCGGCACTCTGGCCCACCTTCACCGATGGGATTACCCGCGAACTGCATCCGGGCGCCGACCTGCTGGTGCTGCTCGCCTACTCTGAGCCGGTTGATTCTGACCTGTGGTACCGGTTCAACCAGATCGTTCGAGCCGGCATCCAGGCCTGGCAGTTGGCTACGGCCCGCCAGCTACGGCTGAGTTGGGGGCCGGTCACCCGCGAGTTCACCCAGGCGGTGGTGGCGGACCTGGACGAGGAGGAATCCCTGTCTTTGGCCACGGAGTTGGCCCTGCGCGGTGGGAGCGCCGTCGGCGCCCTGCTGTTCCTCCCCTCAATCAACCGGGAGCTGGCCTGCGAGTTCACCGCTGGGGAAGACACCGCCCGCTTCATCGGGATGCCGCTGGAGATCACCGAGCTGACCCGGGAGGCTTTCGCCCGCGGGGAGGGCCAGTGCGCCCCGGCCTACAGTCAACTGGTGCACGATCCCCTCGGGGCCTTGGCCCAGTACGGCTCCGGCCTGGTTTTTCCCCTCTTGGCCGGGGATGAGACGGTGGGAGCGATGCTGCTGCTTCGCGCCCCGGAGGCACCGTCGTTTTCCGGCGAGCACCTGCCGCACATTCAGAACTTTGCCGCCACCATTTCGCTGTCGTTGGAACTGGCCCAGGGGCGCCAGGCCCAGTCGGTGGCCCTGATGCTGGAGGAGCGCGACCGGATCGGACGGGACCTGCACGATCTCGGAATCCAACTACTGTTCGCCACCGGGATGCAGTTGGACAAGCTGCGGGCCGAGGTGGAGGAAGGCCGCTACTCCAACCGGCGGATCGCCGAGGAACTGCGCGGGGCCATCGTCAGTCTGGAGGACGCCGTTGGTCAGATTCGTCAGGTGGTCAGCGGGCTGAAGGACACCGAGGAGCGCCAGACCTTTGTCGAGCAGCTTGAGCAGGAGGCCTCCCGGTCCCGCCGTGTGCTCGGCTTCGCCCCGTCGCTGATTTTGGAGCTGGATGGACACATCTTGGAGGCAGGCAGCGACACCTGGGCTGAGCGATCGGCCGAGCTGACCCGCCGGGTTGGGGAGGAACTGGCCGAGGACGCCATCGCCACCATTCGCGAGGCCCTATCCAACGTGGCCCGTCACGCCGGGGCCCGCTCGGTCAAAATTGAAGTGAGCGTCAACGGTCGGGCCCCCGTGGGGGAACTGCTGGTCTCGGTGATTGATGACGGGCGCGGGATCAACCTGTCGCGGAATCGCAGCTCCGGAATTGCCAACATGGGCAACCGGGCCGCCTACCGCGGGGGTAGCTTCGCCGTTGGGATGGGTCCGCGTGGGCGGGGAACCTCGGTCGTCTGGCGGGTCCCGCTGCTAGTGAAATAGCCAGCGAAATAGCCAGCGGAACAGGGCCGGAATAGCATCGACCCCCCCCCCGGCCCGGATTCATCCGCGGCGAGTGGGGGCTCGGCCCAACTCTACTTGGCGCCGCTGCGCCAGGCGGCCGACCGCTGCGAGGCCACCCAGGCAGCCACCTGGGTCCGGCGCTGGAGGCCCATCTTGGCCAGCAGCGAAGTAATGTGATTCTTCACCGTCTTCTCGGCGATTCCAAGGCTGTCCCCGATCTCTCGGTTGGACATCCCGTCGCCAATCAGCTCAATGACCTTGCGCTCAGTCGGGGTCAGGTTCACCGTCGGATCGTCAATTTCGCCCCGGCGCCGGGTCATGGTCCGCTCATCCAGCAGGACCCGACCGGCCGCCACGTCGCGAACCACGTCGGTGATTTCGCCGCTGCGGACGGTCTTCAGGATGAAGGCGCGCGCCCCCGCGGCCACCGACTCACTCAGGGCGTTGTCGTCGTCAAACGAGGTCAGGACGACCGAGCGGATCTGCGGGTTCGATTCACTCAGGCTCTTCATGATGTCCACCCCGGTCCCGTCCGGCAACTGCAGATCCACCAGGATCACATCCGGCTTGACCAGGGAGGCGCGGCGAATGGCATCTTCTACCGTTCCGGCCTCGGCCACCACCTCGAGGTCGGATTCGCGGTCAATGATCTCCGCAATTCCCCGACGCACGATCTCATGGTCGTCAACAATCATTACCCGAATCCGGGACTCAGGGGTCCCCGCGTTCATTTCACTCACAGTGCTATGTTACTGGAAATTGCCGCTCTCTGGGACTTTCGCCGGTGGCGCTTCCCCGCAAAACGACGGGCAGTAAAAGTGGCTGCGTTTTTCGAGCACAATTCGTTCAATCGGTTGGCCACACCCCGGGCACGGCTTTCCCTCGCGGCCGTAAACCGCCAGCGACCGAGAGAAGTAACCCGGATCGCCCTCCACGTTGACGTAGAGTTCGTCGAACGAGGTGCCCCCGGCGGCGATGGCCTCGGTCAGGATTTGGCGGGCGTGGGCAAACACCTGAGCCCAGTCGTCCACGGACAGTTCCCGTCCTCGGGTCCAACCCGGCCAGCGGGATCGGAACAGGGTTTCGTCGGCGTAAATGTTGCCAATCCCGGAGACGAGCCCCTGGTCAAGCAGCAGGGATTTGACGGTCCGGTTGGATCGGCGCGCCCGCTCGGTCACCGCAACCAGGTCGAAGGCCGCCTCCAGCGGATCGGGAGCAATGTGGCGGATAGCGCCCGGAATCAGGGCGGGGCCGGCGGGTTCGAGGCGGGAAACGGTCAGGTGCCCGAACTGGCGTTGGTCGACAAAACTGAGGGACGCGTCGTTATCCAAGCCAACCCACAGGTGTTCGTGCTTGTGCCCCCAGGGGACTGAGTATCCCGCCAACTGAGCGTGCACTTGCCCGGACATCCCCAGGTGGATCACCAGGCACCGGGTCCCGTCCCCGACCTGGTCCTGCGGGGCAAGTGCCAGCCAGAAGAACTTCCCGCGCCGCCCCACCGCGCCAATTTCGCGATGCAGGAGCGCCCGGCTCACCGTCTCCCACCCGTCCGGGTTGTGGCGGAACAGGCGGGACTGGTCGCCCACCACTTCGGTGACGGTCCGACCCACGATCCGCCGAGCCAGCCCGGAGGAAATAGTCTCAACTTCAGGCAGTTCGGGCATGACTCACCGATCGGAAGGCAGGACGGAGACGGTCGGGTCCACCTCGGGCCCCACCAGTTGGACCAGGGTGTCGCGGGCCGCCAAATTCTCGGCGTGTTTGCGCGATGAGGCGCTGGCTCGTCCCGTGGGTTGGCCGTCGACCAGGACCGTGACCGCAAACTGGCGTCGGTGGTCGGGCCCGGACGCATCCACCTGGTACTGGTAGTCGCGGTAGGGCGAGCTGGCAATGTACTCCTGCAGCCGGGTCTTCCAGTCGGTGGTTTGGGCCAGCGACTCCACCTCTTCCAGCAGCGGCGACAGGGCCTGGAGTACCACCTGGCGGGTGACCTCCATCCCGGTGGACAGGTAGGTGGCGCCGATCAGCGCCTCCAGCGCGTCGCACAGGATTGAGTCCTTGTCCGGTCCCCCGGTTTTGTGCTCCCCCACCCCGAGCAGCAGGAAGTCGCCCAGTCCCAGCGCGCGGGCAGTCTGGGCCAGCGGAGCCTGGGACACGGTGGCGATCCGCATGCGGGAGAGGACACTTTCCGGTTTCGAAGGGAAATGCCGGTAAATCCAGTCGGTGACGATCAGGCCGAGGACCGAGTCCCCCAGGAACTCGAGCCGCTCGTTATGATCCAGTCCGCCCTGCTCGTAGGCGAAGGATCGGTGGGTCAGAGCCGTGACCAGCAGCTCCGGGTCAATCGGAGTGCCCCACCGCTCCAGCAGTTCACCCAGGTTCTGGTTGAGGGCCCCGGAAATGCCTCTACTCATCCTCGTTGTCTCCGGCTGCAAAGAAGCCTTCGAGGGCGGCAAACCGCGGATCGGTGAACTCGTGGTGGTGGCCCGGCTCCAACTCGTCCATTCGGCGGCCGCACTGCGGGCACAGCCCCTGGCAATCCTCGTCGCACACCGGTTGAAGGGGGGCGTCGGCAAAAACGGCGTCGCGCAGCAGCGGCTCGATATCAACCGTGTCCCGGTTGATTACCTTCACCGGGTCCAGGTCGTCGCCCTCCACCTCGATTTCGTCGGCCGAGCCGGAGTGAGCTTTGCGGTCGGTGGACCGCTCTCCCTCCACGTAAATGTCCCCGGCGTCAGCCGAAAAGTCCACGCTCACCGGGTCCAGGCACCGAACGCATTCCCCCACCAGCTGGCCTTGGGCCGACACCTGGACGAAAACGCCGTCTTCGAGGGCGGTCAACGAAACGGTGACCGGGAGATGCTGGCCCTCTTCCAGGGTCAGCACCCCGGTGCTCCACCCGGAGGGCACCACCCAGTCGACAGTTTTCTCCAGGTGCGCTCCCACCTCGGCCGGCAGGTCAATCAGGGAAATCTGCAGTTCCTTCGCGGACATCGCTAACCTCCATAGTTTTGTCCTCCCAGTATGGTCTGAACTGGGAGGGGTTGCCACCAAAGACGCTGGCAGCTAAATGCTAGGGCTGCAGGTCCACGTCGGGGCGATCGAAGCCGGAGCGCTCCGCAATGGTCCGCCGTCCCGCCTCGGTCCTTCGGGCTAGGTCGGCCAGCACTTGCGACACCTGCGAGAGGGTGGTGGCCGCGTAGTCATCGGCCCCGAGGCGGAGGTCACCGGCCTGGGTCCGAGCCTCGTGGAGAAGTTGGCGGGCCTTGTCTTCCGCCTGCACCAGCACCGTCTCGCGGGCCACCATCTGCTCCGCCTGGGCGCGAGCGTCCGCCACCATTCGCTCCACGTCGTCCTGAGTCCGCTGGCGAATCTGGTTGGCTTCCTCCTGGGCGCGGGCCACCTTCCGATCGGACTCTTCGGTCGCCTCGCGCAGCATCAGGTCGGCCCGTTCCCGGGCTTCCTCCACAATGGACTTGGCTTTCGCGTTGGCCTCGGCGATCGTCACCTCGGCGGTGGCGTCGGCCCGATCCAGGACCGCATCCGCGTCGGCCACAACCGCGTCGGCGGCGATCAGGTCCTCCGGCAGCGCTTCGCGTGCCTGCGAGAGCAGGTCCACGATGCCGGCCTTGTTGACGATGACGTTGGGCGAGAGGGGGACGGCGCGAGCTTCGTCAACCATCACCTCAATCTGGTCGAGCGCCGCGATCAGGACGGAGGGACCGTAGACCGCGTCCTGGGCGGACAGGTCGATCGAGCTGGTCTGCGGTTGATCGTCCGACGGT
The DNA here is from genome assembly GCF_040256745.1 of Scrofimicrobium sp. R131. Taxonomy (GTDB): domain Bacteria; phylum Actinomycetota; class Actinomycetes; order Actinomycetales; family Actinomycetaceae; genus Scrofimicrobium; species Scrofimicrobium appendicitidis. The sequence goes on from NZ_CP138335.1 coordinate 1,437,370, forward strand.
TCAACATAACGTTCGGGCATGGCAGGTTCCTTTCTGGGAAGCCGAGGAGGTCAGGAGGTTCGGTGGGCCAGGGCCGCAGCCACCGGAGCTGGGACGTACGGAAGTGGGTCCACTTCCCAGGTGACCAGTTCTTTCACCGCGGAAGAGGACACGTGTTGCCAGCGGGGTTCGGCCAGTAGGAGCAGAGTTTCCAAGCCGCCAAGCTCACGATTGTGAGTGGCCTGGATCTGCTCAGCCGCCAAATCGAGGCCGTCGCGCACGCCTTTGACGATGACGGTGGCCCCGCGGGTAGCCGCAAAGTTCACCACCAGCCCGCGGTAGGCGGCCACCTCGATTCGGTCAGTCAGCTCCGGCAGGTCCAGTGCGATGGAAGCCTGCAGCAGCTCGACTCGGCGCTCCACCGGAAACCACGGGGTCTTCTTGATGTTCTCTCCCACGGCCACCACCAGGGAATCAAAGCAGTTGGCTGCGCGGGCAATCAGGTTCAGGTGTCCACGGGTGGGTGGATCGAACGTCCCGGGCATAATCGCAACTGGCATGCACTCAGTCTACTGGCTGGACCTGGGAAACCGCTTGAATCCCCAGGTGCGCCGCCCAGATTAGTCAGCGTCTGGGTCCGCCGGCGGGCGCCCGATCAGGTAGGCACGCGTGTCGCCCCAGGACCGCTCCGCTTCCAGTTCCAATCCGGCCGGCAGGGACGGCTGGGGCGAGCGGGCATCGCGTTCCACCACGATTAGGCCGTCCGGGTCCAACAGCCCGAGCAGGTCCGCCAGCAGGTCGGTCAGGTCCGGCTCCGGCCAGGCGTAGGGCGGATCGACGAAAACCAGATCGAAGGTGGCGCGAGCGGAACGAACAAAGGCCTGCGCCGAGCCGGCCACTATTCGCGCCGAAGACGCCCCCACGGTGCGCGCATTTTGCGCCAGCACCTTCTGCGCCCCGCGCGACTTGTCCACCAGGGTGATTTCGCTGGCCCCGCGCGAGAACGCCTCAAAGGCGAGCGCGCCGGAGCCGGCAAACAGGTCCAACACCCGGCGCTCCCGCACCAGGTTCCACGACTCAAGCATGGAGAAGAGAGCTTCACGCACCTTGGCGGAGGTGGGTCGGGTCCCCTGGGCGGGCACCGCCAACTGGCGGCCTTTGGCCGTTCCGGCCACAATTCTGGTCATCTGCCTCTCCCCTAACTGCTGGCCAGCCAGCGCACCTGGTCGCCGCGGACCCGGTCCACCTCCCGGGCCAATCCCGAATGCTGCTCCAGTTGGGGATCTTCGGCCAAGATTCGCTCCGCTTCGGTCCGGGCGGCAGCAATGATGGCTCCGTCGCGGCGCACGGAAAGGAACCGGAGGCTCGATCGGCCCCCGGACTGAACCACCCCGAGCACGTCCCCCTCCTGGCGCAGCCGCAAGTCCGCCTCGGCCAGGGCAAACCCGTCACTGTGTTCCACCAGGGCCTGTAGACGCGCCTCCGCCAGCTCGTTGAGGGCGACCGGATGGACCAGCATGCAGACGGAGGGCCGATCGGAGCGCCCCACCCGTCCCCGCAGCTGGTGCAGCTGACTGAGGCCGAACTGCTGAGCCCCCCAGATGACCATCATGGTGGCTTCGGGCACGTCCACCCCCACCTCAACCACGGTGGTGGCCACCAAAATTGGGGCTTCACCGCGGGCAAACCGCTCCAGGGCCCGGGCGTTCTCCTCCGGTTTGGCCTGGCCGTGCGCGATGCCAACTTCGATCCCGGCCAACGCCGGCTCGGCCCGGAGCTGGGCTGCCACCGCGTCCACGCTGGGCAGGGGGACCCCGGGGGCGGCCGGCTCCGCCTCGTCGGCAATTCGCGGAACCACCACGTAGACGCGACCCCCCGCGGCAATTTCTTCCCGGGCCCGCTGCCAAAGCCGGGCCATCCACACCGGGTTTTCCTGCGGCACCCGGTGGGTTTGGACCGGGGTTCGTCCCGCCGGCAATTCCCGCATGGCGGTCACGTCCAGATCGCCAAACACGGTCAGGGCGATCGTCCGGGGAATCGGGGTGGCAGTCATCACCAGCAGGTGGGGCCGCGGATCCCGCCCCTGACGCAGGTGCTCACGCTGGGACACGCCGAAGCGGTGCTGCTCATCCACCACCAGGACGGACAGGTTGGGGATCTCCACCCCGTCCTGGATTAGCGCGTGCGTGCCCACCACCAGGCTGGGCTCACCCCCGGCCAGGTGCATCAGGGTGTTCTCTCGCGCCGAGGCGGGTTGGCTGCCGGTGAGCAGATGGAGTGGCACCTCAACCTGGGCTAGGTCAAGCAATCGTTGAATTGACGCCAAATGCTGGGTGGCCAACACCTCGGTGGGGGCCAGCAGTGCGGCCTGCTGCCCGTTCTCGACCGCCCGGAGCATTGCCAGCAACGCCACCACGGTTTTCCCGGCACCCACGTCCGCCTGGAGCAGGCGCTGCATCGGAGAGGTTCCCTCCAGGTCCGAGCTGATCTGCTGCCAGGCTTGCAGCTGACCGCCGGTCAGCTGGAACGGCAGGCCCCGGATCAAGCGTTCCACCAGCTCTTCGCCCTGACCGGGAACCAGGGGGCGGGACCGGTGGGTGCCCGCCAGGTCGGCCTGGACCCGCGGCTGCAGCAGGCTGGTCTGCAGGGTGAGCGCCTCCACCCAGGCCAGCGTGCGCCGCGCATTTTGCCAGTCGGTGTCGTCTTCGGGCTGGTGCAGCAACTGATAGGCGCGGGACAAACTGAGGAGTGAGTGGCGCTGGCCAAGTCCCCCGTCCGGGTCTGCCAGCGGGTCGGGCACCTGCTCCCAGTTGACGGTGGCCATAATCTGGTCGATCAGCCCCGCGATCTTCCAGGACGGCACCGACGCCTTGGCCCGGTAGATGGGGATCGGGCGTCCGCGGCGGCGCTCCACCGACTGCTCACTGTCCGCCTCAATCTCTTCAAAGGAGGGCTGGACCAGTTGCAGGTTCCCCTGGTACTCGCTGACCTTGCCCGCAAACAGGAAGGTCTCCCCCGGTTGCAGGAGCCGCTGGTGGTGGGTGAGCGCGTACTCGTTGCGGGCAAAGAAAGTCACGGTCAGTTCCGAGGATCCGTCGGTGATGCCGACCAGGAACCTGACCCCCTTGCCGGAGCGGTTGTGGACCAACCGGGCGGAGATCACCTGGGCCAAGACGGTGATCTCTTCCCCCTCGTTCAGCTGTGACAGCGCCGTCAGTCTCCCCCAGTGGTAGTACCGGCGCGGAGCGTAGTTGAGGGCGTCCCCCACCGTCTCAATGCCCAGGCTGGCCAGATGCCGGGCGGCGGCGGGCGTGACCCGCAGTTTGACGGGAACTGCCAGCGGATCGAAGTTGGCCGCGGGGGTTTCCAGTGGCTGTTTCACGCCTGCGCCTCCCTTTGCCGATCCGGTAGTCTTCATTGTATCGGCCTCGCCGACAACTCGTTTCGGACCGGCCCCGGCCGCGCCCCGGCGTAATGTGCCTAACACGACACTGGAAACCGGGCCCCTTCGTTGCGTTTGCCGGGGAAAATCAGCTAGTCTTTTGGGGTTGCTTCGTGCTGCTTGTCTCATGGCGGCAGGTAGAAATGAAGTGGTAGCGTTGCGGCACGTCCGCGACTTCGGCACAGATAAGAGGAGGACACTATGTCTTCGGTATGCGATGTCTGCGGTAAGGGACCGATGTTCGGCAAGAGTGTTTCGCACTCCCACGTCCGCACCAATCGTCGTTTCAACCCGAACATCCAGCGGGTCCGCGCGGTGGTAAATGGCACCACCAAGCAGATCAACGCTTGCACCAAGTGCATCAAGAGCGATCGGATCGTTCGCCCCGCCTAAGTTTGACGGGACTGAAAGCTCGGGTAGCCCAGCGCTGCCCGAGCTTTTTGGCATCCTCAGCGCCCACTCGGACTCAGGACTGGTGGAAGTGGTCCCAGCCGCCGGTGATGGGCCGGCCCTCCAGGGTGACGCGCGGACCGAGACTCGGGTCGACCCCGATCGCCCCGACAGTGCCGATGGCGCGGAACGGATCGGTCACCAGCACGTGGGCGGGGAAGGTGACCAGCAGTGCGTGGTCCTCCCCGCCGGTCAGCACCCAGGTCATCGGGTCGGTGCCAAGCGCCTCTCCGGCGGCGCTCAGTGCCAGACGATCCGGTCCAAGGGCTGTGGCGGACAGGTCAATGTGGACCCCGGAGGCTTCCGCCAGGCGGGTCGCGTCCAGCACCAGCCCGTCGGAAACATCCATCATCGCGGTGGCTCCGCGTTCAGCGGCGAGTCGGCCGGCCCGCAGCGGCGGTTTTGGCACCCGGTAGGTGGAGACGGCTTCGCGGAACGTTTCCGGGATGGCGCTGCCCACCAGTTCCGGAGCCACCAGGCCCCGGCTGAGGGCGGCCAGCCCCGCGGCGGAACGGCCCAGGGTTCCCACCACCGCCACCGTGTCGCCGGGGCGAGCTCCCGCTCGGGTGATCGGCCGCTCCCCCACGTGTCCGTGAGCGGTCACGGCAATCACCAACTGGTCGCCCACCGCCAAATCTCCGCCGACGATTCCGGCCCCGGTCGGGCGCACCTCACCGGCCATCCCCGCCACCATCCGGGTCAGCCAGTCCAGTTCCAGGTCGCCGGGCAGCACCAGGGAGACCACCAGCGCGGTTGGCTCGGCGCCCATGGCCGCAATGTCAGCTAGGTTTTGCGCGGCAGCGCGGGCCCCGATCTGCTCGGGCGAGGACCAGTCCAGCCGGAAATGCTGCCCCGCGACCAGCACGTCGGTGGTGACCACGAACCTTCCCCCGGGGGCGCGGACGACAGCGCAGTCATCCCCAGAACCCAGGTCGGTGAAGTTGCCGCGCGGGATCAGCCCCTGGAAACTCGCAATGATCTGTCCTTCGGTGAGGTCACTAAGCTTCATGGTGGCGTCCTTTCCGCTCGGCCTAGGTGGAGCGAGCCAGCTGAGACAGGTAGAGGCAGATCCCCGAGGCTACCCCCACATTAAGCGATTCGGCAGCGCCGGTCATGTCGATCCGGACCAGTTGGTCGCAGGCGGCCGCCTCGCCGGCGGACAACCCTTGGGCTTCGTTGCCCATCAGCCAGGCGTGCGGGCGACTCAGATCCAGCGTTCCCGCCTCGATCGCCCCGTCGGCGCCGCTGGTGCCCAGAATTTGGCGCCCGTCGGCGCGCAGCCGAGCCAGCGCCTCGGCAAAGTCCTGCCCCTGGGCCAGCGGCAGGTGAAAGATGGAACCGGCTGAGGAGCGGATCACCTTCGGACTGGTCAGGTCCACCGTCCCCACGCAGGTAATCACGCCGCCCGCCCCAAACGCGTCAGCGCTGCGAATGATGACCCCGGCGTTACCCGGATCCTGGGTGCTGGGCAGCACCACCAGGGGTCGCTCCAGCTCTGCCTGGTAGGGGTCGCCCCCAACGGCGGCCAGATGCGCCACCGCGAAGATTCCCTGAGCGTCCGGAGCCACCGCCTCGGCCACCTCGTCGCTGACCTCGTGGTGCCAGCGGGTGACCTCCCGGGCCTGCTGCCAGACGTCGGCCGAGCGGGCCTGGGCCGTCTCGGTGGCGTAGACGTCGGTCACGTGATCGGGGCGGAACCGCAGCAGTTCCCGCACGGCCTGGGGGCCTTCGACCCGCAGCAGGCCCTTGCGCAGACGAAACGAGCGCCTCCCCAGCGAAGCCACCGTCCGCATCCGATCGGAGCGGGGGTTGGCCAGCACGGGAAGGCGCTCGCTCATCAGTTCTGACTAGGCAGTCTTGGCGGCGTTGACGTCAGCCGGCAGGGCAGCCTTGGCCTGCGCTACCAGCGCGGCAAAGACCTGCGGGTCGTTGACGGCCAGGTCGGCCAGCATCCGCCGGTCCACCTCGACTCCAGCCAGGTTCAGGCCCTGGATGAAGCGGTTGTAGGTCAGACCGTTCGCGCGGGAGGCAGCGTTGATCCGCTGGATCCACAGGCGGCGGAAATCGCGCTTCTTATTGCGACGATCCCGGTAGGAGTACACCATCGAGTGGGTGACCTGCTCCTTGGCCTTGCGGTACAGACGGGAGCGCTGGCCCCGGTAACCGGAGGCCTGCTCTAGAACGACGCGACGCTTCTTCTTAGCGTTTACAGAACGTTTCACTCGTGCCATTGTTGATCAATCTCCTCGTCTTACTTGCCGAGCAGCTGACGAACCTCTTTGAGGTCCGGTCGCGCTACCGTGGTGTCACCGCTGAGCCGACGCTTCCGACGGCTGGACTTGTGCTCCAGGAGGTGGCGCTTGCCCGCCTTCTCCCGCATGAGCTTTCCGGATCCGGTGGTACGGAAACGCTTCTTGGCTCCCGAGTGGGTCTTGTTCTTCGGCATTTTTCTATTCCTTGTTATTCCATTGCGCGGTGGCTCAACCTGGTCGGTTGGTCGGCCTTAGCTCTGGTTTTTACGTTGGGCGTCTTTTTGTGCCCGTTCTTCGTGCTTCTGACGCCGGGCGTCGCGTTCAGCTTGGCGTCGAGCTCGCTGATCGGTCAGGGCGTCGGACTTGCGACGGGTCGGGGCGAGCACCATGGTCATGTTGCGTCCGTCCTGACGGGGCAGGGACTCAACTGTGGCCAGTTCCCCCACCTCTTCCGCGAGACGTTGCAGCAGGCGGATTCCCGCTTCGGGGCGCGACTGTTCCCGACCGCGGAACATGATCATTACTTTGACCTTGTCCCCCTGGTTCAAGAACCGCACTACGTGTCCCTTTTTCACCTCAAAGTCGTGATCGTCAATCTTGAGGCGGAAACGAATTTCCTTCAGCTGAGTGTTGGCCTGGTTCCGGCGCGCATCGCGTGCCTTCTGTGCGGCCTCGTACTTAGCTTTCCCATAGTCCATCAGCTTTGCCACCGGTGGGCGCGCGTCTGGAGCCACCTCCACCAGGTCAAGACCGGCCTCTTCAGCCAGGCGGAGTGCGTCCTCAACTCGGACAACACCAACCTGTTCGCCGCCGGGGCCCACAAGTCTCACTTCGGGGACGCGGATGCGGTCATTAATTCGCGGATCGCTGATGGGGGTCTCCTTCCTTTCCCTCTTCAGACACAAAAAAGCCTTCGTGCCCATTTCCACGCGCACGAAGGCTCCCAAGCATGCAGCTGCATGCCGACTACCCGATCCCCGATCAAGTTGCCGAAACAACCGGGCCAGCTAACTGGCTCTTGCCGCTGAGTTTCCCCTGGCGGTGGGTATCTAGGTGGGATTACTCCACTTGCGTGATTGGTTGTACCTTTCACGGTCCTTGGCTAGTTTAGCAGTCCGGCCCGTCGCCCAGTAGTCCCCTCCCGAACCAACCGGGTGCGTTCCCTCACAACCGTTACGCCAGGTGGACGAGGCGGGGGTTGAACTCGACGCTTTCGGCGGCCGCTCCCAGGCGCGGGTCTTGCCCCAGCTGTGCCAGCAGGGCCGCGAAGTCCTCCCGCACCCGCCGGTGACCCTCCCGGGGGGCGGCGCTCACCTCCACCGTCAGCCCGGTGGGGTTGGGCCGCAGGGTGACCGAGACGAAACTGGCCCAGGGAGCCAGCTCGGCGGCCCGCGCCGACAGGTGGGCCCGCAGCGACTCGTCCTCCCAACCCGGCAGCCACCGGTCACCCGCCGCTAATGCCTCCACCGCCGGCCGGCCGAGCAGCAGGGACTGATCGGCCGGGTCCAGGCGCAACCTGGGGACCCCGGTCGCAATCGCGGTGATCGCCACCTTCTGGCTGGTCAGCGCCAACGGCCGGGCCTCGCGGTCCCAGTGGCGCAGGGCCTCCGCCGAAGAAAAGACCGCGATGGCGGTGACTCCGTCTCGCTCGTCGGTGGCCAGGGGAATCTGAGAGTCCGGATCCAGGTCCTGCGGGCGGTGCTCGCCGCCGGCCTGATCCGGGTGGGCCTCCACCGGGACCGGCACAATTAGGCGTTCACTGCCGAGGGCCGCCACCACCCGGGCGAGGCGGTCACCAAGTTCCTCCACCTCCAGGGCAGCCCCGAGGGCCGGGAGCAGCTGACCGTGGTCGGAGCGGTCGGGGCGGGAGGCGAGGCGACGGGCCAGGCGGGCAAACTTATCCGGGTTCAGGGCAGAAGGCACGGCTACTCCGCCACCGCGAGTGCCTCGGCCAGGGTGAACGCGCCCGCGTACAGCGCCTTCCCCACGATGGCGCCCTCGACCCCGTCGCCAACCAGACCCCGCAGGGTCCGCAGGTCCTCCAGGCTGGAGACGCCGCCCGAAGCGATCACGGGAGCGTCAGTTCGGGCGCACACGGCCCGCAGCAGTTCCACGTTGGGGCCGGACAGCATCCCGTCCCGCTCCACGTCGGTGACCACGTAGCGCGCACACCCGGCCGCATCCAGGCGGGCCAGCACCTCCCAGAGGTTGCCCCCCTCCCGGGTCCAGCCGCGCGCGGCCAGAGTCTCCCCGCGCACGTCGAGGCCGACCGCCACCCGGTCACCGAACTGGGCGATGGCCCGCTCGGTCCACTCCGGGTCCTCCAGGGCGGCCGTGCCCAGGTTTACCCGCCGGGCGCCGCACTCCAGGGCAGCCTCCAGCGAGGCCTGATCCCGAATGCCCCCCGACAGCTCCACGTTGATCGGCACCTGCGCGATAATCTGGCGCAGCAGGTCCAGATTGGAGCCGCGCCCAAAGGCAGCGTCCAGGTCCACCAGGTGGATCCACTGGGCTCCGGCCGCGACGAAGTCGGCCGCCACCTCAACCGGGGCGCCGTAGACCGTTTCCGAGCCGGCCTCACCTTGGCGCAGGCGGACGGCCTGGCCGTCGACGACATCAATGGCGGGAAGTAGCGTCAGCATGGGTGCCTTTCGTTAGTTGCTGATTTGGCGCAGCCAGTTTTCCAGCAGGGCCAGTCCCGGTTCGCCGGACTTTTCCGGGTGGAACTGGGTGCCCCACAGGCTGCCTGATTCGACCGCGGCCGCAAAGGGGGCCCCGTAGGACAGTTCGGCGACGGCCACCGGCAGGTCCGGGTGCACCAGGTTGGTCACCGGGGTGCCAGCCAGGCGGGCGTAGGAGTGCACAAAGTAGAAGTAGGCTCCGTCCAGACCGGACAGCAGCTGAGTTTGTGCCGGGGCCACCACCGAGGCCCACCCGATGTGGGGTAGCCGCGGGGCCGGGAGCCGGTCCACCGTGCCCGAGAGGGCGCCCAGTCCCCGGTGCTCCCCCAGCTCGGTTGAGTCCTCAAACAGGATTTGCATCCCCACGCACACGCCCAGCACCGGCTGGCCCACCTCCAGGGCGGAGCGGAGCCACCGCTCGCCGCCACGGGCCCGGAACCGGTCGGCCACGTAGCCAAAAGCGCCCACCCCGGGCACCAGCACCCCGTCGGCCTGGGCAAGTTCGGCCGGATCCTGCGTCAGGTGCGCGTCGGCCCCCACCCGGCTCAGGGCGTGAACCGCGGAGTAGACGTTGCCGGCGCCGTAGTCAAAGACGGCAATGTTGGGTGCGCTCACCGCCGGGCCCCTCCCCGCCGGAAGAATCCACGTTTGGGTTCGTCGGGTGGGTAGTCCTCGGGGCGTTTGCGCCCCAGCAGCAGATCCTCGCCCTTTTCTCCCAGCGTGTTCAGGATCAGTCCCGCATCCAGGTCCTCTTCGGGTTCACCGGCCACGTAGCGCTTGGCGGTGATCTGGCCGGACACTCCCGGCTCCATCCCCGCGTTTTCGAACAGGGTGGACAGCAGGGCGACCGCCCCGTGGCGGGTCAGCTTAGACAGGACCCGGGCAATCCGGTCCACCTCGGCGGGCACAGGCCGGGTCCCGGTCAGGAACGCGGCCATCTCCTCCTCCTCGGTGGCGGCATCGGGAAGCTCCAGCCAGACCGCGCTGAAGGTCTCCAACTGGACCACCTCGGCGGTGGCTTTGGTCAGCTGCAGCAGGGCCCTGAGCGGGCTCGGGTTGGCAAAGGGAGCCAGCACCAGTGCCACGCACAGGCGCCCTTGTTCCAGGTGATCGGGCGGGTCGACCTGCAACGCCTCGTCCTCACCCAGCTCACCGGTCAGCCGGCGGAACTCTTCCTCCCAGTCCTGTTCGGCCATTGCCTACAGACTTCCCTTGGTCGAGGGCACGCCGCTGACGCGCGGGTCCAGGGCAACCGCCTCCCGCAGGGCCAACGCCAACGCCTTGAACTGGGCCTCCACGATGTGGTGCGGGTCCCGCCCCGACAGGAGCTCCACGTGCAGGCAGATGCCGGCGTTGAACGCGAACGACTCGAACACGTGCCGGGTCATCGAGCCGGTGAAGTGTCCCCCGATCAGGTGGTACTCCTGCCCGGCCGGCTCACCCTGGCACACCACGTAGGGGCGCCCGGCCAGGTCCACCACGGCTCGGGCCAACGCCTCGTCCAGCGGGGCAAACCCGGTGCCGTAGCGGCGAATCCCCCGCTTGTCCCCCAGTGCAGCCGCCAGCGCCTGCCCCAGCACGATCGCGGTGTCCTCCACGGTGTGGTGGACGTCAATGTGCGTGTCGCCGACCGACTTCACGTCCAGGTCGATCAGGGAGTGGCGGCTCAGAGCCGTGAGCATGTGGTCGTAGAACGGCACCCCGGTGTCGATCTGCGGACGACCGGTTCCATCCAGGTTTACCCGCACGGACACGGTCGATTCGGACGTCTCTCGGTGGGCGGTGGCTAGGCGCGGCTCGGTCACTGGGTTACCTCCACTAGTGCGGTTCGGAAGCGCTCGTTCTCCTCCGGTGTGCCTACAGTAACCCGCAGACACCCGGCTGGGCCAACAATTCGGATCAGCACGCCGCGGTCCACCAGCTGCTGCCAGACCGACTCGCGGTCCTCCAACGGGCCGAACAGCAGGAAGTTGGCTTCTGAGGGGGCCACCCGGTAGCCCTGCCGGCGCAGCCAGTCGGCCAGGCGCTCGCGCTCACCGCGCAGGAGGGCCACCTGAGCCAGCTGCGCGTCGGTGTGTTCCAGCACCGCCGTGGCTGCCGCCTGGGTGAGCAGGGACAGGTGGTAGGGCAGGCGCACCTTCTGGATTTCGTAGACCAGCGCGGGGTCCGCCGCCAGGTAGCCCAGGCGCAGGCCCGCAGCCGCAAATGCCTTCGACATGGTTCGGGTGACCACCAGGTGCGGGTATCGCTCCAGCAGGGTCAGGGCCGAGGCGGTGCTCGGCTGGCGGAACTCGGCGTAGGCCTCATCCACCACGATCAGGGTGGCGCTCGGTTCGCCATCCACGGTGGGGCCGCTCCAGCGGGCTGCCTCCAGCAGCCGCTCAATCTCTGTCAGCGGAACCATCTGCCCGGTGGGATTGTTCGGGTTCGGCAGGAAGAACACGGCCGGGCGGACCCGGTGGAGGGCCTCGATCACCCGGTCCACCTGCACCCCGGGGAACAGTCCCCCGTCGGCGGGCGGGGCCAGCAGCTCCCAGTCGGTGAAGGTGTCGCGCGCGTACTCCTGGTACATGGAGTAGGTCGGGGCGGCTCCCAGGGCGATTCGGCCGGGCCCGCCAAAAGCCGACAGCAACTGCAGCATGATTTCGTTGGAGCCGTTGGCCGCCCACACCTGGTCGACGGCCAGCTCAACCCCGCTCTCCCGGGCCAGGTAGCGGGCCAGGCCGGCCCGCAGCTCGGTCGCATCGCGGTCGGCGTACCGGTTGAGCCCGGTCATCGCCCCGCGGATCCGCTCGGTGACCGACTCGACCACTTCGGGGCCGGGCCGGTAGGGGTTCTCATTCACGTTCAGACGGACCGGGACCTCCAGCTGGGGTGCGCCGTAGGGCTCCACCGCAGCCAGGTCGGGGCGCACCGGCAGGCGCACGGGGGCGGCTGGGCGATCAGCGGCCGAGTCGGGCTCCTCCCCCCGCAGGCGCACGGTCAGGCCGTGGGCCGGCAGGTTTTCCGCCTCTGCCAGCACGCTCAGCGGGCGGGCCAGCGAAGCCAGGGCTGCCCGGTCGTACTCAATCACCTGAACCGAACGCAGGTACTGGGTCACGTTCAGACCCGCCGCGTAGCGGGCCGTTCCCCCGGTGGGGAGGACGTGATTGGATCCGGCCAGGTAGTCGCCGAGCGGCACCGGCGAGAAGGGCCCGACGAAGATGGCCCCCGCGTGGCGGATCCGGTTGGCTCGTTCGCGGGCGTCGGCGGTCAGCACCTCCAGGTGTTCGGGGGCGTAGGCCTCGATCACGGCCTCCCCCACTTCCAGGTCGTCCACCAGAACGATTCCGGATTGGGGTCCGCCCAGAGCGGTCCGGATCCGCTCCCGGTGCCGGGTGCTCTCGATCAGAGGTTCCAGCGCGGCCTGGACCGCCTCGGCCAGGGCGGGCGAGTCGGTGACCAGCACGGACGCCGCCGCCGGGTCGTGTTCAGCCTGGCTGATGAGGTCGGCGGCCACGTAGCGCGGATCCGGGGTTTCGTCAGCCAAAATAGCGATTTCGGTGGTGCCGGCCTCCGCGTCGATGCCGCACACCTCCTGCACTACACGTTTGGCCGCGGCCACGTAAATGTTGCCCGGCCCGGCCACCTTGTCCACCGGCTCGCACCGGTAGTCACCGTCGGAGAAGCCGTAGGCCAACGCGCCCACCGCTTGGGAGCCGCCGGCCGCAATCACCTCGTCCACCCCGAGCAGGGCGCAGGCCGCCAGCACGGTCGGGTGCGGCAGACCGCCGAATTCCTTCTGCGGCGGTGAGGCCACCACCACGGAGTCCACCCCGGCGACCTGGGCGGTGACCACGTTCATCACCACGGAGGAGGGGTAGACGGCCAGGCCCCCGGGCACGTACAGGCCCACGCGGCGCAGCGGCACCCACCGCTGGCGGACAAAGCCGCCGGGAATAACTTCGGTCACGGCCGGAGCGGGCAGCTGGGCCTCGTGGGCCCGTCGGGTGTGCTTGATCGCCAGTTCGAGCGCGGCCCGCAGGTCGGCGGGCAGCTCTTCGGCAGCCCGGGCCAACGCGTCCGCCGGGACGCGCAACTGCTGGGGTCGAACCCCGTCAAAGCGTTCGGCCAGGTCGTACAGGGCCGCCCCGCCTTCAGTTTTGACCCGGTTCAAGAGCGGATGGACCAGTTCCACCGCTCGATTGATGTCGACTTCTGGGCGCGGCAGCGGGGTGGCGGCCGCCACCCGGCGGTCCAGTCCCCTCAGATCGATCAGTTTCACGCCTCAAATGGTAGCGGTCCGGTGGGCTCTAATGGCAGGGGTGCCCGGGGGACGGACCGGCTACACTGGTCCCGAACAGGAGGAACACATGTCCCAGCTCCCAACCGTGACCGTCTCCGGCACCATCCGCCTCGGCCAGTTCCTGAAACTGACCGGTCTGGTGGAGGACGGGGCGCAGGCCCGCACCCTGATCCAGGAAGGCGACGTGGAGGTCAACGGGCAGGTGGACACCCGCCGGGGACGCCAGCTGGCCCCCGGGGACGAGGTGGTGGTCCGGTGGCCGACCGGCTCGGCCGGGGCCCGGGTGGGAGCCCCCGAGGACAACTAGTCCCCTCGCGCCGGCCGGGGCCCCGCCTAGTGGGTGACCGCGGCCGGTCCCAAAATCGCTTTCAGCTCGGAAATCAGCGAGGAGGTGCCGGCCACTCGCAGCCGGTCGTCCAGCTGAATGATCGAGGTCTTCCGCCCCTCCACCAGGTGCACCCGGACCTGCTGCGGACCCGGATAGTTCAGCAGCGCCTGACGCACCTGCTGGAGCACCGCGGGCAGGCACTGGCTGGGATCAAGTCGAATCTCGACCGGGTTGTTGTTGTCCTCTCGCAGTTCCAGCACCCGCAGGTTGTTGCCGGTGATGGAGACGGCGTCGTTGCGCAGGGAGGCCCGCCCCTCAACTTGGACCAGGGCATCCTCTGCCAGCAGGTGCTGAACCTTCTCGTATTGGCGCGGGAAGAACAGCACCTCGATCGAGCCGGCCAGGTCCTCCACCGTCACGATTGCCCAGGGGGCACCGTTCTTCGTGATTCGGGTTTGGAGGGATGAGATCAGCCCCGCTACCTTGACCTGTTTGCCGTCAAAGTCGTCGCCCGCATCCAGGATCGCGGCAATCTGCTGGTCCTGATAGCGGCTGAGCGAGTGGGCGATGCCGCGCAGCGGGTGGTCCGACACGTACAGGCCGAGCATTTCCCGCTCGAACGCCAACTTCTGCTTCCGGTCCCACTCGGGGATGTCCGGGACGGTAATGGCCAGGCCGGCCGCCCCCTCGTCCTCTCCGCCCAGGCCCGCAAACAGGTCGAACTGGCCGTGAGCCTCGTTGCGCTTGACGTCGATGACCGAGTCGACCGCCTCGTCCGAAATGGACAGCAGTGCGCGGCGAGTGTGCCCCAGCGAGTCGAAGGCACCCGCTTTGATCAGCGACTGGATGGTCCGCTTGTTGCAGACCACCTGGGGGACCTTGTCCAGGAAGTCCCGGAACGACTCGAAGGCGCCTTTTTCCTCCCGGGTGGCGACAATTGCCTCCACCACGTTGTTGCCCACGTTTTGAATTGAGGACAGGCCAAAACGGATGTTCTCCCCGTCGGCCACGAAGTTGCCTTTTGAGGTGTTGACGTCCGGGGTCAACACGGTGATGTCCATGTGCCGGCACTCGGCCAGGTAGATGGCGCGCCGGTCCTTGTTCTCCTTGGTTGAGGTGAGCAGGGCGGCCATGTACTCGGTCGGATAGTTGGCCTTCAGGTAGGCGGTCCAGTAGGAGACCAGCCCGTAGGCGGCCGAGTGCGACTTGTTGAAGGCGTAGTTGGAGAAGGGCACCAGGATGCCCCACAGCTCCTCAATCGCCTCCATCGAGTATCCCCGCTCAAGCATGCCCGCCTTGAAGGGTTCGAACTCCCGGTCCAGAATTTCCTTCTTCTTTTTGCCCATGGCGCGGCGGAGCATGTCTGCCTGCCCCAGGGAATACCCGGCCACCTTCTGGGCAATCTGCATCACCTGTTCCTGGTAGACGATCAGACCGTAGGTGGTACCCAGGATGTCTTTCAGCGGCTCGGCCAGTTCGGGGTGGATCGGGGTGATCTCCTGGCGCCCGTTCTTCCGCAGCGCATAGTTGGTGTGCGAGTCGGCGCCCATCGGGCCGGGGCGGTAAAGCGCACCAACCGCGGAAATGTCCTCGAAGTTGTCCGGCTGCATCAGGCGCAGCAGTTCGCGCATGCCCCCGCCATCGAGCTGGAAGATCCCCAGCGTGTCGCCCTGGCTGAGCAACTCGTAGGTGCGCCGGTCGTCCAGGTCCCGCTCGTTTAGGTCCGGCAGTTCCTTCCCGTTCAGCGCGATATTGTCCAGCGCGTCGGAGATTACGGTCAGGTTCCGCAAGCCCAGGAAGTCCATTTTCAGCAGCCCGAGGGCCTCGCAGGTGGGGTAGTCGAACTGGGTGATGATGGCCCCGTCCTGCGGGCGCTTCATCAGCGGAATGATGTCGGTCAGAGTGTGGGAGGACATGATCACCGCGCAGGCGTGAACCCCCCACTGGCGGGTCAACCCCTCCAGTGACAGGGCCATGTCGACCACTTCGTGCAGGTCCGGGGACTCCTCGTAGAGTTTGCGGAACTCGGACGCCTCCGCGTAGCGCGGGTGCGACTCGTCAAAGATCCCCTTGACCGGAATATCTTTCCCCATCACCGAGGGGGGCAGGGCCTTGGTTAGCCGCTCCCCCGTCTGGAAGTCACGGCCGAGGATCCGGGCCGAGTCCTTCAGCGCCTGCTTGGTCTTAATCGTGCCGTAGGTGACCACCTGCGCCACCCGGTCGTCACCGTACTTGCGCCGGACGTACTCGATCACCTCGTCGCGCCGACGTTCGTCGAAGTCGACGTCAAAGTCGGGCATGGAGACGCGCTCGGGGTTCAGGAACCTCTCAAACAGCAGCCCGTGGTGAAGCGGGTTCAGTTCGGTGATCCCCATGGCGTAGGCCACCATCGACCCGGCCCCGGATCCGCGGCCGGGACCCACTCGGATCCCGTGTTCCTTGGCCCAGTTGATGAAGTCTGCCACCACCAGGAAGTAACCCGGGAAGCCCATGGAGATGATCACGTCGGACTCAAAGTTGGCCCGCTCCCGCACCTCGGAGGGAATATGATCGGGGAAGCGCCGGCGCAGGCCCCGCTCCACCTCTTTGATGAACCAGGAGGTCTCATCTTCCCCTTCGGGGGTGGGGAAGTTCGGCATGTAGTTGGCGCCCTCATCGGTGGTGCGGAAATGCACCTGCGACTTCTCTGCAATCTCCAGGGTGGAGTTGAGCGCCTGAGGTAGGTCCGCCCAGTCGCGCCGCATCTCCTCAGAGGAGCGGATGTAGTACCCCTCCCCCTCGAACACAAACCGGGAGCCGGTGACGGTTCCGTCGGGGTGGCGCACCTTTGGTTCCTCCAGGAAGGTGGACCCCGAGTTGATCGCCAGCATCGCCTCCTGCGTCCGCGAATCCTCTTTGCGAACGTAGTGGGAGTCGTTGGTGACCACCAGCGGCGCGTCGAACATGTCGGCCAGGCGCAGCAGGTCCTGTCGGGTCCGTCGCTCCAGGTCAATCCCGTGGTCCATCAGCTCCACGTAGAAGTTCTCGGGTCCAAAGATGTCGCGCAACTCGGAAGCCTCCCGGACCGCCTCGTCCCACTGTCCGAGTCGCATTCGGGTTTGGATGGCCGAGGAGGGGCACCCCGTCAGCACGGTAATCCCCTCGTGGTAGCGCTCAATCAGCTCCCGGTCGGCGCGGGGCCACTTGCCCATTTGGCCGTCCAGCGAAGCCTCCGAACCCAGCCGGAACAGGTTGATTACGCCTTCGGTGGAGTGCGCCAGCAGGGTCAGGTGGGTGTAGGCTCCGCCCGCCGAGACATCGTCGTCGCGCTGCCAGGGCTCCCCCCACAGCTGCTTGTGCCGATCGAAACGGGAGGTGCCGGGCGTAATGTAAGCCTCGAGCCCAATGATCGGTTTGATCCCCTGCGCGGTGCATTCGCGGTAGAACTCGTAGGCGCCAAACAGGTACCCGTGGTCGGTTATTCCGAGGGCCGGTTGGCCCAGGCGAACCGCCTCCGCCACCATCGGTTTGATTCGCGACGCCCCGTCCAGCATCGAGTACTCGGTGTGGTTGTGCAGGTGTACGAAACTGTCCGAAGCCATGGCTCAGAGTTTAGTCCAGCCGAGCACGCCCGGGGGTCATCGAGCCGGTGGCGTGCTGCTCACAATGGAGCGATCCATCCGCTGGTGCCAGATGCCCGCATCCAAAAATCGGGGGTCGTCGGTGGGCTGATATCCGCAGGAACGGTAGAAGTCGATCGCCTGCACCTGGGCTTCCAGGACGAGGCGTCCGGTCGTTCCCGGGGGAAGGAGGTGGACCACCTCACGGTGAGCGGCCTCCATTATTTGTCGGCCCCAGCCGCGGCCCCGACCGGTTTGCCTCACCACCACACGACCCAGGTGAAACACCCCGTTGCCGTCGGGCAGGATCCGAGCCGCCGCCTGGACTACTCCGTCCCGGTCCACCCCCACCAGGTGGGTGGTGGTGGGGCGGTAATCGCGCGCGTCCAACTCTAGGACCGGGGCCACCTGCTGCTCCTGCACAAACACGTCCCAGCGCAGCTGCGACGCCTGGGGCCACCAGGGGCTCACCTGTCCGCCCGGGTAGCGGTGAAAGGTCAGCTCGCTCACGACTCGCCTCTCAGTTGGGCCAGGGCGTCGACCAGGTCCTGCGGATAGGGCGCCTGAATCTCCAGGTACTCTTCGGTGCGCGGGTGGGTGAACCCCACCGAGTAGGCGTGCAGCCACTGGCGGGTCAGGCCGAGGCGCTCCGCTTGGACCGGATCCGCCCCGTAGAAGGTGTCCCCCACAATCGGGTGGCCCAGGGCCGCCATGTGAACCCTAATCTGGTGGGTGCGACCCGTCTCCAGGCCGATGTCGAGCAGTGCGGCCCCCGGCATCAGCTCGATCACGTCGTAGTGGGTGCGGGCCGGCTTGCCTCCCTCCAGCACGGCCATCCGCCACTGACGAGAGGGGTGGCGCCCAATCGGCGCGTCGACCGTTCCGTGAAGGTTCTGCGGGTGGCCGGAAATAATCGCGTGGTAGCGCTTGTCAACCGTTCGGTCCCGGAAGGCCTGCTTCAGGACCGAGTAGGCCCGTTCCGACTTGGCCACCATCATCGCGCCGGTGGTGCCCACGTCCAGGCGCTGGACGATTCCTTGCCGCTCCGGGGGGCCACCGGAAGCAATCCGAAAGCCCGCGGCCTCCAGGTTTCCAAGCACGGTCGGGCCGTCCCAACCCGGCCCGGTATGGGCGGCCACGCCCACCGGCTTGTTCACCACCACCAGGTCCTCGTCGTCGTAGAGAATCTGCATTTCCACCACCGGGGTGGGTTTTTCCTCCGGGCTGGGCAGCTCGACCCGCAGCCAGTCATTTGAGTGCAGGCGGGCCGACTTGGTCGGAACCTGCCCGTTCACCTCAATTCGGCCCTCGGCCAGCAGGTCGGTGACCTGGACCCGGGACAGGCCCAGCAGGCGGGAAAGCGCCGCGTCGACCCGCTCCCCAACCAGTCCTTCTGGGACCGGCAGTTCCCGCACTTCACTCATCGGTAACTTCCGGGGTCTCGCGGTGCAGCGCAAAGTAGAGCACCAGGCCCAGGGCGCCGCCGACAATCCAGATGTCAGCCACGTTGCCCACGAAGAACCCGTTGTAGTCGATGAAGTCGATTACGTGTCCCTGGGCAAAGCCGGGCGGCTGGGTGAGGCGGTCAATCAGGTTGCCAATCGCTCCACCCGCGATCAGGCCCAGCACCACCGCCAGCAGGACCGATTGCACGTTACCTTTGGCTACCCACCAGAGGATCGCAATCACCACCAGGGTGGAGATAATGGTGAACACCCAGGTGGAGCCGGCCCCCAGCGAGAACGCGGCGCCCGGGTTGCGGATCAGGCGCAGGGAGATGAAACCGAACGAGTAGGGGGCACTGCCGTCTTCGGGAAGAGAGGTGACCGCCCAGATTTTGGTCAGCTGATCCAGGATGATCGCCACTGCGGTCACCCCCAGCATGACCCACCCCATGGAGAGGTGTTTCCCGGTGGACTCGGTGCGTTCCGCCTCTTGTTCAGCCAAAATGCGCTCCCTCAGTTGCATGGTTGCCGCCCGGTCCGGGCAGCTCTGCCATCATAGCGGACGGCATGCGAGTACACCCCGCCGGCAAGGCCAGGCGGGGTGCAGTCGATAAGTCGGCTTAGTTTTCCGAGGAAACTTCCTGCAGCAGGGTCTGCAGGTGATCGGTGAGGGACCGGCGGTACTGCGACTCGAAGTTGCGCAGCTCGTTGATCTTCTCTTCCAGCAGACCGCGATCCTGATCCAGCTGGGTCAGGACCGAGTCACGGCGACCCTCGGCCTCGCGCACGATCTCGTCGCCGCGCTGACGGGCTTCGGAGATGATCCGTTCACCCTCTGCCCGACCGTCATTGACGTACTCGTCGTGCAGGCGCTGGGCCAGAGCCAGCATCGAGGTGGCGGAAGCGTGATCCTCCTGCGAGGGGGCGGCGACCGGGGCCGGCTCGGGCTGAGCGGCAACGACCGGCTCTTCCACCACGGGGGCGGGCGCAACTTCGACCGGGTGGCCGGAGGACAGTTCGGCGATCCGCCGGTTGGCTGCTTCCAGCTGGTCCTTCAGCTCGCTGTTTTCGACCTGAAGGGCGTAGACCGTGGCAACGACTTCATCGAGGAACTCGTCAACTTCTACCTGGTCATACCCTTCGCGGAATTTGACGACCTGGAACTTTTTTTCCAGCACGTCTTCGGCTGTGAGTAGCGCCATCTTTCCACCTCATAGATTCATCGTGTCGATCACGGCTCTTGCAACTCTGTAACGCTTCCAACGTGTTAGAGCATATCGTAATGATAGTGATCCTCGCACTTAGTTTAGTCACAAGAGGCACACATGCAACATGATCCACCAGGTCTGGACCTGGATTTGCTCCTTTTTCGGGCTATCTGCCCATCATGATCAGGACCGGGCCCAGGCGGCCGAGGAGAGCCACCGCCACAAAAAGGACTAGGAATCCCACGTCCAGGGCAATGTTGCCCAACCTGAGCGGGGGAATGTACTGGCGCAGCCACCGCAGTGGCGGATCGGTCACCGCGTAGACGAAGTTGGCTAGCACCAGCAGGGGCCCGGTGGGCCGCCACCTTGGAGCCAGGATGCGCGCCCAATCCAACACGACGCGCGCCAACAGGATCAACGTGTAGGCCGAGGCCAGGAAGGACAGAATTGTCCCGAGGATTATTAGCAGCACGCCCCCAGCCTAACGGTAACTGGCGGTCCGTCCTACCCGGCTGTTGCTCACCACCGTGTCTTCGGGCGAAAGCAGGAATACCCGAGTTGTCACTCGTTCAATTTCCCCGCGCAAACCAAAGGTCAGCCCCGCGGCAAAGTCGATGATTCGGCGGGCTTCCGAGTCGTCCATATCGGTCAGGTTCATAATCACCGGAATACCGTCGCGGAAAGATTCGGCCACCACGCGGGCATCGGAGAAGCTGCGCGGGTGCACGGTGACGATGCGTCGGCGGTCATCCTGGGCGGCAGACTCACTCAGGTAGGAGTCGCGCTCAATACTGGTTTTCACGGGAGCTTCCTCCTGGACGGTCTGTTCAAATGCTGAGAACGGGTACTCGTGAACTTCGGCCACCGGAGCGAAGTCGTCTTCGATCAGTTCGTCTTCCGGAACGCGCCAGCCCATCTTCTCCAGCGCCCAGTTCAACCCAGCGGCCATATGATCCTCCTCGAAACGCATCTTTTGTGCCAGGGACATTGAGTCCACCGTAAACGACAAACCCGCTGAGATCGGTCAGCTTCCTCGGCATGTCGGAGCAGGTTCGGCGCAATTTTGCGCCCTCCCCAGCCGGGTCGAGGCCGAAGAGTAAACTGTGCCCCCGCCGTCAGGCGGGGGCACAGGCAGGAGAGGAATCAGCGAAGGAAGTCCGGGATGTCCAGGTCGATCGCCTCATCGTCGTTATCGGCGAAGATTCTGGGCTCCACAAACGACTCGCTCCGCTTGACGGCGGGGGTCGGCTCCGTGGCCGGCCGGATCCGAATCGGACCGGTCCGGGTCGGTACCTGCGGCTCAGCGCGGTGAGCCGGAGCGGCAATCGGCGCGGTGGCGGTTGGGGCCGCCTCCCGCGGAGCGCTCACTTCCGGAGCCGGGGCCGGAGTCGCTACCGGAGCCGCCAGCGGCGCGCTCACCTCGGGAGCCACCTCCTGAATCGGCTTGGAAGCGGCAGCGGGCAACCCCGCCTCCGCGGCCTTCTGGGCATCGAAGCCGGCCGCGATGACGGTGACCCGGAACTCGTCACCCAGCGAGTCGTCGTAAACGTGACCGAAGATGATGTTGGCCGACGGGTGAGAGGCCTGCTGGACCAGCGTGACCGCCTCGCTGACCTCGTGCAGACCCAGGTTCGAGCCGCCCTGGATGAAGACCAGGACGCCGTGCGCTCCGTCGATGGAAGCTTCCAGCAGCGGAGAGGAAACCGCGGTTTCGACCGCCCGCAGGGCCCGGTCTTCGCCGGTGGCGGCCCCCATTCCCATCAGGGCGGAGCCGGCATCCTGCATGACGGACTTGACGTCGTTGAAGTCCACGTTGATGATGCCCGGGGTGGTGATCAGCTCGGTAATCCCCTGGACCCCGGAGAGCAGCACCTGGTCGGCTGCCCGGAAGGCGTCCAACACGGAGATGTTGCGATCCGAGATCTCCAGCAACCGATCGTTGGGAATGACGATCAGGGTGTCTACCTCTTTGGCCAGGTCGGTAATCCCGGTTTCTGCCTGAGCCGAGCGGCGATTCCCCTCGAAGCTGAAGGGTCGGGTCACCACCCCGACGGTGAGGGCGCCGGCTTCCCGCGCCACCCGGGCGACGACGGGAGCTCCACCGGTACCGGTGCCGCCCCCCTCCCCCGCGGTGACGAAGACCATGTCGGCCCCCTGGAGGCTTTCGGCGATCTCTTCGACGTGGTCTTCGGCGGCTTTGCGCCCCACGTTCGGATCTGCCCCGGCCCCCAAGCCGTGGGTCAGGTCCCGGCCAATGTCCAACTTTGTCTCAGCGTCCGACATAAGCAGGGCCTGGGCGTCGGTGTTGATCGCGATGAACTCGACCCCTTTGAGTCCCACCTCGATCATTCGGTTGACAGCGTTGACACCGCCGCCACCGACGCCGGCTACCTTGATTACTGCCAGATGGTTTTGCGGAGTTGCCACTCGTCCCCCTGAAGCCAATCCTCAACCTTTACTTGAAGGTCAAAGTTACGGTCTATCTTTGCGCCTTGAAGGTAATGGGCCACGGACCTCGACACAAGGGCATCGCCGGGTGTGTCGAAGGAAGCCTATTTGATGGATGGGCGATCCGGCGTCGATACGTCGTACACGCTCGCTTCGCGCTGACCCAGCAGCAGCCCCAACACCTGTCCTTTGAGTTCGGCCTGGCTGGAGTCGCCCCAAATCACCTTGGCTCCGCCGTCCAGGGTGAGGGTGAAGTTGGTGCCGGCCAACTCAATCGCCACCACGCGCGCCCTAATCGCCTCGGGCAGCACCTGCCACAGGGCCAGGACCAGGTCCACCTGGGTTTCCCCCAGGGCCTTCCCCCCGGCCTCCACCAGGATCAGCCCGGCAGGCGGCTCGGCCACCTCGTCAATCACCACTCCGTCCGGCCCCATCCGCTGGTAGGCGGAGCCGACATGGACGGCCATGACCGGCTGACGCGGGGTCAGTCCCACCGAGAGCCCGTTCGGCCACACCCGGTGTACCTGCGCGGTGCTGATCGAGGGATCGGCCAGAATGTCGGATTGGAGCTGGCGAGTGTTCACTCGGGCGAGCGGGGTGCCCACCTCCTGGCTGACGCGCGCCTCCACCGGGGCGGTGTTGACCTCCCCGCTCTGGGCGCTCACCTCCACGTGGTCGGCGCGCACCGCCAACAGCGGCGAAAATCCCACCACCCAGACGATCAGGCCCACCAGTGCGGCGAAGGCAGCCACCCGGACCAGGTTCACCAACCGCAGGTGTCTGCGAGCCCGTTTCTTCTCCTGCTGGCGCTCCTGCAGCTGACTCGGCTGGTCCTGCTGCCACTTTTTTGCCAAGCCCTCGCGTTCTGCGGCCGTTGCCACCGCTCCGGTCGGGGCCGGCTGCGCCACCTTCGCCGGCGCCTGGCTCACCCGCGGCGGCTGGCCAGCAGGTTTGGAAACAGCAGGTTTAGGGGTGGCCGGCTTGGGACTGGCCGGCTTGGGACTGGCCGAGGACGGCGCCTTCGGATCGGTGCGAGGACGACGAGGCGGACCCGGCGGCTTCACACCCGCTCCCAATAGTCCAGCACCGCGTCGGCCCCCTGGTTGATGTCGCCGGCGCCCACCAGCAGCAGCAGGTCGCCCGGGGCGCACAGTTCGGCCCCGAGCAGCGCCGACTCGTTCACGGTGGCGCCCGCCCGATACTCGACGTCCACCCCCGCCTGGAGCAGCCGATCCACCACCAGTTGCGAGCTGACCCCGGGCATTGGATCCTCCCGGGCCGCGTAAATATCAGCTAGGACCACCCGGTCGGCCTCGGCCAAAATCCGGGCAAACCGATCCGCAAAGTTCAGGGTCCGGGAGTACAGGTGCGGCTGGAACACCACCACGACCCGGCCGGTCCCGGCCACCAGTCTCGCCTGCTTCAGGGCCGCCTCAATCTCGGTCGGGTGGTGGGCGTAGTCGACGATTACCCGTCGTCCCGCCACCACGCCCTTGGTTTCGAACCGGCGACCCGCCCCGCGAAATGCCCCCAGGGCCTCGGCAAACTGGGTCGGCTCGAAGCCGAGCGCCAGCCCCGCCCCCCAGGCACCGGTCGCGTTCAGCACGTTGTGGGCCCCGGTCACCTGCAGGTTCAGGTCGGCCCGCAGTTCCGGTTCGGCGGCCACGGTCACCGTTCCCCCGGAGCCGGACGCATTCGCCCAATCGTCGGTCAGAACCAGGTCGGGGGCGTACTCAGCCCGTCCGTAGGTCAGCACCGTCAGCTCTGTCAGCTCGGTCCGGGCCCGAGCGGCCAGGCGAGCCGACCCCGGGTCCTCGGCGCAGCAGATCAGCGCTCCCCCGGGGACAATCCGCTGGGCAAATTCGAAGAAGATCCCCTCGAACGCTTCGATCGAACCAAAGTGGTCCAGGTGGTCAGCTTCGATGTTCGTCACCAGGGCGACCGTGGGCCGGTAGTTCAGGAACGAGCCGTCCGACTCGTCCGCTTCGGCGACGAAAATGTCGCCCTGCCCCAGCAGCGCACCCGAGTCGAGACCCAGGATCGGGCCGCCCAGCGCGCACGATGGGTCGGCTCCGCAGGCCACCAGGGCCTGGGTCAACAGGGCGGAGGTGGAAGTTTTGCCGTGTGCCCCGGCTACCGCGACGAAGCGTTTGCCCCGGGCCGCAAGCGCCAACGCCTCCGAGCGGTGCAGCACCTGCTGGCCGCGGGCGCGTGCCTGTGCCAGCTCCGGGTTGGTTTCCCGAATGGCGGAGGAAACCACCACCACCGCCTCGGGGGGAACCTGGTGGGCGTCATGACTGGCGTGGGCGGTGATGCCGCGGGCGCGGAGCCGATCCAACACCGCCGAATCCTGCCGGTCCGAGCCCGACACGCGGTAGCCTTCCTGCCAGAGCAACTCGGCGATCACCGACATCCCGGCCCCGCCAATTCCAATGAAGTAGTACTCTTCGCTCACGCTTTTGCCACTTTCAGTGCCAGGTTGATGACTGCTTCGGTCCCGTCTCCGACCGAGCTATTCCGGGCGGCCTCCCCCATCCGGGCCCGGCGCTCGGCGTCCGCCAGCAGCGGGAAGACGGTGGAGGTGACGACAGCCTGAGAGAAGGCCGCGTCCTCGAACAGCTCCGCTCCTCCGGCCGCGACCACGTCGGCCGCGTTTAGGCGCTGCTCCCCGTTGCCAATCGGGAGGGGGACGTAGATGGCGGGCACCCCGAGGGCGGACAGCTCCGCCACGGTCCCCGCCCCGGAGCGGCAGACCACCAGGTCCGCCACGGCCAGGGCGTCTTCCATCGTCGCCAGGTAGTCGCGGACCTGCCAGCGATCACGGACCGAGGCGGGCAGGTGCTCGCGCACCGGTCCGTCTTTGCCCCTACCGGTCAAGTGCAGCACCTGCGCCTCGGCCGGCAGCATTTCAGCCGCCTGCACCATGGTCTCGTTCAGGTGCTGGGCCCCGAGGGATCCGCCCGTAACCAGGAGGGTGGGCCGGTCCGGGTCGAGGCCCAGAGCCTCGGCTCCCCGCGCACGGGCTTCGGCCAGCCCGGTCGGGGTGGCTCGCTTGGCCACCAGGGCGGCAATCGGAGCTCGCAGCGGGAGCCCGGTCGTTTCGGTCAGCCCGCGCCGGGCACGCAGGTCGGTTCCGGCAAAAGTCACCGCCACCGCGGCGGCAAACCGAGCCGCCCACCGGTTGGCCAGGCCCGGACGGGCATTTTGCTCGTGAATCACGACGGGCACCTTCGCGCTGCGAGCGGCCCAGTAGGCCGGTACCGAGACGTACCCGCCAAAGCCGATCACTACTTCCGCGCCGGACAGCGCCTCACTTGCCACTTCCCGGGCGTGGACGAGGCGGCCGGGCAGGGTGAGGAGCTGCGGGGAGGGCTTGCGGGGAAGGGGAACCTTCGGGACCACTGTCAGGGGGAAGCCCGCCGCGGGAACCAGCTGGGATTCAAGCCCCTCGGCCGTTCCCAACACCTGCACGTCCCAACCTAGGTCGCGCAGACGGGTGCCCACTGCCAGCAGCGGGTTGACGTGGCCGGCGGTTCCCCCTCCGGCCAGCAGCACTCGCCGTTTTGTCACGGATACTCCTCCCAACAGCGATCGGGTTAACTAGCGGGTGCGACGCACCCGGGTGCGCTTGGGGGCCACCCGCGGGTCGCGGGGACCGGTCTCAGCCCGGTTCCGCCACCAGCCGGTCAGGCCCGCTTCCGAGCGGGCGAAAGCCAGCAGCACCCCGATAGCTAAGGCGGTGAACAGGAAGGCGGAACCTCCGTAGGAGACCAGCGGGAACGGCACGCCGATCACCGGGGTCAGCCCGGTCACCGAGCCGATGTTGACGAACCCCTGGAAGATCAGCCAGGCAGCGATCCCGCCGGAGGCGATTCGAACAAAGGCATCGGGCGAATGACTAGCCAGGCGCAGGGTCCCCCACACCAGCACGCCCAGGGTAACCACCAGGGTCAGGGTCCCAATCAGGCCGAACTCTTCCCCCACGATGGCCAGAATGAAGTCCGACTCAGCTTCCTGCAGGTAGTTCCATTTGGCCCGCGAGGCCCCCGGGCCCAGCCCGATTAGGCCACCGGAGCCGAGCGCCCAGAGGCCCTGGGCGGTCTGGGTGGGCGCGGACGGATCGGGGGCGGAGCCAAGTCCGGGTAGGATCTCCATCACGCGGCGCAGGCGCGAAGGGTTCATCATCACCAGGACGGCGGAGGCGGCCAGCCCGGCCAGGCCAATAGCGCCGAACCATTTCAGGGGAGCCCCGGCAACCCAGAGCGCCCCCACGGTGATCGCCAGGAAAATCAGCGCGGTGCCCATATCGTGGCCCAGCATCACGGCCCCGAGCGACGCCACGGCCGGCAGGCCGACCCCGACCGCTACCGCCTTCCAGTTATTGACCCGTTCCCCCAGGTTGGCCAGCACCTGAGCCAGCATTAGGCAGGTGGCCAACTTGAGTAACTCGGAGGGTTGGATCATCTGGTTGATCACCGGGATCCGGACCCAGTTCTGGTTCCCACCCTGGGCGTAACCGAACGGCACCACCATCAGTTGGAACACCAGCGCGGCCAAAAACAGCGCCCAGGACCACCGCCGGATTGTGGTGGGCCGGAACCGAGAGGCCGCCACCGCCGCTATCAGGGACACCAGCGTGATGACGACGTTGCGACTGAACACCAGGTACGGGTTCAGCTCCATCGAAATGTTGTGCACCGCGGTGGCGGAGAAAGTCATGATCACTCCGAAGCCCGCCAGCATCAGGGCGGCCACCAGAATCATGTAGTAGGTGGCAATCGGCGAGTAGGTGCTGTCGGAGGAGTTCGCCCGGGCGAACTTGATCTTAGGGACGCGCAGGTTCACGGCCATGCCGGCTCACCGCTCCGCCCGAACGGCGGCCGCGAAACAGTCGCCGCGTTCACCGTAAGAGTTGAACTGATCCCAGGAGGCACAACCGGGTGCCAGCACCACGGTGTCCCCCGGTTCAGCCCACTGACGGGCATGGTCAACCACCTGCGCCATCCACTGAGCCGGTGTTCCCTCTCCCATAACTTCCACTATCGGGGTTTTCGGGGACACTTGGGCGAAGGCACGCCGGAAAGGCTCACGATCGACCCCGATCAGGATGGCCACCCGGACCCGATCGGCCACCTGGCGGACCAGGTGGGTGAAGTCCTGCCCTTTGGCATCTCCCCCCGCAATCCAAACCGCGCTCAGCGGTGCCAGGCCGGCGAGGGCCGCGGCGGCCGCATGGGCGTTGGTGGCTTTCGAGTCGTCAATGTAGGTGACGCCGTCCTGCACCGCCACCACCGCCCCGCGGTGAGCTGCCGGTTCAAAGGCGGCCAGGCCGGCGGCAATCGCCTCGGGCTCAACGCCGTGCACCCGCGCCAGGGCCACGGCCGCCACGATGTCCTGCAGCAGGGCCGGCGGGCAGCGGCGGTCCTGGTAGAACGGAATCAGTCGCAGTTCAACCAGACGGACCGGGTCGGAGCGCCGATCCACCACCCAGCCCTCGCTGACGCCAATTTCTCCCGGTCCCGGCTCCCCGCAGCGCAAAGCCAGCGCCCCGGCCGGGACCAGCTCCGCCACCACCGGGTCGTCCGCAAAGTAGCAGGACACGCCAGCCCGGTGGTAAACGCGGGCCTTGGCCTCCCGATACGCCTGCTCAGATCCGTGCCAGTCCAGGTGGTCGGACTCCACGTTCAGGCAGATGGCCGCTTCGGGCGCCATCGACTCGGTGGTTTCCAGTTGGAAGGAGGAAATCTCCAGGGCAAAGACCGTGGCTTCCGAATCCACCTGAGAGGTGATCGGCAACCCAACGTTGCCCACTTCGGCCACCGCCTCCCCGTTGGCGGCCAGCATCGCTGTCAACAGCCCAACCGTGGTGGTCTTGCCGTTGGTGCCGGTGATGGCCAGCCAGGGTCGACCCGCCCGAGGCGAGTCCTCCTGGAGGCGCCAGGCCAGCTCCACCTCCGACCAAACCGGCAGACCGGCGGCTCGGACCGTCCGCAACAACGGGGTATGGGGGGCAATTCCAGGCGAGGTGACCACCGCCTCGGGCGCCCACTCAACCACGGCCCGGCCCAGGAGGTGACCGTCAGCCACCACCACGTCGGCTTCCGGGGACTGCTGGTCAAAGACCGCCGTCTGGATCCCCCGCGCTCTCAGGGCCGCCGCTGCCGCCAGCCCGGAGACTCCGGCCCCCAGGACCGCAATTTTGCCGGGCAGCACTAGATGGTCGCCGCCCACTCGCCGTAGAAGAGCCCTACCCCAACCAGGGCGAACAGGCCGGCGATGATCCAGAAGCGGATCACAATCGTCACTTCCTGCCAGCCCTTGAGCTCGAAGTGGTGGTGCAGGGGGGCCATTCGGAACACCCGCTTGCCGGTGCGTTTGAAGACCAGAATCTGAATCACGTCGGACATGGTGATGATGAAGAACAGGCCGCCGATGACAATGGCCAGCACCTCGGTGCCGGTGAAAATCGACATTCCGGCGAAGGCACCGCCGAGGGCCAGGGCGCCGGTGTCTCCCATGAAGATTTGGGCGGGCGAGGCATTCCACCAGAGGAAGCCGATCAGGGCACCCACCACGGCGGCGCCGAAGATGGCCAGGCCGAGGGGGTCGCGAGTTTCGTAACAACCCACCGTGTTGGTGACCGCGCGGGAGCAGGACTGGCTGAACTGCCAGAGGGCGATCAGGGTGTAGCCACCAAACGCCGCGATCGAGGCACCGGTGGCCAACCCGTCAAGCCCGTCGGTCAGGTTGACCGCGTTGGACCAGGCGGAGACCAGCAGGTTCGCCCACAGGATGAAGAGGAACACGCCCAGCCCAAACCCGGCAAATGCCAGGTTCAGGTTGGAGGGCCGGATGAAGGAAATGGTCATCGACGCGGGGGTCACCCCGGCCGAGTTGGGTTGCCAGACCGCCAGCACCGCGAAGGCAGAGCCAATCAGGATCTGGCCGATGATCTTTGCCAGCGGGTTCAGCCCGAGGGAACGGTGCCGAGAGATCTTGATGTAGTCGTCGAGGAAACCAATCACCCCGAGTCCGAACAGGAGTCCGGCCAGCAGCAGGGAGGAATAGTCGGGCCAGGATCCAACCGACAGGTATCCGACCAGCCAGCCCACCAGAATCGCGAAGATGAAGACGACGCCGCCCATAGTCGGGGTCCCCCGCTTGGTGAAGTGTCCGGTTGGCCCATCCTGACGAATGAACTGGCCGTATTCGCGTCGCACCAGAAACTTGATGAAAACGGGGGTGAGCAGCAGGCTCAGCAGCATTGCCACCCCGAAGGAAATAATGACCCCGATCACGGTTGCGCCTCCATCGTGTCTGCAGCGAGCAGGTCGTCGGCGACTCGCCAGACTCCCGACCCGTAGGATCCTTTGAGGAACACCGTATCCCCCGAAGCTATCGTAGTCGCCAGCACGTCCAACGCCTCATTGGCATCGCTCACCCAGTGTTTGACGGCGGCCGGGGAGCTCTCAAGCAGGTCCCGGCTTCCCTCCCCCACCCCGATCAGGACGTCGACGTCGGCCCGGGACCCCACCTGGCGGTGCAGGGCGGCCGATTCCGGCCCCAGCTCCAGCATCTCCCCGAGGACGGCCACGAGCCGGTGGGAACCGGCGATCAGCCGGGCGGTGATCAGACCCGAAGTCATGGAATCGGGATTGGCATTGTAGGCGTCGTCAATCACTGTAAGCAGGTCCTGTCCCCGCCACTGTCGGTCCAGGCGCACATCCATCCGGTGCGCCGAGAGCGCGCCCGCCCCGCTCAGCTCGCGGGCAATAGTGGGCAGGTCCAGTCCCACGGCCAGCGCCGCCCCGGCCGCGGCCAGCGCGTTTGAAACCTGATGGATCCCCACCAACTGGAGAGACACGGGTTGACGCTGATCCGAAGTGCAGAGCTGGAAACTGGGGTGGCCCAACTCGTCGAGCGCAACCGCTTCGGCCCACAGGTCGGCAGACTGGCCCAGCCGGGAAAAGCGCAACACCCGCCCGGGAGCCGCCCCGGCCATGGCCGCCACCCGCGGGTCGTCCGCGTTCAGGACGGCTATCCCATCTTCAACCAGGCCCTCTACCAGCTCCTCTTTGGAGGCAGCCAACTGCTCAACCGAGCCGAAGCCTCCCAGGTGGGCCTGGCCCACCATCAGTTCGACCGCCACGTCCAGCGGAGCCAGGGAAGTCAGATAGGTCAGGTGTCCACGGCCCGAAGCGCCCATCTCCAGGACCAGATAGCGGGTCTCCTCGTCGGCTCGCAGCACCGTCAGCGGGCAGCCGACCTCGTTATTGAAGGATGCGACCGGGTAGACCGTGGGTGCCTGGGAGCTGAGCAGTTGGCCCAGCAGGTCCTTGGTGGTGGTCTTGCCGGCCGAGCCGGTGATCCCAACCACGCTGATCGGGCCCGCAGCGCGGAGCTCAGCCAGGTAGCTGCGGGCGAGTTGGCCCAGCGCTTGCGTGGAATCGGTGACCAGCACCTGGGCCACGTCCAGGTCCAGCAGGCGCTCCACCACCAGGCAGACAGCCCCGGCGGCGATGGCGGCGGGAGCATAATCGTGCCCGTCGGCCTGGTCGCCGCGCCTGGCAACGTAAACGGAACCGGGAGTACAGGCGCGAGAGTCGGTTTCCACGGAGGCGGTGACCGGCCGGTCCGGGCCGTGTAACTGCCCGCCCACAGCCTGGGCAACCCAGGCGCTACTGCGCTTCATAACACTCCTTGTCCGACAGCTCGTGTCCTCACCGTAGCAAGTGAACCCACCTCATCCTAAGGTGCGGTGGGATACAGCTCCACCGGCCCGGTCGAACCTGGAATCCCCAGCGAGGTGACCGCGGCTGAGGCCACCTGGTGGAAAAGGGGTGCTGCCGAGTCGCTAGACAGGTACCCGGAACGTGGGTTGTTCAACACCACGGCGATCGCCAACTGCGGCTTGTCGGCCGGCAACACCCCGGCCACGGTCGCCACGGTCCCGCCCGAGGGCAACTCCGAGGTACCGGTCTTGATCGCAACCCGGTAGCCTTCAACCGCGGCCGCGGTGCCCGTGCCTATCTGGGCGTCGGTGCTGACTCCCTCCATCATCTTCAGCAGAATCTGGGCGGTCTCGGGCTGAATGGCCTGGACCGGCTCGGGAGTTTCCTCCGCGTGAAACTTGCCGTTCGCGTCGGTGGTGCCCGACACCAGGCGCGGCCCCTGCCAGACTCCACCGTTTCCGATCGCAGCCATCATGGCTGCCTCCTGCAGCGGGGTCATGGCGTAGCCCTGGCCAAACATGGTGGTGTAAATGGAGCGTCCCAGCCAGTCCTCCGCCGGGGCCAGGATTCCGGGCGACTCGCCCGGCAGCTCGATCCCGGTCAGCTTCCCAAGGCCCAGCTTGCTCATGGTCTCGTGACGGGCCTGGTCGGTCACCGTCTCGCCAATTTGCACCGCCCCGGTGTTGGAGGATTCGGTGATGATCCCCGCCACGGTCCGCTGGTACGTCTCGTGTTCGTGAATGTCGGTGATGACTTCACCGTCTTTGGTCTCATACCGATCCGGAACGGAAAAGACCGTGTCCGGGGTGACGGTACCCTGCTCCAAAGCGGTGGCAACGGTGAGGATCTTCCCAACCGAGCCGGGTTCGATCACCCACTGGACCGAACCGGAAGGTTGGGGTCCTTTGGCCGGGGACTGCAGGCCCGAATCCCCCATCGCCAGCACCCGGGAGGTGGCCACGTCCAGGACCACCACGGATCCCCAGTCGGCTTCGTAGGTCTTGACCGCCTGGTCCAGGTACTCCTGAACCGAGTTTTGCAGGTCGGCGTCGATCGTGGTGTGAACGGTTCCTCCGGTCCGGGCTTCCTTTGAGACGGTCTTGGCCCCCGGGATCACCTCACCGGTGGGTCCAATCTCGAACGACTCTTCCCCGGGAATCCCGGTGAGGACGTCGTCGTACACCAGCTCCAGGCCAGAGTTTCCCAGCCCGTTGGCGTCGACCGAACCGATGATCGAGGCGGCCGTGTTTCCCCCGGGGTAGGCCCGCTGGTAAACCGGCTCCCACTCGATCCCGTAGATTCCCAGGGCTTTGATTTTGCGGAAGGTGGCGGCATCCACGTTTTTGGCCAGGTAGGCATAGGTGGAGTCGCCCAGCATCATCCCGCCCAACTCGGCCGGGTCCATCTTCAGGAGCGGGGCCAACTGCTCGGCGGCGTCGGCGGGCCCCTGCCCGATCAACTTGCCGTCCTCGTCGCGGTGCTTCCACTCCAAGATGTTCTTCTGGTTGACGGCGATGTGATAGGTCTCCACAGAGTCCACCAGGGTCTGGCCGCTTGCGTCGACAATCTTTCCGCGCGGTGCGCTCACCTCGGTGGCCGAGGTGCGAACCTTCCGGCCCTGCTCGGCCAGGGCTGGGCCGCGGATAATCTGAATGGAGAACAGCTGGATCGCACAGACCGTCAGGGCCAGCACAGTCAGGGCCCCGAACCAGCGGGAACGCTGACGGGACTTGTGCTGGCGCGGGTCGGGAACGGTCTGTCCCTCGACGGTGGGGGGAGCCTCTTTCACTGCGCTGGCGCACCACCTTCCACCGTGTTGGCCTCCAGGGAAATCACTCCGATGGGACCGGCGGGCACCAGGCCGATTCGCTGGGCTTCCTGTCGCAGGTGATCGGTGGAAGAGACCTTCAGCAACTCACCCTCAATCGTCTCGATCTCGGCAGCGATTTGGGCCTGCTCAATGTTTTGATCCCGGATCTCGTAGGCCAGCGACGCCATCGAGGTGTTGATAATCAGCGGTACCACGATGGTGGCCAGGAACAGAAACAGCGCCGCGGCCAGAACCGGGACCACCGCTTTTCGCATCTGGCCCTTCTGCCCCTCGATAACCCGCAGTTCCGGGCGCCGATGGGGCAGCGAACTCGGTTGAGCAACCGGGATGATGTTGGGAACGCTCATGACTGACTCCAGGGGGCAACTAGTTCGACGGCACGCAGACGGACTGACTGAGACCGGGGGTTTTGGGCTACTTCGGTGGGGTCGGCTTTCAGGGCCCCCTTGACCAGGGCGCGGAGCCGGGCGCGATTAGCTTCGGGCACGACCGGCAGGCCGGGAGGGGCGGTGTCCTTCAACCCCTGGGCCAGAGTGCGCTTCACGATTCGATCTTCCAGGGACTGGTAGGACTCCACCACCAGGCGACCACCAACCCGCAGGCTGTCCAGTGCGCGCGGCAGCGTCCGCTCCAGGATCCCCAACTCGTCATTGACCGCGATTCTCAGGGCCTGGAAAGTCCGCTTGGCCGGGTTGCCTCCGGTCCGGCGGGCGGGGGCCGGGATCACGTCTTTCACCAGTTCGGCCAACTCGGCGGTCGTGGTGAGCATTTCGGTCTCTCGACGCCGCACAATTGCCTGGGCAATCTTGCGGGCAAACTTTTCTTCCCCATATTCGCGCAGAATCCTAGTCAGCTCCCCCACCGGGGCCGTGGCCAGTAACTCGGCCGCGCTTTGGCCCGAACTCTGATCCATCCGCATATCCAGGGGGGCCGGGCGGGAGTAGGCAAAGCCCCGCTCCGGATCATCCAGTTGGAGCGAGGAGACTCCCAGGTCCAGCAAAATCCCGTCAACTTGACCCCGCCGACCAAACTCGCGCGCCACCTCGTCCACCCGGTCGTACTCACCGTGGAATGGAACGAAGCGGTCCCCGAACCGGGCCAGCCGGTCCCCGGCCAGTTGCAGGGCCTGCCGGTCGCGATCAATCCCGATCAGGCGCAGGTTGGGCTGGGCCGAGAGCAGTGCTTCCGCGTGTCCGCCCATGCCGAGCGTTCCATCGATGGCAACCGGATCGGAGACTTGAAAGGCAGGGAGGAGCAGCTCCACGCAGGTATCGCGCAGAACGGGCACATGCAGGTCCCGCGCGTCTTGCTGCTGCTCCATTTGGTCTCTCTCTTTGCGTTTGATCCGGGTTTGGCCGGTGGCGGGCGGTGGCCCTGAAGACTGGTCCCCGCCCGCTGTCCTGACATCGGGGAAGTGAAGTCAGCACGGCGGTAGGAGATCAGCGTCCAGGGAGGTCAGAACATGTCGGGAATCACCTCGGTTTTGGTGGCGGCAAACTCGTCTTCCTGTCGCTGCAGGTACTCGGTCCACGAGGCGGTGTCCCAGATCTCGGCCCGGGAACCCACCCCGATCACGGTCAGGTCCCGGTCCAACCCGGCGTACTGGCGCAGGGCCACCGGGATCGTCACCCGCCCCTGCTTGTCGGGAATCTCATCCGAAGCTCCCGAGAGCATCAGCCGGGTGTAGTCGCGCGCCTGCTTGGAGGAAAGTGGAGCTTGGCGAATCTTTTGGAAGATCTCTTGGAACTCGGCGGCTGGAAACACGTAGAGGCAGCGCTCTTGACCTCGGGTAATGACCAGGCCTCCGGCCAATTGCTCCCGGTATTTGGCGGGCAGGATCAGACGTCCCTTGTCGTCCAGTTTTGGTTCGTACGTCCCAAGGAACATGGTCACCTCCTCCGCGCATGGCCCCTTCGGCTACACTTTACTCCACTTCGCTCCACTTCGAACCCCTTAGCGGCGAGTATAGCCGAAAAGTCGCCGGAATCCGGATTGGAGTCGGCGTGTTTTCAAGGCAGATGCGCAATTGAGCAGGGTGGAGGGATTTTTACGGCTCGGGGGCGGGTCACCCGAACCGGACCCGGATAAGGGCAGCAAAAAGCGGCCCCGGCGATCGAACCAAAACTGGTTCAGATCAAACCGAAGCCGCAGGAGGATAGCCGCCAGCGCGCCGTGGTTAGCCGGGCGCGACCCGCACTATTGCGCGCGCGGACCCCGCTCATCCCACTTTGAGCGCTGTCGGCTCATGAAGTCTTTGTCTTTCCGCTTCCGCTTTGAGCCCGAGTCGGCGCGGCTGCCATCCGCGTCCCCAACCGGATCAGATTTCAGCGCCAGCAGCACGCCACCCACCATGCAGGCGAAGCCAAGTACCCCCAGCAGCGCCGCCACCCAGCCGTAGCCAAACGAGACCCCGGCAATAATAATGGCCAGTCCCCCGACACCAATGATCGAACCCAACGCAATGCGCCGAGGCGAGAGCCGCCCGGTGGGGACGACATCGGTTTCCTCGGGCAGCGAGGACGTCATCACCGAGGCCAGGGAGGGATCAGCCTCTTTCAGCTGGGCCTCCATCTGCGCAAGGACCTGCTTCTCATACTCAGAAAGAGCCATCCTAGCCTCCTCGGTCTCTCGTGCTAGCACTCTTCTGTCAACTATCTTAGTCGGCTTTCGACAAATTGACCTCACCGGTTTTTTCCCTGGGCAGACTTGCAGTTTCCCCAAGCAAAGTAGCGGGTTGAAGAGATTTTCTCCCAAACTTGCTGTGCACCCGATCCATGGTCCGTTCGGCCGCCAGCGGGCGCAGGTCTTCATCCAGTCCAATTTGGACTCCCTCATCGCGCGGGCGGAGGCCGGTAACCCCGACCCCGGCCAGGCGCACCCCGCCTCGTCCCAGTCGCTCGACCGCGAACAGGCGCAGCGCGGCCGCCGCCACCTCCCGCCCCAGATCGGTGGGAGCGGTCAGGGTCTGAGCCCGAGTGATAGTGCGAAAGTCCGCGTCCCGTAACTTGATCTGCACGGTCCACGCAACCAGTTCGGCGTCCCGAAGCCGGGCCGCGCAGTCGTGGGCGGCGGCCAGCAAGTAGCGCTCAACCGCTTTCCGCTCGGTCAGGTTGACCGGGAAGGTCTCTTCGGTCGAGATGGATTTCTCGGGTGCGCGCCCGCCGACGCGGCGCCGGTCCTCCCCCCAGGCCACCCGGTGCAGATCGTAGGCGTGCGCCTCCCCCACGATTCGGCCCAGCTGCTGAACCGACAGCTCGGCCAGCTGGCCCACGGTACTCAGCCCGCGCCGATCGAGCAGTTCCTGCGTCTTTCGTCCAATTCCCGGCAGGGCCCCCACCGGAAGCGACTGAAGGAACTCCACCGTCCGCTCGGCCGGAATCAGCAGCACCCCGTCGGGCTTGGCGTGCGAGGACGCAATCTTCGCCACGGTCTTGGAGTTGCCAATCCCGACCGAGGCGGGCAGGCTCACCCGTTCGCGAATCTGGTTTCGAATCAGCTGGGCAATTTCGCGGGGTTGACCCAACCGGCGTCGGGCCCCGGCCACGTCCAGGAAGGCCTCGTCGATACTGATCGGCTCAAAGTCGGGGGTGATGGCGGAAAGTATCTCCATCACCCGGTGTGAGTAGTCCCGGTAGAGCCCGCGCGACCCGGGAACCACCACCGCCTGCGGGGCCAGGGCTCGGGCCCGTCCGATTGGCATTCCGGCCCGCACGCCCAGCGCCCGAACGTCATAGGTGCAGGAGGTAACCACCCCCCGGTTGCCCACTCCACCCACGATCAGGGGGACCCCGGCCAGGCTGGGGTTTTCGACCACCTCTACCGAGGCGAAGAAACTGTCCATGTCGACGTGCAGGATCGTAGTGGCACTGTCATCGTCACCCCAGTCACGTTTGGCCCGGTCCGAGCGCGGCGCCGTCGACATAGTTCCCTCCCCTCGCTGCCCCCCAGTCTACGGCCCCAACTTGGACCGAAGCGGACTCAGTAGACTGAGGGAATGAGCGTTCCCGCCCCCGAGATCAGATTTGACCGCCACGGCTCGATTGCCTCCGTATTCATCGACGGGGTGGAGCAGTCCCGCGTGGACCTGGAACACCCGGACCAACTGCAGTTCGAATACATGGAGCAGATGGACGTGGTGCTGAACCTGGCTCACCCGGCGCCTACCCCGATCAAGGCCGCGCACATTGGCGGATGCGGGTGCGCCTTGGCCTGGGCCTGGCAGGTGCAGCGGCCCGACTCGCGGCAACTGGCGGTGGAAGTCGACGAGTATTTGGCCACCCAGGCCCGGACCTGGTTTCCGCTGCCCCGAAAGCCGCTGCTGCGGATCCGGGCCGGGGAGGGCCGCGAGGTTCTCAGCTCCAGCCAGGCGCACTTCCAGGTGATTGTCCGCGACGCGTTTGCGTCCCGAACCGTGCCAGCCCACCTGCAGACAGTCGAGTGGGATCGGGTGGTGAGCGCGCACCTGGCCCCGACCGGCCTCTACCTGGCCAACGCGGCCCACGGCGGAGGTTCGAACGCGCGCGGGGACGTGGCGGCAGCCCGCCAGGAGTTTGGCCAGGTCGTCCTAATTGGCGAGTCGAAAGTCCTCAAGGGTGCCCGGTGGGGAAACCTGGTGTTGGCGGCCTGGCAGGAAAGCCAGCTGATCGACGTGGCCGAGTTGGACCGTCGCCTGAGACGACTGCCCCTGCCTGTGCAGGTGCTCAGCGGGGCCGAGCTGGACCGGTGGTTGGGCGGTCACCCGCCCGCCACGGACTAGTCTTCCAGTCCCCGGTCCTGCTCCCAGGCGCGGGGGGCCGCGTGCTTTGGGCCGGGCTCCGCCTCGTCCGAGGCGTCCAGCTCCTCCGGGGAGCCCTCCCCCTCTTCGGTCTTGGTTTGAGCGCGCAGGTACTTCTCAATTGCGTCACCCAGGGCCTCGGCCACCGACTCCGAGTCCTTGTCCTTCGGCTCATCCGGGGCCGGCATGCTCAACAGTGCGGTCGAGTTCGATGAGAGCGGCGAGTTGGGGGCCGCCGCCATCTGGTCGTAGTGCACTTCCAGCGCCTCGATCGTCCGCAGCACCTCGGGGTTTTGCGCCACCAACGTGTCGACCTGGTCGGCGTCAGCATCGGCCCCCTGCTCCAGGTCGCCAATCGGCAGGGACAGATCGGTCATCTCCGAGAGGCGTCGCAGCAGGGCGGAAGCCCCCCGCGGGAACGCGCCCTCGGCCATGTAGTAGGGCACAGCCGCGTAGAGGGTGATCCCGTGCAGGTTCTGCCCCGAGAGGCGGTACTGCAGGAAGTGACTGAGCGGGGCCGGCAACTGCCAGGACCCCAGCAGCGATCCCTGCTGCGGCACCAGGTCCTCGTCCGTGCTCTGCACGTGAACGGACACCGGGCGCGTATGCGGAACGGCGGCGGGGAACCCGTACAGCGAGACCATTACTTCCACCCCGGCCTTGCGGGCCAGCTCCGCCACGTTCTGGGTGAAGGTTTCCCACCGCGAGTCGGGCTCAGGCCCGTGCAGAATCAGCACCGGGGTCCCGGTGTCGTCGTGGACCAAATCCAGGGCGATCTCGGGCGCCACCACTTCGCGGGTAACCCAGTTCTCGACCATCATCATCGGCCGGTGGGACCGGTAGTCGATCAGCCGATCGGAGTCAAAGGTGGCCACCCGTCGCGGCGAAAGATTAGAGAGGAGCTGGACCACGCTGAGTGCCCCGGTCGAACCGGCATCCATGGCCCCGTCGAAATGAGTGATCATAATGGGGGCCTTCGCACCCGCCAGCGGGCCATCGGTGTAGAGCTTCTCAGTTTCCATTTGTTGTCACCCACTTTCGGTTGCACCGGATGCTGCTTTGTTTCCACGTTACCCGGCCCGCCCCAGGTTCGCGAGGGGCACTCGCCGATTGCGCTACCAGGAAAACCGGGAATACCGGCCTTTGTCGGGGGTGCTCCCTGCGGATTTCCCCACAGACTTCCAGCCCCGGATGTGCAACATCAGCCCCAAAGTAAGGAATAATAGATAGCTGGCAAACCTCAAGGAGAGAATGTGGAAGCTCAGGCTCAGCCGTCCATGTCCCCGGACCAGCTTTCGGCCGGTGAACAGGCCGAGATTCAGCACGAGCAGCAGTTCGTCGACCGCGCCTACGCCAACCTTGACTCCAGCCGGGCTCGCTACCGGGTGGCCCAGCGCGAGGTGGAAGCCCAGGGAGCTTGGGGAACCCCCCAGGCCCGAACCGAGCGCGACGCGATGGCCGCCCACTACGGTGACCAGGCCGCCCGACTTGAGAGCATTGAAGATCGTCTGGTCTTTGGCCGGATCGACCCCGAAGAGGGGGGAACCATCTACATCGGGCGGGCGGGCCTGCGCGACGAAGACGGCTCCCGACTCTTGGTGGACTGGCGCGCCCCGGCGGCCCAGCCGTTCTACCAGGCCACCGCGGTGGAGCCGCACGGAGTGATTCGCCGGCGCCACATCTCCACTCATCTGCGCCGCGTCCGTGCCCTGGAAGACGAGGTGTTGAACACCGAGGCCGCCCACCGGTCCGGACTCCAGTTCCAGGGTGAAGGTGCGCTGATCTCCGCCCTGTCCCAGGCTCGTGACGGGCGGATGGGTGACATTGTCTCCACCATTCAAGCTGAGCAGGACGCGGTGATTCGGGCCGAGGACCGGGGCCTGCTGGTGGTGCAGGGCGGCCCCGGGACCGGCAAGACCGCGGTGGCTCTGCACCGGGCCGCTTTTCTGCTCTACACCCACCGGGAGCGCCTGGAGCGCTCCGGGGTCCTGATCGTCGGCCCCTCCCCGGTGTTTCTGCGCTACATCGAGCAGGTGCTCCCCTCCCTCGGCGAGACCGGGGTGGTGTCGGTGACAATGGGGGATCTTCTGCCCGGATACTCCACCAATCTGGCGGATTCGATTGACGTGGCCGAGGCGAAGGGCTCCCTGGCCTGGCTCCCAACCCTGGCCCAGGCAGTGAAGGACCTGCAGCGAATCCCGGCCGCGGATCACACCTTTGCGGTCGGAGGACGGCGCGCGGTCCTCACTCGGGAACTGGTCCGGGCTGCCCGCACCCGGGCCCGCCGAACCGGCAAGCCGCACAACGAGGCGCGCGAAGGCTTCGCCCTGGAGTTGGTAAACGAGTTGGCCCAGCAGCTGGCCGGCCCCGACCCGGATCCGGAAACCCTCAGCTGGTGGCGGGAGGAAGTTCGCGCACTGCCGGCGGCTCGGCGCGAGATCAACCTCTGCTGGATGCCGACTCGCGCCGCCGACCTGCTGCGCCGCCTGTACGCCCGACCGGACCTGCTGGCCCGGGTCAACCGCGGCCTGAGCCCGGAGCAGTTGCGCCTGGTGCAGCGGCCCGCCGACGCTCCGCTCACGGTGAGCGACATTCCGCTGCTGGACGAGTTGGAGGAACTCTTAGGGTTCTCCTCCCTGCTGGGGCCGGCCCCGGCCACCAAGTCGCGCGCGGACGAAGACGAGGTCCGCCGGGCCCAGGAAGCGATCGACAGCCAGCAGTTGGGCGGGGGGCTCGTCTCCGCTGAGGTGCTGGCCGAGCAGACCCGGGGCCAGCGCGACTGGCAACCCCTGGCCGAGCGGGCCCGCTCGGACCGGACCTGGACGTTCGGACACGTGGTGGTGGACGAGGCGCAGGACCTCTCCCCCATGGCCTGGCACGCGCTGATGCGCCGATGCCCGTCGCAGTCGTTCACCGTGGTGGGCGACCTGGACCAGCACCGCGGCCACTCCCACCCGCAAAGCTGGGTCGAGGTGCTGGGACCGGCGGGGCGCGCCCTGCAGGATGAGCGGTCTCTGACCATCTCCTACCGGACGCCGAAGGCCCTGACCGAACTCTCCCAGGACGTGCTGGCCGAGGTCGGCGCACCCGTCCGGTTCCCGCTCACTTCAGCTCGTGATATTCCTAACTCACTGGCCGACACTGTGACCGGGGATCTGCCCGCCGCCGTTCGAGAGGTGATGGCACAGGAGCTGGAGCTGCTGGACCGGGAGTTTGGCCCGGGTGGGGGCCGAGTCGGAGTCCTGGTTTCGGACGAGCGGGCCACCAGTTGGCGGGCCGACATGGAGGGGGTCACCTCGTTCAATCAGCGGGTTTCCCTCCTGTCCGTGGTGGCGGCCAAAGGACTTGAGTTCGATACGACCATCGTGGTGGAACCGGCCGAGATCCTGGCCGACGGACCCGGCGACCTGTTTGTCGCGATGACCCGGTCGACCCGCAGGTTGCATTCGGTTCGGACCGGGGATCTGCCCGCCGTCTGGCTGGAGCGGCTCGCAGAACAATAACCGGACAGTTTCCTCCACCCGGAGACAAAACTGGCACCATAGGCAACGTGACTACTGCACTATTGCTTGAGAACCCTGACGCGTGTGCTGACGACATTTTCGCCAGCGAAGGTATTGAAGTGCGCCGCATCTCCGGAAGCCTGGATGAAGCGGAGCTGATCGAGGCCCTGCAGGGCGTCCAGATCCTTGGAATCCGCTCAAAAACCGAGGTAACCGCTCGGGTGATTGAGGCGGCTCCAAACCTGCTGGCCATTGGCGCCTACTGTATTGGGACCAACCAGATTGACCTGGAGGCGGCTTCGCGCCACGGAGTGGCGGTGTTCAACGCGCCCTACTCCAACACCCGATCCGTGGTCGAGCTAGCCATCGCCGAGATCATCATGATGGGCCGGCGTCTGGTGGAGCGAAACAACTCGCTGCACCAGGGAGTCTGGAACAAGTCTGCCAGCCACGCCCACGAGATTCGGGGACGGACCCTGGGGATCATCGGGTACGGCTCAATCGGAACGCAGCTGTCGGTCCTGGCGGAAGCCATGGGACTGAAGGTGATCTTCTACGATCGGGCGGAGCGGCTAGCCCTGGGCAACGCCCGCCGGATGCACTCGATGGAAGAGGTCCTGCAGCAGGCCGACGTGGTCTCGATGCACGTCTCGGGCGAGGCCTCTAACACCGGGCTGATCGGGGACCGCGAGTTCTCGATGATGAAACCCCGCTCGCTGTTCATCAACCTGTCTCGCGGCCACGTGGTGGATCTGGATGCGCTCCGCAAGCACCTGCTGACCGGACACATTGCCGGCGCCGCCGTCGACGTTTTCCCCCACGAGCCCAAGAGCACCGGCGACCCGTTCGAGAGCCCGCTGGCCGACATTCCAAACGTGATCCTCACCCCGCATATCGGGGGCTCCACCGTGGAGGCGCAAGAGGACATTGCCCGGTTCGTCTCCGGGAAGCTCAGCGCCTACCTGGGCGATGCGGGGACCTACATGAGCGTCAACTTCCCGTCGGTGTCGATGCCCCGCAGTGAGGGCGCCACTCACCGTCTGGCCCTGATGCACTTCAACGTCCCCGGGGTGATGGGCAAGCTCAACCGCGGCTTTGCCAAGCTGGGGGTGAACGTGGTCGGTCAGTCGCTGGGAACCAAAGGCGAGTACGGCTACGCCCTGACGGATATTTCCGGCCCGCTGCCAGAAGCTCGCCTAGGGGAATTGGCGGCAATGGAGTCAACTATCCGACTTCGCTACCTGGACCTGGGATAATGTAGACACGTCGTGCTGACCAGCAGCGTTTCTGATCACTGGAGGGGAATCCGTGACACTGACCGAGAAGCTTCGTAAGAACTACGCCCCGGGAGTTCCGTTCGAAATTGGAATCCCCGACACTCGGCTCCACGATTACCTTCTGGGAGCAGCTTCCCGGTACCCCCAGCGGGTGGCCCTGGACTTCATGTCCAAGCAGACCACCTACCGGCAACTGGAGGATCAGGTTCGCCGCGCAGCCACGGTCCTGGCCGGAGCCGGGGTCAAACCGGGTGACCGGGTAGCCCTGGTCCTACCCAACTGCCCGCAGCACATCGTCGCGATCTTCGCCACCTCGCTGCTCGGCGCCATCATCGTCGAACACAACCCGCTGGCTCCGGAAGAGGAACTGCGCTCGGAGTTTGAGCGCCACGGCGCCACCGTCGTGGTGGCGTGGGAGAACTCGGTGGAAAAGCTCGGTTTTCTGGGCCCCACCGCCACCGTGTTCGGGGTGAACCTGGCCGACGACATCCCCCGAACCTCGCGGGTGCTGCTGAAACTGCCGCTGCCCTCGATCAGGGCGAAGCGCGATTTGTTGGGGGCCAAAACTCCCGGCTACGTGCGCCCGTGGGCGGCAACGGTGGCAAAGGCGCAGCCACGCCCGGGGACCGGGCCGGCTCATCCCGACGACACCGCTCTGCTGATTCACACTGGGGGCACCACCGGGGTGCCCAAGGCCGTGGCCCTGACCCACCGCAACATCTGCGTGAACGCCGTTCAGGACGTGGCCTGGGTTCCGCCCCTGCACGAGGGGGCCGAAGTTTTTTACGCGGTCCTGCCGTTTTTCCATGCCTACGGGTTCGGGATCTCCCTCATGGCAGCCGTCCGCCTGGGCGCGACCATAGCGGTCTTCCCGAAGTTTGACCCGGTCCAGATTTGCCTGTCGCAGCGACGCCTGCCCTGCACTTTCTTCATTGGCGTCCCCCCAATCTACGAGCGTCTGCTCAAGTCGGCCCGAGAGCTGGAGATCAGCCTGGAGTCGA
Organism: Scrofimicrobium sp. R131; assembly: GCF_040256745.1. Lineage (GTDB taxonomy): Bacteria > Actinomycetota > Actinomycetes > Actinomycetales > Actinomycetaceae > Scrofimicrobium > Scrofimicrobium appendicitidis. Next base: position 1,480,605 of record NZ_CP138335.1, read on the forward strand.
TCACCTACGCGATCTCGGGGGCAATGGCCCTGGACCCCAAGCTGGCAGCCGAGTGGGAAGCTGCCACCGGCGGCTACCTGGTTGAAGGCTACGGCATGTCGGAAGCCTCCCCCACCCTGCTGGGCTCTCCCCTGTCCCCCAAACGCCGTCCGTCGACGCTCGGGATTCCCTACCCCTCCACCGAGGTCCGCATCGTCGATCCGGAGCAAACCGAGGTGGACGTGGCCGACGGCGAAGTTGGGGAGCTCATTGTCCGCGGCCCGCAGGTGTTTAACGGCTACTGGAACGACCCCGAGGAGACCGCCACCGTCCTGAAGGACGGCTGGCTGCACACCGGTGACCTGGTCAAGGTGGTGGACGGGTTCATCGTGATGGCAGATCGGCGCAAAGAGCTGATCATCTCTGGCGGCTTCAACATTTACCCCTCGCAGGTGGAAGCAGCAGTCCGGTCCATGCCGGGTATTTCCGACGTGGCCGTGGTGGGAATGCCGGGCGGCACCCGCGGCGAGGATGTGGTGGCGGCGCTGGTGTTGGAGGCGGGCGCCTCCCTCACGTTGGCCGACGTGCGCCAGTGGGCCGAGAAGTCGCTGGCTCACTACGCCCTGCCCCGTCAGATCGTGGTCCTGCAGGAACTCCCGAAGTCGCAAATCGGCAAAGTCATGCGCAAACGAGTGCGCGAGCAACTTGCCGAACTGCAAAGTGGGATCACGGACGTGCAGGCGGGACTGGGCGAACGGCTGTCGAACCTGGCCACTCAGGTCAGCGAGATGGCGGAGCATGCCTCGGCTGCCGTCAGCCACACGCTGCGCAAAGACAAGGAACCCGCCTCCACTCCCGAACTGCCGGAAGAGAATCCGGCCCCGGACGCAGCGGAAAACCCGGAGGAGTCCGCCTAAGCCTGGGCTGACCGCAGTTCGCTAATGGCGGCCTCGAAGTCGTCCAACGATTGGAAGGACGAGTAGACCGAGGCGAAGCGCAGGTAGGCGATTTCGTCGAGGTCGCGCAGGAACGGCAGGATGGCCCGGCCCACCTCGTCGGTGGAGACCACTGAGCGGCCGTTGGCCCGGAGCGACTCTTCCACCTGTTGGGCCAGCAGCGCCAACGCGTGCTCTGAGACGGGACGACCCTGGCAGGCCTTCTTTACCCCTGCCGCCACCTTCTCGCGGGAGAATGCCTCAACCACCCCGGAACGCTTCTCTACCGAGAAGGACGAAGTCTCCAAAGTTGTGAACCGGCGCTTGCACGCGGTGCACTCGCGCCGACGTCGGATGGATGCCCCATCGTCAGCCACCCGAGTGTCTACCACCCTCGTGTCATCGTGGTAGCAGAAAATACAGCGCACAGGCACCTCCAGTTGTTCGTTAGAAAAACCGTAGGCGGTCGGGCCCCTTTTGTGCAACATGAGTGCCCCACAACCAGCTATTGAGCTGGGAGGATGAGCTCTTGTCCCACCTGCAGCGCATCGGTCGAAAGACCGTTCAGCTGCCGGATATCCTCCACCACGTCCTCAATTGCCCGTTCGGTCTGGATCCCCTGGGCGACAGACCAGAGCGACTCACCCGCACTGACGGAATGTTCCCAGGTGGGACCGGCGTAGGCGTCCGGCCGAAGCATCAGCCCGAGCAGGCCCCCGCCCACCACGACCACCGCCACCGCGGCCAGGTAACCCAGAACCCGAGCAACCAGGCGACCGGAGACCGTCACTGTCTCCACCCGCACCGAGGCCGCCTGTCCCCCGCGCACTGACGGGTGCCGGAGTCGGGCTGCGTTCCGCTCGGCTACCTCCCACTGTTCGGAAGAGGGAACGAACCGGCGTTGGCGTTCCCGGTCCAGGTCGATCACTTCGGCGATCCGCTCAGACTGAACGACCGGCTCAGGCACAAACCCGCAGGCCTGGCTTCCAACCGCGAGCGACTCTCTCACATCGGCTGCACTCATCAGACACACCCCTTCCCGAACTGTCGTTCGTAGAACAATCGTACCATAACTGTTCGATTCAAGTAGAACACGCGTAGAACTTCTGTTTCATTCCCTGAGATTCTGCCGTATACTTTCGGTAGACCATCAGTCTTGACCGCGCCACCCCAACCAGAAGGAGGCCAAGATGGCCAAGTCCGCGAACGTTCCCGAGATTCGCGTGAGCAAACGGCAGCAGCAGATCCTGGACTTTGTGCGGCAGTACGGCAAAGAAGTCGGCTACGCCCCCTCGGTCCGGGAAATTGGCAGAGCTGTGGGACTGGCTTCACCATCCACGGTGAAGCACCACCTGGACTACCTGTCCCGGGTAGGCCTGCTGCAGCGGCGTGACCGCTCACCCCGCGCGCTGATCGTTGACTCAGGTCCTTCACGAAAGAAATCGTCGCCCACCCCTCCGACAAGTGCCGTTTCCCCCACGGTGATTGAGGTTCCGGTGACCATCAGCGAGGGTGAGACGACCGAGGTGCCGCTGGTGGGACGGATCGCAGCCGGCGCTCCCATCCTGGCTGAGCAGGCGGTGGAAGAGTTCTTCGCCCTCCCCACTCGCTTTACCGGCTCCGGCCAACTGTTTGCCCTGGAGGTGCACGGCGACTCAATGATTGACGAGGGGATCCTAGACGGGGACTACGTGATCGTGCGGGCGCAGGCAACGGCCCAGGACGGGGAGGTGGTGGCGGCCATGATCGACGACGAAGCCACCGTCAAAGTCCTGTCCCAGACCGCCGGACACACCTGGTTGCTACCGAGGAACTCAAACTACGCTCCGATCTTCGGTGATCACGCGCAGATTCTGGGCAAAGTGGTGACGGTCATTCGAGCCGTCTGACCCGGGTTAAACGCGGGAGGAGGGCCGCCGGTCGCGCCGGGGCCCTCCTCCTTTTTCGGCTAAAAGCCCAGTGACCGAGCCACCGAGCGAATATGGTTGGCCGAGTCGGTCAGGCCGGCCAGCTCCTCGTCGGTCAGCGGCGGGCGCAACACCCGCCCGGCTCCGGCTCGTCCCACGATCGTGGGAGCCGCCATGCAGACGTCGGAGATTCCCTGCCAGTCATCCAGCAGGGACGAGATGGTCAGCACTCGCGACTCGTCCCGCAGGACCGCGTTGACGATGTTCGAGGCGGCCAGGCCGATGGCGTAGTTGGTCGCACCCTTGCCCTCAATGATCGTGTAGGCCGAGTTGACCACCTCCTCGGCAATCTCGGTGCGCAGCGCGTGGTCAAAACGCCGCCCGCTGAGGGTGGGCCCCCACTGGGTCAGCGGCACGTTGCCAATCTCGGCAGAAGACCAGAGCGCCACCTGCGAGTCCCCGTGCTCACCGGTCACGTAGGCGTGAATATTCTGCGTGGCCACCCCCGTCTCCAGCGAGACCAGGTAGCGCAACCGGGAAGTGTCCAGGACGGTGCCGGAGCCGAAAATCTGCCGGCGCGGGGCCCCCGCGATCTTCAGTGCCACGTAGGTGACCACGTCGACCGGGTTGGTGACGTACAGGTAGACCGCGTCCGGGGCCACCTCCATCAGCTGCGGGACGATCACCTTCATCAAGCTGACGGTGGACTCCGCCAGCTCCATCCGGGTCTGGCCGGGCTTCTGCTTCGCCCCGGCCGTCACAATCACCAGGTCGGAGCCGCGGACAATCTCGATGTCGGCTGAACCGGTGATGGACCCGACCGGGGTGAACTGGATCCCGTGGGCCATGTCCAGCGCCTCGGCCTGGACTTTGGTTTCGTTGATGTCGTAGAGGACAATGTCGCGGGCGGCTCCGCGAATCGCGCAGGCGTAGGCGACGGCAGTTCCCACCGCCCCGGCCCCAACGACCGCGATCTTGGCAGGCTTTCCATAGGCTGACGGGTACAGGCTGGTAGCCCTAGCTGTCGGCATCCTTTTTCTCTCTTTCGTTTGCTCTGGCGCCCAGACGTCGCAGGGCATCACGCACAATCTGCGGGTCAGTGGTGGTCCAGAAAGGCGGCAGTGACTTCCGGAGGAACCCGCCGTATGACCTGCTTCCTATTCTACTGTCTAGCAGTGCAATTACACCCTGGTCTGACGAGCTGCGCAATAGTCGGCCGGCCCCCTGAGCCAGCATGGTGGCGGCCGGAACCACTGAAACTTCGTAGAAAGGGTTCCGACCGGCAGCTGCGGCGGCCCGGGACTGTGCCTGAACGATCGGGTCGTTAGGCCGGGGGAACGGAATGCGATCGATCACAACCAGCCGGCAGGTGAGCCCGGGCACGTCGACCCCCTGCCACAGAGACATGGTCCCCAGCAGGCAGGCGTTGACGCTGGCCGAGAAGCTGCGAACCAGGGCGGGCAGCGAGTCCTCCCCCTGGACCAGGATCTCCAGGTCCGTGTGGGCCCGCAAATACTCGGCTGCCTCCAACACCCCCTGGGTGGAGGAAAACAGGCCCAGCATCCCGCCTCCGGCCGCCTCCACCAGCTCGACCAACTCCGTGTAGAACTCATCCCCGCGCCCGGTCGGCGTCGGTTCGCTCAGGTGAGTGGCCAGGTAGAGGATCCCCTGCTGCTCCGGAGTGAACGAAGTGCCCACGTCCACCGCCTCGTGGGCCCGACTGGCCAGGCCGATGCCACTTTGCCACCGGGCCGGCTCGAATGTGCCTCCCGCGGTCAGGGTGGCCGAGGTGAGAATGCTGGGTTGGGCGGAAAACAGGCGTTGGCCGAGGAGTTGGGACACGTGGAGGGGAGCCAGGTTCAGCTGGGCACTGCCGTTCAAAGTGGTCCCCACCCAGGTGATGGTTTCGGCCGGGTCGGCCCCCCAGGACTCGACGGCGGCCGCCAGCCCCTCCATCCGAGCTCGCGCCAAGTGGGCCTGCTCCTGCTGCTTCGCCCCGCCGGTCTTGCTGCCCAGCTCGCTCTTGGCCTCCTGCAGGGCCTGGTCCAACTCGCTGAGCGCGCCGCGCAGGGAGTCGGGCCGCAGGGACAGGAGCCCCGGGCGGAGCTGATCCAACTCGGTTTCCAGCCGGTCACGAACCCGCTCCAGGCTCGCCGCCGCGGACGTGCTCAGCGGGCGCACCGCCCGGGCCACCGTGCCAATCTGTCCACCAGAAAGCTGTTCGGTCCCCTGGTTCCGGACCCGAGAGACCAGATCGTGCGCCTCATCCACCACCAGGGCGGAAAACTCCGGGAGCACTTCCGGGCGGCCGTTGACGTAGATTCCGAGCAGCGAGTGGTTGGTCACCACCACGTCGGCTCCGAAGGCTCGTTCCCGCGCCTGGGCTGGGAAACAGTCCTCCACGTAGGGGCAGCCGGACCCCAGGCATTCCCGTTTGGACACGGACACCTGCCGCCAGGCGGACGCGCTAACCGGAAAATCGACGTCGTCGCGGTCCCCGGTCTCGGTTTCGTTGGACCAGTCCTGCAGCCGGGCCACCTCCGCCTCGCCCGCTTTGGCGCTCTGCCGGTCTTCCCACAAGAACTCCTCCTGCAGCCCACCGCTGAGGCGGTAGCGGCACAGGTAGTTGGACCAGCCTTTCAGCAGTTGCAGGTCCACCTCCACCCCCGCGGTCTCCGCCAGCGCCTCCTGCACCAGCGGACCGTCCTGGCTGATGATCTGACGCTGCAGGGCCAGGGAGGAGGTCGAGATCAGCTGTCCCGACTCCTCCTCCACCGACCGCAGCAGCAGCGGAATCAGGTAGGCCAGCGACTTCCCCACCCCGGTGCCGGCCTGCACCAGGAGGTTCGTCTCGTCGGTCAGGGCCTGGGCCACGGCGGCCAGCATTTCTTCCTGCTGGGGGCGGCGCACTCCCCCGGCTCGGCGCACCACGTCTGCCAGCAGGGCGGCCGACGCCTCCGACAGCGAATCGGTCATGAATGAGCCCGGATTTTCTGGGCCAGCGGCTCATCCACGCGCGCCACCAGGTGGATGCCGTCCTCGGTCCACTCCTCCTCGATCACTTCGCCTTCCTCGTGGGTGAGGGAAACCAGTTTGGCCTGAGAGAACGGCAAGACCACGTCGAGGAGCAGCTGGGGGCGGGGCAGCGCCTGGGCGATCGCCTCCCGCAGTTGGTCCAGGCCCTTCCCGGTGGCCGCCGAAACCTGCACCGCCTGCGGGAAGGTGGCGCGCAGGGCCGCCAGCCGCTCCGGCGTGGCCAGGTCGCACTTGTTCAGCACGATCATTTCGGGAATGGCTTCGGCCCCGTCAATCTCTGCCAGCACGGCGCGCACCGCCCGCACCTGTCCCTCCGGGTCGGGGTGGGCGGCGTCAACCACGTGCAGCAGCAGGTCGGCCTCCCCGGCTTCCTCCAGGGTGGATCGGAACGCCTCCACCAGGTGGGTGGGTAGGTTGCGGACAAAGCCGACCGTGTCGGTCAGCGTGTAGACGCGGCCGTCGGGAGTGGTGGTGCGCCGGACGGTGGGGTCCAGGGTGGCAAACAGGGCGTTTTCGACCAGGACGTCAGCGTTGGTCAGCCGGTTGAGCAGGGTCGACTTGCCGGCGTTGGTGTAGCCGACGATGGTGACCGACGGAACCTGGCCCCGGCGCCTATGGGCCCGGCGGTTGTAGCGGGCGGGCGCCATTTGGAGGAGTTGGCGCCGGAGGCGAGCCATCCTGGTCCGGATCCGGCGCCGATCCAGCTCGATCTTCGTTTCACCGGGCCCGCGCGAGCCGATTCCCGCGCCGCCAGCCACCCGCCCGCCGGCCTGGCGAGACATCGACTCACCCCAGCCGCGGAGCCTGGGCAGCAGGTATTCCAGTTGGGCCAGTTCCACCTGGGCTTTTCCTTCGCGAGATTTGGCATGCTGGGCAAAAATATCCAGGATCAGGGCGGTCCGATCCACCACCTTCACCCGGACGACGTCCTCCAGCCCGCGCCGCTGCGAGGGGCTCAGTTCCCCGTCGACAATCACGGTGTCCGCCTCGACGTCCCGGACCAGGTCGGCCAGCTCCTTCGCTTTGCCTTTCCCCAGGTAGGTGGCCGCATCTGGCAACGGGCGGCTCTGCAGCACCGAGTCCACCACCTGTGCCCCCGCCGTCTCGGTCAGGGCTTGCAGCTCCCGGAGGGAAGCTTCGGCCTCGGCCAGGCTGCCCTCCTGGCGCAGCCCAACCAGAACCACCCGTTCCAAGCGGACCTGGCGGTATTCGACCTCGCTGACGTCCTCCAGCTCGGTGGAGTGCGAGGTGGTCCTCCTGGTTCCCGCACGGGCTTCGCGTTCCAGTTCGCCGCCCTCACCTTCGTCACCCTGGGTGGCGGTAGATTCGAGGGCGGTCCCCTGGCGGGCAAGGACCCGCTGGGCGATTTCGGCGGCCCGGTCGAGGCTCTGGTCATCTGCGGACATGCCTCTAGTCTGCCATGTAAGTTACCCTGATTGAGTGACTGAGCACTACTACTCCGAAGCTCCCCTGCCCACCGAGGACGAGCTTCGCCTCCTCCCCGTTTCGGTTCGAGGTCGGGACCTGCGCATGTGGGTCAGTTCCCACGTGTTTTCCACCGGACGCCTGGACCCGGGCACGCGCGAACTGCTGCGGGCCCTGCCGGAGCTGCCGGCCGAAGGCACCTTCCTGGACCTGGGGTGTGGCTGGGGTCCGGTCGCGGTCACCGCCGCGCTGGAGTCGCCCGCGGCCAAAGTCTGGGCGGTGGACGTGAACCCGCGGGCACTGGAACTGACCAGGCGCAACGCGCGGGAAAACGGGGCCGAGAACGTCCACGCCGCCCTGGCCGACGAGGCGTGGAAGCAGTCCGCCGACGTCCGCTTTGACCGAATTCTCTCCAACCCGCCGGTGCGGATCGGCAAGGCCGCCGTCCAGGAACTGGTGGACCGGTGGCTGTCCCGCCTGGCACCCACCGGTGAGGCCTGGCTGGTGATGGGCAAGAACCTGGGTGGGGATTCCCTGCTGAAATGGTTGCAGGGCCGGGGTTACGAGGCGGTGAAGCACTCGTCGCGGAAAGGCTACCGGATCATCCGGGTAGTTGGCCCGGGTTCAGCCACCTGATCCGCTCGTCGCGCTTGAACCACTTCATTTGGCGCCGAGCCAGCTGCCGCGTCAACAGACTCACCTGCTCAATCGCCTCGGGCACGGTCAGCTCCGATCTGAGGACCGCCAGCGCCTGGGCGTAGCCGGTGGCCCGGGCCGCCGTCTTCCCAAAGTGGCGTCCTGAGTCCAGCAGGGCCCGGGTCTCCTCGACAATGCCCCCATCGGCAAACATTTCCCGGGTGCGCTCGTTGATGCGCCGGTCCAGCTGGTCGTAGTCCCAGCGGATCGCCACCTGCACGGTCGGCTCGAAGAAGTATTTTCCGTCCGGTAACTGCGCCGAGTAGGGCGCCCCGGTCAGCTCAATTACTTCCAGGGCGCGGATGATGCGCCGGGCATTGTGCGGGTGGATCTGGGCGGCCGCCGCCGGGTCCACGCGGGAAAGTTCGGCGTGCAGCGCACCCGGGCCTTCCTGCTGGCACCGCTCCTCCAGCCGGCTGCGGACCTCCGGATCGGTTCCGGGGAACTCGAAGCGATCCAGCAGGGCGCGCACGTACAGCCCGGAGCCACCCACCACGATCGGGGTCCGACCTTCCGCCAGCAACTGGCTGACGGCCTGGCGGGCCTCCTGCTGGTAGCGGGCCACCGACGCTTCCTGCTCAATCTCCAGGACGTCGAACAGCAGGTGCGGGATGCCCCGGCGCTGGTCGACCGGAGTCTTGGCGGTGCCAATCTCCAGGCCCCGGTACAGTTGCATCGAATCCGCGTTGACCACGGTTCCACCCAGGCGTTCAGCCAACAGCAAACCAAGATCAGTTTTCCCTGAGGCGGTCTGCCCCACGACGGCGATCATCTGTGCTCCTGTCATTGGGCTAGCCTATCGCGGGATAGACTGGCTCTATGGAAACAGTTGCAACCCCGGTGAGTCTGGCCCGCCTGCGCCAGCGCCTGCTGGAGCGCTCCATGCACGTCCTGGAGGACGAAGAGGGCGACCTGGGCCTGTTCCTGTTTCCGCATTTCTTCTACCTGATTTCCGAGCCGGAGAAGCCCATTTTGGGCACCTCGATTTTCCACCGCGGCGTCGACGTGCAGCACGCCCGCGCCTGCGCCAACTTCGTCGAGAACTTCAACCGGAACTACTATCTGCCCAAACTGTTCACGGTGGTTTCTGATCAGGGCAAAATCACCTTCCGCGTCAGCCACTGCTTCAGTTGGGGCGCCAACGCGACCGACCAGCAGCTCGACGCCGAGTTGGACACGTTTGTCCGCTCCGCCCTGGAGTGCTTCGCAGCCCTGGAGCAGTATTTGGCCGACCCGTGGGTAAACCCCAGTGGAGAGAGCCAATGAAGCGGTGGTGGGATCGGCGCGGCCGCGACGAAGAGTTGGAGCCCCAGTCGCCTTTGGAGCCGGAGTCGCCCTCGGAGCCCGAGTTGCCGATTGATTCCCTGCTGGTCCGACCCCTGACCATGGCGCGGGTGGCTGAACTGATCCGAGCTGAAGGCTACTCGTGCGAGGACGATGGGGAGGGCGAAGTCCGCGGCATCTGGAACGAAGTCGGCTTCCGCTTCTTCCTCTCCCCGGACGACACGTGGCTGGGCATTTCCACCGTCTGGGAGGCGCCGGACGACTTCCCAGTGGGGATGCATTCCGCGCTGCAGGAGGCCTCCAACGATTGGAACCGCCAGTTCCTGCAGCCCACCGCCTACCCGTCCACCGACGAGGATAAGATCGTCTTCTTCTACAGCGTGTTCGTGGATGCGGGACTGAGCGACCAGCAGTTCAGCCAGATGCTGGACCGGGCCCTGGACGTGAACCTGCAGGCGCACCGAACCATCGCGTCGCTACTGCCCCCGGTACTTTAGGGTCGGCATCCCCAGGTTGACCACGCTGGTGTCTTCCTCCTGCTGGCGTGCTTCCCACGCATCCCCCGCGCGGGTCGAACGCACCTGCGCGGCATCGGCCAGCAGGTAGTGGGGGGCGCCGTAGGTAACTTCGGCCACCACCAGGTCGCCGGGGCGGGGTTCCAGTCCGTCCGGCAGGGCGACGTGGACGAGGCGATTGTCAGCGGCTCGACCGGATACGCGCCTGGTCTGGCCGTCCTTCTTCCCCTCACCCTGAGCCACCAGCACCTTCACGGTCCGGCCCACCTGGGCCTGGTTTTCTTCCAGGGAGATCTGGTTTTGCAGGTCCAGCAGGCGCTGGTACCGCTCGGCCATGACGTCGGCGGGAATCAGGTCGGAGCGCCCGGCCGCCGGGGTGCCCGGGCGGGGCGAGTACTGGAAGGTAAAGGCCGAGCTGAAGCGGACCGAGCGGACCACATCCATCGTCTCTTCAAAGTCGGCGTCGGTCTCCCCCGGGAAACCCACGATGATGTCGGTGGTGATGGCGGCCTCGGGCATCTGGTCGCGCACCTTCTCAATTAGGCGTTCGAACCGGGCCCGGCGGTAGGATCGCCTCATTTCCCGCAGCACCCGGTCGGAGCCGGACTGGAGCGGCATGTGCAGTGAGGGCATCACGGTTGGGGTTTGGGCCATGGCGGCAATCACGTCGTCGGTGAAAGCAGCGGGGTGGGGCGAGGTGAAGCGAAGCCGCTCCAGCCCCGGGGTGGCGCCGGCCGCCCGCAGCAGGTCCGCGAAGGCGCCGCGCTGACCGAAACTGACCCCGTAGGAGTTCACGTTCTGCCCCAGCAGGGTCACCTCAATGGCGCCTTCGCGCACGACCGCGTCAATCTCAGCCAGAATCTCCCCCGGTCGCCGATCCTGCTCTCGGCCGCGCAGGCGCGGGACGATGCAGAACGTGCAGGTGTTGTTGCACCCAACCGAGATCGACACCCAGGCCGCGTAAACCGATTCGCGCCGGGTCGGCAGGGTCGACGGGAAAACCTTCAGCGATTCCTCAATCTCGACCGCGGCTTTTTCGTTGTGCGCAGCGCGCGCCAGCAGGGTTGGGAGCACGTCGATGTTGTGGGTGCCAAAGACCGCATCGACCCACGGGGCCCGCTCGACAATTCCTTCGCGCATCTGCTGGGCCAGGCACCCACCGACGGCAATCTGCATCCCCGGGCGTTCCCGCTTGACTGCTGCCAGTTGGCCCAGGTTGCCAAACAGTCGGTTGGCCGCATTTTCGCGCACCGAGCAGGTGTTCAGCACGATCACGTCGGCCCCGAGGTCGCCGGCGTCGGTGGCGCGGGCCGCCGCGGTGGGCACCGACTCGACCGGAATCAGGCCCGCCTCTTCGAGCAGACCGGCAATCCGCTCCGAGTCGTGCTCATTCATCTGACAGCCAAGGGTGCGCACAGCGTAGGTGCGTGGTGTTTTATTCATCATCGGCATTGTAGTGCTTTGCTAGATAGTCTTCGAGCAGTCGCAGGGCCGCCTCTACGCTCTGGTTCCGCACCTGCTGGCGGTCGCCGGCGAACTGGTGTGCGGTCCAAGTTTGGTGTCCGGGCGCATCAATGGCGACGTAGACGGTCCCGGCCGGATGTCCTTCGGCCGGTCCCGGCCCCGCCACCCCGGTGGTCGCGAGAGCAACTTCACTGCCAAACAGTCGTCTGGCCCCCGCCGCCAGCTGCTGTGCGACTTCCTGGTTGACGGTGCCGCGCTCAGCGATCAGCTCGGCCGAGACGCCGAGGATCTCCACCTTCGTGTCGGGAGCGTAGGTGCACACTCCACCGCGGAGGACGTCGGAGGCCCCGGGCACCTCCACGATGGTGGCGCACAGCTGGCCCCCGGTCAAAGACTCGGCCACGGCCAAGTGGAGGTGAGCCCGGCGCAGTCCGGCCACCAGTTTGGCCGCCCGGTCAGTTGCCATTATGTTCCTCCTCCGCCGCGCGGACGGCCGCGTAGCAGGTCGCCTCAGGAAAGCCTCGCCGGGCCAGGTACGCCAGCGTTCGCCGCCACCTGACGTCCTTTTCCAGGTCGGCCAATCCCGCCATTTTCTTTCGGGCCCCCGCGAGGGCCCGATCGAAGTCATCGGGCAGGTCAGCCAACACGTCGGCCACCAGGTCCGAGGAGATCCCTTTTTTGCCCAGCTCCCGCTGAACTTCCCGCCGGGAACTGCCCCGACTAGACAGCAGGGACCGGGTGTAGTCCCGCGCAAACTGGGCATCGTCGAGCAGGTCGGCTTGATCCAGGCGCATCAGCGTCTGGTCGATCTCCTCTTGGTCGTAGCCTCGCCGAGTGAGCTTCTGAATCAGTTCTTGGCGCGAGTGAGCCCGCTGACCCAAGTAGCGCAGCGCACTGTCCCAGGCGGTAGCCATGAGCTAGGCGGAGGCCTCGGTCGGCTCCTCGCTGACGGGGGCGGCCTGTTCCTCTTCGGCCGGGGCGGTACCGATCCCCAACTCGGTCAGAATCTGCCGCTCAATCTCATCGGCCAGTTCCGGATTGTCGACCAGGAACTGGCGGACATTTTCCTTCCCCTGTCCGAGCTGGTCTTTCCCATAGGTGAACCAGGAGCCCGACTTGCGGACCACGCCGCACTCCACCCCCATGTCGATGATCGAGCCTTCCCGGGAGATCCCTCGGCCGTAAATGATGTCGAACTCGGCCTGCTTGAACGGCGGCGCCATCTTGTTCTTGACGATCTTGGCCCGAGTCCGGTTCCCCACCGGCTGGCCCGCCTCTTTCAAGGTCTCAATCCGGCGCACGTCGATCCGGACCGAAGAGTAGAACTTCAGCGCCTTACCGCCGGTGGTGGTCTCAGGAGAACCGAAGAACACCCCGATCTTTTCCCGCAGCTGGTTGATGAAGATAGCGGTGGTCCCGGTGGCCGACAGAGCCCCGGTGATTTTGCGGAGGGCCTGGCTCATCAGGCGAGCCTGCAGGCCCACGTGCGAGTCACCCATGTCGCCCTCAATCTCAGCCTTCGGCACCAGGGCCGCCACCGAGTCGATGACGATCAGGTCAATTCCACCGGAGCGAACCAGCATGTCCGTGATCTCCAGCGCCTGCTCACCGGTGTCGGGTTGGGAGACCAGCAGGTCGTCCGTGTTGACCCCGAGCGCCTGGGCGTAGACCGGGTCCAGGGCGTGCTCAGCATCGATGAAGGCGGCGTTTCCCCCGTCGCGCTGAACCGAAGCCACCGCGTGGAGCGCCACCGTCGTCTTACCGGAAGATTCGGGGCCGTAGATCTCAACGATGCGGCCGCGGGGCAGGCCCCCAATTCCCAAGGCCACATCCATGGCCAGCGATCCGGTCGGAATTACCTTCACCGGCGGGCGGGTATCGTCCCCCAGTCGCATAATGGAGCCTTTGCCAAACTGGCGATCAATTTGGGTCAGCGCCAACTCCAGCGCCTTATCCCGATCGGGATTGGTGCTGGTGCTCTTGCGCAGAGTCTTCTCACGTGCCATGTTTACTCCTCAACTAGGGGGCCTCTCCGACCCGGTGCAGTTCTGGTCCTCTGGGGATGAGACCCCTCTCCGGGGTTCATCAGCAACCGTATGTCCGACCACCGACACGTGAAAACGAAGCTGTCCGATTCTGTGGATAACTGCCGCTTCCTGGCTGCCAAAACACAGCATAGCTAGAACAGGGGTTCGCCGCCATCGGACACGCCGCTTTTCCGGCGGGGGCGTCGATGCACCCACCGAAGGGCAGGATCTGCCCCGGATTCTTCGATTAGCGCCACCCACACTCGGTCGGGCGCCACCCCCGCGGCCAAGGCTTCTTCCGCGGTCCCGTTCACCGCCAGGAGGTGGAGATCGGCGGCAAGAGAACGCCCTGGACCTGACCCGAAGGCCAACTCCAGGGCTTCCCAGAATTCAGATCTGCGCACGCTAGCTAAGCAGTGTGGCGGGCAGGAGGTTGTCCGGAACTGTGTCGGGGACCCGGGCCTCGTCAAGCAGAGCCAGTCGATCGGAGACTTCCCGCAGCACAAACCACAGCGGCGTCCCCAGGGCGTTGCAGATGGCATCCAGCAGTTCCGAGGACGCTTCCTTCTGGCCGCGCTCTACCTCAGACAGGTACCCGAGGGATACCTGAGCGGACGAGGAGACCTCCCGAAGCGTCCGGCCCTGGGCCTGACGCAGCGAACGCAGTACCTCACCCAGCTCGGCCCGCAGTAGCGGCGGCTCCTTGGTGAACATGGGTCCAGCGTACCGCGACTTGTGCACGGGGTCATTAGCCCGGTGAGCTGTGGACACCGGAACCCGGTAGTTTTTTTCATTCATACTTTTCACAACGTGGGGTACTGAGAAATATTCCCCCACCACTCCTTAACGTGACGAAGGCCTCTTATGGGCGCGATCCGCGCCAAGCGGCCCAAAGGTACTGCCACCCTGAAATCATGGTGATCGCGAAAGTCACCACGGCCAAACCGACGATGATCCAATTGATCACAGCCAGGTTCCCCCAGGGAATCAGCATCAAGATAATAAGGAGGATCTGCAAGACTGTCTTCAGCTTGCCTCCAGAACTGGCCGCGACGACGGTCCCCCGGTGGCGCAGCACCTCACGCAAAACGGTGATCCCCAGCTCGCGGATGGCCACCAAAATGGTGAACGCCCACATCCACGGGGACTGGTACCCAATTGAGAGGAGCACAAAAGCGGTGAGGGTGAGGGCCTTATCGGCCAGGGGGTCGGCGAGGCGACCGAAGTCTGTGATGAGATTCCATTTGCGTGCCAGGTGGCCATCCAGCTGATCGGTGACCGCGGCGAACAGGAAGATCGCCAGCGCCCACCAGTGTGCGCCCAGCAGGTAGACCCAGGCAAAGACCGGCACCAAAATAATCCGAAGCACGGTCAGCGCGTTGGGAAGATTGATGTTTGACACCTGTTGGTTCATCTTCCCTCCAATTGGACCGTCTTAGTTTCCATCACTACGGTACCGGTATTTGGGGTGGGAGGGGTAACTGACCGCTCTTCGGTTGGGGATGACTGCGCCTTCTCGACCAGTTCTGCCTCCCCGCGCAGCACGGCCAGCACCGAGGCCAGTTGCTCGGGCTGCACCAGCACCTCCCGGGCTTTCGATCCCTGCGACGGGCCGACAATCTCTCGCGACTCCAACAGATCCATCAGGCGACCTGCCCGGGCAAACCCGATCCGCAGCTTACGCTGAAGCATCGAGGTGGACCCGAGCTGGGTGGACACCACCAGCTCGGCGGCGGCCAGCAGGTCGTCCAGGTCCTCCCCAATGTCGTCGGCCACCTTCGCGGTCTTGGGCGGCTCGATCACGTCTTCGCGGTACTCGGGCTGCATTTGGCTCTTGGCTGCCTCCACCACCCGGTGGATCTCCGCCTCGTCCACCCAGGCTCCCTGGACGCGCAGCGGCTTGTTCATTCCCGAAGGCAGGTAAAGCGCATCGCCCTGGCCGATCAGTTTCTCGGCCCCGGGCTGGTCCAGGATAACGCGGGAGTCCGCCAGCGCGGAGGTGGCAAATGCCAGGCGCGAGGGCACGTTCGCCTTGATCAGGCCGGTGACCACGTCCACGGAGGGACGCTGGGTGGCCAGCACCAGGTGAATCCCGGCCGCGCGGGCCAGCTGGGTGATCCGCTGGACGGAGGCTTCCACGTCGCGGGGGGCCACCATCATCAGGTCGGCCAGCTCATCCACCACCACCAGCAGGTACGGGTAGGGCCGCAGCTTGCGCTGGGACCCGGCCGGGGGTAGGACTCGGCCCGCCACCACGGCCTTATTGAAGTCGTCGACGTGTTTGAACCCGAAGTCCGCCAGGTCGTTGTACCGGGCGTCCATTTCTCGCACAACCCATTCCAGGGCCTCGGAAGCCTTCTTCGGGTCCGTGATGATCGGGGTCACCAGGTGGGGAATCCCCTCGTAAATGGTCAGCTCCACCCGCTTGGGGTCAACCAGAATCATCCGCACCTGCTCCGGCGTGGCCCGGGTCAGGATCGACACGATCATCGAGTTGATGAAGCTGGATTTGCCCGAACCGGTTTGCCCCGCCACCAGCAGGTGGGGGGTGCGCGACAGGTTGGAGACGACGTAGCCGCCCTCGACGTCTTTGCCCATCCCAACCAGCAGCGGGTGGGGGTTTCGCTGGGCGGCCGGAGAGCGGAGGACGTCCCCCAGGGCCACCGTCTCGCGGTCCGAGTTGGGGATCTCCACCCCGATCGCGGACTTGCCCGGAATGGGCGAGAGGATCCGCACGTCGGCGCTGGCCACCGCGTAGGCAATGTTCTTGGAAAGGGCGGTAATCCGCTCCACCTTCACGCCCGGGCCCAGGGACACCTCGTAGCGGGTCACCGTCGGGCCGCGCGAAAAGCCAACCACCTGCGCGTCGATGTCGAACTGGTCCAGGACCGTCTGCAGGGCCTCCACCACCCGGTCGTTGGCGGCTGAGCGCTCCAGGTGCGGGGCCCCCTGCTGCAGCAGGCCGACCGAAGGCACCTGATAGTTGGCCATTTCAGCCGCGCGGGCTGCCTCCAGCGGAGACAGGTCCTCGGAGGTGATCTCGGCCAGGGCCACCGTCTGGTCGTCCGGCTCCACCGCTTCCGACACGGGCATCGCCGTCGGCACCGGGACCGGCGCAGTCATGGTGTAGTCCGGCTCGGCCGGGTAGTCCTCAACCGCGTAAACCGCTTCGGTGGGCGCGTCGACCGGATAGTCATCCTCAAGCGCAATGTCGAAGGAGTCGACGGCCCGGGTGGGCTGGTCGACGTAGGTGGGGGCAGGCTTGCGCTCCCGGTTGATCTCCTGCAGCCACTCGTCGTCGCCGGCGGCCAGGTGGTCGTTGTCCACCTGGGTCCGACCGGTCCGCTCCCGAAGCGAAGCCCACAGTTCCCGCGCTTTGATCGGGACCTCTCGCAGCGGCGTTCGCGTCATCACCAGGATCGAATAGCAGGCCAGGGCCACCAGCACCACCACCGCACCCCAGAGGGACAGCAGGCGCATCAGGGGGTAGCCGATAAACCAGCCGAGGATGCCCCCGGCCTCCTCTACCCCGGCGATGGGGCTGAGGGAAGGATTGTTCCGGCTCACCTGGACCAGGCCGGTGAGCGCCAGCGACAGTCCGATGCCTCCGGCAAACCTGAACGGCATGGCCTGCGGATCTTTCCGTGCGCGGAACAGCCCAACTGCGACCAGCACCAGCAGCAGGGGCACCACGACGGCGAAGATGCCGACCGCGCCGGCCACCGCGTGGTGGATGACCGCCCCGGCGTCCCCGGAGATGCCGAACCACTCTCGCAGAGCCACCACCCCGGCCACCGCCAGGAAGATGAAGGCGAAGGCGTCCCGTTTCAGCTGGGAGTCGGTGCTGCGCCAGGCGTGGACCAGGCCCGCCAGGCCGCGCCCGAGGGCACGGAAGAATCGAGCCGGGGCTGAGGGGCCGGCGGGCTCTGCCTTCGAAGGTGTCGCCTTGGAGGCCTTGGCGGGGGCGGCGCCTTTGATGCGTCCGGCCCCGGAGGACCGGTTCGCGTCGGCCTTCGCTTTGCTTTGATCTTTTCGTGCGCGCATTTCAGTTAGACTTTACCGCTCGGGGCCAACGCGGGGGTTCTACCACGCCGCGCAGGGCCGAACCGAGCGACAAATCCGAGCCTACAGCACCGTCCCGCGCTGAATTACGCCGTCAATCTCCGCCGCGGTGGGAGCCTGCGGGGTGGACCCGCGCGCCACCATCAGGGCGGCGGCCGCGTTGGCTCGTTGGCAGGCTCCAACCAGATCCAGGCCCTGGAGCAGCCCGGCACACATGGCGGCCACGTGAGTGTCCCCCACCCCGGTGGTATCCACCCGGTAGGACTGGTAGGAGGGAATATTGACCATGTCAGCGTCGCGGGTGGCCTGGACCTCGCAGCCCATCACCCCCAACCGTCTAACCACGGCGGCCTCGGGCCGCATAATGTGGCGAATGCCCGTCCCCGGGGAGGACTGGTCCAGGAAGCGCGACAGGTAGGCGGCTTCGCGAATGTTCATGGTGACCACGTCGGCCCGGGGCAGCAGCTGAGCCCAAACGTCGGTGCTCACCTCCTGCACGGCCGGGGAAATAGCCAGCACCATGGTCACGTCATCAGGAAGGCGCGAACCCCACTCCACCACCACGTCCGACTGTGGAGTAGCCAGGTCGGTGCCGCTGATGTGGACCAGGTCCCCCGGGTGCAGCTCGATCGCTTCCAGGCCGGCCAGGGTCGGCTCGGATTCCACCCCGGGGGTGCGCACGGTCGTGTTGTTGCCGTCGTCCTCCACGAACACCATCGCCACCCCAATGTCGCCAACGAAGACGTCGGTGAGGGTGTTGATCCGGGCGGCGGCCAACTGGCGCCGAGCCAGGGAAGAGTTGGGACCGGTTCCGAGCGGAGCGGCCAGGTTGGTGTCGATTCCCTGAGCCGCCACCACCGACAGCAGGGTGAAGCCACCCCCCGCCGAGGAGATCGCCGAGTAGGCGGTGGTGGCCGCCCCCCGCTCCGGCAGCTTCGAGAGCTGCACGTTGACGGCCAGCACCACCGACTCGGTGGTGATGAACCGACCGAGGGCGGGCCCGACGGGCGTCAGCGGGGCGGGTGGGAGCTGGGCGCTCACTGCTCGACCACGACCGGGACCAGCATCGGGCGACGGCGCAGACGCCGGCTAACCCAGCGGCCCACCACCCGGCGCATCACCTGCTGCAGGGTCCGTGCGCTCACCCCGCCGGGAGCGGCGGCGTCGCGCAGAGCCTTGTCCACTTCGGGCAGGATGTCGTCAAAGACGGAGTCGTCCTCAGCCATCCCAACCGCCCGCAGCACCGGGCCGGCCAGGACCGTTCCCATTTCCTTGTCCACCACGGCGAAAATGCTGATGAAGCCTTCCGAGCCCAGCGTGATCCGCTCGCGCAGTTCGTCCTCGGAGATTTCCCCGACCGACTTGCCGTCCACGTAGACCAGCTCGCACGGGACGGCGCCCGCAATCACCGCGCGCCCGTCCTTCAGGTCGATGGCCACCCCGTCGTCGGCCAGGACCACGCGGGTGGGATCGACCCCGGTCTTGACGGCCAACTGCCCGTTGGCCACCAGGTGGCGCACCTCCCCGTGGATTGGCATCACATTCTTGGGTTGAACGATGTTGTAGCAGTAGATCAGCTCACCCGCGGAGGCGTGGCCGGATACGTGCACCTTGGCGTTGCCCCGGTGCACCACCTTGGCGCCGAGGCCCATCAGCTCGTTGATCACCCGGTTGACCGAGTTCTCGTTGCCGGGAATCAGCGAGGAGGCGAACACAACCGTGTCCCCCGGGCCGGCGCTGATGCTCTGGTGGGTGCCCCCGGCGATCCGGGCCAGGGCGGCCATCGGCTCCCCCTGGGAACCGGTGACCATGAACACCTGACGGTCCCGAGGCAGCTTCTCCACCGTCTTCAGTTCGGCCACCGCTCCGTCCGGGATCTGCAGGTAGCCCCGCTCCCGCGCGATGGTCATGTTCCGTTCCATCGACCGGCCCACGAGGGCCACGGTGCGACCGCACTGCTGGGCCGCGTTGATTACCTGTTGGACCCGGTGCACGTGCGAGGCAAAGGAGGCCACGATGATGGCCCCGTCCGTCTGGGCGAAGACCTGCTCTAGGACCGGGCCGATTTCCACCTCTGCGGTGATGAACCCAGGCACTTCCGCGTTGGTGGAGTCAACCATGAACAGGTCGACGCCTTCCTCGCCAAACCGGGCGAAGGAACGCAGGTCGGTCAGGCGCCGATCCAGCGGCAACTGGTCCATCTTGAAGTCACCGGTGATCAGGACCGTGCCCGCCTTGGTGCGAACAAAGACGGCCAGGGCATCGGGAATCGAGTGCGTGACCGAGACGAACTCGGCATCGAAGGGAGCCAGCTTGATCCGGTCGCCCTCCGCCACCACGTGCAGGCCGGAAGCGCTGAGCCGGTGCTCCTTCAACTTGGGCTCCAGGAACGCCAGGGTCAGTTCCGAGCCGTAGATCGGAATGTCCGGGCGCAGCTTCAGCAGGTAGGGCACGGCCCCGATGTGGTCCTCGTGCCCGTGGGTGAGCACCAGGGCGACAATGTCGTCCAGTCGGTCCGCAATGGCGCTCATGTCGGGCAAAATCAGGTCGACGCCGGGCTGGTGTTCCTCGGGGAACAGCACGCCGCAGTCGACGACCAGGAGCTTCCCCTCGGTTTCCAGGACGTTCATGTTGCGTCCAACCTCCCCCAAGCCTCCCAGGGGAAGGACTCTTAGGGCCCCGCTGGGGACGGGAGGCGGTTCGGGAAGATTCTCAAAGATCGATCTCATACGTCCAGTTTGCCACGGCTCAGCGGGTCTCCCCGAGTCCGGGCTCCTTTCTTGTGGATGAATAGGTTTAGCTGGTGGGGGCCGGGTTTTCCCGGTCCAGCGTGGCGAACCACAGGTGCTGCGTGAGGGGCCGACCCATCACGTCAAGCGTTCGGCGCAGGCCCGCGGGGGCAAATCCGGCGGACTGGAAGAAACGGATCTTTTCCTCCTCGGCCGGGGCCAGCCACACCTGCAGGTAGTCGCCGCCCTCGTCGCGGACCAGGTCGGCCGCGGCGGCCAACATCCGGGATCCGTGTCCCTGGCGCCGCTGGTCGGGAACCACTTCCAGCCCCAAGATTTCTACGGCCACGCCGTCTTCGGCCAGCGGGGAACGCTCGGCGCCATCCCCAAACGCGACGTAGCCTTCCGGCTGATCCGAGGCGGTGGCGACGAACACGCCGTGGCGGGCCCGCTCCGGCTGAGCAATCGTCTGGGACCAGGCCGCCGCAATCGCCTCCTGATCCAACTGATCCACCGGGGCGTCCGGCCCCAACTCGGCATTCAGTACCTCCGCCATCGCCTGGACCTGCAGTCCCGCGATGAACTGGGCGTGCTCCGGCTGAGCCGGGCGAACAAAGTTGTGATTCAACGTCCTCATCGGTTGGTCACCAACGCCCGGGCGCGGGGGCCAGCCAGCATCTGTTCGGCCATCTGCCTAATCTCCTCCACTTGAACGGCCTCAATTCGGGCCAGCGCCGCATCGACCGAGATGAACCGCTCGGTCACCTCGGAGCGGCCCAGCCGCATCATGCGGGACGCGGAACTCTCCAACCCGAGCGCCAGATTCCCGCGCAGTTGCCCCTTGGCTCGGCGCAACTCCGCCTCGGGCACTCCCGCTTCGGCCAGCTTCTCCACCTCGCCCCACATAATTCGCTCCACCTCGTCCACGTTTTCGGGAGCGCAGCCCGCGTAGAGGCCGAAATATCCGGTGTCCAGGTAGGCGGAATCGAAGGCGTAGGTGGTGTAGGCCAGCCCGCGCCGCTCCCGGATTTCCTGGAACAGGCGCGAGGACATTCCCCCACCCAAAATGGTCAGCAGCACGTTTGAGGTGGGACGTTGCTCGTCGGTGGCATTCAGCCAGCGGGACCCCACCAGAATGTGGGCCTGCTCCACCTCGCGGCGGTCGACCACCTCCAGGGGCGGCTCACTCCCGGTGCCGGCAAGCAGGTCGCGAGAGGCGGGGGCGGCTGCCTCGTCCCGGTCCCAGTCGGTCAGGGCCAGGGCCTGGCTGAGCCCGGCGCAAATCTGTTCGTGATCCAGGTGACCGGCCCCGGCCACAATCAGGTTCCGGGAATGGTAGTGGCGCCGGTAAAGCTCCCGGATCGTCTCGGCGGGCAGGTCTGAGACCGAGGCGGTGGTGCCCCCGATCGGGCGTCCGAGGGGGTCGTCGCCAAACAGGGCGGTGGCGAACGCTTCGTGGACCACGTCGGCCGGGGAATCCTCGGCCATCGCCAACTCGTCAATGATGACGGTTCGCTCCGTGTTGACGTCCTCGTCGGTGATCAGCGAGGAGGTGACCATATCCGTCAGGGTGGCCAGGGTCATGTCGGCGTCAGAGTCCAAAGTCTTGGCCCAGTAGTGGGTCGTTTCCTTCGAGGTGGCCGCGTTCGACTCTCCGCCCACCTCGTCAAAGGCGGCGGCAATGTCGAAGGCGGAGCGGGTGGGCGTGCCCTTGAAGAGCAGGTGCTCCAGGAAGTGGGAGGCGCCCGCCTCCGACTCTTGCTCATCCCGGGAACCGGTGGCCACCCACAGTCCCAGGGTGGTGGTTTGGGTGCCGGGCAGTTCCTCGGTGATTACCCTGACCCCGCCGGGGAGGATCGAACGGCGCACGGTCAGCGGGCCATCCGGCATTTCGAGGACATCCGACCGGGCTGCACTGGCCAGCGGCAACTTCACCGGGTCCAGGGAACTATCTGGCACTAAAAACCACCATTTTCACATCGACTAATTCTGTTGTTTCTGATTGAACTGGACCGTCTGCTCGACGGTGCGATCCGCCTGGTTGCCGGCCTTCCGGGCCGCCTTTTCCGCCTGGCGCTGCGCCTTGGCCTGAGCCTTCTGATCGGCGCGCACCTGCTGGGCGGCCTGCCGGTCCGCATTCACTTTGTCGGGCCCGGGGATCGCCCCCACGAAGGCCAGGAACAGCGCCACGATCGCGCCCAGTGCGCACACGACCAGCACCCAGGCCCCGGTGGAGAAGTCGTAGTTCTCCATCACCGGGGTGAGCATCTCGGTCACGGCCAGGGACAGCGCAAACACGGCGGCGGCCCCACCGACAAACAGGTAGAAGCGCTTGGGCTCCACGTTGAAGTAGGCCCGGACCAGGGCAAACAGGGCGAGGGAGATGAACGCAGGCGCCATGATGATGACGGCCGAGGGGACGGGACCAAAGAGTCTGGTTGACACCCAGACCACCACATCGATGACGAACAGGCACAGGAAGAACAGCGGATCAAGATACTGCTTCATGGGAGTGGTCCTTCCAGGAAGGGTGGTTGATTAGGGGGTTCCCTGGGATCAACATTGCCCGCTGTTGGGCCCGGACGCAACCGGATAGACCGGCGGCCCGCGCGGCGTTTTCAGTCGCGCGGGCCCCGGTCAAACTGCGCTCACCTACTCGGCGGATTCGTCACCGTTGTTGCGGCGGCGACGGTTGCGCTGGCGGGGACGACGATCCCCGGAGCGCTCCTCTTTCTTCTCCGAGTTGCGGGGGGCCTCTTCGGCTTCCCCGGCGGCTTCCTCATCCACCACGGCGGACAGGGAGAGCTTGCCGCGCTCGTCGATTTCGCTGATCTCCACCTCGACCTGCTGGCCGACCTGCAGGACGTCCTCAACCGAGTCGATCCGTTTGCCGCCCACCAGTCGACGCACCTGCGAAATGTGCAGCAGGCCGTCCTTGCCGGGGGTCAGGGAGACAAACGCGCCGAAGGAAGTGGTCTTGACGACGGTGCCGACAAAACGCTCCCCCACCTCGGGCATCTGCGGGTTGGCAATCTGGTTGATCAGGGCGCGGGCAGCCTCGGCGGACTCTCCGTTGGTCGCTCCGACGTAGACGGTGCCGTCATCCTCAATCGTGATGTCCGCACCGGTCTGCTCCTGGATCTGGTTGATCATCTTGCCCTTGGGCCCGATCACCTCGCCGATCTTGTCCACCGGGACCTGAACGGTCAGGATCCGCGGGGCGTGAGCCGACATTTCGTCGGGGGTGGAGATGGCCTTGGCCATGAAGTCCAGGATCTCCAGCCGGGCGTCGCGGGCCTGGGCCAGTGCGGCGCGCAGCAGCTGCGAGTCGATCCCGTCGAGCTTGGTGTCCAACTGCAGCGCGGTGATGAACTCAGCGGTACCGGCCACCTTGAAGTCCATGTCGCCGAAGCCGTCTTCCGCCCCGAGAATGTCGGTCAGGGTGATGGCCTTGGGCTGGCCGTCGACCTCACCGGTCATCAGGCCCATGGCGATGCCGGCCACCGGTGCACGCAGGGGCACGCCGGCTTGCAGCAGGGACAGGGTGGAGGCGCAGACCGAGCCCATCGAGGTGGAGCCGTTGGAGCCGAGGGCCTCGGACACCTGCCGGATCGCGTAGGGGAACTCCTCACGGGAGGGCAGGACGGGCAGCAGGGCGCGCTCGGCCAGGTCGCCGTGGCCAATCTCGCGGCGCTTGGGCGAACCCACACGCCCGGTTTCACCGGTGGAGAAGGGCGGGAAGTTGTAGTTGTGCATGTAGCGCTTGTGCGAGGCGGGGCTCAGGTTGTCCAGCTGCTGCTCCATCCGGAGCATGGCCAGGGTGGTGACCCCAAGGATCTGGGTCTCACCGCGCTGGAACAGGGCGGAGCCGTGAACCCGAGGAATTACTTCCACCTCGGCCATCAGGGTGCGGATCTGGCGGGGGCCGCGGCCGTCCATCCGGATCTCGTCGCGCAGCGTGCGCTGGCGAATGGTTTCCTTCTCGACCGAGCGGAAGGCTGCCTTGAGAGCCTTTTCCGAGTCGGGGAACTCGTCCACCAGGGAACCGATCACCAGGTCGCGGACCTCGTCGACGGCCTGTTCGCGGGCCAGCTTGCCCTCGGTGGCGATCGCAGCCACCAGGCGGTCGCCCACCTTGTCGCGCACGGCGGCCAGCTCTTCGTCGGTGTAGTCAAAGTACAGCGGGAACTCTGCGGTTTCCTTCGAGGCCTTGGCAGCCACCTCTTTCTGGGCTTCGCACAGCACCTTGATGAAGGGCTTGGCTGCTTCCAGCCCGTCGGCCACGACGTCCTCGGTCGGCTTGATCGCCCCGGCCTGAATCAGGTCCCACTGGGTTTCGCCGCCGCCGGCTTCGACCATCATGATGGCCACGTCTTCGTTGCCGTTCTCATCGGTGATCAGCCGGCCGGCCACCACCATGTTGAAAACGGAGTTCTCCATTTCGGACCAGCGCGGGAACGCTACCCACTGGCCGTCGATCAGGGCCACGCGGGTCCCGCCGATCGGGCCGGAGAAGGGCAGGCCGGCAATCTGGGTGGACATGGACGCCGCGTTGATGGCGACCACGTCGTAGGCGTCGTTCGGGTGCACGGCCAGGATGGTTTCCACCACCTGAACCTCGTTGCGCAGCCCCTTGACGAAGGCCGGGCGCAGGGGCCGGTCAATCAGGCGGCAGGCGAGGATCGCCTCGGTGCCGGGACGGCCTTCGCGCCGGAAGAAGGATCCGGGGATCCGTCCGGCCGCGTACTGGCGTTCCTCAACGTCCACGGTCAGCGGGAAGAAGTCGAACTGGTCTTTCGGGTGCTTGCCCACCGTGGTGGCGGACAGAACCATGGTTTCCCCATCGAGGTAAACCACGGCCGAGCCGGCAGCCTGCTGGGCAAACTGGCCGGTTTCAAAACGGATGGTGCGGGTGCCGAAGCGGCCATTGTCGATAATGGCTTCGGCGGATACGAGGTTTTCAGCCTCCATTAATTACTCCTTATTGAGGCCAGACACCGCCGTCGGCCTTCGAGCGAAGCCCTCGGCATCGGGGTTGATTCCCCGGTCCGAAAGCCACTGTCGAAAACCGCTTCCAATCGGTGCTGACACGGGTTATTGCACTGGCGATCCCTCGCCAAAAGGCCCGCCGTTCCGGATTGCCAGAAGGGCGGGCCTTAGAAATTAGCGGCGCAGGCCGAGGCGGTCCCGGAGGGAACGGTAACGGTCCACGTCAATGGATTCTAGGTACTTCATCAGGTTCCGACGACGACCAACCAGCAGCAGCAGGCCGCGGCGGGAGTGGTGGTCGTGCTTGTGGGTCTTGAAGTGCTCGGTCAACTCGTTGATCCGGGCGCTCAGCAGAGCCACCTGAACCTCGGGGGAACCGGTGTCGCCCTCATGCGTGGCGTATTCGGCGATGATCTGATCCTTTTGTTCCTTGCTCAAGGGCATAGGTTCTCCTCTTTATCTCTCGTTGCGCGGAGCGTCGGGGCCCATTCTCCCGGGCATGACAGAGCCGCGGCCGATCTGACGGCAAGTTTCAGGGTACCAGCCTCGGACCGTGGCCCGGTAGGCGGAACCGCTAGGTTCCTGGCGGCCAGGCGGTGAGATTGCGCACCTTGCCAGCGGCCCCGACCGACCGGCTCAGGTTGGCCCGACCGGTCGCACCAACGCGGCCACCGACTCGTAGGCCCGGTCACTCAGGGTGACCTGCCGATCGTAAACCCGCGCCGGCGTCCGGTCAGGGCCGGTCCGAGGCCACGGGAGCGATCCGGTCGCCACGAACCGGACCGCGTCCGAGTGCATGGTTTGCGCCAGTTCGGCAGGGGCACCCGGTCCCAGCAGGTAGGTGGAGTAGGGCTGGTCGAGACAGTCAAACCAGAACGGTAGGTCCGAGCAGTGGATGGCCCGCCCCGGCTTGGCACCCGCCCACCCGAAGGAGTACAGCCAGGTGGGACCGGTCCGGACCTGTGCAATTTGGCTGGCCGGA
Source organism: Scrofimicrobium sp. R131 (assembly GCF_040256745.1). GTDB lineage: Bacteria > Actinomycetota > Actinomycetes > Actinomycetales > Actinomycetaceae > Scrofimicrobium > Scrofimicrobium appendicitidis. The sequence continues at coordinate 1,506,635 of NZ_CP138335.1, forward strand.
GCCCGGAACACACTGTCGGTGACGTAGCCGGCAATGACCTCTCTGGTGGTGGCGCGTTCGGCCCGAACCGCGTTCAGGTAGCGGCTTCGGACCTCTTTCCGACAGCCGAGCACCGCCAGGGCGAGGGCGGGGTTCGTCCGGTCCAGGACGGCGGGAAAACCCGCGGCGGTCATCGCGAACTCTTCGGTGGTAGCCCCTAGGAAGAGCTCCTTGTCAGCGCCCACCCCGGCCGAGATCGCCCCCACCGTGTCCTGCGAAATCAAGTCTCCGTCAATCGTTGGCCCCAGGTGGAGCAACCGTTGGGGATCCTGACGAATCCCGAGGGGAACCTCCCGTGTTGCCTGCGCAACGTAGCTGTCCTGCGCGGCCAACAGCTGCTCCGGACTGACCTGGGAGAAGCCGGCCCGGGTTGGGGCCACCCCCAGTTTCCGAGCCAGCGTGGCCGCCACCTGCTCGGCCCGTTTCGCACTCACATCCGCCAGCGCCCCCGAGATGGACCAGGCCCGGTGAGAGAGGGGTTGGGCGGCCGGCAGTCCCAGCAGGGTCAGGACCGCTCCCCCGCCGGCCGACTGGCCGCCGATGGTGACCCGGTCGGGGTCGCCGCCGAACGCGGCGATATTCTCCTGCACCCAGGTGAGAGCCGCGAGCCAGTCCCGCACCCCGCGGTTCCCGGGGGCCCCAACTATCGCTCCGAAGCCGTCAAACCCCAGCCGGTAGGAAACGGAGACGGTCACAACCGAGTCTCGGTTGAAGGTGCGCCCGTCGTACCAGGGGCTGGCGGGCGAGCCGGCGGTGTAGCTGCCGCCGTGAACGTAGACCAGCACCGGGAGCCGGGCTGCCGGATCCGGGTCGGGGGTGAACACGTTTAGGTTGAGGATGTCCTCGCCGGGGATCGCTGGCTCCGGAACCAGCGAGTCGGCGGCGGTAGCCCGAACCGGCGTCGGACCGTACTGCAGCGCCGGGCGAATTCCGCTCCAGGGCTCGGGGCGTTCCGGGACGCCGAACCGGCGTGGGCCCACCGGCGCGGCCGCGTAGGGGATCCCCAGAAAGGCGGCGTAGGGTCCGGTCCCAGCACTGGCCTCAGCCAGTCCCCCGGTGGCCACCAGCTCGGCCGGATTGGCACTCAGGTTCAGGGGTTCGGGTCCGCGCCAGAAACCGCGCACGGCCCCGGAACCGGTCTGAACTACGGGTCCTTCGCGCACAGGCACCTCCTAGGCTCCGGCGGTAACTGCCTCCGGATCGACCCGGCGGGCCGTTCGAACCCCCAGGGTTTGGGCCGTATGGCGCAGGTCCTCATCCATTTGCGCCAGCAGATCGCTGACGGAGGCAAAGCTCAACATGGGACGGAGCCGCCGGACGAACACGACCGTCACCTCTTCGTCGTACAGGTCCAGGTCGGACCGGCCCAGCACGTGAGCCTCCACCGTCCGATTGGTGCCGCCAAACTGCGGGTTAGTTCCCACCGAAATCGCCGCCGGCAAGAACTCTTGCCCACCGCCCCAGCGGTCCTGGCCGGGCAGTTCCGCCTCGCGCACCAGCCAGCCCGCGTAAACTCCGTCGGCCGGCAGCAACTGTCCCGGCGCCGACACGTTGGCGGTGGGGAAACCAAGTTCGCGGCCGCGCTTGGCTCCGTGCACCACCAGACCCGAAACCCGGTGGAATCGGCCCAAAACTGAGGCCGCCTCCTCCACGTTGCCCAACTGCAGCAGTTCGCGCACCCAGGAGGACGACCAGCGCCGCCCCCCGGGGGAAACCACGTCGGTGACCATGGTGACGTCAAAGCCGAACATGCGCCCCAGCTGGCGGAGGGTGTCGACGGTCCCGGCGTTGCCCTGCCCGAACCGGAAGTCCTCGCCCACCACCACTTCGACGGCCCCGAGCCGCTCCACCAGGTACTCCTGGACAAAGTCTTCAGCGGACAGGGAGTAGAGCGACCGGTCGTAGTGGGCCAGCAGGGTTGCGTCCAGCCCGGTCACCGCCATCGCGTCGAGCCGATCCTGCGTGGTCATAATGAGCGGAACCGGTCGCCCGGGCTGGTGCACCGAGCGGGGATGCGGGTCAAAGGTGAGGGCCACCGACTCGCAGCCGCGTTTCTTCGCCCGGTCCACACAGGAGCCAATCACCCGGGCGTGGCCCAGGTGCATGCCGTCGAAATTGCCAATGGTGACCACCGATTTCTGGTCACCGGGTACCTGATCGAGAGACGTCCAAATCTTCATCTGGGTCAGCGGGCAGCCCGCAGCCCCAGGTTCATGCGACCGGCCTCGTCTACCGGCTGGCCCTCGCGACCCACGTGGTTACCTCCGCAGCCGCAACCACCCTGATGACCGTGCCCGTGGCCACCACCGTGACCGCCGCAGCCGCAACCGCCCTGGTTCTCAGCGGCCATCTCGTGGGCCGGTTCCCGCTTCTGGCCGCAACCGCAACCTGATTCGCTCATTTCGTCATCCTCACTCAAATCGGCTGAATAATGAAGGCTGGTTTTAGCCTACCGCTTTTGACCTGGACTAACCCGGCCACGTTGGCCCCGGGCACCCCGATACTCCGCACTTCCCCCTCGGCCAGCGTCACGTCCAGCTCGGGAACCTGGCCGTAGCGGAACCGCTCCGCCTGGGCGGGGGTGATCTCTACCAGCGGAAACAGGGTCGGACAAACCTGATCGAAGCTAAGCAGGGTCGGGTCGGGGGGCAGGTCCGCCAGCGGGGTGGCCTCGGCTACCGTCCACGGCCCAATTGTCGTGCGCCTGAGGGAGGTCAGGTGCCCGCCCACTCCCAGGACTCGCCCCAGATCCCGGGCCAGGGAACGAATGTAGGTGCCGGAAGAGCACTCCACTTCTACGTCCAGGTCCAGGAACTGGTCGACCACGCGGGCCGGGCCCAGTTGTTCGAGGCGGAGGATCGTCACCGGGCGAGCGGCCAGCTCGACCTGCTGCCCGGCCCGGACCAGGGCGTGGGCCCGCTTGCCGTCCACTTTGATCGCGCTGACGGAGGCGGGGACCTGCTGAATCCGCCCCCGAAACTGAGCTAGGGCCGCCTCCAGCACGTCCGCTGCCAGCGGCGGGCAGCCCGGAGCCGAAAGAACTTCCCCCTCGGCATCGTCGGTGGTGGTGTCCGCGCCCAGCCGGATGGTGGCCCGGTAGGTCTTGTCCAGCCCGGTCAGGTAGGTGAGCAGTTTGGTTCCCCGGTTCACCCCGAGGATCAGCAGCCCGGTCGCAGCCGGATCCAGGGTTCCGGCGTGACCAACCGCCCGGGTGCGGGCCAGCCGCCGAACCTTCCCCACCACGTCGTGGCTGGTCAGGCCGGCCGGCTTGTCCACCAGCAGGATTCCGGCACTACTCATCGTCGTCAGACTCGACCGGTTCCTCCCGGTAGGGGTCCTCCCCGGCCACGTATTCCTTGTCGGCGGAGTGCCGTGCAATCTCGGCGTCCCGCTCGCGCGCCGCCCGGAGTGCCTCTTCAATCGAGGCGGCCTCGTCGGGGAGGCGGTCGGCTTCGAAGCTAATGGTTGGGGTCAGTCGCAGCCCGAGGGCTTTGCCAACCTCGGAACGGATCAGCCCCTTGGCCGATTCCAGGGCCTTGCGGGTGTCCCGAGCCGCCTTCTCATCGCCGAGCACGGTGTAGAAGATGGTGGCGTGCTGCAGATCGCGGGTCGCCTTGACTTCGGTAATGGTGATGAACCCGAGCCGCGGATCTTTCACCCGCCGCTCCAGCGTTCGAGCCACCGTCATCTTGATGTTCTCTTGGACGCGGCGCACGCGCGACTCATCGGCCATGATCTCTCCTTAACGCTAAAGGAAAAGGCTGGCACCCTTCGGTGCCAGCCCCCTCCAAACAGCACTACTTGCGGGCGATTTCCTTCATTTCCCAGGTCTCAATGATATCGCCTTCAGCAATATCCTTGTAGCCCAGGGTGATGCCGCATTCGAAGCCTTCGCGGACCTCGGTGACGTCGTCCTTCTCGCGGCGCAGCGACTGGATTTCCAGATCGTCTGCCACCACGACGGAGTCGCGTACCAGCCGGGCCTTGGCCCCGCGGCGCATGACGCCGGAGCGAACAATCGAACCGGCAATGTTGCCGAACTTGCCCGAGCGGAAGACCTGACGGATCTCCGCCCGACCCTGCTCGACCTCTTCGTAGATCGGCTTCAGCATGCCGCGCATGGCCGCTTCGATCTCTTCCAGGGCCCGGTAGATCACCGTGTAGTACTTGATCTCGATCCCCTCGTTGTCGGCCATCTCCTGGACGCGCTCGGCCGGGCGGACGTTGAACGCGATGATAACCGCGTCGTCCACCGTCGCCAGGTTGACGTCGTTTTGGGTGATGGCACCGACCCCGCGGTGGATGATCCGCAGCTGAACTTCCTCGCCCACATCCAGCTTGAGCAGGGAGTCTTCCAGCGCTTCGACCGCACCGGAAACGTCACCCTTGATGATGAGGTTGAGGGTGTCGACCTTGCCTTCTTTGAGGACCCGATCGAAGTCTTCCAGCGTGACGCGCTTGCGTCGACGAGCCAGCTGAGCCTGCCGTTCGGCGGCCTCACGCTTGTCGGCGATTTGCCGGGCAGTCCGGTCGTCGGTCGCCACCAGGAAGGAGTCACCCGCCCGCGGCACCGAGGTCAGACCGAGCATCTGCACCGGACGGGACGGGCCCGCCTCTTCCAGCGCATTGCCGTTCTCGTCGAACATGGCCCGCACGCGCCCGTGGGCCGAACCCACGACCACCGCGTCGCCGATGTGCAGCGTTCCGCGCTCGACCAGCATGGTGGCCACCGCCCCGCGTCCCTTGTCCAGGTTCGCCTCGATCGCGACCCCGCGGGCACTGGCCTTCGGGTTGGCGGTCAGGTCCAGGGCGGCATCGGCGGTCAGCAGCACCGCTTCAAGCAGTTCCTCGATCCCCTGGTGCTGCTTGGCGGACACGTCGACGAACATGACGTCGCCGCCATAATCTTCAGCCACCAGACCGTACTCGGTCAGCTGTCCCCGAATCTTGTCCGGGTTAGCCTCCGGCTTGTCGACCTTGTTGACCGCGACCACGATCGGCACGTTGGCCGACTGGGCGTGGTTGATCGCTTCCACTGTCTGGGGCATCACGCCGTCGTCAGCGGCCACCACCAGGATGGCAATGTCGGTGACCTTGGCCCCGCGAGCACGCATGGCGGTAAACGCCTCGTGACCGGGGGTGTCGATGAAGGTCAGCGGACGGGTGGTGCCCTCGTGGTCCACCTTCACCTGGTAGGCACCGATGTGCTGGGTGATGCCGCCGTGTTCGCTTTCGACCACGTCGGTCATCCGGATCGCGTCCAGCAGCTTGGTCTTACCGTGGTCGACGTGACCCATGACGGTCACGACGGCCGGACGGGGCTCAAGGTGATCCTCGTCGTCGATCAGTTCAGCGTCCAGGTCAATGTCGAAGGACCCCAGCAGCTCGCGGTCCTCGTCTTCGGGCGAGACCACAACCACCTGGTAACCCAGTTCGGCCCCGAGGGCTTCAAAGGTTTCCTGATCCAGGGACTGGGTGGCGGTAGCCATTTCGCCCAGGTGGAACAGGACGGTCACTAGAGCGGCCGGATTGACGTTGATCTTCTCGGCGAAGTCAGCCAGCGACGCACCCTGACGGATCCGCACCTCCTGGTCGTTGCCGCGCGGGATCGACACCCCGCCAATGACCGGAGCGTCCTGCTGTTCAAACTCTTGGCGCTTGGCCCGCTTGGACTTGCGTCCACGCTGGTTGCGACCGGAGCCGCGTCCGAACGCACCCGGGGTGGCGCCGCGGCCTCCCCGGCCGCCGCGTGGGGCACCGCCGGCCGGAGCTCCCTGGCCTGCGGGGGCGCCGGTTCCGGCTCCCGCTCCCGGGCGCGGACCGGTGCCTCGTCCCCGACCGCCTCGTCCCGGAGCGGGACGCGACTCGTCGCGGGTAAAGCTGGCCGAGTTCGGCATCATGGTCGGGTTGGGACGGCCCTCACCGGAGCGTCCACCCGGGCGTGCACCCTGCGAACGCCCACCGGGACGCTGACCCTTGGCTCCGCCCGCCGGCGCCGAACCAGCCCCCGCACGGGGACCGGGACGCGGGCCGGGGCGAGGCCCACCGGAGCCGCCAGGTCGGGGCATGCCCTGACTGGAGGCGTAGGGGTTATTGCCGGGGCGAGGCCCACCGGGGCGCGGACCGGGCCGAGGCGCAGACGGCTTCGGACCGTCGGCCTTGGGGGCCGGTTTCGGCGCGGGAGCCGGCTTGGGCGCCGACTCGGACTGATCTGGGGCCGGGGCGGGAGCGGCCGGAGCGGGCTCCTGCGCCACGGCGGCTGCCGGAGCTGCCGGCTCCGCGGGAGCCGCCTCAGCCGGAGCTGACTTGGCCGGAGCCGGGGTGGCCGGCTCTTCCTTCGCTTCGGGCGCCTTGGGCCCGGGACGAGGTCCACCCGGCTTGGGTCCGCTCTTGCTGGACTTGGGGGCCGGCTTTTCCTTCTCGGCGGCGGCCGAAGCCGCCTTGCTGGCCAGGCTCTCGCGAGCCATCCGCACAATGGGGGCCTCGATGGTCGAGGCGGCGGACTTGACGAACTCACCTTTCTCCTTCAGGTGAGCCAAAAGTTCTTTACTCGTGATTCCGAGCTCTTTCGCGAGCTCGTGGACACGCATCTTTGCCACAATTCTCCTGTTCGGTTCGTCCCGGACAGGAGACGAACGACTAATCCTGCTGGCAGCTCATCGCTGGGTACTCATCGGGTGCCCATCAGCTTCCAACCCGCTTTCTTTCTTCGTCGGTGGCGCGGACGCGCCCGTGTTGTACACCGTGACCCGGTTCCCCGGGGGTCACCAGTTCCAGTGCGGCGGCCAGCGCCGCCTCTGTACGCAGATTGCTTTGCCGGAAGGAGCGTGCCACGCGTCCCGGGGTCAGCCCCAGACGGACACATGCAGCCCGGGGATGAACCCAGGCCCCCCGCCCTCCCAGTCGTCGGACCGGATCAAGAATGATCTGGCCGTCCTGGCGGACCAGGCGCAGCAACTCACTTTGAGGAGCCTTTTCCCCACAACCCACGCAGGTTCGCGTCGGCGTATAGCTCACAGGCAGGCCTCACTGGTGAAGTGGACAGTTACCCGTCTAGTCTAGTCCAGGCCCCGGCCAATTCCGGGGACCATTTTTGAGCAAATGGTCACGCCGGGCCCCGGTTGTGCTGACTAGTCGCCAATCACCTCGGTCTGGTCTCCCTCAATGATGACGGCTTTCCCGTCGGGGCTGACCTCGGCGGACAGGTCGGGAACGGAGGAGCGGGACACGCCCAATTCCTCCCCCTCCGCAGTGTCCGTGTCGGCGTGAATGTCGATGTGGAAGTTGGTCAGGCGGGCGGCCAGCCGGGCATTCTGCCCTTCCTTGCCGATGGCCAACGACAGCTGGAAGTCCGGGACAATGGCGGTTGCGGTCCTGTTGGTTTCCGAGTGGACCACAACCCGGCTGACCCGGGCTGGGGACAGCGAGTTGGCCACAAACCGGGCCGAGTCGGCCGACCAGTCGACGATGTCGATCTTTTCGCCGCCAAGTTCGGCCATCACGTTGCGCACGCGCCCACCCATCGGTCCGATGCACGCTCCCTTGGCGTTGATGCCGTCACGGGTGGCAGCCACCGCAATCTTGGTCCGATGCCCAGCTTCGCGGGCAATGGCCTTGATCTGGACCAGTCCCTCCTGGATTTCGGGGACCTCCCGGCGGAAAAGTCCTTCAACCAGGCCGGGGTGAGTGCGTGAGAGCAAAATGCGCGGGCCGCGATCGCCGCGATCGACCGAGACTACGAAGGCGCGGATGCGGTCGCCGTGCTCGTAGCGTTCCCCGGGGACTTTCTCGCCTTCAGGCAGAATGGCTTCAAACTCGTCACCGATGCGCACCAGGGTCAGATTGCGGTCCCGAGCCTGCTGAACGACGCCGGTAACCACCGTGCCCTCTTTGCCCGCAAAGCTGCCGAGGACCCGGGAATCCTCCGCCTCGCGCAGGCGCTGAGCAATGATGGACCGAGCGGTGGCGGTGGCAATTCGACCAAAGTTGGACGGAGTGTCGTCAAACTCGCCGATCTGGTTGCCGTCCTCATCTTCGTCGGCGGCCCACACGATGGCTTTGCCTGACTTCTGGTCCAACTCGATGCGCGCGGGGGTGATGGCCCCGGGCAGGTTGTGGTAGGCCCGCAGAAGCGCCTCCTCGATGGCGTCGACCAAAGCGTTGGGGGAAACCCCCAGCTCTTCAGCCACCGTGCGCAAAGCTGTCATGTCGATTTCCATGGCAGGCATCCTTTCTTGCGACCCGTTCTTCTATTGTGCTGCGACTCGGAGAATTATCCTAGCCAAAAGTTACCCGCGGCCTGGCCTTACGGACCTCATCGAAAGTAATCTCACGTTCCCCATCAGGCAAACGCAACGTGAAGGAGTCCTCGCCCACGGCGGTGAGCTGCCCCTCCAACTTCTCACCGTCGACCGTCTTGACCCGAATGGTTCGGCCCAGGTTGCGCTGGTAGTGCCGCAGCGCCTTCAGTTCACTTTCCGCCCCGGGAGTGCCCACCTCAAGCGTGTAGGTGCCGGTCAGGGGGTCGGCCGCATCCAGCGCCTCAGAAAAAGAGCGAGACAGTTCAGCGACGTCGTCCAGCGGAAGAGAGGCGGTTCCCTCCGCCCGGTCCACGGTCACTTCCAGCACGGACTCTTCCCCGCGCTGGACCAGGCGCACGGATTCAACGACCGCGTCCGCGGTCACCGCCAGCGGTTGAAGGAGGGCCAACACCTGCGCTTCGACTGCCTCTGCTTCCACCATTCCCCCTCAAAATCATCCTCGTGGGTGACGCCGAGCGCCCCCACCCTCACGCCCATGTTACCGACATCGGCATACAATGATGCTACCGTTTTCGCCCGCCACGCATACTGCGTCTCACTCAGGAGGCACCGTGTCCCCTCGTCGCTCCCTTGCGGCAGTCCTGGCTGTCGCAGCGCTGCTCGGAGCGGGTTCCATCGGTGGATGCGCGGGCACGGACCCGGCGGGTTCCCAATCCGGGACCAGCGCCGGCCCCCAGCTGCCGCGCCTGAGTCCAGCCCAGCGGGTGCGAGACGAGGTGGCCCGCTCTGAAGCTGCCATCGCCACCGCCAGTCAAACCTTGGCCGACCTGGCCACCCGGTGCAGCGAGTGCGCCGCGGCTTTGAAGCAAACGGCCACCGACGCCCAAGCGCGCCTGGCTGCTGCGGGGGGCCAGTGGAGCCCCTGGCCCGAAGCAGACTCCGAAGAATTGGCTGAGCTGCCCGCGCCCCTCCCGGTCGGGGACGCTCCGCTCCAACCCAACCGCCTGGTCGGCTACCTTTGGCAGACGGCCCGCACCCAACTGGAAGAGCTGGCCGGCTTGAACGAGGTGGATTCGGCTGAGCGCAACACGTTGGCCGCGGTCCTGCTGGGCCGGCTGGCCTCCGCTCAGCAGTTGGCCAAGGCCTACTCGGTGGACGCCAAGACGGAGGCCGAAGCCCTGGAGCCCGAGGCCACCCTCACATCCGCCGGGCCCTCCGATCCGGCCGGGACCACCGGTGCTCCCAGTTCCAGCCAGTCGGGTCCCCAGTCCGGCGGCGACGTCGAGCAGTCGGTCGCGCAGGGTTACGACTGCCTGAGCTCAACCTTTGGCACTTCGCCGCTGCTGGCCCAGGACCCAGCTGCCGAGCAAAAACTGTATGACGAGCTAATTCGCCGCCAGGTGCAGTTGGCTCAAACCACCGCGCTGGCTCAGCGTCCGGCCCGGTGCGCGTTGGAGTTCTCTACCGTCGACGACCTGTTTGCCATGCTGCTGGCAACAGACATTGACCTGCTGAACAGCCCAAATGACCAGGTTCGGCAGTGGGCGGAGGATTGGTTGAGTGCGGACCTGGGCCGCTGGAGCCAGTTCGGCACCGTGCCAACCGTCACCCCTGGGCTCCGCTCCGCCCCGACCACCCCCGCCACTGAGAATGAAGCTGACGATGAGCAATCCTGACCACCCGACCTCCCCGCGACCTCCCCGCCAACGCCACCGGTGGGCCCTGGGAACCTTCCTGGCGGTGGCAGCGGTGTTCCTGCTGCTGACCGGGCTCTTTACCCTGCCTCCGCTAGTGTTGCGGGTGCTGTACGTGGTGCTGGGGGTCAGCGCTCTTTACCTGATGTGGGAAACCATGTCGGTGATGATTCACAAGCGCCCACCCGAAGAAGATGAGTAGGCCCGATCGCGACCTGTTGGAGGAGGCGGTGTTCCGGGTGGTGGAGGCGATTCCTCCGGGCCGGGCCGCCGCCTACTCGACCGTGGGACAGGTGGTGGGGACCGGTGCTCGGCAGGTGGGACGCCTCCTGTCGCAGGCCGGAGCCCCCCTCCCCTGGTGGCGGGTGGTGAACGTGCGCGGCGAACTGCCACCCGCCCTGATTGCCCGGGCCCGACCTCACTGGGAGGCCGAGGGGACCGCGCGACGGGCGGGCACCGCGCCCGAGTTGGGGCTGGACCCGCGCCGACTGTTGAGCCCGGAGGAACTGGCCCGCCTAGCCGAGCCGTCCCTGGCCGAGCTGAGCCAGCTCAGCCAGGCCGACCCCGGCTCCCGCAACTAGGGGCGCATCCCCAGTCCCCCCTGGATTTGGATGGTGTCGCCGGTGACGTACTTGGCGTCCTCGCTGGCCAGGAACAGGCACACCCCGCCAATGTCTTTTTCCGCGTCGCCGTAGCGGCCCAGGGGAATCGCCTGGATGTTCTTCTCAAACATTTCCGGGTTCTCCCGGCCCCAATCGGCCAACCTGTCTGTCATCACCAGGGGGGCCACCACGTTGACGTTGATGTTGTACACTCCCCACTCGTGGGCGGCCACGCGGGAAAGTCCGCGGATTCCCTCTTTGGCCGCCGCGTAGGAGCTCTGCCCGGGGTTGCCGGAAATGCCCGCTCCCGAGGCAAAGTTGATCACGGATCCGGCCGACTCTTTCAGCAGCGGGAAGGCGTGCTTCAGGAAGAAGAAGGTCGAGTACAGGCCCGAGTAGATGGCCAGGTCAAAGTCCTCTTTCGTGTGTTCGACCAGCAGCAGCCCAGAAGCTGAAGTCTGGGCGCTGTTGATCAGGACGTCGAGGCGCCCAAAGTGGCTGCGCACCTGTTCCACGGCCACCTGCACCTGATCCTCCTGGGCACCGTCGACCACCAGGGACAGCACTTCGGTGCCGAAGGCCGATTCCAGCTCCTGCTGGGTCCGCTCCATCCCAACGGGCGAAATGTCGGTCAGCACCAGTTTGGCTCCTTCGCGCGCGAACGCCCGGGCCACCCCGCGGGCAATTCCACCCCCACCGCCGGTGAGCACGACAACTTTGCCGTCCATTCGATTTTGATTGGTCACGTGATCCTCCTTTGTTCCGGTCGCGAACGCTGCGTCGCGCGCACGCCCCGGGCCGCTTTGCCCGGGGAAACACCGCTGCTGCCAGCGTAGCTTGCCGGTCGGATTTGCACCCCAAGTTTTGGGACATCAGTCCCGGGTCAGGTGGTCCTCAATGCATCCGAGGGCTCAATCTTGGCGGCCCTGCGGGTAGCAAACAGGCCCCCAAACAGCCCGACGACAATCCCGCCGAGGATGCCAATTGGGACCAGCGCCGGATGCAGGACCGGCTGCCAGTGCCGGGCCAGGGTAATCCCCAGAATCACCAGGATCGAAGTGTAGGCGCCAACCACCCCACCCACCAGTCCGATGATGAGCGACTCGGTGAGGACCAGTCCGGTGATGTGCTTGCGCCGGGCCCCGATGGCTCGACGGAGCCCAAACTCACCGGTGCGCTGGAAGACTGCGGTTGTCATGGAGCTGGTCAGCGAGAGGACCGCTGCCAGCAGCGCCACCCCGGTCAGGGTGTACAGCATGGTGGCCACGTTGGACTCAATCTGCTCGCGCATCTCCACCGGATCCGGGGGTGCATCCACCTGCACCTGGTCCGGCGCCGCCGGAATCCAGGCGACCGGGCCCTGCAGCCCTACCTGCTGCGCGGCCCCCGGCGCCACCCGCAGCTCCACCGACGCGTAGGACGGATCGGCCTGGATCAGGGCAGCCCGCTCGGTGGTAATGATCGAGTTCAGCAGGTTGATCTGCAGGCCCGCGTCGGTCAGGATCCCGACCACTTCTTTCGGGACCCCACCAATCCAAACCACCGGGGAACCAAGGACCGGCCCCAACTCAATCTGGTTGGCAATCTGGGAGCCGATGATGACCTGGTCATCGTCGATCTGGGTGAGGGGGGTCAGTCCGGGCGCACCGCGGTCCACCGTAAACAAGCTGTTAGGCAACTGCCCCTCCACCAAGCCGACCACGTCGATGAGCGAGGAGCCATCGGGTCCACCTGCCGACGGTCGGGTTTGGACCGGCACGCTGGCGTGGGTGACAAAGACCGCCACATCTTCCACGCCCGCCAACTCCTTCAGCCGGTTCAGCGATGCCAACGAACCGGCCTGATCTATTAGGACCTGACCGGCAGTAGTGTCGGCGGTCCCCTGCACCGAGGGCGAGGCCATGGCTACCCGCTGGTTTCGCTGCGCATCAAAGAGGTCGGACACCTGGCCGGAGGCGGTCTGAGACAGGCCGATCGTGGTGAGAGCCAGCCCCACCCCCAGGGCCACCGAGCCGATCAGGGCAGCCGTGCGGCCTTTCTTCGCCGCCAACCCCCGCCAGGCATCCTTCAGCCCGTCCCAGATCCGGACCCGAGATTCGGTTCCCTCGCCCATGGGAGCGAGCGGGACCGAGCTCGGCGCCAGTTCGGGTTGGCTCTCATCCGTGACCACCCCGTCGAGCACGCGCAGACGCCGGTGAGCCCGGTTGGCCACCCCGGGATCGTGCGTGACCAGAATGACCGTCGCCCCACCCTGGTTGAGCCGCTCCAACGTGTCCAGGACGGCTCCGCTGTTGTGAGAGTCCAGGTTTCCGGTGGGTTCGTCTGCCACCACCACCGGAGCTCCGGAGGCGATGGCTCGGGCAATGGCCACCCGCTGGCGTTCGCCGCCGGACAGGTTGGCCGCCTTCTGCTCAGCTTTGTGGGCCAGCCCAACAAAGCCGAGGGCTTCGCGCGCCAGCTCAAGACGCCTCGCCTCGGGGAGGGCCCGGTACAGGGTCCCCAAGGCCACGTTGTCTTCCACGGTTCGCCCGTCAAGGAGGTGAAAGGACTGGAAGATGAAGGCAAAAGTGGAAGAGCGGATCCGGGCCCGGCTCACGTCGGAGAGGTCGCTGGTGGCCAGCTCATCGACGTAGTACTCGCCGGTGGAGGGGGAGTCGAGCAGGGCCAACTGATTCAGCAGGGTGGATTTTCCCGAGCCGGACGGCCCCTCAATAGCCACGTACTCGCCCTGTTGAATGGTGAGGCTGACGTCCCGCAAAGCCTCAACCGGGACGGTCCCCGGATAGGTTTTCCCCAAATGCTGCAGCCGGAGCGTTGCCATCAGCGGTCCACCCGCAGACGCATCCCCTCGTGCAGTTCGGGCGAGTCCTCAATGGCACACATGCCCGCCAGACAGGTCTTTTGCACGACGGGCACCTGCTCGAAGGTCCCGTCTTCCATCTGAACTAGGATTGACGTCCCCCCGGACGCGTCGGCCGCAATGGCCCGCGCCGGCACCTGCAGCACGCCCAGCAGCGGCTCCGTCAGGTCCAGGGAAATGAGGATCTCTTCGCTGCCCGCCCAATCCGCCGGCAGCGCGCCCTGCGTCGGGGCAAACTCGACAGTGGACTCGGCCGAACTTTCACGGTTGCTGGCGCGTTCGTCCCCACCCGCCTGCTCCTCCTCGGGCGCTGTGATCTTGGAGATCTTGACGGGCACGCTCTTACCCCCGAGGTCGGCAGTGCCGGTCAGGGTGTTGGTCAGGCGAACGGCCACCGTCCCCGGGAACTTGGCAGAAAGCGTGATCTGGGAGCCCGCCAGTTCCAGCTTGGCGTTGTCTCCGCTGAGGACGGTCCCAACCGGCGGAACCGAGACGACTTTCGCGGGCAGCGTGTCCATCACGACGAACTCTGACATCGGCGCGTAAATGACCTTCTTAGGTTGGGTAGCTGGCTTGGAGCCATCCCCTCCCCCACCTGAACTGGAAGGTGCAGAGGGGTTCGCGCCCGGTGCCCCGGAAGGGCCGGGAGCGGTCGAGGGAGCCGGATCGGGCGCTGGCGCTTCGCCCCCGGACTGGGCTGGATCCGCCCCCGTTTGCACCCGAATCGAGGCCGGGTCGGCCGCCGCCGGTTGTCCGGCGTCTTTCGTGTCCTCATCACGCATGGGCGCGCTGGCACCCACCGACCGATAAAGATCCTTCAGCGCCGCGGCGGTCCGGGGGCCAAAATCGCCGTCCGGATACAGACCGTATCCCATGGCAGCCAGGCCTTTCTGCAGCATCAGGACGTCTTGGCCGGTATCTCCTTGAGCGATATCGCGAAAGAAGGGGAATTGGCCCGGCAGGGCAAAAAGCGGGCGATCGTTGGTCCACAACACAACATCACCGGCTGTCACCTGGCCCCCGGCACCCACCCCTGCTTCGGTCACCACGGACAGACCGGTTCCAGCCGGCAGTGCCACCGAGCGCGAGTCCGCCCGCACTGCACTGGCCATCACGGTGGTCCGTTCAACCAGGTCGGCGCGTACCAGTTCAACCACCACCGGTTCCATTGGTGGGGGCTCGGCCGCAGCTTGGCGTTGGGCCGGAGACTGGAACCGTACCGCCAGGACCCAGGTGCCCAGAATCAGGGCCACAGCTACCAGAATCGCACCAACCACAAGCCAAATTCGCTTCTTCCGGCCGGTGGACAGCGCCTTCTCATTCGGCTGGGACGGCTCATGTGCTCCGCTCATACGATCTGATTCGCTCTCGATTTGTGTTTCATTTCCAAGCGGGAAGCTTGGTCTCTGGACGATTTGGCCCTGACTGGCTCTGGAGTTTTCTCAAGCAGGCAAAACTTGTCTGCACCTGTCCGGCCGACGTGGCCCGACCTGGGCCCAACGATAGCATCGAACCCCTGCCTGAATTTTGCTTTTTCGCTTGGCTCTGATCCATTTTTGAACCGTTTGTTCCATATCCGCAGATCAGACGCATGATCGGATTCAGATCAAACTCGAACCGTTTACCAAAGTAAACAGGTCGCTGTCCACCTGCTGATACCGACCGCGCCGGGGACCGGCTCTAGCCGGAACATTCAGCGGAAAAACGGTGGTCAACTTGGATGCGCTTCATTGGCCCCGCTCCTGGACGATCTTCAGGTAGGCTTCCTTTTGCGCTTCGTACTTCTGTCGGCTCGCCTCCAACTGGCGGTAGTGCTTGGTCAGGTAGCTGACCTCCGCATCCCACTCAGCGTCATAGCGGGCTTGACTCCACCCGGAGGAGTCCCGACACTGCGCGTCGTAAACTGCCACCTTGATTTCCTCGGCGCTGGGTGGAGGAATTTCCCACGGGGCCACATCCTGATTCAACCCCCATTCGGAGTACTGACTGTCGGTCGGGAGCCCGGTGAGGGGGGTTGCGTCGGGGGGAAGATCTGGAATCCCCAGCGGTTCCATGCATTCACGCCAACGGACCGCGGCCTCCTTGACCGCGGGGTCACGGTCGGCGGAATCGACTGGAAACCCAAACGAGAAGACGTCCTGATTCGGGTCGCCCCCAAGATCTTGCAGCGCCTGCTGCCGACAGTTGTTCCATGTTTCCCAGGTCTGCGGGTCATTCAATTCGTCGCTGGCATTATTTCGAGTTCGGTCCTCCATCCTGACCCGCGGGTCAAGCTGTTCGTGATAGCCAAACTCGGCCGCAATCTCCTGGTTGAACAGCCGCCGTTGGCTGCCGTTCATGGTTTTAGGAGCCGGACCGCTAGGATCAAACCTCACCATCCGGAAAGTGATGCCCGCTGCCTCTAGGCACGGCTCTGCCTGCAAATCCACCGCGTAGTCTTCCAGGGCAAATGGTGGCGGGTTGTACGCATCGGAAGGCAGGGCCCAGGTAGAAATGTCCTTTTGCACCAGCACTTGGACGCCCCCACCAGCTTCCGCTGGACGCTCGCCACTAGTCGGCGCACTCTGCCCGTCTGGGACCTGGGCGGAGCAACCTGCCAGAAGTAAGATCGACATGGACAGGGCACAGATTCCTTTGCGCTTCACGGCTCAATCACTCTGCCTCTGGAGTTGGACGTTGAACTGATCAGCAGGTTCCGGCATCTTGATCCGAGGTGATGCCCCCCACCGCGGCCCGAAGGCTCCGGCCCAAACAGCCGGAGCTGAGGCGATCTCAGGGCCGGTCGCAGTCCCCCCCCAGAGCCCAGGCCACTCCAACCTGTTTCTCAATGAAAAAACCATTTGCCATACGCCAATTGGGGATCTATTCAACTGGTGAGCACCTATGCTTAGCCAAATTGCAGGAGCAGCTTAGCTCGCTGCATGTCCACACTCTATCAAACGCACTTGAGCTGGGCGGTCTAGCTAGATTGAGCAAAACCCAAACAACGGCTAGGCATACCCACTCAGGTGGCAGGTACTGATCATTCGCCGTGTTCGCGAATCTCGTTCAGGTAGGCTTCGGTGATGGCCTCGTACTTGACTCGTTTGGCTTCCAGTTCCTTGTAGTGCTTAGTCAAGTAGGCCACCTCGGCATCCCACTCAGCGTCGTAGCGAGCCTGACTCCACCCAGAAGAGTCACGACATTTGGCATCAAAGATAGCCGCCTCAATCTCATCGGCACTAGCAGGTGGAATATCCCAAGGCGCAATATCATCGGGCCAACCCCACTTCTGCCTTTGACTACTGGTGGGCACCGGAGTTCGAAGCGGTGCGGCATCTGGCCCCAAATCGGGAATACCCAGCGGTGCCATGCAATCACGCCAGCGCGCCTCAGCCTCAAGCACCGCCGGATCTCGATCTACCGAGTCAATCGGGAACCGATACGAGTAGCCGATCATCTCAGGGTCACCCCCCAACTCACGCATCGCCTGCTCCTCGCACGCATGCCACTGCTTCCACACCTGCTCATCACTTAGCTCCGTGTCAGAGTGATTCCGCTTGCGATCCTCCCAGTTAATCCTCGGGTCAAGCTGCTCGTGATACCCGTACTCAGCCGCAATCTTCTGATTGAAGATTCGATCACCAGCCGCATTCTTGGTTTCCGGACGAGCACCATTGGGATCAAATCGGGCCATCCGAAAGCTGATCCCTGCCTCCTCCAGACAGGGCTCAGCCTTCAGGTCAACTGCGTAATCTTCTAAACTCAGTTTCGGCGGGTAATACGCGTTCGAAGGCATCGCCCACGAATCCACATCCTTCTTTACCAAGATCTGCACCCCACCACCAGACGCAGCCCCGCCCGCCCCAGACACAGACGAGCAAGCCCCCAACGCCAGCGCAAACAGCGAGACTATACCCAGACCAAATGCCCGCTGAATCAAAAACCTAGACATGAACACCTTCTTGACCTTGAATGACAGATTGCTGAGGATCATTCGCCGTGTTCGCGAATCTCGTTTAGGTAGGCTTCTGTGATGGCCTCGTACTTAACTCGTTTGGCTTCCAGTTCCTTGTAGTGCTTAGTCAGGTAAGCTACCTCGGCATCCCACTCAGCGTCGTAGCGAGCCTGACTCCACCCAGATGAGTCGCGGCATTTGGCGTCAAAGACTGCCGCCTCAATCTCATCGGCACTAGCAGGTGGAATATCCCAAGGAGCAATATCATTGGGCCATCCCCACTTCTCAACCTGGCTATTGGTGGGTACCGGAGTCCGAAGCGGCGCGGCATCTGGCCCCAAATCGGGAATACCCAGCGGTGCCATGCAATCACGCCAGCGAGCCTCAGCCTCAAGCACCGCCGGATCTCGATCTACCGAGTCAATCGGGAACCGATACGAGTAGCCGATCATCTCAGGGTCACCCCCCAATTCACGAGTCGCCTGATCCTCGCAGGCACTCCACTTCTCCCAAACCTGTTTATCATTCAGCTCTGTGTCAAAGTGGTTCCGCTTCGCATCTTCCCAATTGGTTCGGGGGTCCAGCTGCTCGTGATACCCGTACTCAGCCGCAATCTTCTGATTGAAGATTCGATCACCAGCCGCATTCTCTGTGACTGGGCGAGCACCATTCGGGTCATATCTGGTCATCCGAAAGTTGATCCCAGCCTCCTCCAGACAGGGCTCAGCCTTCAGGTCAACCGCATAATACTCCAGGCTTATGTCCGGCGGGTAATACGCATTCGAAGGCATCGCCCACGAGTCCACATCCTTTTCAACCAAGATCTGCACCCCACCACCAGACGCAGCCCCGCCCGCCCCAGACACAGACGAGCAAGCCCCCAACGCCAGCGCAAACAGCGAGACTACGCCCAGACCAAATGCCCGCTGAACCAAAAGCCTAGACATGAACACCCTCCGAGATCAGCGTGTAACACTCACGCATCTTTTGCACGGTACTTCCTCAAGACAAGACCTGTCGCATCCCTCAGAATCGCCTTTTTCGATCCCATTGACGGTCTTTTACTCGACCTCAAAAAGGGCGCCGAATGAGCCCTCAAGGGATCCTTAAAGTCTTGATTGGAGGTGGCAAAAAAGGTCTCAGCCCAAGTCGACAACCGATACGGATTGTCACCCTGACTTAACACCAGGCCCAGGCTAGACCTCGTAGCCACTGGTCGTCTCTCACTGTCAGTATCGGCCAGATTGTCAACCTTACGCAGAATCCTCCCCTGTCCGGCAGAACGGTCACCATCTAGCAACAGACTGACAGGCATGATCGCAACCACCTCTCCCCAGCCAGCTTGCAGACATAACCGCAGGTCAGGACCTCTTTGACGGGAAAAATTCACTTCTCAGGCCCCTCCGATTTCGACCGGTCCTCAACGACGCAGCTCCACGGTATCAAACATACTGAAAGGGTAAAAGGAGCCGAGCCGAATTTGTTACAATTTGCGTGTAGACCTTCTGCAATTATGATTCTCAAAACATAGGTCAAACCCCTTCTGACCTGCGGCTGAGTCGAAGTAAACCCATGGTTCAACCAAACCCACCCACCCAAACACTTTCACCTCGCCTCAGGTCGGCTTCGCGGTGCCAGCGCCTGGTCCGATCTGGAACTGCCCTCCTAACTGCCACAGCTCTACTAGCTGTTGGGTTCTGGGCTGGACTGGTGGTAAGCCGAACGGGCGCTCCCACCTCGGAGCAGAATGAACCGAGTCTTGAGGTGACTGTGAGCCAGCAAACTCTCGGACGCACTCTAGGGCTAAACACCTCGGTAACCCAGGCTCGGGTCCCTGTCGCAACCAACTTAACGAGCGGAGTGGTCACCTGGGTGAGTGACCAGCAAGAGTTTGGGGCAGGTGATCTGCTTTACCGAGTGGACCAGATGCCCGTGGTTGCAGTGGAAGGGCCTACCCCCTTCTACCGAGCGCTCTCTAATGGAATGGCAGGCTCTGACGTTGAGCAACTGAACCTGATGCTAGTAGCTTTGGGATACCTCTGGGCCAGCGACGACCAGTATGACCAGTGGACTGAAGCTGCAGTTCAGCAATGGCACGAGGACCAGGGACTAGACCCCACCGGGTCGGTCCCCTTGGGTCAACTGGTTGCGGTCCCCCTGCTTCCGACCTCGCTGAATCTTGACCGAGAGCAGCTCCGTCCCGGTGCGAAGTTGAACGGCGGCGAGGAGCTAGTCACTCGGGTGCAGTCCACACCCGAGTTCATCCTCAGCCTTACGCCCAGCCAGGCAGCCAGCATTCCCCCGGGTGCAAAGATTACCGTGCGCCTAGACGATCTGACTTGGGACGCCGTAACCGCGGAGACAAGGACGGATGATGAGACTGGGCAAATCGAGCTGGTTCTGTCAGCTCCTGGTGGAGGTCCGGTTTGCGGGGACGAATGCCACAGTCTGCCCGGAGACGAACAGCTTTTCCTACCAACTGAGGTGGTCCTAGTCCCAGAGGTGTCGGGGCCGGTGGTGCCAGTCGGCGCTCTAGCCGTTGAGCCCGATGGTTCGGCTTTTGTTCAGGTCGTTGCCTCTTCCAACAATGTTGAGCATCGACCGGTGCAGATCCTGGCATCAGATCGGGGAATTGTCCTGGTCAGCGGAGTCGAAGTCGGCGAGAAAGTAGCATTGGCTTCCCAGTTGGTGGCTGGTCAACTTCCAAACGGACAGCCACAATCTGGAGAGTGAAATGCAAAGCACGTTGGAGGTGGCGGACCTCAGTTTCGCCTATCGGAAAGATGGACCCGACCTTTTCTCCGGGCTCTCGTACAGTTTTCCAGACTCGACAGTTACTGCTCTTACCGGCCCCTCCGGCTGCGGGAAATCAACCCTGCTCTATCTGCTTGGACTGCTGTTGACCCCTAAATCTGGTCAAATCAGGTTCCAAGGTCAGCCAGTCAGCACTTGGCCCGACCAGGACCGCTCTCGCTTGCGTGCCACCAGGCTCGGATTCGTTTTTCAGGACTCCCAACTGGATCCGACTCGAAAGGTTTCAGCCTGCGTCAGCGAGCCCGGACTTTACTCCGGTGGAAAATCGACACAGTGGCGGACACGAGCGGCACACCTTCTGGCAGAGTTTGGGCTGGAGCATTTGGGCGATTCCTACCCTACTGAGATCTCAGGGGGCCAAGCCCAACGCGTCGCAATCTGCCGAGCAATGCTGGTGAGTCCTGCCGTTATCCTGGCTGACGAGCCAACCGGAAACCTTGACCGAGCCAATGCGGAGCTAGTTCTATCTGCTCTGTCGGATGCGGCACGCCTTGGAACGACGGTGGTGATTGCCACCCACGACCCGTACGTCCTTGAACATGCGCAGGGGGTGATGGAGCTATGACAGCGTGGACATTGATCCGTGAAGCGTTCCGCACAGCCAAGGCTCAGAAAGTGTCATCGCTGGTAGTGGCTCTGATTGTTGGAGCAGTCTGCTTTGCGATTCTAGCCTCCGTTGGTCAGGCAGCAGCAAATTCACGCAACATCGATCAGCGCCTGACTGAAGCTGGCGCTCGCGTATTGACCGTGACGGATCTGAGTGGCGATCACCTGATCAACCAGGCACTGATTGACCTAGTCCAATCTATCTCTGGGATTGAGACTGCGGTTGGTTTGGGGACCCCGGTTGATGTCAGCAACAGTCGAGTTCCAGGCGGAGCCAAAGTCCCCGCATGGGAAGTCTCCAATTTGGACCAGGTACTGCAAGTTTCACCAATGGTTACTCTGCAACCCGGTGAGGCGGCCGCCACCCAGTCCGCGCTGGACACCCTTCGCTTTGCCTATCCCAGCGGCGCGGTGGAATCGCCCCGACGCGGGATCATCCCACTGGTTGCCCAGGGGCTGCTCAGGCCAGGATTTGAACAGCTTGACCCCGGGATCCTGGTGATAGCCACACCCGACACCGAATACAGCCAGTTGAAGATCCTGGTCGGGGACATTTCTTTTGTGCAACCCATCAAAGAGGCCGTTTTGAACACAATGGGGGCCAAGACACTTGACCAGGTAGACGTGGAGGCTCCCAGCGGACTGGCGTTGGCCAACACGGCCTTCTCGTCAGAGCTAGCCAAGTACAACCGCACACTGCTGTTGGGAATTCTTGGGGTAGGAATCTTTTTGGTCTCCCTGATCTCTTTGACCGATGTACTGTTGCATCGGTCCGACCTGGGTCGAAGAAGGGCCCTGGGGATCACCAGAGCCAGCCTCACTATCCTGACAACCACACAGATAGTCATCCCAGCCGCATTTGGCTCTTGCCTTGGAGCCGGCTGCGCACTGCTCTACTTCGGCCGGCTCGGGCTGGCCGCACCGCTCGATTTCGCATTGGCCGTCATCATCCTGTCCACCGGCACCGCCCTGCTGGCGGCAATCGCCCCTTCCTGTTGGGCTGCATTTCGCGACCCGGTCTCAGTACTGCGAACCCCATGATCGAATCTCGGTGTCGCTTGACCGCGCACAGTCAGTCGCTAAATGATCTCACCAGTCCCCGACCTGCGATAATAGCAAATACACACCACAGCGTGTAGGCTATCCCCTGGCAATGCTTGCTTCTCTCGGTTCAGCGCAGTACCCTGCAGATAGGCTGTTGGTTTTTGTCTGTTAGTGATAAACACAGCGATCTGACAGGATTAACCAACAAGACTGATTAACTGAAGATGGGCCGCTTTCGGAGACTCCTCCAACAACCAATCGAGCTCACACCGGCCGAGGCGGATATTACGGGCATTTCTGGCTAAGTCAATGCCCGGCACGGCTCCAGCCGTAATGTTTCCATCGAGCGTCGCTGGCACAGTCGTCAGCCCCCAACAGGAATGAGAGTTGATCCTGGTTGCCCAAACCAGCCAATGCTTATTCCGTGCGGTCAGCTTTCGAGAACTCCACTTGTTTACAGCTCGAAATTAAAGCTAGCCCCCTATAACACTAAAGGAGCACAATTGAAACTAAGATCATTTCCACTGCTCGCAGCCCTGGCAGCCATCTCCCTGGCTGGGTGCGCCGGCCCCTCCCGGCCGGGCGAGACCGGGGCCTCAGAGCCGACCACCAGCTATGACCAGTGGACGCCAACCACCCGCGTTAGCAAGGTCGAACTGTCAGATCAGGACCGGGAGAACGCCAGAAAGACCTGGCTTGAAAGCAATCGGGCCACGTTAGGGGTGCCTGAGTCTCAACCGCTCCCCACTCTGTCCCGTTGGGTTAGCGGCGGGGAGGGCCTTCAACCAGCCGCTGATTGCATTAGAGAGGCCGGCTATGAGGTCAGTGAAGCTCCGGGTGTCTGGGGGTTGGACCTGGGTGCAGCCATGGCTTCACCCTCTGCCGCCATCCAGATCTGGCAATGCATGGGGATGTACCCGTCCGAAACAATCCTGATTCCGTCCGGCAGTGAACAGTTAGCCGTCAAATACGAGTACTACACGGAGTTTCTGGTCCCGTGCCTGGAAGACCAGGGGGTCGAGTTCATCGCCGACCCTCCGTCGAAAGATGTCTGGATCGCACAAATGCAAAACTTGGGCAGTACCTCTGAAGAGATCTGGCTACCCGACACTCCCCTGTCGTGGACCCCGGACAGTCAAGCAAAGTTCTCCGGCCGGGAGGAACTATCAAGCCTGTTCGAAGCCTGCCCGGTTTTGCCTCCGATCAAGTATCTGACCGGCTGGTAACCCCCGGATCCGGCCACCGAATCAGAGGCCGAACTGACCCGTCTCCACACGCCAAAAAACCACCGTCTCCACCACCCTGGTTCAGGATGATTGGAGCCAGTGGCTCTGAGCTCCCGCGGTTGGACTCGAACCAACAACCGTTCGATTAACAGTCGAATGCTCTGCCATTGAGCTACGCGGGATCGCTTACGTAGAAGATACTAGTCGGCGCTGAGGCCGGTGAGCAACTCAAGGACTGTGACCCTTACCTCGCCCCATCTCCCACTGGGCCCAACCCAACTTCGGCCCTCACCTCGTCCTCCAGGCGGCGAGCCAAGATCTCCTCTTCGGGGGGTAGGTAGCCCTGGCACATCACGGTAGAGAACAGCGCATTGTCCACCCGACGTCGCACGGTGGCAGTCAGGAGCGCACCCGAAGGTGTCACCTGCTGACGTGAGACGACTAGCGCCCGGTCAACCCGACTGGTCAGCACCCGCATGAACTTCTCCGGGTTCTCTTCCCGCGTGACCACAAGCACTGGGTCCCAGTCCGGCTCGGTCCAGATGACGGTCAGCTCCCGGCTCTGGGCCTTCCAGGTGGCGTATTGAACCTCGTACCACATGCCCGAGGCAGCCAATTCCCCGTCCTTGATGACATAGAGGGCGTGCTGGCCGGCCACGATAATTGAGCCGTCTTCACCCTCAACAAACGGGGCGTGCCGATCGCCCGCAGGAATCAGATTTACTGCCTCATCTGGAACAGAACGCGTAGAGAACATGCCTTCAGCGTAGCGCTAATTCCGGCGCCTTTCTCCGTTGGCCTCTGTCGACCCGGTTCGGTTCCCCACTTGGCCGTGGGCTAAGATATTGCCCATTGCCCCTGTAGCTCAGTCGGTTAGAGCAGAGGACTCATAATCCTTTGGTCCTGGGTTCGAGTCCCAGCGGGGGTACCAGGGTCAGAAGCCGCACTATTCGTTGAAATGGTGCGGCTTTTGCATTGCCTTCACCAGGCAAAAACCCACTCCCCCAGGCGTCCAAAATCGGCAGGGGTACCCTATGCGGTACCCTAACTGGCTTTAGTAGCAAAAGCCCCTGGGTGAGCGAGACAGTTCCCCAGGCAGAAAGTGGGGGTCAAGACCTGCAAAGTGATCCTGTTTCAGCTTGATCCGACCGGGATACCACTGCATAGTAATGAGTGTCAGCTCGGAGCAAAAGCAACACCCAAAGCAGCGCAAGCTTAGATCAGCAGAACTTGAGTTTTGCTTTCAGCGCTATCCCAGTTCTGCCTGCACTATGGCAGCTACTGCGGGACAAGGACGGTAGCTAAGAAGGAACGCGGGGATTGAAAATGAACGAACCATCTTCAATCCCCGCCACTCAAGCCTACTCCGGGCTCCAGCACCGAGAAAGGGAAGAAACAATGAAACGAGACCTGATGGGGGTCGCGGTCATGCTGGCAACCACCGCAGCCCTCCTGCTACTAACCGACAGAGGCACAGGCTGGAAGCCAGTAGCCGCCTGGTCACTATGCGCGGTGGGCTGGGCACTCACCGCCTGGAACGTACTGGTCCAACAGGGCAGCAGAAAATGAGCGTGCACTACCTGGCACTGCGGGACGTAGCAGAGCGGATCGGAATCACCGAGGGAACCGCGCGCGGCTACTCCGGCCGGGGCATCCTCCCAGAACCAGACGCGCTCACCGGCTCAGGCCCAAGAGCCGTGCGCGGATGGCTACCCGAGACAATCGACACCTGGCAAGCCCAACGCCCCGGACGCGGAGCCCGCACCGACCGAGCACAGCCCTAACACACAAATGTCCCCCCGCCCAAGCCCGGGTGGGGGGACACGTATGCAGAGGCAAAGCCTAGAGCCTAGGGAAATCCGTTGCTCGGGTCGGCATACCAGGTGAACGAGGAACCAATAACCAGGAGTCGCAACCGCAGACCTAGGCGGCGACGCTGCCCGGCAGTGGAATCTGGGGCAGCTCTACCCGGCCCACCGATTAGCGTTCACCGTTCTTGACGCCTCCGCCTACGCCCTTGTCGCGGCATTGTCGGGCACGCTGATTAACCGTGGGTACACCAAGAATCCTCCGGTCTGTCTCAAGGTGGAACACGCGGTCGTTTCTGGCGATCCTTCCAGTCTTCCGCGGTGGTCAGGATCGTAGGGGTCAATCCGGTGTTGCTGCAACCACCTTCTAGGGTCGGCATCTTCATAATCCTTTGGTCCTGGGTTCGAGTCCCAGCGGGGGTACCAACATCCCCGGGCGGGACTGCGGCTGGGCCCCAGCTACCTGCTCTCCGGACCGAAACCGGTGCCCCCATCACGCCGCAACGAGCTCCCTTGCGCTGCCAGAATCCGACCTGGACCTGCGGTTTGTCCCTGATTTCAGTGCGACTCAGCCATTCATCAATTCACCTATGACAGATTTAACACGCAAAATGCGGGAATTAATCCAAGTGCCTGACAGGGCCTTTAGTCCTTGTTAGCCTAGAAATGCACAGTCGTGCCAAGGACCCAACGTCGAGCCCTGCTCCAAACAAAGGAACCACGATGCGCAACATCCCAAAAATGGAAGAATCTGAACCAGCCGAACTCTATACTCTCGAAGAACCGGTCGCCGAATCCACTGAAATCAACCAACAATCGCCCGGCGAACGGGCCCCCGCTGACACCCCAACCGTCAACCTGCGCCGCTGGGGAGGTTTGGCCGGCGGTCTGATCCTCGCCATCGCCATGTACCTGGTCCTACCTGACTCTTTGGCCCAGCCCGGCAAAGTCACCGCCGCCATCGCGGTTTTGATGGGGATTTGGTGGATGACGGAGGCCCTGCCCATTCCGGCCACCGCCCTGGTCCCCCTGGTGGCTTTCCCGGTCTTTGCCGACGTTCCCATCAAAGATGTCGGGGCCTCCTATGGCAATGACGTCATCTTTTTGTTCATGGGCGGCTTCATGCTGGCTCTGGCCATGCAGCGATGGAACCTGCACCGGCGGATCGCGCTGCTCACCCTCAAGGTGATGGGTCCGCGGCCAGGAGCCATGATCGGTGGCTTCATGATCGCCACCGGCTTCCTCAGCATGTGGGTGTCCAACACCGCCACCGCCGTGATGATGCTGCCCATCGGCATGTCCGTGCTGCTGCTGGTGGCCAAGGTCATGCCGGGGGTGGGACACTCAACCGTGACCGAGACGGGCGAAACCGTCCTTAAATCGAAATTCGCGACTGCACTGATGCTGGGAATTGCTTACTCCGCGTCAATCGGGTCGCTCGGTACCATTATCGGCACCCCTCCGAACACGCTTTTGGTGGGATATCTGAATGAAAACTTCAATATTACAATTGGCTTTGGTCAGTGGATGCTGGTGGGAATGCCCCTGGCAATCGTCTTCATGTTCTTGGCCTGGCTGGTCCTGACAAAAGTGCTGTTCCGACCGGAGATTAAAGAGATTCCCGGGGGGCGCCAGCTAATCAATCAAGAACTGGCCGACCTGGGTCCTGCCTCCAAAGGTGAGCTGCGAGTCCTCCTCATTTTTGTCCTCGCTGCCGTCCTGTGGATCGGGGTTCCAATCGTTTTTGAGAAGCCGCCGATCTCAGACGCGGGGATCGCGATGCTGATTGCGCTGCTGCTGTTTGTGCTTCCGGGCGGATCGGCCCGCGGGGTGCGACTGCTGGATTGGGCTAGCGCCGTTCAGCTTCCGTGGGGCGTGCTGCTGCTCTTCGGTGGGGGCCTGGCCCTGTCCGCCCAGTTCAGTTCCTCGGGCCTGACCGAGTGGATTGGCACCTATGCCACCGGACTGGCTGGCCTACCCATGTGGCTGATTGTCGGCATCGTGGCGCTGGTGATTCTGGGGCTGACGGAACTGACCTCGAACACGGCCACCGCCGCCACCTTCCTGCCGGTGGCAGGTGGAATTGCCCTGGGGATCGGCGCGGACCCGCTGCTGCTGACCATCCCGGTCGCACTGGCCGCCACCTGCGCCTTTATGCTCCCGGTGGCCACCCCGCCCAACGCGGTTGCGTTCGGCTCCGGCTACGTCACCATTGGCGAGATGGTCAAAGGCGGGTTCTATCTGAACCTGGTCGCCATCGTGCTGGTCACCCTGACCAGCCTGACCCTGGCCGTGTGGGTGTTCGGCATCGTGTACTAGCCGAACTCCACCCACCCAAACCCGCGCGGGGGCAGCTGCGCTTGCCAGCGTCCCCGCGCGTGTTCCACCACCGCGTTCCCCGCCACCCACCGGGCCGAGGCGGCCGGCTCCACCTCGGCCATCTCCAAGGACACCACCTTGGGTTCGGTGGAAAAGTTGAACACGCACAGGACGGGGGCATTGTCCCCCAGTGCGCGCCAGGTGCCGCGGCGCCAGTAGGCGAACACGGCCGGGTCATCGGTTTGGATGATGTCAAACAGGCCGTCCTGCAGGGTCCGGACCGCCTTTCTGGCCGCCAGCAGGGCTCGGACCCAGTTCAGCCACGAGTCCGGGTCGCCCTCCTGCGTGGCCACGTTGACCTCCTGTGAGGAGTATCCCTCCCGGCTCACCAGAGGCAGATAGAAGCGCTCAATTGGGGCTTCAGAGAACCCGGCTCCCTCCGTGTCATCCCACTGCATCGGGGTGCGAACCCCATCCCGGTCATACAGCTCGATCGTGTCGCCCATCCCAATCTCATCCCCGTAGTAGAGGAAGGGAGCCCCCGGCAGGGACAGTAGCAGGGCGTGAACCAGCTCCAGCGTCGGGCGATCAGCGTCCAGGAGCGGGGAGAGGCGCCGGCGGATCCCCACGTTGGCACGCATGCGCGGCTCGGGGGCGTACCACTTGTACATCTGCCACCGCTCCTCGTCGCTGACCATCTCCAAGGTGAGCTCGTCATGGTTGCGCAGGAACAGCCCCCACAGGCCCCCGGCAGGTGGCACCGGGGTGTGCTGCCAGGCAGAGAGCAACCCAGATGTCTCCTCGGACTTGACCGCCTTGAAGATCTGCGGCATCAGCGGGAAATGGAAACACATGTGACATTCGGGGGCATCGGGGGTGCCGAAGTACTCCACCACCTGACCGGGAGGCTGGTTCGCCTCGGCCACCAGCACGATCCCGGGAAACTCCTGATCCAGGACGCGGCGCACCTCCGCGATGAAATGGTGGGTCGCCGGCAGGTTCTCCCCGTTGGTCCCTTCCGCCTCGTACAGGTAGGGAATGGCATCCAAGCGGAGCCCGTCAATGCCGCGGGCACACCAGAACCGGACGACCGACAGCATCTCCTCGCGCACGGCCGGGTTCTCAAAGTTCAGGTCCGGCTGGTGTGAGAAGAAGCGGTGCCAGTAGTACTGTCCTCGCACCTCATCCCAAGCCCAGTTAGATTCCTCCGTGTCCACGAAAATGACCCGCACGTCGGGGTAATCCTGGTCGGTGTCACGCCAGACATAGTAGTCGCCGTAGGGCCCATCGGGGTCCGTGCGGGAAGCCTCAAACCACGGGTGGGCCGAGGAAGTGTGGTTCATGACCAGGTCGATGACCACTTTGATCCCCTGCCGGTGGGCCTCCTCGACAAACCGATCGAAGTCACCGAGCGTGCCGTACTGGGGAGCCACATCCAGATAGTCCGCGACGTCGTAACCGCCATCCCCCAGCGGCGACGGGTAGAACGGCGGCACCCAGACCGCATCGATTCCGAGCCAAGAGAGGTAGTCGAGCTTGTTGGTCAGGCCAACGAAATCGCCGATCCCGTCCTTGTTTCCGTCGGCAAACGAAGGCAGCACCACCTGGTAAAAGACGGCATCTCGGTACCATTCCAGGTCCGAGCGGGCTTCCGCGGCCAGTTCGGCGGCGTCCTCGGGCAGCGGGGCCACCGGGAGCGAGTCGGTCATCAGGGTTCCTTTGACGAGGTGGAGAGGGGGTCTGGGGGTTGGCCCGGCCGGTTCAGTTGAACCGGTCAGGGTGGGGCCCGGTCCGATAGTCGCGCTCCAGAGAATCAATCTGCTTCAGGTCGGCATCGGTCAGCTCAAAGTCGAACACGTCGATATTCTCGGCGATTCGCGACGGGGTGACGGACTTCGGAATCACGATTCGTCCCGCCTGGAGGTGCCAGCGCAGGACAATTTGCGCGGGAGATTTGCCGTGCCGGGCCGCCAAATCCAAGATGATCGGCTCGGCCAGCACTTCGCCTTTCGCCAGCGGACTCCACGCTTCGGTGGCAATCCCGTGCTTCACGTTGGCGGCAATGGCCTCCCGGTTCTGCAGGGCGGGATGGATCTCTATTTGGTTCACGGCCGGCACCACATTCGAGCCGGCAATCAGCCGGTCCAGGTGGGCGGGCTGGAAGTTGGAGACCCCGATCGCCCGCACCCGCTTTTGGGCGTACAACTCTTCCAGGGCGCGCCAAGTCTGCTCATACAGCCCGCGCTCGGGGGTGGGCCAGTGGATCAGGTACAGGTCCAGGTAGTCCAGACCGAGCTTTTCCATCGTCAGGTCGAAAGCTTTGAAAGCCGATTCGTATCCCTGATCGTCGTTCCACAGTTTTGAGGTGATGAACAGGTCCTCGCGCGGGACCTCTGTTTGGGCCAGGGCTCGACCCACCCCCGCCTCGTTTCCGTAGACGGCGGCGGTGTCAATCGAACGGTAGCCGGCCCCAATGGCCTCCAGCACCACCGACGTGGTGACGTCATCGGGCACCTTGAACACCCCGAAACCCAGCTGGGGAATTTCGACACCGTTGTTGAGCTTTACCGTGGGAACCGTGTGATCGGCCATTGTGTTCTCCCTCCTTGGATCTGTCTCAGCCCGGTCAACGAACCGGACTGCTACCGCTCCAGCCTATCCGGAGTGGTCCGCATATTCGCGGCGCTGGGAGTCGAGCTCGACCAGCTCGGCAAAAATCTCCTCGTAGTCGGGGTCTGAGGGGTCGAGCCGGCCCAGCCGAAGACGCAGAGCCGCCACCCGCCGCGTCAACTCCAGGCGGACCAAAGCCCGCATCAGCCCGACCGCGTAGTCCCGCACCGACGAGGCGTCGTCCTGGGCCAGTGGGGCGACCGCCAGCTGGCGAATCACCTCGGAAACCTGCGGGCCGGCCCCACTGCGGATCTCCTCAATCCAGCGCCGGGTCGCCAGGGAAACTGACTGTTCCCCCATCCCGACTTCCTGTTCGGCCGCAGCCAGGAAATCCAGGTACCGGTCCAGTCCCCCGGCCGCCAGAATCGCCTCGTGCACCGCCCGGTGAATGGGCAGGGAAAAGCTTTCCGGGCTGAGCAGCTCAAAGCCCATCCCCACTACGTCCAGGGGCCGCTGCAGCAGGGCTTCCAGCGCCTGGCGCTCCATCCGAACCACCGGGTCGTTGGAAGGCACCGCCGGACTGGCGATCCCAGCTGCCGGGCGGGGCCGACCGACGTTCCGGATCGCCCCGGAAACGCGGGACATTTCCACCCCCACCCAGCCCGCAAACTGGCGCACGTACTCTTGGCGCAAAGCAATATCTTTGATTCCGGCCAGCACTGGGGCGCCCGCCCGGACGGCAGCGACCCGGCCCTCAGCCGTGTCAAGGTCCAGTTGGGCCAGGACGGAACGCAGCACGAACTCAAACAGGGGAACGCGCGACTCGATCAGCTGGCGGACCGCCTCATCCCCGCGGCGCTGGCGCAGGTCGCACGGATCCCACCCGTGGGGCTCAATCGCGACAAATGTCTGGGCGGCAAACTTCTGGTCCTCCACGTAGACCTTCCGCGCCGCGGCCTTTCCCGCCTCGTCCCCGTCGAAGGTGAAGATGATTTCCCCGCCGCGGGCCCGGCCGGAGGTGAGGACCACGCCCGCAGCCGGGTCCGCCTCATCACCCAGCAGGCGCCGGACCAACTGCACGTGGTCGGAGCCAAATGCGGTGCCGCAGGTGGCCACCGCGACCGTCTCCCCGGCCAGGTGGGCGGCCATCACATCGGTGTAGCCTTCCACTACCACGATCCGGCGTTGACGAACAATGTCCTGCTTGGCCAGGTCCAGGCCGTACAGCACGTGAGATTTGCGGTAGATCGGCGTTTCCGGGGTGTTCAAATACTTGGGCGAGTCGGGCTCCTCGTCGAGTTTGCGCGCCCCAAAACCGATGGTGGCCCCGGTCAGGTCGCGGATCGGCCACATCAGCCGATTGCGGAACCGGTCGTACAGTCCCCGGTTCCCCTGCACGGCCAACCCGGCGGTGATCAGCTCCTGGTCGGTGAAACCGCGCCCGCGCAGGTGGCGGGTGAGCCCGTCCCACGAGGCCGGCGAATAGCCGACCCCGAACCGGTCAGCCGCCGCCTGGTCGAAGCCGCGCTCCGCCAAGAACTGGCGTCCAACGGCCGCCCCCGGAGTCTGCAGCTGCTCGCGGTAGAAGTCCTCCGCATTGCGGTGAGCTTCCAGCAGCCGCTGGCGCCGGCCCGGCTCCTCTGTCCGCCGGCGGTTGCCCCCACCCTCGTAGCGCAGGGTGACCCCGACTTTTTCGGCCAGGAACTCGACTGCTTCGGCAAAGTCCAAATGGTTGATCCGCTGCACGAACGCGATGGCGTCGCCGCCCTCACCGCAGCCAAAGCAGTGCCACAGGCCCAGTTGGGGGCGGACATGAAACGAAGGCGTGCGTTCCTCGTGGAATGGGCACAGACCCTTCAGTGAGCCGACCCCGGCCGGGCGCAGCGTGACCTGCTCTCCCACCACCTCTTCAATGCGGGTGCGGTTCCGGACCTCTTCAATGTCCTCACGCCTAATCAAACCCGCCATGGGGACATTGTACGTGCATTTGTCCAGCACGGAGACCGCGAGGAAGAAACGCCTGTTCGCCCGCAGCCGACCCTAGAGCAGCGAGGACAGCATGCCGCACAGGCGTGCGTGCCACTGGACGGCGGAACGGTCGGTCAGGCTGGCCACCTGATCGACCACTGCCCGCAGGTGACCGGCGTGGTTGGTGGCAGACTCCCACTCTTGAGCAAACTGTGGTTCCAGCTCGGTTGGGCCCGCCTCCATCAACGCTTCCACCAGGTCCAGCACAATCGTGCGCTGCTGGTAGTAGCGCGGATCGTGTTCACGCGGGCTCATCACGAAGGAGACCGCTACCCCTTTGAGGAACTGGATTTCGGCCAGGACCTCCCGCGGCGTCACCAGGTTTGCCCGGTAGCGGCCGAGCGGCTCCGATCCGTACTGGCCCCGGGTGGCCGCCACCGCTTCCCCGCAGAACCGGCCAATCAACTGGCTGGTCAGGTCCTTCATCGCAGCGTTGCCCTGATAGGTGGGGACGAAGTCCTCGGGCCAGTAGGGCAGCTCAATCAGGCGACGGGCGGCATCGGCCAGCTCATCCTCGGAGAACGAGGCGCCGTACCAGTCGATCGTGTCAGCCAGCACCTGGCGGAGGCGGCCCGGGTCGCGCAGCGCCGGCAACTTGGCCCGACCGGTCACCACCGCGTCCTCCAAGTCGTGCACCGAGTAGGCAATGTCGTCCGAGTAGTCCATCACCTGGGCCTCCAGGCACCGACGACCTTCCGGGGCGTGCTGGCGGAGCCAATCAAATACGGGCCGATCGTCACTGTAGACGGAATACTTCCGCTGTGACTTTTCCAAATTAGGACCTTCGCCGCGGGCCCACGGATACTTGCAGATCGCGTCCAGGGTGGCGCGGGTCAGGTTCAGCCCCGCCCGCAGATCACCGGAAATTACCTTGGGTTCAAGCCGAACTACCAGACGAAACGTCTGGGCGTTGCCCTCGAACCCGCCGGCGTCGGCCGCAGCCTCATTCAGGGCCCGTTCCCCGTTATGTCCAAAAGGTGGATGCCCCAAATCGTGTGCCAAACAGGCGGCATCCACAATGTCCGGATCGCATCCCAGCTCCGCTCCGATTCCGCGGCCCACCTGGGCTACCTCCAGCGAATGGGTCAGCCGGGTGCGGACAAAATCGTCTGAGGCCGGGCCCAACACCTGGGTTTTCGTGCCGAGGCGGCGCAGGGCCGAAGAGTGCAGAATCCGAGCCCGATCCCGCTCAAACGGCGTGCGGGTCGGCGCCTTGGGCGGCTCGGTGACGAACCGTTCCTGATCGAAGTCGCCGTAGAGGGGCAGGTGCCAGTCAGCTAGTTCACGATCCACTCCCCTAGGCTAATATGAGTTAAGGAAAAGCTGACAATCAGCTGCATTTTTGACGAGAGATCCGACCGTGATTGATTCCAATCTGAAGGAAACCAATACGTCGACTCTGACTCGCCAGATTTATCGGGGCGAACGCGGAGTGACGTCGTGGTGGAATACCGCCGCTGTTTGCGACCTTCCGGGCGCATACGGCCCGGCCGATCTGCTGGGCTTGATTGGGCTGCTGCCAGCAATTCGGCGGATGGGCTTTTCGGCAATTCTACTGCGCCTATCGCTGCCCGATCTGAATCCCCAACGCGACTACATTGCCAAGCTGGTCAAAGCCACGCACGCGGCTCAGCTGAAAATCCTGGTCCGGGTCCGCTCTGACGCCGCCACGGTCTCACCGCAGGATTCGCCGCCACCGGTCGAACTGGACAACGACCCGGACACGCTGATCGAGCGGACCCGGGTGCTGATGGGAGCCGGAGTGGACGGGGTGGACTTGGGCCTGATTGACGACGATCCGGCTCGACCCCACCGCGAGGATCGGATCCGCCAGTTTACCGAAACCGTGAACCGCCAGCTGGCCGAGGTGGCCAGCCTCGACTCCACCGTGATCCTCACCGCCGAGGCGTCCGTCGCCCACCCGGAATTCTTCGAACACCACGTCCAGGAGGACTGGTTCCACCACCTGCGCGACGACTCGCTGCTGCAGGCCCCGTGGGATGCGTCAGAACTGCGCAAACGGGTGGCCAAAGCCTATTCGAGCCGGGCACCCCTGGGCCAGACCGTGGCGTGGCGACCCGCCTTCAATCCGGCCGCCGAGGGCGCCGACGCACGGACGCCCAATCCTGGTTCCTGGGCTGACGGGGCTCCCATCGGCCGGGTGAACGCGTTCCTAACCTTCGTCAGTTCGCTCCCCGGGGCTCTCTACCTTCCATTTGTCAGCGCCGGCGGACAGGTGGAGGTGGAGGAGGGCTCCCGACCCCAGCTCCGCCTGTCCCTGGCGAACGATCCCCAGTCCCGCTACCAGCACGACCTGACCACGCGGATCCTCACCCTGCGTGAACGCAAACATTTGTCGCATTCCAACCTGGCGCTAATCGACGACATTTCGTGGGCCCACCCGGGGGTGTCGGTGCATTTGAGCGGCCACATCATGGTGGTGCTAAACGCCTCCAGCGAACCGGTGGCGGTGCCAGCCAAGCACCTGCCGCTGCTCTATTCGGACGGGTTCGTCTTCTCCGATGCCACCCACACGGTGATCCAGCCGGACACCTGCGCCTGGTTTGAGCCGGCGCCCGCCAACCCGCACAACCCGCTGGCCTACCGCTAGGCCGTCGGCCGGCAACCTGGCGCGCCTACGCCCGGCTCGGCTCCCCCTCGTCACCCAAGGCCAGGTCCGCAGCGCGAAGCTCCGCTATGCTCAGCTGCCCGGGGGCACTTTCGACCGCCCCCACCCCGAAGGTGAAGGCGCTGAGCCTCGCCGCCTGCCCGCGTCGGGTCGCCTGCCCGGCCGGGCCCATCCCAATGATCACGGCTGGGACCGGCAGTGTCTCCGCGGCCCACCGCTGAGCCGCCAGGATCTGGTCCACGTCAAGCCGGCTTTGCACCTGCCAGGCGACCTTGACCACGTCCGCCCCCAGCGTGACCATCTGCTCCAAGGTGGCCTGCAGTTCCCCTGGGTCGACCGAACCTGCCAGCACGTGGCGGGACAGAACCACCCGGGCTCCCTGCTGGTGGGACCGGTCAACCAGTTCCCCCACCGCGGGGGTAGCCAACTCGATGTCCACCGCATCGGCCCAGGTGCCGGCGCGCTCGACCCAGTCCAGGTACTCCCCCGGGACGGCGGACCAATCTCCCCCCTCCGCCGCAGTGCGGACGGTCACCAGCACCGGACAGGACTCCTGTTCGCGCCAGCTGGGAGCCACCGCGAAGGCCCGCTCGGCCTCGCCGGAGGTCAGCAGCGGATCCAGGCGCCACTCCACCAGGTCGGCGCCCCGGTCGGCGGCATGGCACCACTGCCGATAGGCTTCAGCGGAGGTGGATGCCAGCACCGGCACCGCGACCACCAGGTGGCCGGGTCCCAACTGCACGGGGTGGACGCCTGCGCGCCCCAAACTGATCGGATTAACCACCGGAACCTCCATCGGCCTCAGCCAGGTGGAGCAGGGCTTTCTCCTGCTCGCTGACGGTGCGGGTGGAGAGCCACCCATCAGGTAGGTGCGGGCGCTTGGCTTTGCCCGCCCGGCCCCGCGGGCCCGCCGCCACCTCGGGAAACGGTTCCTCAGCGTTTAGGGTGGCCAAAATGGTGCTCAGCTCCGCGCGGGTGGAAACCAGTCCCAACTGCTGCCGGGTGGCACCGCCAACGGAGAAACCGCGCAGGTACCAGCCCAGATGTTTGCGCATCTCCCGCATGGCCCGCAGTTCCTCCCCCAGGGTCTGAACCATCAGGTCCGCGTGGCGCTCAATCACCCGGCAAACCTGGCCGAGGTTGGGAGGCGTGGGGGCGGGCCGGTCCCACAGGTCGGCCACGATTTCCTCAAACAGCCACGGTCTGCCTTGGCAGCCCCGGCCAATCACGACCGCGTCGCACCCGGTTTGGGCCATCATCTCGCGGGCGTCCTGGGCACTGAAGATGTCACCGTTTCCCAGGACCGGAACCTTCAGCTGTTCCTTCAACCGGGCGATCCATTCCCACCGGGCGTGACCCGAATAGTACTGCTCCTGTGTCCGGGCGTGCAGGCCCACGGCCACCACCCCGGCCGCCTGAGCAATCCGGGCAGCCTCGAACACGGTCACGTGGTCATCGTCGATGCCGATCCGCATTTTCACCGTGACGGGAATGCCGCGGCGGTCGGCTTCCCGGACCACCCCGGTGACAATATCGCGGTACAGGTCCAGTTTCCACGGCAGGGCAGCGCCCCCGCCGCGTTTGGTCACTTTGGGGACCGGGCACCCGAAATTCATGTCCAGGTGATCGGCCAGGTGCCGGTCAACGAGCAGCCGGGCCGCCTCGGCCATGGTGGCGGGGTTGGTGCCGTACAGCTGAACCGAGCGCACCCGCTCGTCCGGGTCCGGCTCCAACATCCGCCACGTTTCCCGGTTCCCCTCAACCAGCGCCCGAGCGGTGACCATCTCCATCACGTAGAGGCCCGCGGGGGCATCCTTTCCGGCCTCGGCCGTGGACAGCTGGCCGGGGTCCAGGGGCCGCTCCCCAAACTCGCGGCACAGGCGCCGGAACGGCAGGTCGGTTACCCCCGCCATCGGGGCGAGGATAACCGGCGACCACAGGTTCAGCGGCCCCAGGTGGACTAGCGGGCCACGTCCAGGCGATCCAGCAGCCAAGCTCGCACCTCGGGAACGGGAATCCGGACCTGCTCCATCGTGTCGCGGTCACGAATGGTGACCGACTGATCCTCGACGGAATCGAAGTCGTAGGTGATGCAGTAGGGGGTGCCGATCTCGTCCTGGCGGCGATAGCGCCGGCCGACCGCACCCGCGTCGTCGTACTCCACGTTCCAGAGTTTACGCAGGGAGGCCGCCAGTTCCTTGGCCGGGCCCACCAGCTCTTCCTTCCGCGACAGCGGCAGCACGGCCACCTTCACCGGAGCCAGGCGCGGGTCGAGGCGAAGCACCACCCGCTTGTCCACCCCACCCTTGGTGTTGGGCGCCTCGTCCTCCTGGTAGGCCTCCACCAGGAAGGCCATCAGGGAGCGGGTCAGCCCGGCCGACGGCTCGATCACCCAGGGGGTCCAGCGCTCGTTGGCCTGCTGGTCAAAGTAGTCCAGCTTGGCCCCGGAAGCTTCCGAGTGCACGCCCAAGTCGTAGCCGGTCCGGTTGGCGATCCCCTCCAGTTCGCCCCAGAGGGAACCCTGGAAGCCGAAGGTGTACTCAATGTCGACGGTCCGCTTGGAGTAGTGGGACAGCTTCTCTTGCGGGTGTTCGTACAGACGCAGGTGCTCCGGGTTGATCCCCAGGTCCGTGTACCAGGCGAGGCGCTCGTCGATCCAGTACTGGTGCCACTCTTCGTCCGTGCCGGGCTCAACGAAGAACTCCAGCTCCATCTGCTCAAACTCACGGGTGCGGAAGATGAAGTTGCCGGGGGTAATCTCGTTGCGGAAAGACTTGCCGATCTGGGCAATGCCGAACGGAGGCTTCTTCCGCGCCGAAGTCATCACGTTGGAGAAGTTGACGAAGATGCCCTGGGCGGTTTCCGGGCGCAGGAAGTGCAAACCGGACTCGTCATCGACCGGCCCCAGGTAGGTCTTCAGCAGGCCGGAGAACGCTTTCGGTTCGGTCCAGTTGCCGCGGGTGCCACAGTCGGGGCAGGAGATCTCCGTCATCGCGACCGTGGCCTCATCCACCTCGTTCTTCTCGGCGAACTCTTCGATCAGCTGGTCCTGGCGGAACCGGTGATGGCAGGTCTGGCATTCGATCAGCGGATCGGTGAACGCCTGCACGTGGCCGGAAGCTTCCCAGACTTGGCGCGGCAAAATAATGGAGGAATCCAGCCCGACCACGTCTTCGCGTTCGCGCACATTCCGGGCCCACCACTGGCGTTTGATGTTCTCTTTGAGCTCCACCCCCAGCGGACCGTAATCCCACGCGGAGCGGGTTCCCCCGTAGATTTCCCCACACGGATAGACGAATCCCCGCCGCTTGGCAAGGCTGATAACGGCGTCCAAACGAGAACTATTAGCCACGTTCACTCCTTATTTTTGGCTGTCGCACCTGGCTGGCGCGAGAACATCAGGCTCCCCAGAGTATAGCCGGGATTTCCCGCCTCGGACCGCGGCCACTGCCTGCTGGCACCCGAGCCGCCTAAACTGTGGGGATGGGCACAGCAAGCGAGCCGAGGGGACTGCGTCTGGCCACCCGGATCGGTTTCATCTGGGGGTGGGCCTGGGGGCAAGGACGGGTCCGACACGAACGTGGCCTGTGGGTCCACCGGGGACTTCCCCCGCGCCTCTATCCGCGCGGCGGGGTGTGTGTGGGTCGGTGCTTCCTGACCGGGCCGGCTCCGGGGGCGGCCCTGCTCAGACACGAGGCGGTGCACGCCCGCCAGTGGGAGCGGTACGGCCTGTCATTTCCACTGCGCTACTGGCTGGCTGGACGCGACCCGAACCGCAACCGGTACGAAGGGGAGGCCGGGTTGGTCGACGGGGGCTACACGTCCTGACCGTCGAAGACGATCCGCAGCGGCTCCCCCAGCACGGTCAGTTCCACCATCGGGTCGTCGCGCAGAACCAGGAAGTCCGCCGGGGCTCCGGTGGACAGCGAGTCGAAGCCGAGGAAGTCGCGGGCCTGCCAGGTGGCATAGTCAATGATCGTGGTGGCGTCCAGTCCGGCGCCCTCCCACCGGTACAGTTCCCGGAACAGCTGGCCGTGCGGCTGGTATCCGCCCGCGTCGGAGCCGGGGAGCAGTTGCACCCGCGCCTCCACCAGGTTGGCCCACCAGGTGCGCCAGTTTTGGTAGAGGTTGATCATGGTCTGGGCGTAGTTCGGGTAGCGGGTGGCCGCCCCCGCAAACTGGGGGAACAGCTCCACCTGGCCGAGCGTGGGCGTGACGGTGATGCCGCGAGCGGCAGCTTCCTGGCAGTGCTCCCAGGTCATGCCGGTGCCGTGCTCAATTGAGTCCACCCCCGCCTCGAACAGGTCGTCGAGTGCGCTCCGGCCAAAGACGTGAACGGCCACCCGCGCCCCCAGCTCGTGGGCGGTTTGGACCGCGTCGATCAGCACCGCCCGGTCCCACAGTGGGTCCAGGTCCGCCTCGGACCCGCGGGAGCGGTCAATCCAGTCGCCCACCAGTTTCACCCAGGGGTTTCCCGCCTGCACCTGCTGCGCGACGGCGGCGGGCAGGTCCGCCTGGTCCTCAACTTCGAGTGCCAGTCCGGGCAGGTAGCGTTTGGGTCGAGCCAGGTGGCGCCCGGCCGTGACCAGCCGCGGGGCCCGAGCCAGGTGATGGGCCGGGGATTCGTGTGGGTTTCCCAGGTCCCGAAGAGCCAGGACCCCGGAAGACAGCTCTTGAATGGCGCGGTCCAGCGCGACTTCCTCGCTAACCGGGCCGTCCCCACCGATCTGCAGGTGGTTGTGCGCATCCACCAGCCCGGGGATGATCCACTGGCGGGGATGCTCACCAGGTCGGTCAGCTTCAGCCGTGAACTTTAGGCCGCCTTTGGGATCCGCCTCTAACTGGCCGAACTGCCACGAAGGATACTTGGCCTCCTGACCGCGCCAGTAGACCCAGCCGGTTACCGGTTTCATCGTCCACCCATCAGTCGGCGAATGTCCTCCGGCAGGTCATCCATGGTCGGCCGAGCGGCTGGCGCCGGCTGGGTGAGTCCGAATGCGGCGCCCGGCTGGGCGGCAGTTTCCGGACGTTGATCTTGGGGCAGCATTGCTTCGAGTTCCTGCTGGCGCCGCTTGGCCGGATTTCCAGAGCGCGCCTTCTTGGCGATCTTCTTCTTCCGAGCGGCAGCCTGTTGGGCTTGCTGGCGGGCCCGAGTCTTCTTGCCGGGTCCACCCATGCCGGCCAGACCCTGGAGGTTCGGCATTCCCGGAGCCCCGCCCGACCCCATCTGCTTCATCATCTGCTTGGCGCCTTCGAAGCGTTTGACCAACTGGTTGACCTCGGTCACCGTGGTGCCCGAACCGGCGGCGATCCGCTGGCGGCGCGACCCGTTCAGCAGCTTCACGTCGGCCCGCTCCGCCGGGGTCATCGACCGGACGATGGCCTCAACCCGGGAGACGTCCCGCTCATCAAAGTTCTCTAGCTGGTCCCGCATTTGGCCCATCCCGGGGAGCATCCCCAGCACCTTCTTCATTGAGCCCAGTTTTCGCATCTGCTGCAACTGCGTCAGGAAGTCTTCGAGGGTCAGCTCACCGGACATGGCCCGCTGGGCCATTTTCTCGGTTTCGGCCTGGTCAAACTTGCGTTCAGCTTCCTCAATCAGGGTGAGGATGTCACCCATGTCGAGGATGCGCCCGGCCATCCGGTCGGCGTGGAACCGCTCGAAGTCGTCCAGCCCCTCACCGGTGGAGGCGAACAGGATCGGAGCCCCGGTGACCCCGCGGACCG
Organism: Scrofimicrobium sp. R131; assembly: GCF_040256745.1. GTDB lineage: Bacteria > Actinomycetota > Actinomycetes > Actinomycetales > Actinomycetaceae > Scrofimicrobium > Scrofimicrobium appendicitidis. The sequence goes on from NZ_CP138335.1 coordinate 1,546,839, forward strand.
ACAGTGCCGCCCCGCCGCGAGCGTCGCCGTCGAGCTTCGAGATCACCACCCCGGTGAAGCCGACGCCGTCCCGGAACGCGGTGGCTGTCTGGACGGCGTCCTGGCCGACCATGGCGTCGAGCACGAACATGACCTCGTGCGGTTCGACCGCATCGCGGATCCTCCGGGCCTGGTCCATCATCTCTTCATCGACGCCCAGCCGCCCGGCCGTGTCGACGATGACCACATCGATGCCGTTCTCAATCGCGTGGTTCACCCCGGAGCGGGCAACCTGAACCGGGTCGCCCACGCCGTTGCCCGGTTCCGGAGCCCACACCTGCACCCCGGCGCGCTCACCCACGATCTGTAGCTGGGTGACGGCGTTTGGCCGCTGCAGGTCGGAGGCCACCAGGAGGACGGATTTGCCCGACTCCCGGAGCCACTTCCCCAGCTTCCCAGCCAGGGTGGTCTTACCGGCGCCCTGCAGGCCGGCCAGCATGAACACCGTGGGTCCGCGCTGGGCAAAGTGAAGCTCGCGGGTCTGACCGCCGAGCATCTCAATCAGTTCATCGTTGACGATCCGGACGACCTGCTGGCCCGGATTGAGCGCCTCTGAGCGAGCAGCCCCGTAGGCCTGTTCCCGCACCCGCGCCGTGAAGTCGCGAACGACCGGCAGCGCCACGTCCGCGTCCAGCAGGGCCCGACGGATTTCAGCTACGGTCTGGTCAACGTCGGCTTCGCTAAGCACCCCTTTTCCGCGCAGGCGTTTGAATGAGGCACTGAGGCGATCTGAGAGATTATTGAACACAACGATCCTTCACTGTTGGCCCGGGTAGGTCCCGTGGCAGCTCTGTGGTCAAGTCTACGGGTAGTTGAACCCTGGACCGACCCGTTCGCGCGACCCTAGTCTTGACCCAAGATGGCGTCGACGAATGCGTCGGGGTCGAAGGGAGCCAGGTCGTCCGGACCCTCCCCCAGCCCGACCAGTTTGACCGGGACCCCGAGCTCACGCTGAACGGAAATAACAATCCCGCCTTTAGCCGAGCCGTCCAACTTGGTCAGGACGATCCCGGTAATGCCTACCGCCTCGGCAAAAACCTGAGCTTGGCGCAGCCCGTTTTGCCCGGTGGTGGCGTCGAGCACCAGCAGCACCTCGGAGACCGGGGCCTGCTTTTCCATCACCCGCTTAACCTTGCCCAGCTCATCCATCAGGGTGGCTTTGTTCTGCAGCCGCCCGGCGGTGTCCACCAGGACCACGTCCAGGTCTTCGGCCTTGGCCCGGCCGACCGCCTCGAACGCGACGGCGGCAGGGTCTGCCCCCTCCCGGTCAGATCGGACCACCTGGACCCCCACCCGGTCACCCCAGGTGGTCAGCTGTTCGGCAGCGGCGGCCCGGAAAGTGTCGGCAGCCCCCAGCAGGACCGTCTTGTCTTCGGCGCGCAGCAGGCGGGCCATCTTGCCGACCGTGGTGGTTTTGCCGGTGCCGTTGACCCCGACGACCAGAATGGCCGCCGGGTCTTCCCCGGCGCGATCTAGGTGCAGCGACCGATCCATGGTCGGATCCACCAGGGCCAGCAGTTGCTCACGCAGCACCTGGCGAGCTTCGGTGGGATCAACCGACCCGCGCACCTTCATTTCGGTGCGGAGGCCAGCCATGATTTCCTCTACCGCCGGCAACCCGACGTCGGCCACCAGTAGCGTGTCCTCGATTTCCTCCCAGTCGGCCTCTTTCAGCTCTCCGCGGGACAGGACCGCCAGCAGAGCATTGCCGATGCCACCCGACCGCGCCAGGCGCGCCCGCAGGCGCTGCATCCGCGTGGCCGCGGGTTCCGGCCGCTCGAGTTCGGGGACTTCCGGGGCTTCGACGGGGGTTTCAAGTTGGGTCTCCGGCGGCCCTCGGGCCTCTTCCGGTCCCCGCTCAGGTTCGGCTTCCGGCGTCTCCGGGGCCTCACTCACCGTGGGGGTGGGCGGGACGGCCGGGCCGGACTGCCCGCGGCGTCGAACCGCCCGAACCATCAGGTAGGCCACCACGATCACCGCGATGACCGCCACGACGGCCAGCAGAATTGTCGTCAAATCAGGGGTTGAAGTCATCTAACAATCATTACGCATCTGCCCGCCAGATCCAACCGGACCGACCCCCTGTGGACAGTGATTTTCACACAGCTAGGCGATGTGGCGCCCGTCCGCGGGCAGGGTCAGGCGCGGAGCCTGGGGCGCGAACCCCTCGACGGGCTTGAGCGATGGGACCCGCCCGGCCAGCGAGCTGCGCCGCGCAATTTGGGGATTAGCGTCGGACTCGGGCTTCGGGTCCGCTTCCGGCTTGGTCCGGGCCCCGGTCGAGCCGGCCCCCGGCTCGCCCTCAGACTTCCGATCCGGGTCGGGCAGAATCTGGGGCAAAGTCCAGTAGGCTGAGCCGGGCTTCGACTCGGCCGCCCACAACTCGTCAAAGGCCACCCGCCGCGGGCGTGCCTCCACCGGCACTTCCGGGCTGGGCCCGCCGTGCAGCACCTCGGCCGAGGCCCGACGAACCCGCGACTTCCACTGGTCCCGCGAGTGGCGCGACAGGGCCAACATGACGATGACGGCAGCGGCCAACAAAACGATCACCAACGTTACCAATGCGATTCCCCATGCCGTACTCATGCCTCCCATGGTGCCCCAGGTTCACGTTCCCGCCGAGTTCGAAACACCCCTTTTTTCAAACTGTTACCAACCGTGTGAGCGAGTTGACACGGAACGGGACGCCCAGTTGGAGCCAGGTCACAGCTTGTGCGAGACGACCTTGGTCATACCCTCGCGCATGGTGACCCCGTAGAGTGCATCGGCAATTTCCATGGTCCGTTTCTGGTGGGTGACCATGATCAGCTGACTGTCGGCCCGCAGTTCCTCCATCACCTGCAGGACGCGCGACAGGTTGAGGTCGTCCAGGGCGGCCTCCACCTCGTCCATCACGTAGAACGGCGAGGGCCGGGCCCGGAAGATCGCCACCAAATAGGCCAGCGCCGCCAGCGACCGTTCCCCACCGGACAGGAGGGAAAGCCGGGTGACGCGCTTGCCGGCCGGGCGCGCGTAAATCTCTACCCCGGTGGTCAGCGGATCGTCCGGGTCGGTCAGGCTGAGCTCCCCCTTCCCCCCGGGGAACAGGGTGGCGAAAACCTGGGCGAACCGGGCCTGCGTGTCGGCAAACGCCTCCTGGAACGCGAGGCGCACCCGCTCGTCCACCTCTTTGATGATGGCCAGCAGGTCGGCTTTGGACTTGCGGAGGTCAGCCACCTGGTCGACCAGGAACTGGTGGCGCGCCTCCAGCGCTTCGTACTCTTTTACCGCCAGCGGGTTGACCACGCCGAGGCGGGCCAGCTCGGCCTGGGCGGCCTGCAACTCGGCCGAGACCCGCTCACGCACGTAGGGCTCAGAGTTGCCCTCCGCGTCCACCACCGGCTGGTGCGGGCCGTAGGTTTCGGTCAGCTCCGCCAGGCGCGAGTCGGGGTCGGGGTGTTCGGGGTCCAGTTCAACCTGGGCCAGCAACTCTTCCCGAGCCCGGTCATGCTGCAGCTTCGTGCCCGCAATCGCCACCTCGGCCTGCTGGCGCTCCTCACTGACCGCCACCTGCTCCCACCGTTCGCGTTCCAGCCGTTCGGCCAGGTCCTCACGCTGAGATCGGAGGGTCGCCACCCGCTGGGACAGCTGTTCCCTCCCGTCGGCGGCCTGACGCGCATGAATCCGCGCCCGCTCGCGCGCCTCGTGGGAGCGTTGCCGCAACCTCTCAAGCCGCTGAGCTCGGCGCTGGCGTCGCTCTTCCTGTTCCAGGCCCTGGGCCCGATCCACCTGCAACTGCTCCCACCGGCTGCGGAAGGCATCGGCTTGGCGCTGGGCGCTTCGAAGCTGCTCCTGGGCGGTGCCAAAAGCCAGTTTTGCCTCCAACTCGCCCGCGGCTGCCTGCTGCTGCGCCCGGGTGAGTGCGTCCGCCTGGCTCCGCAGGTCCGGCAGCGGATCGGGGACCTCCGGCTCGGCAGCCCGCGCCGCATCGGCCTGCGCCCGCTCCAACTCTTCGGTGGCAACTCCCAGGCGTTCCCCGGCGGCGCTCACCTCCGCCTCGGACCGGGTGTGGGCCTCAGCGGCCGCCTCCACCTGCGCCTCCAACTGACTGTGGGCCCGGGCCAGGCGGGCCTGCTCCTCTTCGGCTGCCCGCACCCGAGTCTTCAGTTCCGCCTGGGCCGCGGTGGCGTCGGTGAGCGCCGTCCGGGCCGAGGCAACCGCGGCCGTGGCCCGGTCCAACTCGCGCCGGGCCGCCTCCGCCCGCTCGCCCGCGTCCTCCCAGTGGGAGCGTAACTCCAGCAGCGAGGGGGTCGACTGGTCGGGGCCGCGCACACTGTGACGGGTGAGGACGGTGCCGTCGGCGGTGGCCACCCGTTGCGCCTGCGGATTGGCGGCCAGTAACTCGGTGGCCTGCGCCACCGTGGCGCACACCCAGGCATCCGCCAGCAGCTCCGCCAAGGCGGGGGCCAGCAGCTGATCGGCCCGGACCACCTCGAGCGCCGACCACTCTTGGTCCGCGTCTCGGGGCGGGGCCGACTCGGGCTGGGCGGGGGCACTATCTGCGAACACGGCGGCCACTGCGGAGGCGGCGCCCACCGCCTCGACCACCTGGGCGGGCTGGGGGGACGGGGCAATCACCGCTGCCTGCTCCCACTGGGACAGCAGCGCGCTCAGTGCCTTCTCCCACCCGCGACTGACCCGCAGTCGCTGATCCATCCGGGCCGGCTGCTCGGACCCGGCCGGCAACAGGAGCGGGTAGGCTTCGTGCGCCTGTGCGCGGGCCGAAGATTCCACCGTCTGGCCCAGCGCCTCCCTCCTGGCCTGCCAGCGCGCCAGTTCGGCCTGGGCGCCACGCTGCTGATCCTGGGCTTGCTCAAGCTGGGCCCGGGCCGCCTCCACCCCCAGATCGGCTTCGGTCAGCTCCGCCCGTACCCGCGGCAGCTGCTCCTGGTCGGGCGCGCCGGGAGTGGCTGCCTTCAGCTGGGTTTGGGCCTGTACCAGGCGCTCGCGGGCCTGGTCGAAACGCAGGCGTGCCGCGTCGAGGGCCTCCTGCAAGGCCGCCACCCGCGAGCGGGTTTGGATTTCCCGCTCACGCACCCGTTGAAGGGCCGCTTGGCGCTGGGCGGCCTGCTGCTCGGCCTGGCGAATCTCGCGGGCCAGCTCGGCCTGCTGCGACTCCACCTCCCGGCGCTCAGACTCGGCCGCCGCAACTGCCTGACGGGCGCGCTCCACCACCTCGGCCTGCTCTCCGCGGGCCCGTTCCGCCTCGGCCGCCTTTTCCTCAGCCAGGGCCACCGCCGCCTCGCTGACCGCTGCCGCCGGGGTCCCCAACTGGGCCAGCCGCTCCTGGGTCAGGGTGAGAATCGAATGGAGGCGCTCTTGCAGCGAGTCGAACTGGTGGGCCAACTCGGTGGCCTGTTCCAATTGCCGGCCCAGCTCGTTGGCCGCCTCCTCAACTTCGCGGAGGTCCCGGTCCAACCGGTGCACCGCCTCTTCCCGAGCGGCCTCGTCGGCTCGCAGACGTCGGACCTGCTGCTGGTCAACTTCGAGGCGTCGGCCGGTTTGGAGCAGGTCATCCACCAGCAGGTGAAGCTGGGCGCGCTGAATCCGATCCTGAATGCCCGCTGCGGCCCGGGCCGCTTTGGCCTGGCGGGCGAGGGGGCGGAGCTGTCGCCGGATTTCCTCGGTCAGGTCCAACACCCGGAGCAGGTCCGCGTCCATCGCGCCAAGTTTGCGGAGGGCCCGCTCTTTGCGGCGCCGATGCTTCAGGACGCCGGCCGCCTCGTCGATGAACTCGCGGCGCTCTTCCGGGGTGGCCCGCAGGACGGCATCCAACTGGCCCTGTCCTACGATCACGTGCATCTGCTTGCCCATGCCCGTGTCGGACAGGAGCTCCTGCACGTCGAGGAGGCGGGCGGAGGCACCGTTGATCGTGTACTCAGACCCACCGCCGCGGAAAAGGGTCCGGGCGATGGTCACTTCGGCGTAGTCAATGGGCAGGCGGCCGTCAGAGTTGTCGATCGTCAGCTCCACCTGGGCGCGGCCAAGGGCCGGTCGAGCGGCCGTCCCAGCGAAAATCACGTCGGCCATGTTGGCCCCGCGCAGCGACTTGGCTCCCTGCTCCCCCATCACCCAGGTGAGCGCGTCCACCACGTTCGATTTGCCCGACCCGTTGGGACCGACAATGCAGGTGATCCCGGGTTCCAGGCGCAAGGTGGTGGCGGTGGCAAAAGACTTGAAACCCCGGATAGTGAGGGTCTTCAAGTGCATGGGTTGCTCCTGCGTCGGGGGTCCAAATCAGCTTGTTTCTCACGCTAGTGTACGGCTTTTGCCGTCTCGCCGCGGGCTGGTGCTCGCGGCGCGGCCCGCGGGGTGGGGGTTGGAGCGGCGTGCGGGGTGCGGGGTGGGGGCGGCGTGCGGGGTGCGGGGTGGGGGCGGCGTGCGGGCGGCCCGCGAGGTGGGGGCGGCCCTGGAGCCCGGTGGTCAGTGCGAAACGTTGGCAAACATACCCAAACCCTGGCAAAACTCCAGCCCGAGGGGCCCAAACCGGCCCAAATCCCCAACGTTTGCCACCACTTGACCACGTTTGCCAACACCCGCAACTGGCAAACATACCCAAACCCTGGCAAACCCCAGCCCAAAAGGCCCAAACCAGCCCAAACCCCCAACGTTTGCCAGCACTTGACCACATTTGCGAACACCCGTAACTGGCAAACCCCAGCCCGAGAGGCCCAAACCAGCCCGACCTCCCAACGGGCTGGGTCACTGGTCGGGAGTCTCACCAACCTTTGTCAGTGATCCGCTCTCAAACCTGCTTGGGAGGCGGTGTTGGTGGTTGGCGCGAGCTGCGAGACTGGGGTCATGGGTGACCACGACGAGGGCGCAGTTTTGGGTGGCCGGTAGGGCGAAGAGCATCTCGGCGATGGAGTCCCGCAGTTCGGTGTCGAGCGCTCCGGTGGGTTCATCAGCGAGGATGAGTGCTGGGGAGTTGATGAGTGCTCGAGCCACAGCGGTTCGTTGACGTTCCCCACCAGACAGATCAGCGGCGAGGGTGTCGCGGTCGGGCACTTTCACGGCGTCGAGGAGCTCTCGGCCACGCTCTAGTGCAGTTTCGTCTTTGTCGTTGCGAATCAGCGCAGGGAGGATGACGTTTTCCAGTGCAGTCATGGATTCAATCAGTTCAGAGTGCTGGAAAACGACACCGATTTTGCTTCCACGCAGAGTTGCCAGTTGTTTGCGGTTCAGGTCTTGAATGATGGTGCCATCGACGGTGGTGGTGCCACTGGTGGGGCGGATGAGTCCCATGATGATAGAAAGAAGAGTGGTCTTGCCTGACCCGGAAGGGCCAGTAATGGCCATGGAATGGTCTCGCTCTAGGGTGAAGGTGACATCTGTGAGGACCGGGTGTCTGCCGAAAGACATACTCAGGTTGGTCACTGCTAGGGCTTTGGGTGCTATCACTGAATCGTCCTTCCGCTCTTCCACTGTGTTTCGACTTTGGTGATCTCTTTGCGTGATGCCCACCAGGCCGCTAGCGCAGCGGTCCCTGCGAGGATGGACAACCCAGCCACAAGGGGCAGGGGCGATGACACTCCAACGTCCAGCACGATGGTGGCCATGGCGTAGAGCGCTGCGATGGGGGCACCAAGGCCAATCCCTACCAAGGCACCGAATCCGATGCGCATGCCCTGGACTTGTTTGGCTAACGCTGCACCACCAAAGACAGTGAAGAGGATCGCTAGACGCCTGGCGCTTTCACGCATATCCTCAATCGTCCTTACCCACACCGCGGCGAGTGCCACAGTGGCGCCGATGACGCCGAAGAGGTGCACCCACCTGGTTTGGTGCTCCTTCAATTGCGCTCCTAGCCGCCACTCCTCGCCAGGTAGGTCAGTGACCCATCCGGGGGCACTGAGCTGGTTGGTTGCCTTGACTATCGCATAGCGATCCAGAATGACGCCCTCATCGGCTAGGACCATTAGGTGCCGATCAGTCATAAACGGTTCACCGATTGGAGGCCCCGTGTCGGGGCCAAGTCGTCTGTCTTCCCACTCGCGTTGTCTTTCAAGAGACTGTTCTAGCCCAGCAAACGGTGTCTCGGTGATATGTACGCGCACACCATCATAGAAGTCAGCCCCCAAGATGATACTTAAGGTCCCGGTCAGTCCCTTCCAGGTGGTTGTGTCTTCGTCAATCCCTAACGCTGCAGCATCGTTAGCAGTTATCCACAAGTGTGGCGTGATTGTCATGTCAGTCTCTGTCAGTATCGCGGTCTCCTCTACAAGCACCGCGCGGGTTCCTTCGGGTAGACCTTCCACGAACTCGGCAGCTAGCTGTGGCAGCGCTGGCTGGAACCCTCCAATGTTGACATCCAGTGCTTTACCGTCCAGCAGTCGGAAATGATTCTCTGCCTCTTTTGCGGACTCGGAACCGAACAGGCTCACCAAACTCATCTGGGTCACTATTACGATAACCAAGGCCGAAAGTGCGGCCGAGCGAGCAGCCAGATCCGTGCGGAAAGATGCTTCTGCCCCAAACACTAACCAGGTGGGGCTCATTCGGCCCCGACCATACTCCCGCGCGTGACTCGCAATTGCCTTGGTAACCCATCCACACAGCGGGTAGATGAACACCGTCGTCACCAGCATGCCCGCCACTACCCAGTTCGACCACCCTGCAAGACCGGCCCACGCATCCTGAATCGCACCAGAGGCAGTAAATGCAATCAACATTGCCCCCACCAGAGCAACCCATCCCGCGAACTTGCGTCCGCGCGGACGCGGCCGGGTAGCCATATCAACTCGCCAAGAAAACGTCACCAAGAAGAACACCGTGAGGACTGCCGCAACACCGACCGCCCACCCACCCAGCACGTACCACCACCGGGCAACCAGATCAGGGGCGTACACACTGTAATCGAGCAATGGAATATTGATCAGCATCGCCGCAGCAACCACCAGAGCCGCGCCCCCACCTCCCGCCAGCAATTGCCTGAGTGCTTCTCTATTGGTCACGCGCCACGCCCGCAGCGGAGCCATCCCCACAATCTCCAACTCGGTGGCCCGCCGCCGACTCGCCGACAAGACCGTTTGAGCCGCAACCACCACCAACATGAACGCGGGCACAATCAAGAACGCCACAGCCAGCATCATCAAATACCGCGGCGGCTGCGAGTTTATTCGTTCACTGGCAGACTCAAGCGAGAATGGGTTCCCGAAACTTTCTCCCCACAGCAGCAAGGAAGTATCTGCACCCACTGGTGGCCGATAATAGATCAGTTTCTCCCTGGGCGATCCCAACCCATCAAGGCCAATTCTCCCCACTACCGGCCCCAGGGCTTCCTCCACATGGGGATCGTCAGCCACCGCGGGGGAGGCAACCACTTCACCTGGTTCCATCCACTCCGACACCCCTGGCGGCAACGGTGCATCGTCAGACAACGGCTCCACATACGTAAGCGCTGCGTCCAAATGGTCCAAAATCAGACGATCATAGTTGAATAGAAAACGCGCCTTGTCTTCACCGGGGGCCTCAATCTCCTTTGTAGCCCGCGCCAAGGTCCGCTCGTCACGCCCCTCATATGTCGCAACTATTACCGGGACTACCACCATCGACAACACTGCCAAGAATGAAGCCACCGCCAACAACGCCCGAAACGGCGGACGCTGGCCGAGCATCGTCCAACCAGCGTCCATTCGATTAACCATTATCGCCAAGTGCTACGACCAGATGGAGCAGCCCATTCGCAGTACTCCCCTTGGGGAACAGGGCCTAACCTTGGATATTGTGGCGGCCAGCGCGGGTTCTGCAGATGCGGATCCAACGAGGGATTGCACAGCCAGCGGTCGAATCTTCTTGCCGATGTATGCCATGGTTCTTGCTCCAGACTCTGCCACTGCTGCACTGTAGTGACCCTCCTCATACTACGGGAGTCCGGCAGGCAAACCAAGGATGCGGGATATCCACTGGGACACTCCCACTCACCAGATCAACTGATGCCCATCCAGTGCCCCGCCCAGCGGGTGTATCCGATGTACATACTCCAGGTCATCAAGATGGGCGTTTTGGAGCGAGTTAGTGCGAGCACACAACGCCGTCACGGAACTTGGTGAGGTAAGGCTTAAGCACTGTAACACCCTCCGGACCCTCGCGGCCTAACCGAAACCGTCACCCAACCTTGCAACAGTCACAGCAACTGGCAAACCTACCCAAACCCTGGCAAACCCCAGCCCGAGGGGCCCAAACCGGCCCAAACCCCCAACGTTTGCCACCACTTGACCACGTTTGCCAACGCCCGCAACTGGCAAACATACCCAAACACTGGCAAACCCCACCCCAAAAGGCCCAAACCAGCCCAAATCCCCAACGTTTGCCACCACTTGACCACGTTTGCCAGCCGCGGGCCCCACCCGGCGCTACCGCACTACCCCAACCGACCCCGAAATAGACTTCGGGGCCCAACCGACTGGCGGCGGGCCCCAAAGTGTCTAGCGTTTTCTAGTCGTGGTACTGCAGCTCCGGGAACCAGAGTGCAATCTCCCGCTCGGCCGAGGTCGGCGAATCGGAACCGTGCACAATGTTCTCAATGTTGCCGGTACCCCAATCGCGGCCCAGATCCCCACGGATGGTCCCGGGAGCGGCCAGAGTCGGGTTCGTGGCACCCATCAGGTTGCGCATTCCCTCGATGACCCGGTCCCCTTCGGCAACCACGGCCACCACCGGGCCGGAGGACATGTACTCCACCAGGTCGGCAAAGAAGGGGCGTTCGAGGTGCTCAAAGTAGTGTTCCCGCAGCAGCTCTTCGTCCGCCCGCTTGATCTTCAGACCTTTCAGGACATACCCTTTGGCTTCGATTCGTCGCAGCACCTCACCGGTCAGGCCGCGGCGGAAACCGTCGGGCTTGATCAGGATCAAAGTGTGCTCTTTTTCCGGATCCAACAGATCTGGGGTAGGCATATTAATTATTTCTTCCTTTCAGTTGGGCGCGGTGGCACGTGGCAGTCTTTGCTGTCCCGGTGCGCCTCTACTTATCAAACCCGGCAGTCAGCGCCGAGCTGAGATTGGCAACAGCCTCGGTTGCCTGCGGGCCGGTGGCGCTAATGACCACCTGCTCCCCCTGGCGGCGTCCGAGCGCCATAACTTCCATCAGTGACTTTGCGTCCGCCCCATCGATCCTTATTTGGGCATCAAACACCGACGCCATCTTGACGAACTCGGCGGCTGGGCGGGCGTGCAGCCCGGCCTTGTCGCCCACGGTAGCGGTTTGGGTGACCGCGTCGCCTTCGAGCGGGTCGGCGGATCCCACCTCGGGGGCCTCCTCCAACGCCTGGGCTGCCCCCTGCTTGATCGCCAAAATGACGCCCGACAGGTCCTCACCCTGCTGGCTGGCCACCGCTCCGACCACGGCCGCTTCGACCAGCGGAGCGTCAACCAGAATGATGCGCTCCGGGTGGGCGGAGAAGTCGATGACTGATTCGGCCACCATGTTGGCTGAGCCCAGGTCGGTGAGTACGACGACCCCTCGTTCCCCGGATGCGCTCAGCGCCCGCTCGCAGGCGGAGCTGACCAGGTCAAAGGAGGTACCGATGCCCCCGTCTTCTCGTCCCCCCGCGGCCTCAATCTGGACGGAAGGGGCCATCTGCTGAGCGAGCTCGCGCACCCCTTCGGCCAGCTTGCGACTGTGAGAGACAATCACCAGGGAGATGCGCGCCCCCTCACTCACCGCCTGATCCTCCGAACACTTCGGCGGCCGCGTCGGCCCCCGCCTGCAGCACCAGGGAGGTCGAGGTGGCCCCCGGGTCCTGGTGGCCAATGGAGCGCTCACCCAGGTAGGAGGCGCGACCCTTTGTGGCTTTGAGCGGAATTGTTTCCTCAGCGGCAACTGCTGCCCGCTCGGCCACCTGCTGCCAAGTTTCGGGGACGGTTGCTCCCGCTTCGGCGGCGGCAGCGGCCACTTCCGAGGCGGGAATCAGCACGTCAACCATGGTTTTCTCGCCGGCAACGGCTTTGCCGCGGGCCTGGACGCCCCCGAGGGCGGCGGCCAGCAACTCAGCCACGTCGGCCGAGGTGAGTTCTTCGGCGGGGAACTTTTGGGCTGCCCGCAGGAACGCCGTGCCATAGAGCGGACCGGCCGCTCCACCGACGGTGGACATGAGCGTCTTCGCCACGTACTTCAGCACGTCTGCCCCGGTCTCAGCTTCTTCCAGCCCGCCCCCGCGCAGCACCGCGGAGAAACCTCGGTCGAGGTTCTCTCCGTGGTCACCGTCGCCAATTTGGCGGTCCAGTTCGATCAGATACTCGCGGTTCTCTGAGACGGCTTTCGCACTTCGACGAATCCACTCACGGGCCCAGTCAACACTCTTTGTCACGGCGTTCCCTTTCTTCTGTCCCTAGGTTACCTGGAACCAGGCGATCCTATCGGCCTTCTCAGGCTTTTTCCGCCACCACCCAGGCGGGCGTGTGGGCGGGAGCGTCGAACAGATCCAGCATTTCGTCATCCACCCGCAGGAGGGTGACCGAGCATCCGGGCATCTCCAGGCTGGTGACGTAGTTGCCGACCATCGGCCGGGCCAGCACGATCTCGTCCCGATCCAGCAGCTCAGCAACCTTGCGGAACACGATGAACAGTTCGGACTCGGGAGTGCCGCCCATGCCGTTGACCAGAGCGATCACCTTATCCCGCGCCTGCAGGCCCAAGTCGTCCCGGACCCGGGTGTAGAGTTCCTCCGCCAACGCGTCGGCCGGCTCCATCTTCCCGCGCCGGTAGCCGGGCTCGCCGTGGATCCCGATTCCGAGTTCCACCTCATCCTCCCCCAGTTCGAAGGAGGGCTTGCCAGCGTGGGGAACCGTGCAGGCTCCCAGGGCCAGGCCCATAGAGCGCATGTTCTCATTCACCCGGCGGCCAATCCCCGCGACGGTGGCCAGATCGTCTCCGCGTTCGGCCGCAGCCCCGGCGATCTTCTCCACCAGGACGGTGCCGGCCACCCCGCGTCGACCCGCCGTGTAGAGCGAGTCCTCGACGGCGCAGTCGTCGTCCACCAGAACTGTTTCCACCTTGATGTCGTCCATGTCGGCCAGTTCAGCTGCCGTTTCGAAGTTCAGCACATCGCCGGTGTAGTTCTTGACGATGTGGACCACCCCGGCCCCGCGATCCACCGCGCGGGTGGCTTCCACGATCGGGTCGGGAGTGGGCGAGGTGAAGACCGCGCCCGGGACTGCCGCGTCCAGCATGCCCACCCCGACGTAGCCGGCGTGGAGCGGCTCGTGCCCGGAGCCACCGCCGGAAACCAGGGCTACTTTTCCATCACCCTTAGCCACCGCGCGTTCGACCCAGTCGGGCTCATAGTGGACCTTCACGAGGTTGGGAAACGCGGCCTGGAAGCCTTCGAGCGTTTCCTTGACGACGTCGTGCGGGTCGTTGATTAGCTTCTTCATTGAGACCTCCAACAGTGCTTTTTGGGTACAACTACGTACAGGCTCAATCTTGCCACCAAAGGTGCTGGCTGTCAGCGCTGCTGGAGGCTCCATCCGGGCCGGTCAGGCCGCCAACGCCCCTCAGCCCAGACGCCGGTCCGGGGCCAGCAGGTTTGTGGCGTCGCCGGCCAGGACCACCGAGCCGAAAATGACAATGCCCTTGTCCTCAGACGGGTTCTTGGCCAGGTCGACCAACTCGGCCGCCCGGTCAATCGCCTCGGCCAGTTCGTCGCGCACGTGGACCCGATCCGGGCCAAAGACGTCACTGGCAATCTGCTCCAGCTCTTCAATCGGCATCGCGCGTGGGCCGCCCAACTGGGTGATGACCAACTCGTCCAACACGGGTTCCAGCTCGGCCAGGACCAGCTCAACCTGCTTGTCCCGCATAGCCGAGTAGACGCCGACCGCGAAACCGAAGTCGAAGACTTCCTCCAGGGCCCCGCGCAGTGCCTGCGCCCCGCCGGGGTTGTGAGCCGAGTCGACCACCACCGTGGGTGATCCGCGCAGCACCTCCAACCGCCCGGGAGAGCGGACCGCCTGCAGACCGGTGTCCACCAGATCGGAACGCAGCGGTTCGGTCCCCATCAGCGCCTCCACCGCTACCAGGGCTGCCCCGGCATTGCGGGCCTGGTGCTCCCCGTGCAGGGGCAGGTACAGGTCGGCGTAGACGGCGGTCGGTGTCCGGAGGGAAAGAATCTGGCCGTTGCCCTCCGACTGGCGGGCCACCACCTCCCAGTCCCGCCCCTCCAGGCGCAGGACCGAGTCGGTCTCCCGGCACCGCTGCTCGATAATACGGAGTGCCTCGGGCTCTTGCCGCTGGCACACAATAGTCATCTTGTCTTTGATGATGCCGGCTTTTTCGGCGGCAATCTGTTCAATTGTGTCGCCCAGCCACTGCTGGTGATCCAGCGAGATAGCCGTGATCACGCCAATCCCGGAGTCGATCACGTTGGTCGCATCCCAGGTTCCGCCCATCCCGCATTCGACCACGGCCGCGTCGACCGGATAGTCGGCCCAGGCAGCGAACGCCATGGCGGTCAGCACCTCGAAGAACGAGAGTCGCGGGCCTCCCGCCTTGGTGGAAGCCTCATCCACCATGGCAACGTAGGGGGCGATATCCTCCCAGGCGGCCAGGAACTGGGCCGGACTGAGGGGCTCCCCCTCGACCGTGATCCGCTCGCGCACGTCCCGCAGGTGCGGGGAGGTAAAGCGCCCCACCCGCAGGTCGAACGTACCCAGCAGGGCATCGATCATCCGGGAGGTGGAGGTCTTCCCGTTGGTGCCGGCCACGTGAATGCTGGGGTAGGCGTTTTGCGGGGCGCCCAGCAGGTCCATCAGCTGTTCGATCCGGTCCAGGGTGGGGGCAAAGTCATGCTCGGGGGCCCGGGCAAACAGTTCGGAGGCGAGGGCACGCACCTGCGCGCGTTCGGCGGCAGCGTCGGCCGGGTTCAGGGCCGTGCCGTCGCTCTCCTCCTCGGCAAACAGGTCGTCGTCCTCCGCGCGGATCTCCCCCATCAGCTCGGCAATCAGATCCGGGTCGGGACCGGCCAGCAGCGAGGTCTCCACCAGGTTTCTGAGGGCGGTGAGCCGCTCCGATTCCTCGGCTTCCGGCTCGGCGCTGTCCTCCGCCTCGTCGTCCTCGGCCGCCGCAATCAGGTACGGGACCAGCTCCGGATCGATCCCGGGGAAATCGTCGTTATCGCTCACGTCTCTAGTCCTTCACTACCGACAGGTCGATCACCAGTTCAGCGGCCGGCGCCTCCTGCAGGTCCACGGTGGTGGCCAGCGTTTCGGCGGCAATCAGCTCCGCGTGGGTCCGGGCCGCCGCCAGGAACTCGGCGGGCACGCCCAGGTGCAGGTTGATTCGGTCGGCAATGTGCAGGTCGGCGTTCTTGCGCGCATCCTGGACGGCGCGGATGACGTCGCGGGCGTACCCTTCGGCGGCCAACTCTTCCGAAATGGCCGTGTCCAGGACCACGAAGCAGCCCGAGTCCAGCACGGTGGCCACCTCGTCCCCTCCTGCCACCACTCGGGTGGACAGGGTGACCTGGTCGCCGCTCAGGCGCACCGGCTCGCCCTGGAACTCCACCCCGGGGAAGGTGACCGAGCCGTCGGCCTCCGCCTGCCACTGCCCCTGCTTTTGCGCGGCAAACAGTTTCGAGGTGAGCGGGCGCAGCTGCGGGTCGAAGGCACGCGGGTTCAGGGCCAGCTCCTGGCGCACCTCGAAGCCGGAATGAGTCGGATCCTCGACCCGAACCTCCTTCACGTTGACCTCCGAGCCGATCAGCGGGGCAAACCGAGCCAGATGGTCGGCGTTGGCCGCCACCACCGCCATGGCCGCCAGCGGCTGACGGACCCGAATGCGGTTGGCTTTGCGCAGCGAGTGGGCGGCGGAAACCACCTCGCGGACGGAGTCCATCGTCTCAACCAGCTCCGGGTCGGCCCACTGGGCGGGCGGAGTCGGGAAGTCGACGAGGTGAACCGACTCGCCGCCGGTTAGGCCGCGCCAAATTTCCTCGGCCAGCAGCGGCAGCAGCGGAGCGACCGCCTCGGTCAGGGTGACCAGCACGGTGTAGAGGGTGTCGAAGGAGTCCTGCTCTTCGTCCCAGAACCGCTGACGCTGGGTCCGCACGTACCAGTTGGTGACCACGTCCAGGTGGTCGCGGAAGGTCTGGGCCGCACTCGGGATGTCGTAGGCATCCAGGCTGGCCCGCATCTGGAGGACCACCTCGTGGGTCCGAGCCAGCAGGTAGCGTTCCATTTCCGGCAGCTCGGCCACCGGGTCGTCCGCGCCGAGGCGATGCAGGTCGATCCCCTCGCCGCCGTGGCAGACGTTCGCGTACAGCGCCAGGAAATAGTAGGTGTTCCACAGGGGCAGCAGGATTTGGCGCACCGCGTCGCGGATGCCCCCCTCGGTCACGATCAGGTTCCCCCCGCGCACCACGGTGGAGCTGAGCAGGAACCAGCGCATCGCATCCGAGCCGTAGGTGTCGAACACCCCGTTCACGTCCGGGTAGTTGCGCAACGACTTGCTCATTTTGCGGCCGTCGTCGCCCAGCACGATGCCGTGCGAAACGGCGTTGTAGAAGGCGGGCCGGTCGAACAGCGCGGTGGCCAGCACGTGCAGCAGGTAGAACCAGCCGCGGGTCTGGCCGATGTACTCCACGATGAAGTCGCCCGGGTAGTGGTCTTCAAACCACTCGCGGTTCTCAAACGGGTAGTGCACCTGGGCGAAGGGCATCGCGCCGGACTCAAACCAGCAGTCCAGCACCTCGGGCACGCGGCGCATCATGGATTTGCCGGTCGGGTCGTCCGGGTTGGGGCGAACCAGTTCGTCCACGTAGGGGCGGTGCAGATCGATCGAGTCGGCGCTCACCCCGAAGTCGGCTGCCAGCTGCTCGTAGGAGCCGTACACGTCCACCCGGGGGTAGCGCGGGTCGTCCGACTTCCAGACGGGGATCGGCGCACCCCAGAACCGGTTGCGAGAGATCGACCAGTCGCGGGCGCCGGCCAGCCAGTGGCCGAACTGCCCGTCTTTGATGTGGTTCGGAACCCAGTTGATCTCCTGGTTCAGCTCAACCATCCGGTCCCTGAACCTGGTCACCTCGACAAACCAGGAGCTGACCGCCTTGTAGATCAGCGGCTGCCGGCAGCGCCAGCAGTGGGGGTAGCTGTGCGCGTAGGACGCCTGCTTGACGAGCACGGCCCGCCGGTCGTCGGCCACCTCGGACAGGGCCCCGGTCCCTTCGCGCAGGTCGGCGATCACCAGCCGGTTGGAGTCGAATACTTGGACCCCTTCGTAGTCCGGGACCTCGGCGGTGAACTTGCCCGCCTCGTCCACCGGCACCACGGTTTTGATTCCGGCCGCCAGGCAGACCGCCATGTCGTCTTCACCGAAGGCGGGGGCGAGGTGAACCAGGCCCGAGCCGTCCTCGGTGGTGACGAAGTCGGCCCCCAGGATCTGGAACGCGTTCGGGTCCTTCCCGGCAAAGTAGGGGAAGATCGGCTGGTAGCGCCGACCAACCAGGTCGGTGCCGCGCAGGCGGCGGGCCACGGCCGGGTCCTCCCCCAGTTCCGCGGCGTAGTCGGCCAGGCGGGCTTCGGCCAGGATCACCCGTTCTCCGGCCAGGTCGCCGGTAGAGGGCACCACCTCGACGTAGTCGATTTCGGGGCCCACGGCCACGGCCAGGTTCGAGGGCAGAGTCCAGGGAGTGGTGGTCCAGAGCAGGGCCCGTTCCCCGGTTGGGCGCCCCGCCTCGTCCACCAGCGCCACGCCAACCGTCACCGTCTGGTCGGTGCGCTCCTGGTAGACGTCGTCGTCCATCCGCAGTTCGTGGTTGGACAGGGGGGTTTCGTCGTTCCAGCAGTAGGGCAACACCTTGTAGCCCTCGTAGATCAGGCCCTTGTCGTACAGGGTGCGAAACGCCCACAGGACCGATTCCATGTACTCCGGATCGAGGGTCTTGTAGTCGTCCGCGAAGTCCACCCACCGGGCCTGGCGGTTGACGTAGTTCTCCCATTCCCCGGTGTATTTGAGGACCGAGCGGCGGCAGGCGGCGTTGAAGGCTTCGATGCCCATCCCCCCGGGCCCTTCGATTTCGCTCTTGTCTTCAATCCCAAGTTCGCGTTCGGCTTCGAGCTCTGCAGGCAGGCCGTGCGTGTCCCAGCCGAAGCGGCGTTCCACCCGGTGGCCCAGCATCGTCTGGTAGCGCCCGACCGCATCCTTGACGTAGCCGGTCAGCAGGTGCCCGTAGTGGGGCAGGCCGTTGGCGAAGGGCGGGCCGTCGTAGAAGACGAACTCGTTGGAGCCTTTTTTGCCGGCTGGACGCTGGTCAATGGACTTCTGGAAGACGTCCTGATCCTGCCAGTACTTGAGGGTCTCAACTTCCAGGTCAGGCAGGGACGGCTTCGCGGTCACCTGCTGATCCCGGCGATGTCGGGGGAGGTGTTTCTGAGACATCTTCTGGTTCCTTCTGTCCTCTTGAGCCAACTTGGATCGAGGACGACAACCAGTTCCGGTTCCCGCGGTACCACCTCGGTTAATCGAGCCCACCAGCCCGATTCACTTCGTGACAGCTGTGACGGGCTTACCCGTCCGGTTCTACTGGGGCCAATCCCGCTGGGGGGGTCAACCTGTTCTTCCGAAAGCTCCCCGGTGATACCCGCTGACGCGGCCGGCTCATAGCTGACCCTTATGCTAACGCAAATGGGTGGGCCGCGTCAGGGGTGCTCACTGTGAGTTCCGCGCCACCACCGTGTTGGTCGCCTGCGCCACCGGGCGGACAATCATCGAGTCGATGTTGACGTGGGCGGGCAACTCCACCGTCCAGGCGATGGTCTCGGCAATGTCTTCCGCGGTCAGCGGCTCGGCCACCCCCTGATAGACCCGGTCGGCGGCCGCCTGATCCCCGAGCCGGTGGAGGGAAAATTCTTCCGTCTTGACCATGCCGGGGCCGATCTCAATGATCCGCACCGGCTCGCCCACCAGTTCCTGGCGCAGGGTGTTGGCAATGATCCGCTCACCGTGTTTGGCAGCCACGTACCCGCCCCCACCGGGGTAGGTGTCGTGCGCGGCGGTGGAGGTCAGGAACACCAGGTCTCCCCCGCGCTGGCGCATCTCGGGCAGGAAGGCTTTGGACACCAGCAGCGCGGTGATGACGTTGCGCTCATACATGGTGCGCCAGCGGTCGATGTCCGCCTCCGCAATTGAATCCACCCCCAGGGCGCCCCCGGCCACGTTCACGACCGTGTCCACCGGCCCCCGGGCCAGCGCCCAGTCCCGCAGGCGCTGGACGGAGTCGGCCTCGGTCAGGTCGGCGGCAAAATACTCGCATCCGGTTTCCTCGGCCAGCCGCGCCAGGCGCTCTTCGCGCCGGGCCACGCCAATCACCTGCCAGCCGGTGGCTCGCAGGCGCCGAACGGTCGCCGCCCCGATCCCGGTGGATGCGCCGGTGACCAGGGCCCGCTTGCTGCTGTGTGCATTAGTCATAGTTCTATTATGGCCCGGACCGGGTGTCGGCTGAACCGGTTGTCACCAGTTGGGGCCCGGGTGGGGCACTTGAACGAGGCGGAGCCCGGCCGGTGGGTGGGCGCGGCCCCGGTCCAGGGCCAGCTGCCGGTGCACCTTGGTGAGGCGGGCCAAACCCGTAGCACTTGTCGGAGGTGGGCCCTACACTCAGAGCAAGTGAAACCGAGGAGGAGATCATGAGTTTTCGGGGACAAACGACCGGGGCCATCGCCAACCCGGTGCTGCGCTGGACCGGTCAGCAGCGCGCTGTGTTGGAGCTGCGCATCCATTCGACCGCTTCGGCGCGGAACAAGGATACGGGTGAGTGGCACGACGTGGGCGATCAGCTGTGGATCAGTGCCAGTTTTTGGGATCAGGAAGCCCAGAAGTTGGCCGACGTGCTGCAGCAGGGCGACCGGGTCACCGTTGAGGGGACCCTGGTGATTGAGTCCTACCAGCGCCGCGACGGCACCAGCGGCGTCTCCCACTCGCTGCGTTCGCCTCGGTTCCTGGGGGTGATTCCTTCCCGCCGGTCTGAGGCGGCCCCACCCGCTGACGAGTTCGGCCCGATTACCTCGGACACCCAGGCTCCGTTCTAGTGGTTAAATGGAAACGGGCCCGCTCTCGCGGGCCCGCCCATCCCATCAACACAGTGTGAGTCGAAACGGACCAGGCGCACAGTCCTTGTTTCGAACTCACCTATAGGTTATGGAGCTAAGGTTGGGGTTGGCTTGAACGAACCTGAAGATTCCCTGAGAATTATCGTCCACGGTTCCCCGGCCCCAAGGATTCGTTGCAATCTCAACGTTTCAAGCCTTCATTCACACAGCATTTTTCGGGTAACGCTCTGAGCGAACGGCCCGGGCCGGCCGACGACCGCAGGGAACTTAGCGGTTTGACCTCCTAGAATGACTCTCATGACCAATAACTTAAAGGCCCACGTTCTCGAAGAAGCGGCCATGGACCCCACCGTCCGGCCCCAGGATGACTACTACCGCTACATCAACGGCACCTGGTTGGAAAACCACGAGATCCCGGCAGATCGAGCTTCAGACGGTTCTTTCTTTGCCCTGCGGGACCTGAGTGAAGTCAACTGCCACCGGATCGTCAAGGACGCGGTGGCCGGCAAGATTGACGACCCGGATGCGGAGCGGATCGCCATCCTGTTCCAACAGTTCATGGATGAGGAAGAGGCAAACCGGCTCGGAGCCGAGCCGCTGGTTCCCTACCTGACCCAGATTTTCTCGGCGGCCGATCACGAGCAGTTGGCCGGCGTGCTCGGCGAACTCTTCGCCATGGGACTGGGCGGACATTTTGACCTGGGGGTCAGCCCGGACATCAACGACTCCAGCCGCTACATTCTGTACGTGAACCAGGCCGGTCTGGGTCTGCCGGACGAGTCCTACTATCGCGAAGAGCAGTACGCCTCGGTCCGGGAAGCCTACCGCGCCTACCTGCAGCAGATCTTCACCCTGGCCGAGGTCAGTGAGAATCCCGCCGCTGCCGCCGACGCCGTGTTTGAGTTTGAAACCAAACTGGCCGCTCACCACTGGGACGTGGTCCGCGACCGAGAGGTGGAGAAGCAAAACAACCTGCGCAGTTGGGAGGAACTGAAAGCCGAGAACCCCGGCTTTGCCTGGGATCGGTGGGCCCGGGATCTGCAGCTGAACCTGGCGGAGGTCCCCGCCTTCAACGTGAACCAGTTGGACTTCCTGGAGGCTGCCTCGCAACTGTGGGAACAGACGGACCTGCACGTGCTGAAACTTTGGCTTTCGCGCAAGATCATCGCCTTTGCCTCCCCCTACCTTTCCGACCTGTTCGTGCTGGAGAACTTCAATTTCTACTCCAAGACGCTGGCCGGCATTCAGGAGATGCGGCCGCGGTGGAAGCGCGGGGTTGCCCTGGTGGAGGGGCTGGTGGGCGAGGCGCTCGGTCGCCTCTACGTTGAGCGCCACTTCCCGGCCGAATACAAGGAACGGATGGATGAGCTGGTCGCCCACCTGATTGAGGCCTACCACTCGTCCATTTCCACCCTCGAATGGATGAGCGAGGCCACCAAAGCCAAGGCACTGGAGAAGTTGGCGGCCTTCACTCCCAAGATTGGCTACCCGAGCCGGTGGCGCGACTATCGGGGACTGGAACTCAGCTCGGAGCAGACGCTGCTGGCCAACATCGTCGCGGCCACCACCTTCGACACCGCCTGGGAGCTGTCCAAGCTGAGCCGCGGGGTGGATCGGGAAGAATGGTTCATGACCCCGCAAACGGTCAACGCCTACTACAACCCGCTGATGAACGAGATCGTGTTCCCGGCAGCCATCTTGCAGCCCCCGTTCTTCAGCCCTGAAGCCGACGACGCCGTCAACTACGCCGCCATCGGCGCGGTAATTGGCCACGAAATCGGCCACGGTTTTGACGACCAGGGCTCCCAGTTCGACGCCCGCGGCGAGATGCAGAACTGGTGGACCGAAGAGGACCGGGAAGAGTTCAAGAAGCGCACGCAAGCGCTGATCGCCCAGTACGACGCCTACCACCCGGCCGACCTCGGGGAGGAACACCACGTCAACGGCGCCCTCACTATCGGGGAGAACATTGGCGACCTGGGTGGACTGACCATCGCCTGGAAGGCGTGGGAGAAGGCCCTGGCCGAGCAGGGGTTGACCCCGCAGACCGCGCCGGACATCGACGGGGTAA
Organism: Scrofimicrobium sp. R131; assembly: GCF_040256745.1. Lineage (GTDB taxonomy): Bacteria > Actinomycetota > Actinomycetes > Actinomycetales > Actinomycetaceae > Scrofimicrobium > Scrofimicrobium appendicitidis. The sequence goes on from NZ_CP138335.1 coordinate 1,569,028, forward strand.
GTGCCATCGATCGTTTCTTTGTTTCCTGGGCCCGAATCTGGCGCGGGAAGCAGCGGGACGAATATGCCATCCAACTGCTGGCAGTTGATCCCCATTCTCCGGCTGAATTCCGCTGCAATGGGGTGCTGGCAAACTTCGACGAGTTCGCCGATCACTTCCAAGTCAAACAGGGGGACCAGCTCTGGATTGACCGGGCTGACCGCGTCAGTATCTGGTAATGCGCGCAGGTCAACTACGCTTAGCTAAGATATATACAATCGGAACGCCTCCCGGCGCCCCATCAACCACGCGTCACATTCAGCGCGAACAAAATAGGGAGTTCATATGCCCGGCTTAAACCTAACTCACGAGGAAGCCCAACAGCGGGCCCAGGTGGTCAAACCCCACAGTTACGAAGTGCTGCTGGACCTGACCACCGGCGACAAGACGTTCGCGTCCCAGACGAAAATCGCTTTTTCCGCCACCGAGGGGGCCTCTACCTTTGCGGATCTGGTCGCCGCCCAGGTGCACCAGATTCGACTGAACGGTCAGGAAGTTCCGACCGAGCACTTTGCTGACAACCGGATTTGGCTGGACAACCTGGCTGCGGAAAACGAGCTGGTCGTGCAGGCCGACTGCCTCTACATGCACACCGGCGAGGGCCTGCACTCATTTGTGGACCCGGCCGACGGTCAGCGCTACTGCTACTCGCAGTTCGAGGTGCCCGACGCCCGGCGAGTGTTCACCACTTTTGAACAGCCTGACCTGAAGGCCACCTTTCAGTTCTCGGTGATCACCCCGGACGGTTGGACCGTCCTGTCAAACTCGCCCACCCCGGCCCCCACCACCGTGGAGCAGGGTCTTCGCTTCGACTTCGAGCCAACCCCGCTGATCTCCACCTACATCACCGCGATCATCGCCGGTCCCTACGTGGGCGAAACCGGCTCGCTCACCTCGGTAGACGGACGCGAGATTCCGCTGGGTGTGTACTGCCGTCAGTCCCTGAAAGAGTACTTGGACGCCGACGTCATCATGGACACGACCCGGCAGGGCTTCAAGTTCTTCGAGGAGGCGTACGGGATCCCCTACCCCTTCGCCAAGTACGACCAGATTTTCGTTCCCGAGTACAACGCGGGCGCCATGGAGAACGCCGGCTGCATCACCTTCCGCGATCAGTACATCTTCCGCTCCAAGCCCACCGAGTGGGAGCTGGAGTCGCGCGCCAACACGATCCTGCACGAGCTGGCTCACATGTGGTTCGGTGACCTGGTGACCATGAAGTGGTGGAACGACCTCTGGTTGAACGAGTCCTTTGCCGAGTTCATGTCGCACCTGGCCCTGGCCGAGGGAACCGAGTGGACCGACGCTTGGATCGGCTTCATGTCCCGGAAGGAATGGGGCCTCAATCAGGATCAGCTGCCCTCGACCCACCCGATCAAGGCGGACATGCCCGACCTGCAGGCAGTCGAAGTGAACTTCGATGGCATCACCTACGCCAAGGGGGCTTCGGTGCTGCGCCAGCTGGTCACCTACGTGGGCCGGGACAACTTCTTCCGAGGTCTGCACGAGTACCTGACCAAGCATTCGTGGGACAACGCCACTCTGGACGACCTGCTCAGTGAACTCGAGGTCACCTCGGGCCGCGACCTGCGGGCCTGGGCTCAGGTGTGGCTGGAAGAGGCCGGGGTTACCCTGCTGCGCCCGGTGATCGAAGTTGACGATCAGGGCAACTACGCTCGGGTCAGCATCACCCAGGAGGCCTTCACCCCCGGTGCCAGCCTGCGGCCCCACCGCCTGGCCGTCGCCGGTTACGACCTGAACGAGGACGGCAACGTCACTCAGAGCTTCCGCGTTGAGGTGGATGTGGACGGCGCCGAGACCGTCATTGACGAGTTGGCTGGCCGGCCCCGCCCGGCGCTGCTGCTGATCAACGACGGCGACCTGGCCTACGCCAAGATCCGCCTGGATGAGGACTCCCTCCAGTTCGCGGTGAACCAGATCGACAAGGTGTCGGATCCGGTCACCCGCCGGACCCTGCTCTCTGCCGCCTGGGACATGACCCGCGACGGAGACATGAGCGCCACCGACTTCATTACTCTGTCGCTGCGGGCGGCCCCGGTGGAGACCAACATTGCCTCCCTCACCTCCAACCTGGCTCGAATCCACACGGCGGTCACCCACTACACGGCTCCCGCCAATCGCGGCGCCCGGCTGGAATCGACCGGGGACCGGCTCCTGCTGCTGGTCAAAGCCAACCCGGCCGGCACCGATCAGCAGAAGCTGCTGGTCAAGTCGCTGGCGCAAAATGCGGTCTCGGACCAGCACTTCGAGTTCCTCACCGGACTATTCGAGGGCAACCACCCGCTGCACGGTCTGGACGTGGACATCGACCTGAAGTGGACGCTGCTGACGGCCCTGGTTCGGGCCGGCCGCGCCGGTGAAGCTGAGATCGCCGCTCTGAGCGAGGAAGATCCGACCCTGACCGGGGCGCAGAATGCCGCGCGGGCCCGGGCCACCGTCAACTCGGACGAGGTGCGGGCCCAGACCTGGGAGGAGGCGCTGACCAACTCCGAGATCCCGAACGACACCCTCTGGGCCATGCTGGCCGGCTTCTGGGCACACGCTGCCACCAACCCGGCTGCCTACGCCAGCTACGTGGAGAAGTACTTCGACTCGGTGGTGCGGGTGTGGGATTCACACACGTTCCACATCGGCTCACGCCTGATCGAAGCCACCTTCCCCAGCCCGCTGAGCGGCTACCTGCCCGAGGTCAACGTGGTGGAACGGGCCGAACAGTGGCTGGCCAACCACCAGGAGCAACCTGCTTCCCTTCGCCGCCTCGTCCTGGAAGGTCAGGCCGATGCCCAGCGGATGCTGACGGCCCAGCGCTGCGACGCGGAAGGGCCCCGGCAGTAAGGAAGGTCACCCTGGGGTCGGCCCGGCCCCAAAAAATACATCGGGCCTGATGAGGCGCGCTTTGCCAGTTACGATGTGTCCGGTCTCTCGGACTGGCAAAGCGCGCTTCGTGCTACGTTTTAAGCAAGCGCTTCTTTGACCCCGCCGTGGAGGAACCGTCGTGAGCAAACCCGAACAAATCATCGAAGGCCTCGGTGGCCCCACCAACATCAAAATCCTGGAACCCTGCATCACCCGACTGCGCGTCGAGGTGAACGACCCGTCGCAGGTCAACGAGGCCAAGCTGAAGGAAGCCGGCGCCTACGGCGTGGTCCAGGTCGAAGGAACAGTTCAGGTTGTGGTCGGCCCGGAAGCTGACCACCTGGCCCGCGAGGCAAACTCCCTGCTCTAGGCTAAGACCAACCGACAACCTGGAGTGAGATCGTGTCCCGTGACTTCATCCTTGAGGCCCCCGTCCGCGGGACAGTTTCGCCTTTAGCCCAGGTGCCGGACCGAGCTTTCGCCGATGAGATGCTTGGCCCCGGCATTGCCCTGGACCCCACCGACACCGGGACGGTGACGGTGGGCGCACCCGCCGCCGGACTGATCCGGACCATTCACCCGCACGCTTTTGTCCTGCAGGTTTCCCCAAAACTAGCCGCCCTGGTTCACCTGGGAATCGACACCTACCGGGCGGGTGCCGACCAGTTCAAAATGCTGATCGAGCCGGGACGCTACGTCAACCGGATGGAACCCATCATCGAGTGGAACATCGACCGGACCGTTGAGAGCAAGTTTGCTCCCTGGGTAGTGGTGACCATCCTGGGGTTTCACACCGACGAGATGAGCCTGACCCCCGCGGTCGAATATGGCGACCGGGTTTGCCCCGGCCAGCAGATCCTGCAACTGCACTGCGACCAGGACTAGTTGGCGCGGGGAATCTCCTGCCGCATCACCGCAAAGAGGCGGTTCAGGTCCGGCCGCTCAGCCAGGTCCTCCAACCAGATGGGCGTTCCTTCCGCATCTGAGAGGGGAATCCGCCAGTTCGGGTACTCGTTGTGGGTTCCGGGCAGGTTCTGCGGCTGCTTCTCCCCCACTGCATCCACCAGGGAGGCTGCCACCAGGCGCGCCGGGGTGCGCGCAATGTAGCGGTGCATTGCCTCCAGCATTTCCGCCGGGCCGGCGTCTTCAGCCAGCAGACCCCACTCGATTAGGCGCTGGCGCATCCGGTCCTGCTCCTCCAGGTCCTGCGCCATCACCTGTTCCACCGGTTCGACCAGCAGCCCCAGGCGGTCGCGCAGCCGGGTGTGGGTTCCCTCCATGTAGCCGGCGGTCGGGGGCAGGTCGTGCGTGTTGACGGTCGCCAGGACGTTCTCCCGGTACCGGTCCGCTCCCAGCGGCCAGCCGTGCTCATCCTTTTCAAACCAGAGGACGGAGGTGCCCAGCACCCCGCGCTCATTCAGGTACTGGCGGACCCAGGGTTCAACAGTGCCCAAGTCCTCGCCGATGACCATCACCCCGCGGCGGTGGGCCTCCAGCAGCAGGATCCCAACCATCGCCTCGTGGTCGAAGTAGACGTAGGCGCCGTGGTCGGCCCGCTCCCCACAGGGGATCCACCAGAGGCGGAACAACCCCAGAATGTGGTCGATCCGCAGGGCGCCGGACAGGCGCATGGTGGCGGCAAAGATTTCGCGGAGCGGCTGGTACCCCACCCGTTCCAGGGCACGCGGGTTCAGCGGGGGCTGGGACCAGTCCTGGCCCTGCTGGGAGTACATGTCCGGCGGGGCCCCCACCGACATGGTGGAGGCAAAAACCTCCGGATTGGCCCAGTAGTCGGCCCCAAATCGGTGCACCCCCACCGCCAGATCCGCCATGATGCCCACCCGCATGCCCAGGCTGTGGGCGACCCGGTTGGGTTCCTGGCACTGTTCGGCCGCCACCCACTGGCACCACTGATAGAAGTGGATCCGCGGGGCCAGCTCTTCCTCCAGCGCGTGGACGGCCGGGGAATCGGGAGAGGAAAACTCTTCGCCCAGGTCGGTACTGCCCACCCGTTCCACCAGCGCACACCAGAGGGCGTACCGGTACAGGCTGGGACCGCCCGCCTCAATGAACGCGCCCAACTGAGCCTCCCGGTGCAGGGAGCGCGGCAGGGGGTGGATCTGCTCCAACGCTTCTTTCTTGGCTTCCCAGGAGCCGTCTCGGTTCAGTCCGCCTCCGCGCGGGGCGGGAAGGGAGGCCGCCTGCAGGCGTGCCTGCTCAATTTTGGCCTGCTGGCGCGGGCCCAGCTGGACGTACTCGGGAATCGCTTCGGGCCGAATGTAGGTCAGGTTCAGCCAGCGCCGAGAGATCGGCAGGTACGGCGAATCCTCCACCGGTGCCACCACCTCGGCGGCATGAAGCGGGTTGATCAGCAGGAAGTCGGCTTGCTGCTGCGCGCAGATGGCGGTCAGGTCTGCCAGATCGGCCGCGTCCCCCAGCCCCCAGGACCGATGGGAACGAACGGAGTAGGCCTGGACGTTTACCCCCCAGTAGCGGTTTCGCCCCGACAGGAGCGCCGGCTCCAGCCGGTTTGGCACCACGTAGAGCGGACGGGTGACCACTTCCAACTCGTCGTCGAGGTGAACCGTGGCGGTCAGCTGGTGGTAGCCGAGCGGCAGGCCCGAGGGAACCTGGAAGGTGGCCCGGCCCTGAAGCTCACCGTCCACCGAACGCGGATCGAAATACCAGTCCAACTGCGCCAGTTCGACCCGGTCCCCATTTTCCAGCTCCACCTGCACCTGGACACCGCGCCCGTGCGGCACGTGGACGAAAATCTCCTGCGAGCTTCCTTCGCGAACGACGGTGCAGGCGGGCAAAGTTTGGCGCCAAGGCTGATCTTCGGTCCAGGTGATGGCCGCCTCCACCTGGGCTCGGTCGGAGTCGTCCGACACCGGCACTCCCAGCTCAGACAGGACCGCGATCAGCGTGTGGGCGGCAACCTGCTGATAGTTCCCACTCCAATCCCAAAAGCCGGTAGACACACCATTTAGGTCGGCCAGGTGGCGCAGACGCTCTTCTCCCTCAGCGTCCAGAGTCATGATGCCTCCATCGGGTTTGCAGCTCGCGAACGTTTCCTTCGTTTCAGGATAGTGCATCAATGCCGCCGGCAAATGTGGCTGAATTATCGTTGACCGATTGTTTCGGGGCGAAATGTTGGGCAACCTCGGTGCGTCCACCCCGGAGCCCACCCGGCTCAGCCCCGGGCTGACCTTCACCAACCGGGGGTTTCGACTGAGAATCACCGACCTGTTCCCCAGTCCGATCACCTCCGTGCCCAACCGGACGCGGGGCCATTGGCCGCTCGGTCCGAAAGGACTTCGGCTGGAGACGCCGGGTGAGCTGCTGCACGCAACCAACCACTCCGGGACAATTGACCTAACTTAATTGCCGGAATTGTCGATTCTGCCCACCGCAGTTACCTAAAGTGAGGACCGGATTTGGGGCGGCTATTCTTCCGGCAAAACCGCTCAGAAGTGCGACTGCGGGGCCTAATCACGGGGCTGGGCGCCGATCCGACGCGGCGCAGGAGCCCTCTGAGCGTCCCCAATCATGACCATCGAATACAGGTTTAGGGCCTTTGCGAGCACAATGGAACCTATGACCGATCCGATCCAGATTCCGATCATTGACGCTGAACCAGTTGCTTCTGTTCTTCGAACCCTAACCCTGCAGGAAGCCGGCCCGGACTTCTTTGCCGCCGAATCCCTCCCCCAGGTTCGCCGGGTGTACGGGGGTCAGGTGATTGCCCAGGCACTGCTGGCAGCGGCGGCCACGGTGCCGGATCGGACCCGCCAACCCCACTCACTCCACGCCTACTTCCTGCGCGGTGGGGACCCGGATCGCCCCTTCTCGCTGGCGGTGGAGCGCCTGCGCGATGGCCGCTCGTTCTCTAGTCGACACGTCTCGTGTCGCCAGGACGGGGCCGAGATTCTCTCGCTGAACTGCTCGTTCCAGGGGCCCGAGGTCGGGCTGGACTCGGCCGAAGTGCCCCCGATCGTTCCGGGGCCCGAACAGCTAACGTCGGCTTTGGAGATCTTCCGCTCCATGAACCACCCGGTGGCCAAGTTCCTGGGGAAGACGGCCGCGTTCGACGTCCGCCACGTGCAGCGTTCGCTGTACACCGGGGCGGACCCGGCGCGCAGCAACAGTCAGCAGCTGTGGATGAAACCGCGAAACCCCCTGCCCGAAGGGATGGATCAGCTGATTCACCGCGCCCTGCTGGCCTACGTGGTCGACCAGGTGATGCTGGAGCCGGCCCTGCGCGCCACCGGCCTGTCCTGGCTCACCCCGGGTATGTCTCTGGCTTCCCTCGACCACGCCATGTGGTTCCACCGAGACGTAGACATCAACGAGTGGCTCCTGTTTGTCGGCCACGCCGTTTCCGTTGGGGGTGGACGGGCGAAGACGGACATCCGGATCTTCAACCCGGCCGGCCAACTGGTGGCTTCCGCCGCGCAGGAAGGCATGATTCGCGTTCCGACCGAGGAGACCCAGGGCTCGGGCCGCTGGGGATTTGGGACCGAACAGAGCGATCCCCCCGCTTCGACCACCCGGTCCTAGGGACGGGGAGGAAGCAAGGGGATCGACTGCCGGTCGTTAGCCGCGGGTGAGCTTCCGGTGGGTGACCCGGTGCGGGCGCGCCGCCTCGGCCCCCATCCGCTCAATCTTGTTCTTCTCGTACGATTCGAAGTTCCCTTCAAACCAGTACCACTTGTCCGGCTCCTCCTCGGTCCCTTCCCAGGCGAGGATGTGGGTGGCCACGCGGTCCAGGAACCAGCGATCGTGGGTGACCACGACGGCGCACCCGGGGAACTGCTCCAGCGCCTTTTCCAAGGAGCCGAGCGTTTCCACGTCCAGGTCGTTGGTCGGCTCGTCCAGCAGCAGCAGGTTTCCGCCCTGCTTCAGGGTCAACGCCAGATTCAGGCGGTTGCGCTCACCACCGGAGAGTACCCCGGCCGGCTTTTGCTGGTCGGCACCCTTGAAGCCAAACGCGCTGACGTAGGCGCGGGAGGGAACCTCGACATTGCCCACCTGGATGTAGTCCAGGCCGTCCGAAACCACTTCCCACAGGGTCTTTTCCGGGTCGATTCCCGCCCGGTTCTGATCGACGTAGGAGATCTTCACCGTCTCGCCGATGGTGAGCTCACCCCCGTCGAGGGGTTCAAGCCCAACGATGGTCTTGAACAGAGTGGTCTTTCCCACGCCGTTGGGGCCGATGACGCCGACAATCCCGTTCGGGGGCAGAGAGAAGCTGAGGCCGTTGATCAGCGAGCGATCCCCGAAGCCCTTCTGCAGGTTCTTCGCCTCGATCACGACGCTGCCCAGGCGCGGGCCCGGCGGAATCTGAATCTCTTCGAAGTCCAGCTTGCGGGTGCGCTCAGCTTCCGCTGCCATTTCCTCGTAGCGTTCGAGGCGGGCCTTGGACTTGGCCTGGCGACCCTTCGGGTTGGTCCGGACCCAGTCCAGCTCATCCTTCAGGCGCTTGGCCAGCTTCGCGTCCTTCTTCCCCTGCACCTGCAGGCGCTTCTGCTTTTCCTCCAGGTAGGTGGTGTAGTTGCCCTCGTAGGCGTAGAGCCGGCCGCGGTCGACCTCGGCAATCCACTCGGCCACGTGGTCAAGGAAGTAGCGGTCGTGGGTAATCGCGATGATGGCGCCCGGGTACTGGGTCAGGTGTTGTTCCAGCCAGAGGACCGACTCCGCGTCCAGGTGGTTGGTCGGCTCGTCCAGCAGGAGCAGGTCGGGCGCCTCCAGCAGCAGTTTGCACAGGGCCACCCGGCGCCGCTCTCCACCGGACAGGACCTTGACCGGGGTTTCCGGGGGCGGGCACCGAAGCGCATCCATCGCCTGGTCGAGCTGGGAATCGATGTCCCAGGCTCCGGCCGCGTCGATCTCGGTTTGCAGCTTGCCCATCTCGTCTAGGAGGGCGTCAAAGTCCGCGTCCGGGTTCGCCATCTCTTCCGAGATTTCGTTGTACCGGTGCAGTTTTCCGAGGATTTCCCCCACGCCCTGCTGGACGTTTTCCAGCACGGTTTTGTCTTCGTCCAGCTTGGGTTCCTGCTCCAAGATCCCGACCGAGTAGCCGGGGGTGAGGCGGGCTTCCCCGTTGGACGCCTCATCCAGTCCGGCCATGATTTTCAGAATTGACGACTTCCCCGCCCCGTTGGGTCCGACCATCCCGATCTTGGCCCCCGGCAGAAACGCCATCGTCACGTCATCCAGGATGACTTTGTCTCCGTGCGCCTTGCGCGCCCGGACCATCGAGTAGATATATTCAGCCACTTCTCTCCGTTCACATGTGCCCAGCGGGCAAACTGTTACCTATTGTTCCGAGGGCAGGTAGTAAGTTCAACCCACAGAGGCAACTTACCTCCCATCTGTGGCCAAGCTCCTGAGGATTCGGCGTCGCCTCCACCAGTCGGCCCCGAGCTGCGAAGACGCCTTCCCCGCGCCCGGAGGCTGTCACCCTTCTCACAGGGGCCGACACGCCAGATACTGGAAACTGCTGGACATCCCAGGGCAGGCAACTATACTTCATAACTTGAAAGACTTATTACAAATCGTGAAGTAGTTTCCGGCTGGAGGTGCAGGTGACCGGTTCGTTGGCTGACCCAAACGGGTTCGCTCCCCACCCCCACCCCGGGGTGATCCTGGCGTCGGCCACCTCGACCAACCAGCTCCTCGCCCAGCAGTGGCGCAACTTCGATCCGTTCACCTTTTTGGCTGCCCGCGAGCAGTCGGCCGGGCACGGTCGCCTGGGCCGGCCCTGGCTCGCCCCCGCCTCCAGCGCCCTACTGGTCTCGATCCTGGCCCCGGTCCCCGCCGGTCCCGCCGACCCGGCCCTGACCGCCCTCGCCGCCGCTTTGGCCACGGCCGACCTGGTGGCCGAAGAACTTCCCTCCGCCTCGATCACCCTGAAGTGGCCGAACGATGTGCTGTTGGCGGGGCAGAAAGTGGCCGGGATCCTGACCGAGTACCTGACCGAGTCGGAGGGTCAGCACCAGGTGGTCGTCGGGGTGGGGCTGAACCTGACCGTGCCCGAGGCGATCCTCTCCCAGTTTGGGGCCACCAGCTTGGCCGCCCACGGGTGGTCGCATGCGACCGGCACCGCCGTCCCCGACTCGGTCCTAGCTGACCTGGCCGAGCGCCTGGCCCAGCTCCTGGCCCGCCGAGTCTCCCGGTTGGACCAGGTTCCAGCCGAGTTTTCCGAGCGCTGTCCCATGCTGGGACAGCCCGCAACCGCCCTGCTTCCTGGGGGCGGTGAAGTTTCCGGCCTGGCCCGGGCGATTACCGCCACCGGCGAGCTGGTCATTGGGCAGACTCCGGTTCGAGCCGGCGAAGTCACCCTGGCAAAGAAGAAGGAGCAGATTTGAGCACAGTCAACACCGTCCTGGTGGCCAACCGCGGAGAGATTGCTCTGCGGATCGTCCGCGGAGCCCACGATCACGGATTGCGGTCGGTCGCGGTTTACGCCGAATCTGACCGAGGTTCACACTACGTGCGCGAAGCCGATGAAGCCTACTCGCTCGAGGGCACGACCGCCGGGGAAACCTACCTGGACGGGGCGAAAATCCTGGCCATTGCCGAACGCGCCGGCGCTGACGCGATCCACCCCGGCTACGGATTCCTGGCGGAGAACCCCGACTTTGCCGCCGCGGTGGCCGAGGCGGGACTCACCTGGATTGGCCCCGCGGCCGAGTCGATTCTGGCCCTGGGAGACAAGGTACAGGCCCGCGGCGTGGCCCAGCGCGTGGGGGTGGGCCCGGTACCGGGCACCGACCACCCGCTCACCGGCCGCGCCGAAGTGGAAGAGTTCATCGCCCAGCACGGGTTCCCGGTCATCTTGAAGCGGGCCGACGGGGGCGGGGGCCGGGGAATCTCGGTCATTTCCGGGCCGACCGATTTGGAGCACTTCTTCACCGGCCGCGACGAGGACAGCCTGAGCGCCTACTTCGTGGAGCGTTACATTCCGCGGGCCCGCCACATTGAAACCCAGTGCGGTCGAGATCAGCACGGCAACTTCACCGTCTACTCCACCCGCGACTGCTCGGTTCAGCGCCGTCACCAGAAACTGATCGAGGAGGCCCCGGCCCCGTTCCTATCCGAGGACGCGCTCGCCCAGCTTCACGACTGGTCGCGCCGCCTGTTCGAGGGCGTGGACTACGTCGGCCTGGGAACCTGCGAGTTCCTGATGGACGAGGGCGGGCAGATCTACTTCCTGGAGGTGAACCCTCGCCTGCAGGTCGAGCACACGGTGACCGAGGAAGTCACCGGCCTGGACCTGGTCGGCCAGCAGCTCAAGATTGCTGCCGGGGAAGAGCTGGACCGTCCCGAAGGCGTGCGCGGCCACTCGTTTGAACTGCGGATCACTTCGGAGGATCCCCGCCTGGGCCTGACCCCGTCGCTGGGAACCCTGACCGAAATCAAGTGGCCCACCGGCCCGGGCATCCGGATCGACACCGGGGTGGAAGAGGGAGCCGAGGTCACCCCCGAGTTCGACTCGATGATTGCCAAGCTGATCGTCACCGGGCAAGACCGCGAACACGCCCTCCGCCGGGCCCGGCGCGCCTTAGCCGAACTGGCCATCGACGGCGTCGGCACTCCCACCAGCCTGTACCAGCTGATCCTGGACCACCCGGCCTTCACCGGTGATTCCCTCGACATCTGGACCCGGTGGCTGGAAGAGGACATTCTGCCCGATTTCCTCGCCCAGTTTGCCGACGCCGAGTTGGGGGACGAGGGGGCCGCGCCCCAGCCGACCCCGCTGGCCCGCTTCGTCATTGAGATCGACGGGCGCCGCCACGAGTTGGGGGTGCCGCAAAACCTGCTGACCGCCTCCAACACCACTGCCGCTCCCCCGCGCCCACCCCAGCCGCTGCGTTCCCAGCGCGAAAGCCGGGGGCAGGCTCAGGCCGGGGCTGCCGATCCGAACCTGGTCCCCTCACCGCTGCAGGCGATTGTGGTCCGGGTCGGAGTCGAACCCGGACAGCAGGTCGCCGAAGGTGATCTGCTCCTGGTTCTCGAATCCATGAAGATGGAAAAGTACGTGCACGCCCACCGCGACGGTGAAGTAGAGGAAATCCTCGTCGTCGCCGGCGACAACGTGTCCCCCAATCAACCTCTAGTGAAGCTCTGCCCGCAATCTGAGGAGACGCTATGACCCTAACCCTGCCCCCGCGCACCCCCAGCGCCGCTGACCCCGATAGTTCCAGGGAGGACTACGTGAATCACCTCGACGAGCTGGCCCAGCAGGCGGAAGCCCGCGCGGCTGCCCGCCAGCACCCGGCCGGAAAGCTGACCGCCCGCGAGCGCCTCAGCCAGCTGCTGGATCCCATGTCGTTCCAGGAGATTGGCCAGTTTGCCGGCGGCAACGTGGGCAAAGACTTCCTGGGGGCCGCGGTCATCACCGGCCACGGGACCATCAACGGGCGCCGGGTCGCCGTTTACGCCCAGGACTTCTCGGTTCGGGGTGGCACCCTGGGCCGGGCCGAGGGGGACAAAATCCTGCACCTGCTGGACGTGGCCCTCGAGATGAAGATTCCGATCATCGCCCTGCTGGACTCGGGCGGCGCCCGGATCCAGGACGGCGTGGTCGCCCTGACCCAGTACGGCCGGATTTTCCGCAAGACCTGCCAGGCTTCCGGCGTTGTCCCCCAGCTGTCGCTGATCCTGGGGCCGTGCGCCGGCGGGGCTGTCTACTCGCCCGCCCTGACCGACTTCATCATCATGACGCGGGACAACTCCCACATGTTCGTCACCGGCCCCGACGTGGTCAAAGCGGTCACCGGCGAGGTCGTCTCCTTTGAGGACCTGGGCGGCGCCGAACTGCACAACTTCCAGTCCGGGGTGGCGCACTACCTGGCCGACTCGGAGGCAGACGCGCTCGAATACGCCCGGGCCCTGCTCTCCTACCTGCCCTCCAACTGCGAGGAGCGGCCCCCGTCGTACGCCTACGAGCCGGTCGCCCAGGAACTGGTCAACTCGGCCGCCCTGGACTCGCTGGTGCCCGCCTCCTCCCGCCAGCCCTACGACATGGTCGAGGTGATCCGGCACCTGGTGGATCACGGCGAGTTTGTCGAGGTGCAGGAAATGTTTGCCCGCAACATCGTGGTCGGATTCGCCTGCCTGGAAGGAACCCCGGTCGGGATCGTCGCCAACCAGCCCATGTTTGATGCGGGCACCCTCGACGTCGATGCGTCCGAGAAGGCCTCCCGCTTTGTCCGCTTCTGCGACGCCTTTGGGATTCCGATCATCACCCTGGTGGACGTGCCCGGCTACCGGCCCGGCACCGAGCAGGAGCAGGCCGGCATCATCCGCCGCGGGGCGAAGATGATTTTCGCCTACGCGAACGCCCAGGTGCCGATGGTCACGGTGGTGCTGCGCAAGGCCTACGGCGGCGCTTACATCGTGATGGGCTCGAAGTCGCTGGGAGCCGACATGAACTTTGCTTGGCCCGGCGCCGAGGTGGCCGTGATGGGCGCCGACGGAGCGGTTTCGATCATGCACCGGCGCGAGCTGAAAGCAGCCGAAGAAGCCGGCGAGGACGTGGAGGCGCTGCGGGCCCAGCTGGTTCAGCGCTACACCGAGGAATCCGTCAACCCGAACCTGTGCGTCTCTGAAGGCGAGTTCGATGCGATCATCACTCCCTCCCAGACCCGCCAGGCCCTGATCGACTCACTGGCCCTGCTGACCACCAAAGACTTGCAGTACGACGGCAAGAAGCGCCACGACAACGGCCCGCTCTAAGCCACCCCAAGCTAGAAAGTAGTTTCATGTCTCATAACATTCCCCTGTTCAAAACCCTGGGCACCACCGAAGGCCCCGCCTACGCGCTGCTGTTCGGCGGTCAGGCCACCCCGTGGCGGGCCCAGCTGGATGAACTGCTCGAAGACCCGCACGTGGCCGAGTCGCTGAACTCTTTGCTGGAATCCTCCAACCAACTCCTAGCCCCGATCGCCAAGGACCTGGCTCTGATTGGCAACGGTCGCTTCACCCTGACCGGCCCGGCCCCCGACTCCCCCACCCAGTCGATGCCGGGGATTCTGGCCGCCCAGTTCGGGGCGCTGCTGGACCTGCAGGCGGCCGGCTTTGATGCGCGCACCCAGCGTCCGGTTTCGGCCCAGGGTCACTCGCAGGGGGTGCTGGCCGCGGCCCTGTACGAAGCTTGGCAGGCCGGCGACGAGCAGCTGATCGCCCAGGTGTTTGCCCTGGCCCGCCTGCTGGGCGCGGCCACCACCCAGGCGGTGCGCACCAACGGGTCAGCTCCGGCTGACGGCGCGACCCCGATGCTGTCCGTCCGGGGGATTTCCCGGCGCGACCTGGAGGTGCTGCTGGCTGACGCTCCCGCCTCGGTCACCCTGTCCCTGATCAACGGCCCGCAGCGGTTCATCCTTTCCGGTCGCCCCGCCGACCTGCAGCGCCTGGTGGCTGCCGCTGACGAGTGGGCCGCCCGCGACGCGCAGGCCGTCAAGTCGAAGCTGCGCGGGGGCGTGCCGTTCAGCCCCAAGTTCGACTACCTGGACGTGGCCGCCCCCTTCCACTCCCCCCTGCTGGAGAGCGCGTTGGAGCAGGTGCTGACCTGGGCCCGCGCCTGCAACCTGCCCGAGGTGCTGACCGAGACGCTGGCCGGGCACGTGCTGGTGCACCCGGTTGACTGGCCGGCTCAGCTGGCCGAAGCCCGCGGCGACGGAGCCCACTGGTTCCTCGACGCCGGTCCGGGCGACACCCTCGCCCGAATCACCGAAGCCAACCTGGAGGGCACCGGCCTGGGCGTGGTGGCCCTGGGCACGCCCGAGGGCCGGGACCGGTTCCTCACCCACGGTTTCCAGCACCCGACCCCGGTCAACTGGCGCCAGTTCGCGCCGCGCCTGGTGCAGCTGCCCGGCGGCAAGACCGTGGTCGACACTAAGTTCTCCCGCCTGACCGGGCGCTCGCCGATTCTGCTGGCCGGGATGACCCCGACCACCGTGGACCCCGAAATCGTGGCAGCGGCCGCGAACGCGGGCCACTGGGCTGAGCTGGCCGGCGGCGGCCAGGTGACCGAGGAAATCTTCACCAAGAATCTCAAGAGCCTGCGCGAGCAGCTGCACCCGGGCCAGACCGCCCAGTTCAACGCCATGTTCCTGGACCCGTACCTGTGGAACCTGCAGTTTGGCGCCCAATCGATCGTCCGGAAGGCCCGCGCGGCGGGTGCGCCCCTGGAGGGCGTGGTCATCTCAGCCGGGATTCCCGAGCTGGAAGAGGCCGTCAAACTGGTGCGGGAGCTGAACGCTGACGGGTTCCCCTACGTCGCCTTCAAGCCCGGCACCGTCAACCAGATCCGGCAGGCGCTGGCCATTGCCCGCGAAATCCCGGACCTTCCGCTGATCATTCAGGTGGAGGACGGTCACGCCGGCGGTCACCACTCGTGGGAAAACCTCGACGATCTGCTGCTGACCACCTACGCGGAAATTCGCGAATGCGAAAACGTGGTGCTCTGTGTCGGCGGTGGGATTGGCACGCCGGAGCGGGCCGCCGACTACCTTTCGGGTGAGTGGGCCCTGGTCCACGACCAGAACCTGATGCCCGTGGACGGGGTCCTGGTGGGCACCGCCGCCATGACGGTGAAGGAAGCTCGCACCACCGACGAGGTGAAGCAGCTGCTGCTGGAAACCGACGGGATTCCGGGAGTGCCCGCCGACGACCAGACGGGCGGCTGGATTGCGGTCCAGCAGAGCCGAGGGAACATGACCTCGGGCCTGTCCCACCTGCGGGCCGACATTCACGAGATCGACAATGCTGCCGCCGCCTGCGCGCGCCTGATTGCCGAAGTTTCCGGCCACGCCGACCTGATTGAGGCGCGGCGCGACGAGATCATCGCAGCCCTGAACGCCACCTCGAAGCCGTTCTTCGGGGACGTGGATCAGATGACTTACGCCCAGTGGGCCCGCCGGTTCGCCGAGCTGTCCTACCCGTGGGTGGACATCACCTGGACCGACCGGTTCCTGGACCTGCTGCGTCGGATCGAGGGGCGCCTGAGCGAGGCCGAGCACGGCCAGATCCCCACCCTCTTCCCCGACGTGGAGTCGGTGGAGGACCCGTGGGTGGCCCTGGACCGGCTGGAGGCGGCCTACCCGCAGGCCAAAGAAGTGCAGGTTGGACCGACCGACGCCGTCTGGTTTGTGGCGCTGTGCCAGCGGCCCAAGCCGATGCCGTTCGTGCCGGTCCTCGACGACGATATTTTGCGCTGGTGGGGCCAGGACAACCTGTGGCAGTCACAGGATCCTCGCTACACCGCCGACCAGGTTCGGATTATCCCCGGCCCGGTCTCGGTCGCGGGGATCGATCGGGTCAACGAGCCGGTTGGTGAGCTGCTGGGACGCTTCGAGCAGGCCTGCGTGGACCGGGCCACCCGGGCCGGCGAAACCCCGACTGAGCGGGTTTGCCGGCTGGAGGACGCCGTCGACCCGGCCGAACAGATCATTGCGGCCCGCCACATCATGTGGAACGGGAACCTGATTGACAACCCGGCCCACCTGCTTCCCCGCGAAGTCCTGACCATTACCCGCCAGGACGGCCCACGCAAGGTGTACGACGTGCAGGTTAGCTTTGACACCTACTGGGATCAGACCCCGGGCGGCGAAGCCAACCACGCGGTGCGACAGCTAACCATTCCGCTGGACCTGAGCGCCGAATCTGCCTCCGGTGCCGTTCCGGTGGTCGACCGCGACACCCTGCCCCCGAACATGTACGCCCTGCTGGCGGCCACCGCCGGGGTGGGTGGATCCACCATTACCGGTGATCCGATCACGGCTTTGCCGGTGATGGGCCCCAGCACTGACTCCGTCTTCGGCGAGGCCACCTGGACCTTCACCATTGACGAGAACCTGTCGGCTCTGCACCGGTCGGTGACCGCCGAGGCGCTGCCGGCCGACTACCAGGTGGCCACCTGGGTGCCGGACGCCCTCCTGGGTCTGTGCTGGCCCGCGATCTACGCGGCCCTCGGCTCAGCCCTGGTCAACGACTACCCGGTGATTGAAGGGCTGCTGTCCGCGGTCCACCTGGATCACACGGCCCGACTGGATGTTGACGTCGAAGAGCTGCTGGCCCACGGCCCGACCGAGCTGACGGTGGTCGCTCGGACGGTGGAGCTGCTGGAGTCTTCCTCCGGCCGCGTGGTCCACGTGGTCGAAACCCTGAAGCATGGGGATCGCGAAATCGGCGAGTTCTCCGAGCGGTTCGCCATCCGCGGTCGGATCGGCTCCGACGCGGTTCCCCCCACGGTGGCCCTGGCTGCCGGTCAGGCCGGCCCGATGCTGGAAACCCCGCGTTCTCCGCTGCGCCGCGCCCGGGTGATCGCCCCGGCGGACATGACCCCGTTCGCCAACGTTTCGGGTGACTTCAATCCGATCCACACCTCCCACCACGCCGCGGTCGTGGCCGGGTTGGAAGCCCCCCTGGTCCACGGCATGTGGCTGTCAGCGGTGGCGCAGAACCTGGTGTCGGCCGAAGGCCCCGACGGTGAGGGCTGGCCGATCACCGGCTGGACCTACAACATGTACGGCCTGGTCAACCTGCTGGACGAGGTGGACATCACCGTGGAACGGATCGGACGCCTCCCCGGCGGCGGTCTGGTCCTCGAGGTCACCTGCAAGATCGACGGCCAGGTGGTTTCGCGCGCGACCGCCACCACCGCCGCCCCCCGAACCGCCTACGTCTACCCGGGGCAGGGGATCCAGCGTCCCGGGATGGGCCTCGACGAGATTGACGCCTCCCCCGCCGCCCGCGAAATCTGGGAGCGGGCCGACCGGACCACCCGCGACAAGCTCGGCTTCTCGATCGTTGCGGTGGTGCGGGACAACCCCACCGAAATGAAGGCGATGACCGCCAGTGGCGAGCAGGTTTGGCGTCACCCGGACGGGATCCTGAACCTGACCCAGTTCACCCAGGTGGCCCTCGCCACGGTGGCATTTGCCCAGACCGCGCGGTTGCGCGAGTCCGGCGCCCTGGTGGAGGGAGCCTACTTTGCGGGCCACTCCCTGGGCGAATACAACGCCCTCAGTGCTTACGGTGAGGTCTTCCCGCTCGAAACGGTGCTGGAGATCGTTTTCCACCGCGGTTCGACCATGCACCACCTGGTTGAGCGCGACGAGCACGGCCGCTCCAACTACCGGATGGGTGCCCTGCGTCCGAACCAGTTCGGGGTCGACAACGACTCCGTGGTGGCCTACGTCGACTCGGTGGCGGAGGAATCCGGCGAGTTCCTGCAGATCGTCAACTTCAACCTGGCGGACCAGCAGTACGCGGTGGCCGGCACCATTGCCGGCTTGGCCGCGCTGGAGGCCGACGCCAACCGGCGGGCCGATGCCTTCGGTGGCAAGCGGGCGTTCATGTACGTGCCCGGAATTGACGTGCCGTTCCACTCGCGCGTGCTGCGCTCCGGCGTGCCGGAGTTCCGCGAGAAGTTGATGGTGCTGCTCCCCAAGGAGATCAACACCGAGCGCCTGGTCGGCAAGTACATTCCGAACCTGGTGGCCCAGCCTTTCGAGCTGACCCGCGAGTTCGCCGAAGCCATCTTGGCCGAAGTTCCGTCCGAGCCGATCCGCGCCCTGCTGGAAACGCCCGGCGCCTGGGAAGACGCTCTGTCCCGCCCGGACGAACTGTCCCACCTGCTCCTGGTGGAGCTGCTCTGCTGGCAGTTCGCCTCGCCGGTGCGGTGGATCGAAACGCAGGCGCTGCTGTTCTCGCCCCGTGCTGACGGGGGTCTGGGAGTCCAGCGGTGCGTGGAGATCGGTCTGGCTTCGGCCCCGACCCTGGCGGGCCTGGCGGCCAAGACGCTGCAGCTGCCGAGCTTTGCCGGGATCAACAGTTCCGCGCTGAACGTCCAGCGGGACGAGGCGGTGGTCACCTGCACCGACGTTCGGGCCCTATTTGTGGCCGAGGATGAGGAGGAGGCGGACTCAGCGCCGGCTCCCGCCGCTGCGACTCCTGCTGCGGCTCCCGCTGCTTCTGGCCCGGCCAACCCGGCTCCGGCAGCTTCGGCTCCGGCGCCTGCCGTTTCCGCCCCGGCTGCGGGCTCGGGCGAGCGGCCCGCCGACCTGAAGTACGCCGCCTCGGATGCAATTCGCACCCTGATGGCCTACACGAACAAGCTCCGCGCCGACCAGATTGAGTCGGCCGATACGACCGACACCCTGACCAACGGGGCTTCGGCCCGTCGGAACCAGCTCCTGATGGACCTGTCCGCCGAACTGGGCTTGGCCTCAATCGATGGGGCTGCGGATGCCACCGTGACCGAGCTTTACGCCAGCGTGGACCGCCTGGCCCACAACTACCGTCCCTTCGGGCCGGTCCTGACCGAAGCGATCCGGGATCGCCTCCGCCGCGTCTTTGGGGGCGCCGGCGTGAAGGCTTCCCGCGTGAACGAGCGGGTGACGGGCGCCTGGCAGTTGGGTCCGGGCTGGGCCGACGCGGTTACCGCACAGATTCTGCTGGGCACCCGCGAGGGTGACTCGGTTCGTGGCGGTTCCCTGGCCACGCTGCCGGTGGCCGCCTCGTCCACCGCGGAAGCGGACGAGCTGATCGACCAGGCCGTGCAGGAGGTGGCCCGCGAGCGCGGGATCACCGTGGCGCTGCCGCAGGCCGGCGGGGGTGGCGGCGAAGTCGTCGACTCGGCCGCCCTGAACGAACTGCGCGAACAGCTGCTCGGCGGCAATGGCCTCCTGGCCCAGTCCGCCCACCAGTTGCTCGAAGCCCTCGGCTTGGAAGGCCCGGCGCTGCTGCCCGAGCTGGAAGATGACGCTGACGAGAAGCTGGCCCAGCGGGTGCTGGAAGCCGTCTCGGCCGAACTGGGCACGGGCTGGGTGGATCAGGTCCGCCCCGTCTTTGACGCCAACCGCGCCGTCCTGATCGACGACCGGTGGGCCAGTGCCCGCGAGGACCTGGCCCGGCTGGGCACCTCGGGCCAACTGGCTGACACCGCCAGCTTTGTCGGGGCCGGCAGCGCCGTCGCCGAACAGGCTCGCTGGTGGGCCGGCCAGGTGTCGGACCCGGCGCTGAGCGAGCGCTTCTGGCAGATCGCCACCCAGGCCGAGTCAACCGAGGAACTGCCCTACGCGGGCGAGGTGGCCCTGGTCACCGGGATGACTCCCGCCTCGATCACCGGTCAGGTGGTGGCCGGTCTGCTGGCCGGAGGCGCCACCGTGATCGCGACCGCCTCCCGGGTGGATGCGCAGCGGCTCCAGTTTGCCAAGCAGCTGTACCGCGAGCACGCCGCTCCCGGCGCTCAGCTCTGGCTGGTGCCGGCGAACCTCTCCAGCTACCGGGATGTCGACGCGCTGATTGACTGGATCGGGTCCGAGCAAACCAAGGTGGTCGGACCGACCACCACCGTGCTCAAGCCCGCCCAGGTACCCAGCCTGTTCTTCCCGTTTGCGGCTCCCCGCGTGCTCGGCTCCCTGGCTGACTCCGGCGAGAGCTTTGAAGCCCAGTCCCGCCTGCTGCTCTGGTCGGTCGAACGATCGATCGCGGCGCTGGCCCGCCTGGCCGGCAACGCGTCGGGCGCCACCCGCGTCCACGTGGTGCTGCCCGGCTCCCCCAACCGCGGGGTGTTCGGCGGAGACGGCGCCTACGGCGAAACCAAGGCGGCCTTCGATGCCATCACCAACCGGTGGAAGGTGGAGAAGATCTGGGGCGACCACGTCACCCTGGCGCACCCGCGGATCGGCTGGGTGCGCGGCACCGGCCTGATGGGCGGCAACGACCCGCTGGTCGAGGCGGCCGAAGCGGCTGGGATTCACACCTACTCGACCGAGGAGATTGCGGATCGGCTGCTGGAGCTGTGCGGGCCCGAGGCGCGGGCCCGGGCGGCTGAAGCTCCGCTGAATGTGGACCTGACCGGGGGCCTGGGCGATGACATCGACCTGGTGGCCCTGAAGGCAAGCGCTCTGGCCACCGCACCGGAGGAAACGGTGGCCGACGAGGGGCAGGATGTGCTGATTCCGGCCCTTCCGACCCCCGCCTCCCCGGCCCTGCCCGGCTTCGAACCGGAGCTGTGGGCCGACGGCGACACGAAGCCGGAAGACCTGGTGGTCGTGGTTGGGATTGGCGAGGTCAGCACCTGGGGTTCGGGCCGAACCCGGCACCAGGCTGAGCTCGGCATTGACCCCACCGGCGAGGTGGACCTGACCCCGGCCGGAGTGCTGGAACTGGCGTGGATGATGGGCCTGCTGAAGTGGCAGGACTCCCCCAAGGCCGGTTGGTACAACACCGATGGGCAGCTGGTTCCGGAGAACGAAATCTTTGACCTGTATCGCGACGAGGTGGTGGCCCGCTCCGGGGTCCGCTCCTTCATTGACGACGCGGCCATCGAACAGCTGGGAACCCTGGAGGAAGCCTCCGTTTACCTGAACCAGGACCTGACCTTCACGGTTCCGGATCGGGAAACCGCCGAATCCTACCTGGTGGAGGATCCGCGCCTGACCAAGATTGCCCCCGCCGCCGACGGCGAGTGGGAGGTGACCCGCCTGGCGGGAGCGCAGGCTCGTCTGCCTCGCCGCGCCACGCTGACCCGGACCGTGGGTGGGCAGTTGCCAACCGGCTTTGACCCGGCCCGCTGGGGCATTCCTGCCTCGATGATCGAGTCGATGGACCGGATGACCGCCTGGAACCTGGTCACCGCGGTCGACGCGTTCCTCTCCTCCGGGTTCACCCCGGCCGAGCTGCTGCAGGCCGTTCACCCGGCCGAGGTTGCCTCCACACAGGGCACGGGCTTTGGCGGGATGACCTCCATGCGCAAGCTGTTCGTGGACCGGTTCCTCGGTGAGGATTACCCCTCCGACGTGCTGCAGGAAACCCTGCCGAACGTGGTGGCGGCGCACGTGATGCAGTCCTACGTGGGCGGCTACGGCGCGATGATCCACCCGGTGGGCGCCTGCGCCACCGCGGCCGTGTCCATTGAGGAGGGGGTCGACAAGATCGCCACCGGCAAGGCCAGCTTCGTGGTGGCCGGCGCCATCGACGACATGGCGGTTGAGTCGATCGTCGGGTTCGGTTCGATGAATGCGACCGCCAACTCGGAGAAGATGGCGGCCAAGGGGATCAACGAGCGGTTCTACTCTCGCGCCAACGACCGGCGCCGCGACGGCTTCATTGAAGCTCAGGGCGGCGGAACGGTGCTGCTGGCCCGCGGGGACGTGGCTGAGGCCATGGGCCTGCCGGTGCTCGGGGTGGTTGGTTACGCCCAGAGCTTCGCCGACGGCATCCACACCTCCATCCCGGCTCCCGGGATTGGGGCCCTGGCCGCTGGCCGGGGAGGCTTGGAGTCGCGGCTGGCCCGCGGCCTGGCCCGACTGGGTGTCCAACCCAACGACATCCAGGTGGTCTCCAAGCACGACACTTCGACCAACGCCAACGACCCGAACGAGTCCGACCTGCACACCCGGCTGGCCCGGGCGTTGGAGCGGACCCCGGGGAACCCGCTGTTCGTCATCTCGCAAAAGACCCTGACCGGTCACGCGAAGGGCGGAGCGGCAGTGTTCCAGGTGGCGGGACTGTGCCAGCTGTTTGCGGACGGCACCGTACCGGCCAACGCGTCCCTGGATTGCGTGGACGAGGCATTGGCGAAGGAACCGTGGCTGGTGTGGCTGCGCCGGCCGCTGCAGTTGAACACCGTCAAGGCCGCCCTGGTCACCTCTCTTGGGTTCGGGCACGTGTCGTCCCTGGTGGCCATGGTGCACCCGGGCGCCTTTGAGGCGGCCGTAGCCCGTCGCGGCGGCGAGGAAGCTCGCCAGGCCTGGCGCTCGCGGGCTGGCGAACGCCTGAAGGAAGGGGCGCGACGTCTGGAAGCGGGCATGCTGGGTCGGGCCGAGCTCTTCGAGCAGGCCCCCAGCCGCCGCTTCGCTGAGGACGGGACGGACCCGCACGAGGTGGAAGCAGCCATGCTGTTGGATCCGGCCGCCCGCCTGGGTGGCACCGGCTACTACGAAGGGTAGGGTTGATGACCGTAATTGGGATTGGTACCGACATCGTCGACATTCCCACGTTTGTCGAACAACTGGGGCTGCCCGGTTCCCGCTTAGCGCAGGCTTTCACAGCCCGCGAGCGGCGCCGGGCGGCCACCCGAGCCGAGGAAAACGGCTCCGGGACCGGCCAGCACCTGGCGGCTGTCTGGGCGCTCAAAGAAGCTTTCATCAAGGCGTGGTCGGGGGCCCTGTTCGGTTCCCAACCACCCCTGGGCCGCGACGCCGTCAAGTGGACGGAGATCGAAATCCGCCACGACGGCTGGGGGCGACCCCAGGTGGAGTTGCACGGGGAGGTAGCCGGGGCGGTCTCCGCCAGCGTGGGGAGTCCCACCGTGCTGGCCTCCGCCTCCCACGATGGAGACGTGGCCTGCGCCCTGGTGGTGCTGGACAAGTAGTTTGACCCAGAGCCCGCTCGGTGTTTAGCGCCGGGCGGGCTTTGGCTTTGCCCGATCAGGTCGGCCCAAGCCGCAATCTGGAAAGCAACCCCGCTAGAACGGCACGGTCCCGGACTCATAGCCCTCAGCCTCTTCCGTCCCGGTGTCTTCCGCCGAGCTTTCCGGCTCCACTGCCGCGCCCTGCTCCCCTGCCTCCTCCGCCTCGGAGGGGCGCTCCGGCTCGGTCCGGATTAGCTTGGCGTAAGAGCTAACCCCCCGGCGCAGGTCGTGACCGACGGTAAACGCATGAATCTGCAGTTCAGTGGCCAGGCTGCCGTCCTTGGCCATCCACCCGCGGGCCACATACTTTCCGACCAGCACCACCGGGTGGCCTTTTCGCAGCGAATTGTTGACGTTGAGGGCCAGGTCCCCGAAAGCCTTCACCGTGTACCAGGTGCCCTCCGCCTCGACCCAGCTGCCCCGGTCATCGAAACGCCCCTTGGGGGTGACCATCCGAAATTGTGCCATCGGCACCCGGTCGTCCCCCTCCGCGTAGAGGGTGACGTCCGTGCCCAGCCAGCCGGTCAGGGTAATGCGATTGTTCTCCATGGTGCGTCCTTTCGAGCGGGGTTTACCCTCTCAGAATTGACGACCACCGGCTCCGCGTCACCACCTGGGCCGGTCAACGGTGGAAAACTCCCCCAGCTAGCGTCTGGGGATAACTCAGTGAGCCGCCGGCTCCTCGTCCACCCGGGGCAGGTCCGCCACCGACTCGGCGATGCGAACGTAGGCGCCGGAGCGAGGATCCAACTGGGCCGGGAACAGCGCCCGGCGATAGTATTCCAGCTCCTGAATCGACTCTTTGATGTCGGCCAGCGCCCGATGATCCCCATCCTTCTTCGGAGCGCAGGCATAGACCCGGGGGTACCAGCGCTTGGCCAGCTCCTTGATGGTGGAAACGTCGATGATCCGGTAGTGCAGGTGCTCCACCACCCGCGGCATGTAGGCACTGAGGAAGATCCGGTCCTGCCCGACCGAGTTGCCGGCCAGCTGAGCTGTCCGCGGCTCCGGCACGTAGCGGCGAATGTAGTCCAGAACCTGGGTTTCAGCTTCGGACAACTCCAATCCCTGCGCGAACTCGTCAATCAGGCCGGACTTGGTGTGCATCTCCCGGACGAAATCGTCCATCTGGTTGAGCGCGCCCTCGCTGGGTCGAATCACCAGGTCCAGACCGGGGCCAACCACCTTCAGGTGCGCGTTGGTAATTAGGACGGCCACCTCGACCAGTTCGTCGTGGGTCGGATCCAAACCGGTCATCTCGCAGTCGATCCATACCAACGGGCTCTTCAAAACTGTCTCACTCACAAATGCCTCTTTCTGTTGGCTCCAGTTTACGCGGACACCTTCCACGCAGCGGAAACATACAGCCACCCCGAAGCGATCCTCGTTACACTAAAAAAGTGCTAGCCCCAACTAATCCCCTGCCCCTGAATGCAGCTGACGTCACCCGAGCCGAAGCTAATTTGCGCCCGGTGACGCGCCTAACCCCAATTGAGCACTCCGTCCGCCTCAGCGAAGTGGCCGGGGTCCCGATCCTACTCAAACGCGAGGACCTGCAGGTGTGCCGCTCCTTCAAAGTGCGGGGGGCCTACAACCGAATTTCCCAGTTGGACCCGTCCGAGCGCGAAGTCGGGGTGGTCTGTGCCTCGGCGGGCAACCACGCCCAGGGCGTCGCCTTCGCCTGCCAATCGCTGCAGATCCACGGCACCATCTACCTGCCGGTCTCCACCCCGCGTCAGAAGCGGGATCGGATTCGGGCCCTAGGCGGCCAGTGGGTGGAACTGGACTTCGTGGACGGCGCTTTTGACCACGCTCAGCAGGTGGCACTGGCCCACGCTGAGCAGAGCGGGCGCACCTACATTCACCCCTATGACGATCCGGCGGTGATGGCCGGGCAGGGCACGGTGGCGATTGAGCTGTTCCGTCAGTTGGAGGGCGGAGTTGAGACGGTCCTGGTCCCGGTCGGCGGAGGCGGCCTGATCGCGGGGATGGCCGCGTGGCTGAAGGAAGCCCGGCCCTCAATTCGGATTGTCGGGGTGGAGCCGGCGGGGGCAGCCTCGGCTCGGGCCGCCCTGGACCACGGCTCCCCGAAGACGCTGGCGGGGATCGACTCGTTTGTCGACGGCACCGCGGTCGGGCGCACCGGAGACCGGACATTCGAGGTGGTGCGCGCCTTGGTGGACGACGTGGTAGTGGTGGACGAAGGAGCCGTCTGCACCGAGATGCTGAGCCTCTACCATCAGGACGGGATCATTGCCGAGCCAGCCGGAGCCCTGGCCACGGCTGCGGTCTGTGCGGCGGCCGCCGGTCGGATCGGTGACCTGGGGCTGAGCGGCCCCACCGTGGCCATCATCAGCGGGGGAAACAACGACCTATCCCGCTATGCCGAAGTGATGGAGCGCTCCATGCATTACGAGGGGCTGCGCCACTACTTCCTGGTCACCTTCCCCCAGCAGCCGGGGGCGCTGCGGCACTTCCTGGACCTGGTGCTGGGGCCAGAAGACGACATTGTCCACTTCGAGTACACGAAGAAGAACAACCGGGATCTGGGCCCGGCACTGGTTGGGATTGACCTGGCCCGCCCGGAGGACCTGGGCAGTTTGCTGGCCCGGATGGAGGCTTCGCCCCTGCACATTGAGCAGATTCCCACCGATTCGGACCTGCTGCGCCTCCTGATTTAGCCCCGCCGGGCGCGAACCGCCGCGATCAACCCGCCCGCTAGTGCTATCGAAGCCAGCCCCACCGCCCACAGGAGGGACGAGCCGTCCAGCCCCGTTTCGGCCAGCGGGTCAGTTAACCCGGGGATGGGCGAGTCGGTCGCCCCGCCCTCGCCGGTTCCGTCCTCACCTTCTTCGTCCTCGCTGGCAACCGGCTCGGTCACCGTCAGCTCGGCCGGCGAGCTGGTGGCCACACCCTGACTGTTGGTTGCGATTGCCCGGTACCAGGTGCCGCTATCAGCCAGGCCGACCGAGCCGATGGTCACCGAGAGGCCGTCCTCGGAGATGCCGCCCGTGACGGTGTGCCAACTGCCCCCACGATCAGCAGAACTTTCCCAGGTGACTGCCGGGGCCGGCTCGCCCGTGACCGAAACGGTGAACTCTGCCGACTCCCCCACGAGCACCGTGTGCGACTCGGGATCGGTGACCGTGGGAGCAGACACCGGATAGTAGGTGAACCCGTCTGGATGAATGACCGGCGGCTGCTCCACTCCGTTGAAGGTCCATGAGACTTCCACGTCGACCGGGCCCGCCGCGTGGGCCGGGGTCACCACACTCCAGGTGCCGTCTCCGTTGTTCGCGGGCGCGGTACTGTTCGGGTCCATGGGTGCCTGTCCGGCCACCCCGTCGAAGGCGATCGAAGTAACGAGCACTTCAGCGGCGACTGGCACCGGGGTGGATTGGTTGACACCGCTTCCATCTCCCAGAAGTCCGAGCTCGTTCAGGCCCCAGGAGTAGGCTCGGCCGATATCTGCCAAGGCCAACGCATGATAGTGGCCCGCATAGATAGCAGAAAGAGACACCCCCTCTGGCACCGCCACCTCAACCGGACAAAACTGATCTGTGCCTGACCCATCCCCCAGCTGCCCAAGCCCGTTGTTGCCCCAAGCCCAGACTCGGCCATCATCACTGAGCGCCAGGGAGAAGTCGTAGCCGGCGGAAATGTCGGTAAAGGCTACGCCCTCTGGTGCCACTACCTCAACCGGGGCACGTTGGGTGATCGTCGAGCCGACCCCCAGCTGACCGGAGTCATTTAGACCCCAAGCCCAAATCCGGCCATCATCACTGAGCGCCAAGGAAAAGTGACCACCGGCAGCTGAGATCCGGTCAATGCTCACATCTTCCGGGAGTGCAACCTCGACCGGCTCCGTCTGGTTCATGCCGGACCCATCTCCCAACTGCCCGTACTCGTTATAGCCCCAAGCCCAGACGCGACCATCAGCTCCCAGCGCCAGGGAGTGCCGCAAACCACCCGAGATGTCGGTGACGGCCTGGCCGTTGGGAATGCTCACCGATACCGGGAAGGGGCGATCTTTAGTCGATCCGTCTCCCAACTGCCCATAGTAGTTGTGCCCCCACGCATAGACCTGTCCGTTCTCTTCCAAACCAAGTGAGTGATCAAATCCGGCGGCGATCCTAACCAAAGAGACGTCGGTGGGCAGAGACACTTCCTGCGCTGTCCCAATCCAGATGGCGCCCTCATAGTCCGCCAGTCCCAGTTGCCCATACCAGTTGTCACCCCACGAGTACGCTTTGCCATTGTCGCCGAGTGCCAACGCGTGTCTCCCTCCGGCAGCAATGCTGGTGAAGGTCACGGCTTCCGGGAGTATGACCCGAACGGGGACCCTTTGGTAGACCTGCGAGTTGTCTCCAAGTTGCCCACTGTCGTTAAATCCCCAAGCGTAGGTATTTCCGTTGTCCCCTAATGCCAAGTTGAAGGTACCCCCCGCAAAGACCTGGCGAAACGTGACGCCAGCGGGCTCTGGCACCATGACGGTGGTGCCGCCGACGGTGGGCCCCCGATCCGGTCCGGGTGTGGCGGAAGCGGTACCAACCAAGATCATGGCGCTGACAACTGCCGTGGTTAGGAAGGTTCGGTTTGCTTTCGGCATCAAAATAGGTTTCCTTTGTTCGGAGAATTTACGGTTGGCGACCCCATGCCTGAGGTTGGAAAAGTCATTTTTCAGATACCCGGCCGGAAGGGCAACTGGCCTTAAACGCAGCTATGCCTCCTCCCCCAGCCAAAACAGCCAGGGAGAGGAGGCATAGGTCCGGGACACAGTTTAGGTGGTAATTCGGCGTCGAATGATCTGGTTACCCGCGATCAGTCCGCCGCCAAGGAGGACAGCCGTCACTGCGGCAACCCAGAACAGTGGAGATGTGGCCAGGCCCGTTACTGCCAGTTCCTTGGTCACCTCATCCTCCTTGTCCTCCGGGTCGCCACCACCGTTGCCGTCAGCAGCAGTCACCGTCAGAGTCGCAGGAAGACTGATCGCAGAACCTTCACTGTTGGTAGCGGTCGCCCGGTACTGGGTCCCACTATCAGCCAGCGTCACTGCAGCCAAAGACAGGGTCAGACCATCACCAGAAACACCATCAGTCACCGGCACCCAAGTAACACCGTTGTCGGTCGAGGACTCCCACGTCACCGTCGGGGTTGGCTCGCCAGTGGTGGTCACCGAAAATGTCGCGGACTGCCCTGCAGTCACCGCCTGATCAACAGGACCGGCAATTGTCGGAGCGACTGGCGCCCGGCTGACAACCAAGGTGGCGGGTGCACTGGTTGCTGCACCCTCGCTATTAGTCGCTATCGCTCGGTATTGGGTGCCATTATTCGCCAGGGAGACGGACCCCAGCGACAGAGTCAGACCATCTTCCGAGACTCCCGCAGTCACAGGCACCCAAGAAACACCATCATCGGTTGAGGATTCCCACGTCACCGTTGGGGTTGGCTCACCAGTGGCGGTTACGGTGAAGTTTGCGGGTTCCCCCTCAAGCACAGTTTGATCTGATGGGTCAGTGATCGTCGGCGCGCTCTGGGCGTAAAACTCAAAAGCGCCTGGGTAAACGATCGGGCTCTGTTCAATCCCATTGAGAGTCCAGGAGACCTCCACGTCGACCACCCCCGCCTCGTGTGCCGGGGTAACAATACTGACGGTCCCATCACCATTGTCGTCCGGGATAGTCCCCCCAATATCCCCTGGAGTGGTTCCAGCAACCCCACCAAAAGCTACCCCGGTTACCGCGACATCAGACGTGGCTACCGGTGCCGGTAAGGTCCGGTACTCCTCATAGGTCCCACTCCCCAGCTGCCTGAAGCTGTTATCGCCCCAGGAATAGGCGTTGCCATCATCTCCCAGTGCGACGACGTGGCTATTACCAAGTGAGATGTCAGTGAAGGTAATGCCGGTGGGTACACCCACTTCCACAGGAGAAGATTGATAGTCCGTTGACCCATCCCCTAACTGCCCGCCGGTGTTTGCGCCCCAGGCGTAAGCTTTTCCATTTTCTCCAAGAGCTACGCTGGAGGTGTACCCCGCAGCCAAATTGCTGATTTTGATCCCACTAAGGGCGGGGATAGCCACCGGACTGTGCTGATCGTCGTACGATCCAAGACCTAGTTGTCCGAATATGTTCCTCCCCCAAGTGTAGGCTTCGCCATTATCTGCCAAAGCAACAGAATGCTGGAGGCCAGCGGAGATAACAGCAAAAGAGATGCCTCCGGGCGCTACCACCTCCACGGGAGTATTCTCTACAGCCGTCGACCCCGTACCTAGCTGCCCAAAACTGTTCTCTCCCCAAGCTAGAATCCTGCCGTCACTCGTGAGTGCAAGCGAAAAGACAACTCCGGCAGAGACTTGGGTAAAGGTAACTCCCTCCGGCGCAGCCACCTCCACAGGTGTGGCCCGCGACGTGTAAGTCCCATCACCCAACTCCCCAGACACATTGCTGCCCCACGCATAAATCCTGCCGTCATCTCCTATCGCCAAGGAGTGTTCCCGTCCCGCACTGATACTGACAAAGCTAACTCCTGCTGGTGAAGCCACCTTTACTGGCAGATACTGGTCTATCCCCGATCCATCACCTAGTTGACCGTCCAGATTCAAACCCCATGCGTAGACAGATCCATCACTTCCCAGGGCCAATGAATGCTCACCTCCGGCAGAAACGGCAACCGCCGAAACGGCCTCAGGGAGGGAAACCTCCACGGGAGTCGACTGGTTGTCGGTATTCCCATCCCCAAGTTGGCCATTGATACCATGGCCCCATCCGTAAGCTCTGCCATCCTGCCCAATTGCCAAGGTGTGCCCATATCCTGCGGAGATGCTCTGAAAGGCAACGTCGGGAACCTCAACCGTCACCGTGGTACCGCCTGTTTCCGGACCCCGATCTGGTGCGGGCACACCATAGGCACCCGCTGCTCCAGCGATTAGGGATATCCCAGCAACCACACCCACGGTCCTTGCGAGCTTAGCCTTCCGTCTCACAGCAGTTCCTCCAGTCACAGAACAGGTGGGCACATTTGGCCCCGTCAGTTAGGACACCCCCCGCCACCGAATCTGTCGCCAAAACATAGGCCGCAGCATTCCAAATCAGAGGTGGGAGAATGTTCCTACTCCAAAATGACATTGCCATCTATCTGTGACCATCCGTCTTATGAGAAGAACCGAGCCCCAAATATGACTCTGTCCCCTCCTGCTTGGCAGGAAGGGACAGAGTTCCAGGTTGAACGGCTAGTTGGTAATTCGACTCCGAATCGCTCGGTTACCAGCGATCAGTCCGCCGCCCAGGACAACAGCTGTCACTGCAGCAACCCAGAACAATGGAGATGTGGCCAGGCCGGTTACTGCCAGTTCCTTGGTCACCTCATCATCCTTATCCTCCGGATCGCCACCACCATTGCCGCCAGCAGCGGTAACCGTCAGAGTAACGGGCTCGCTGGTCACCGAGCCCTCACTGTTGGTCGCGGTTGCCCGGTACTGAGTCCCACTATCCCCCAGCGTCACCGAATCCAACGACAAGGTCAGACCATCACCAGAAACACCATCCGTCACCGGCACCCAGTTCACGCCACCATCAGATGAGGCCTCCCAGGTCACCGTCGGAGCCGGATTACCGGTCACCGTGACAGTGAAGTCCGCAGACTCACCCTCGGTCACGGTCTGATCAACCGGCCCAGTGATGGTCGGAGCAACCAACACCGGGTCCACTGTCAGTGTCGCAGCAGCACTTGTCACTGAGCCCTCACTGTTGGTCGCGGTCGCCCGGTACTGGGTCCCACTATCAGCCAGCGTCACCGAATCCAACGACAAGGTCAGACCATCACCAGAAACACCATCCGTCACCGGCACCCAGTTCACGCCACCATCAGATGAGGCCTCCCAGGTCACCGTCGGAGCCGGATTACCGGTCACCGTGACAGTGAAGTCCGCAGACTCACCCTCGGTCACGGTCTGATCAACCGGCCCAGTGATGGTCGGAGCAACCAACACCGGGTCCACTGTCAGTGTCGCAGCAGCACTTGTCACTGAGCCCTCACTGTTGGTCGCGGTCGCCCGGTACTGGGTCCCACTATCAGCCAGCGTCACGTCGGCCAAAGATAGGGTCAGACCATCACCCGAGACACCATCCGTCACCGGCACCCACGTAGCACCATCGTCAATCGAAGACTCCCAGGTCACCACCGGTGCCGGAACTCCAGAGGCGCTCACCATGAACTGAGCGGTTTCGCCGTCAAAAACAGTTACGTCGACCGGATCCGTAATCGTTGGGGCCAGCGGGTCCAGGCTAACAGTTAGGGTTGCGGCAGCACTGGTTACCGAGCCCTCACTGTTGGTCGCAGTCGCCCGGTACTGAGTCCCACTATCAGCCAGCACCACCGAAGCCAAAGACAGGGTCAGACCATCACCAGAAACACCATCCGTCACCGGCTCCCAGTTCACGCCGCCATCAGATGAGGCCTCCCAGGTCACCACCGGCGCCGGAACTCCAGTCGCCAACACCATGAAGGTAGCGGCATCACCTTCGCCAACAGTCTGATCGACAGGGTCAGTGATTGTCGGGGCCACCAGGACGGGGTCCACTGTCAGTGTCGCAGCGGCGCTAGTCACCGAGCCCTCACTGTTGGTCGCAATCGCCCGGTACTGGGTCCCACTATCCCCCAGCGTCACCGAATCCAACGACAAGGTCAGACCATCACCAGAAACACCATCAGACACCGGAACCCACGAAGCCCCACCATCAGATGAAGACTCCCAAGTCACCGTCGGAGCCGGGTCACCAGTCGCCGTCACAACAAACTCGGCAGAATCACCCTCAGTCACAGTCTGATCAACAGGGTCAGTGATTGTCGGGGCAGCAAGGAAAGTGAAGCCGTTTGAATACGTGACTGGGGTCTGCTCGATCCCATTCAGCGTCCACGACACCACCACGTCAACTGGGCCGGATACGTGAGCGGGAGTCGCAATGCTCCAAGTACCATCACCGTTGTCTACCGGAGCCGTGCTCCCCGCGTCATCTGGGTTGACGCCATCGACTCCGCCAAAAGTAACTCCGGTGACTACCACTTCAGCGGCAACCGGGGCCGGAGTAACTCTGTCATCGGCAGTGCCGTCACCAAGTGCCCCTACACCGTTGAATCCCCAGGAATAGGCTTTGCCATCATCCCCGATCGCCAGAGAGTGAACGTTTCCAGCGGAGACAGCGGTGAACCTGACCCCCGGAGGAGTAGCGACTTCGCCCGGAATAGGCCAGTTTTCTGGACTATCGAAACCCAACTGACCGTAGTGATTATTCCCCCAGGCGTAGGTTCTGCCATCGTCTCCAATGGCCACACTATGTCTGCCACCCGTAGCGATATGGGTGAACAATACTCCGACCAGGACCGACGCCTCTACCGGGGCGTTTGTCGAGGCAAATGTGGAGTCACCAAGCTGCCCATAGCTATTGTCACCCCATCCGTAGACTTTTCCGTCATTCCCAATAGCCAGTGAAAAGTTGTACCCCGCATTGACACTTGTGAAGCTGACTCCATCTGGCGCGGACACTAACACTGGAACAGTGCGATTAGTGTTGGAACCATCGCCTAATTGACCGGAGGAGTTGCCTCCCCAGGCGTAGGCGTTGCCGTCGTCGCCAAGAGCCAAGGAGTGGTCATTTCCGGCTGACACACTCGTAAAGCTCACACCAGCCGGGAGTGCCACTTCGACCGGGACAGGACTGGAAACACTGGAATTGTTGCCCAACTGACCGAAAAAGTTCACACCCCAGGCATATGTTTTGCCATCGCTACCGATCGCCACCGAGTATGCGTTACCGGTGGCCACACTCGTGAAGCTAACGCCATCCGGCACCTCAACCTCAACAGGCACATGGCTGTCCAATGTGGAGTCGATGCCAAGTTGTCCGGCTCCATTCTCGCCCCAGGCATAAGTCTTGCCGTCATCACCAACGGCCAATGCGTGGTTTATCCGCAAGGAAACACTGGTGAACGAAACCCCCTCCGGAAGAACCACCTCAACGGGAACATCGCGGTTGGTGGTCGAACCATCGCCCAGTTGCCCGGCCCAGTTCGTTCCAAAACCATAAGTGTGCCCAGTGTCCCCAAGTGTCAGCGAAGAGTCCGCTCCAGCAGACACAGCCACGATTTCAGGACCAACCGGCTCTTCCACCTGCACGATGGTTCCACCGGCGCTCGACCCACTACCAGGAGTGGGGACAGCATGCACTGCAGCTGCGCTGGCGAGCAGCAACACCCCCGCAGCAACCCCACCTGTCACAGACCGTCTAGCTCTGATTCTCAATCTCGTTCCCCCTGCAAAAAAACTCTACTGCGCGTATCTCACGCTTAATTTAGGACACGACACCCCTTAAAATCTGTCGAAGGCACTCGTAGATCGTCGTTTCGCAGTCAGGACGCGGGGAAAACCCTCATGACCGAACAGCCCGTTCGTCTAGTTGCGCTGGACCCTCTCCCAAGAGTATTCAGCCGCTCAGATATAACCCTGTCCCCTCCGGACTAGCAGGAGAGGACAGTACCTTAGATAGGTTAGCTCGACAGGTCACCACCTACCGGCCGCACTCGCCTCCCACCACGCCTTGTCAATGGAGCCTTCGAGTTCGGCCGAGAACTCCCCACCGGGGACGGGGTCAAACACCTGGAACTGGAATGGCTCTCCCAACTGCGTCTCGTCGGTTGGCAGGCAGTGAACTTCGCCTGCGTTTACCTCACATTGAAGGCCGTTGGAGGCAGTCACAAGGTCGGTGCCATCAGACAGATCCAAGTCCAAATAGTCCAAGGACCAGTCGTCGGTGTCCGACACGGAGAAATCGACGGTAATCCACCGTAGTGCCCCCTCTTTGTCCTTCGTCAAAGTGAGGTCAAAGTCGATGCCGGGGACAGTTGCCTGCGTCTGATAGGAAGTCTCTTCCGTTTGCCAGGAGCCAAACTGAGAATTGCCCACTGCAGCCAGACCAGCGCCCGCCACCAGGGCAATACCGATTCCCAACGTTATCTTGGAGCCAACCGCAGTGGTAATTCGAGCCGCCATCGGAGCCTTTGGCGCCACCGAGCGGGTCGAACCGGATGCAGCAGCCTGTCCGGTTCCTCCCTGGGCGGCCCCAAGGTCAGGTTCGGCCGCAGCTGCCGAGCTGGGGTTGGCAGCCAGGTGCGGAATTGTGAGAAACGGCAGCACCCCGAACGCGGCAGGCATGGCCCCAAAGCGGTGCCAGTTGCGCTGACACTGCGCACACGCATGGACGTGGGCTAGGCCCCGCTCTTCCCTGTCGTGTTCCGCCGGGTCCCCGTGCACAGTCAGGGGAAGCTTGGCCGCATTCTTCACACACTCTGGGTCGCCTGCACTCAGGTAGTCAATCAGCATCAATCGGAAAAGGGATTGCTTAGCCCGCTGCAGCATACTCGAGATCGCAGGGGCGGACCGGCCGAATCGTTCGGTCAGCTCGGCCGGTTTCTTCCCCTCAATCGTGACTGCAACCAGGACTTCGCGGTAGTTTGGCGACAATGCATCGAAGGCCCGCTTCATGGCGCCAATCTCCTGCGATAGTTCGGCAGCCCGGACATTATCTGACGCGATCAACGCCAGCTCAATCTTTTCTTCATCCAGGGGTAGTTCACGGGTTCGAGGTGACCGAAGCTTGTTCAGGTAGGCGTTCTGCATCATGGTCGCCACGTAGGACCGGGTATTGGTCAGTGGCCCCTTGCCGTCACGCCAGAGCTGCAGGAGTTTGACGATGGCTTCCTGGACCAGTTCGGCCGGTTCCTCTCGGGCTCCGGCTGCCGCGAAGCTGCGGTTATCCTTCTCGATGATTCTGCGGGCAGCACTCGTCCAGTAGGGAAGGTATAGGGACAGGAGCCGAGCTGTCGCTTCGGAGTCGCCCGCCCGCGCCGCGTTGACGAGTTCAGCCTCCTCGCCAGCAGTAAGTTGCTCTGTCATAAACGCGAACCTAGTGCCAGTGGCACTTCGAGGATAGGGCAAAATTGCCGGCCAAGTACCGGAGCAACTTCGGGATGGACTTTCCAGCTTCTGAGGCGTAGAGTCGCCGCCTCGGGCGGTGAGTGCGCAGTCATATTGGGCATTATGGGCGACCGCGACCCGATCAGACGGATTGGAACCGTCAACCGAGGCTTTACGAACATTGGTGCAGACGCTTTCGGCCAGTCCCAGGCAACGCGGTCAGAGAGGAAACCTACCTCCATCCTCCCCCACACCCACGCTTAACCAGCCACCGGGTGCACCTTTCAGAAGTCATTCCCCATAAACTGATAGAGCCTACTGGAGACTACGCTCAACCGCCTAATGTCGATCCTCGCAGCTCACGGTCTGTGGGTGACCCCCCGGTCTGGATCAAGTTTGTTGTCGAGGTGAAAAACAAGTAACCTCACAACTGGCCGCATCGCGGTCGTCGCCTCCGTAGCTCAATGGATAGAGCAAGGGCCTTCTAATCCCGAGGTTGCAGGTTCGAGTCCTGTCGGGGGCGCTCACAGGGCGAGGTCTAGACATAGCCCCATGCCCACCCGCAGCCCAGTTCAGGTCGGAAGCTTGGGCTTCCCAAGTAGACGAGCAGTACCTCAGGTCTTACACTCTCGCTTGAGCTGCTTCGCGAGGTTGCGATAGCCGACATCAGGACCCGAGATCCCCCACCTTTTCATCGTCTCAGCGCCTCAGTATGGAGAACAATGAGGCAGCGTTTGCTTGGGCCGGTTATTGGTTGAGGTGGTGTTTGGCTGTTCGGTTTGCGGTGATCAGTCCGGTGCCCAGGATTAGCGCGGTGAGGCCGGCGATCCATAGGAGGGGGTTGGGGTGGATTCCGGTGACTGCGAGTTCTTTGGTTACCTCGTTGTTGGTTTGGTCCGGGCCGTTGCTACCGCTAATGGGTGTGGTCACTGTTAGTTTCGCGGGTGCGCTCGTGGCTTGTCCGGCACTGTTGGTGGCGATCGCGCGGTAGAGGTACCCGTTGTTGGTGGGGGTGCCAACCACGGTTAGCGCCCACCCGTTGGAGCTGGGGGTGGCATCCGGGTCAGCGCTGATCGCCTCCCAGGTGGTGCCCCCGTTGCGAGAGACCTCCCAAACCACCTCTGGGGTTGGGGTGCCACCCGCCGTGATGGTGAACTCAGCCGAATCACCCAGGGTCACCACCTGGTCGGTGGGGTCTGTGATTGTGGGGGCCAGCGGGATGGGGTTGACCGTAAGGGTCGCTGGGGCACTGGTGGCCTCACCCTGACTGTTAGCCGCGGTGGCCCGATACTGGGTGCCACTATCAGCAAGCACACTTGAGGCGACCATCAGGGTAAGACCATCAGATGAAACGCCCTCCGTGACCGGCGCCCAGGTTTGGCCCCCATCGCGAGAGGCCTCCCAAGTCACCACCGGGGCCGGCTCCCCACTGGTGGTAACGGTAAACTCAGCCGGATCACCCTCAGTAACCGTCTGGTCAGCCGGGTTTGTGATCGTGGGAGCTGCGGGAGTGTAGTAGGTGAACCCACCCGGGTAGGTGATCGGGGTCTGCGCGATCCCGTTCAACGTCCAGGAAACCACCACATCAACCGTGCCTGCCTCATGGGTCGGGGTGACAACACTCCAGGTCCCATCACCATTATCCACCGGGATAGTGCTCTCCGGGTCCCCCGGAGTCGTCCCAGCAAGCCCATCAAACATGATCCCGGTGAGAGCAACCTCGCTCACCACCTCCACCGGAGTTGGCCTATCACTCACCGTGCCATCACCCAACTGACCAGCCTGATTCCAACCCCAAGCGTAAGCCTTACCGTCCCCACCGATCGCCAAGGAATGCCCATCTCCAGCGGCGACACTGGTGAAGGTAACCCCAGCTGGCACAGCCACCTCAACTGGAATCCACCGATCGACGTTCGTGGAGTCACCTACCTGCCCGTAATAGTTCATACCCCAGGCGTAGACCTTTCCATCATCCCCAACCGCTACGGAATAAGCAATACCCGCGGAGACGCTCGTGAATGCAACACCGGTGGGCAGAACAACTTCAACCGGCGTATGTTGGTTTAGGCCCGAGGAATCGCCCAGCGCTCCATATGTGTTCGTTCCCCAAGCGTAGGTCTTGCCGTCGCTCCCAAGGGCCAACGAATGACCATTTCCAGCAGAGACACCCTTGAATGCAACGCCGCTTGGCACAGCAACCTCAACCGGGGCGTACTGCGGGAAGCCCGAACCGTCACCAAGTTGTCCGTTCCAGTTCAATCCCCACGCATATAGTTTGCCGTTGTCCCCAATCGCTACCGAATGGGTGCCCCCTGCGGAGACACTGGTGAAGGAAACCCCTTCCGGTAGAGCCACCTCGACCGGGGTAAATCGCGCCTCGACTGTACCATCACCAACTTGGCCGCCCTGGTTAAAGCCCCAGCCGTAAGTCTTCCCATCATCCCCGATCGCCAACGAATGACCAGTTCCAGCTGAGACACTGGTAAAACTGACTCCATCGGGCATGTCCACTTCCACCGGCGTGGATTGATCTACTGTCGAACCGTCACCTAGCTGCCCATTCCAGTTCGCACCCCAGGCATAGGTCTTGCCGTTATCCCCAATTGCCAAAGAATGTGCATACCCTGCGGAGACGCTGGTGAAAGCGACGCCGCTCGGTGCCACGACCTCCACCGGGGTGGACTGATCTATGGTTCCTCCGTCGCCTAGGCTGCCGTATGCATTCATTCCCCAGGCGTAGGTTTTGCCACTATCGGCAATTGCCAAGGAATGAGTGCCCCCAGCGGAAATGCTGGTGAACGCGATTTCCGGCGTTGACACCATGACCGTGGTGCCACCGGTGTCCGGACCCCGGTCAGGTGTTGGCACTGCCCCAGCCACGCCAACGCCCCCGAGGACCATGGCACCTGCTGTCGTGACGGCCGCGATGGCGCGCTTTGTTCTCATTCTCAACGCTTCCCCCTACGTGCTGGTTGTGCACGATCTGCACATAATGTAAGACACGCAGAGAACTGGGATCTGTCGCCGACAACAGTTGCGATCCCTTCAGAAATCTAGCCCTGTCCTGCTGGGGGCATCTGTCACATGCGCACTGGCACCTTGGTTGACGCCAGCGCGATGGCGGACACTGCCTCAATCCGGCTGCGTGCGAACGATCCGCCCACACAGTTGCAGCAACATCAGAAGCGGCACGACCTCAGAGCCTTCGAGTAGAGCCTGCACCCCTACCGCGCTACGCCGCGCCGGACCAAGCGGAATCCCGCCACCAGGCCACCACCCAGGATCAGCGCCGTCACTCCCGCAAGCCACAGGCGTGCGGGAACATCCATCCCGGTTTCAGCCAACTGTTTGCCGGTCTCCTGTTCAACTACCGGTGCCAGTGCTTTCACTACCAGGGTCGCGGGTTCGCTGGTCACCGTCGCCACCTCATTGGTTGCCGTCGCCCGGTACCGATTCCCGCTCTGAGCCAACTCCACCGAAGCTACCGTCAGGGTCAAACCGTCTTCTGACAATCCCGCTGAGACCGGCACCCAGGTAGCTCCCCGATCGGTGGACACCTCCCAGGCCACCTCCGGCTCGGGCACCCCGGTCACACCCACCGTAAAGCTGGCAGACTCACCTTCGACCACCGTCGCGTTTTCCGGGGAGGTTACGGTTGGGGCCATCGGAGCGGGCCGAACCGTCAACGTGGCGGGCGCGCTCGTCACCCCGGCCACCTCGTTGGTTGCCGTCGCCCGGTACTGGTTCCCGCTCTGAGCCAACTCCACCGAAGCCAGCGACACGATCAAGCCGTCAGCCGACACGCCTTCCGTCACCGGGTTCCAGGTGGCGCCTCCGTCAGCGGAGACTTCCCAGGTGACCTCAGGAGCTGGCTCCCCAGTGACGTTCACTGCGAAACTGGCCGGCTTCCCCTCGATTACCGTCATGTCGGCAGGATCCGTCACGGTGGGAGCAGCCGTCGCGTAGTAGGTGAAGGCACCGGGATAGGTAATCGGATCCTGTTCCACCCCATTGAGCCTCCACGACACCGTTACATCCACCGGGCCGGCAGGGTGGGCCGGGCTGATAACGCTCCAGGTTCCCTCTTCGTTAACGCTCGGAAGGGTACTGGCTGGGTCGCCCGGGGCCAGCACCCGCCTGGGGAACCTCGTTTTGCCCCCAGGAGAAAATGTCGCCCTCGTCCGTCAATACGTATGAGTTTAGGCGACCGCTGTCGACGCTGATATAGGTGTTTCCTGTTGGCAGCTCCACCGCCACCGGTGACAGCTGATCGGGCCCAGGCCCTCCGGTCACCTGTTGGGAGGTGTTCCACCCCCAGCCGTAAACCTGGCCGTCACTTGCCAGCGCCAGGGAGTGGAAGTACCCGGCCGAGACGCTGGTGATCGTGACCCCCTCAGGCAGGTTCACCCGGACCGGCACCGCGGC
Organism: Scrofimicrobium sp. R131; assembly: GCF_040256745.1. Taxonomy (GTDB): domain Bacteria; phylum Actinomycetota; class Actinomycetes; order Actinomycetales; family Actinomycetaceae; genus Scrofimicrobium; species Scrofimicrobium appendicitidis. The sequence goes on from NZ_CP138335.1 coordinate 1,608,771, forward strand.
TGAGGTAGTGGTCCCATCCCCCGCCTACCGCAGTTTCCTACGTTCATGTCCGATATAGTCCGAGTATGACCGTTGCAGCCGTATACCTCCGCGTCTCCAAGTCCGTCGACACCGACGACGAGTCTCTGAGCTTGGAGACCCAGCGGAAGCGGATCCAGTGGGTTTGCACGGCGCGCTACGGCAGCACCGAGTGGACGCGGATGCTCTCTCATGTCGGCAGCTGCAATTTCGACGTGCTTGTCGCCCGCGATCTCGACCGCCTGCTGCGCACGTTGAAGAACTTCGTGAAGCTGATCGACCTGGGTGCAAAGTTCGCCATGGCCGACGGGGAAATTGACCTGACATCGGTTGACGGCAAGTTCCGCGCAACGATGGTGGCGGCGGTCGCCCGGTTCGAGATACGCCGGAAGTCCGAGCGCGAAGAGGTGCTCGATGAGCTGGAGCGAGTCTCCCGCGTCAAGGCGAGTAGTGCCGCAGACGCCGCTCAGAACGTCGCGGAGCGTGCAGACCTGGACGATGCCCGGATCGACGATGCTGAGACGCTCAGCTGGCATCGTAGTGACGATGACGCAGACATCCTTGCTGCCCGCGTGGCGGCTGATGAGGAACATGCTGAGAGGGATTACACGTCCAGCCGCCGTGAGCGGCTCGCATCGGTTTACATCGCGGCAGCTGCCGCATTTGAGGAGAGCCTACACGAAACCGGATACAGGGAGCTGGACAAGATCGAGGACGATGTAAAGCGTCAGCGGCTCACGATTGAGTTCGAGGGCGCCCTCGCGACGGTCGGACCGTTGCCCCCGGTAGAGAATCGCTACGCTGCCGCAGCGAGGCGTGACCATGTCCGCAAGGAAGCTGAACGCTCAGCCATCGTTGCCGGAGGCCCCCAGCAGACCGGCCCCCGCACCGGAGACCGCGGGCTCAGTGGCTGAGGCAGCCCCGCTAATGTCGGGGGTGCCCGATAGTCTGGGAACAGACTTCACGAGTTGAAAACACATAGCTCTACTCAGGAGGAAAACCAATGCCCAAGGGGCTCTTCATCACGTCACTGATCGTACTGCCGCTCCTTTTCGGCGCGATTCACCCGGCACTGTTCATTCTGGCTCTCGCCGGGGTGCTCATCGCGAACCCGCTCATCTGGAAGTACCGGAAGAACAGGTATTTCAACAGTGAGGAGTTCCAGGGGCTCCGCGCTCAGATCGCCTCGGTTGTCGCCGAGCACAACGAGGTTGTGAACTACGTCGCGGAGATTCGCGGCCAGGGTGCGTTCGAGCTGGGTGCGTCATCTACCGGCCAGTACGCGCATCTCGCGAACTTTGAGAACACCTCGAACTGGAACTACCAGCGCGACCGCAACGTCGCCGAGTACGCGCCCCACGTTCACAACGCATCGCTTCAGGTCGTGCGCAACGCGAGCATGGATCCGATCAAGTACCTGATGAAGTATTTCGAGATCAAGGCGAATCAGGAGACGCTGGCCGAAGTGCAGCGGGTAGCCGAGGACATCTCGCGGCTGGAGGAGGCTGTCGCCAACGTGCAGCGCCGCGAGGCTGAGATTGTCGCGATGATCAACCCGCCCGAGTTCATCCTCCAGCGGTACGCGGACGAGTTCTGGAACCTTGTCGGCGTACACCTCTCGCCGATCACGGTGCCGTACCCGAACTACAAGTTCCAGTACGTCTCCGCCGGCGGCAACAGCGGTCAGACGGTGAACATCAAGCTGGATACCCCGACGCTCGACGCGCTCTCTGAGACGCTCGTGCAGAAGATCCGCTGGGCGAAGTCAGCTGCCGGTCAGCGCGCGCTCATGACCGCCCGCCTGCGCGGCTGGATCAAGGATCGTGACCACCACACCTGCCAGAACCCCGCCTGCGGTGTCTCGGTCGCCGTCGAGCCGAACCTGCTCCTCGAAGTCGATCACATTATCCCCGTCTCCAAGGGCGGCCTTAGCGAGCCCGAGAACCTCCAGACGCTGTGCTGGCGGTGCAACCGCACCAAGGGCGCGAAGATGCCCGCATAACACCGCATCCATCAGTTCGAGCACCTGACGGACGGGGAATCCCTCGCCCGTCAGGTGCTCGGCGTGGATGGTCTCCGCTGGCACCGGGGGGCAGAAGTGGCTCGGCCTGCCACCGAAAGCTATCTGTTTGATCGGGGAGCCGCAACGGTCGCACGGTTCCCCGGTTCGACCATATGAATGTAGATACCTGCTGAAATAGCCCAACTGCCCAAGGCGGTTGTCTCCCCAGGCATAGACTTGGCCGTCGCCCCCGAGCAGCAAGAAATGGGAGCGACCGGCAGACACCTGCTGGGGGCTAACGCCTGTCGGCAACTTGACCACTTTGAGGATGTCCTCGGTTCCATCAACGCCCTCACCCGATGGTGTAGCCAGGCCGTTCCCCCGGGCGTAGACCTTTTGGTTGTCGCCGATCGCCAGGGAATCCTGATACCCGGCAGAAATGCTAGTGAGGGTGACCCCCGCTGGCACCTAAACGGCTACCGGTGAGAACTGGGGTTCAGCGGATCCGTCGCCCAGTTGCCCACCGTCATTCAGACTCCAGGCGTAGGTTCTTCCATCCGTTCCAGTCGCCACGACGCATGTGTCACCAGCCGACAAGCCCTTGAAGGTCAGGTTCGGGATCTGGCCCACCACTTCGGTGCCGCCGGAATCGGGCCCAACCATCGGCCCGACCGCACCTCCTGGCGAGGCGATGGCCCCTGCTGCAGTTCCTGCCAACATGAACCCTGTGCGGCTGCCACGCAGCCACCCAGCGAGCTTTCAATCCCAATATTCTTCCCGTCAATAACCCTGATGGCACCAAGGCACTAATAGAAAAAGTGTAGGTTGCAACCCTGCAGCTCGCTCGGCGAAAACTGCCACCAAGCGTACAACTAAACGTGAGACAACTAACACTCTCCGTCCAGAGATTCCTTAGGAAGTCTTCAAAGACGCGGCAGACCGATTAGACCCAAGCCATACCCATAGACCACACCGTTTACCACACTCCCAGCTCATACTCCCCGATGTTCACGCCCAAAGGATCCCGCCCAGCCACCCCCACCACAACGGCCTAACCTGCCTGCCTACTCATCACCGCCCCACCCACCCGCTAGACTCAGGACAAACATAAGTTATGAAAGGCTAACCTAACATGTCGAAGAGTTTGGCCCAGGCGGGCCCCTTTGCCCGCGAGCGCGTCCTTTACCCTCTGACAGCTCGGTCGGTTCACGTTCGCCAGACCTCGCGCCCAGCCCCCCACTTCATCCGACTGACGGTGGCCGGGGCCGACTTGGAGGGAATGAAGGCCCACGGGCCGGGCGATCACCTGCGGGTATTCTTCCCCGATCCGGCGAGCGGCATCCTAAATGCCCCCTCAACGGGGCCAGACGGCCTGATCCCGCCGCCAGCGCCAGGTCTGCACCGGGACTTCACCCCGCTGCATCTGCGCACCGGGGCCGACGGAGTGCCCGAGCTGGACCTCGATTTCTTCCTCCATCACCATCCCGGCCCCGCGGCCCAGTTCGCGACTCGGGCCGAGCCGGGTGACCGCCTGGTTCTGGTGGGCCCGCGCGGCTCAATCACCGCTCCCCCGGGGGCCGAACGCCTCGTTTGCTTCGTCGACGAGACCGCCCTTCCCGCCACCGCCCGCTGGCTCCAGCTCACCCCGCCCAGCACCGCGGTGGAGGTGTACACCCGGGCCGACAGGTGGGTCGAGACCTATCTGGCCGACAACGGTGGGCGGGGTGAGCGAGTTCACCCGCTCGTCACCGATCTGGTCTCCGCCGCCCGCGCCGCCCACCTGGGTCGCAGCACGTACGTCTTTGCCGCCGGGGAGGCCAGCGAGCTGGCAACGTTGCGCCGATTCATCCTAAAGGAGCTGGGATTAGCCGGGGAGCAGTGCGACTTTAGCGGCTACTGGAAACGAGGCGTCAGCGAGTACGACCACCACGCGCCACTGGACTAGTCCAACCGGCGGGAGAAATGGTGCGAGCTGATTTGCATCCGCTCGCGCAGGTAGAAGCGGTGGGCCGGGAACCGCTGCACCCCGGAGTCAAGCTCGATGGTCCGGCAGTTGTACTCGTCTCGCGCCCGCCGAGTGAGCTCAGCCAATAGTTGGCCGCCGTACCCTCGCGAACGGTCACTGGCCCGCGTGGCCAGGTCATCGACGTAGAGTTTCCGACCCACGCTGGTAGTATCCATGATCCGCCAACCGGCTACCGCCACGCATTGGTCATCGTCGATGACAGCGGTGAAGCGCAGGCCCTGCCCGGCGGCCCGCACCAGAATCTGAACCAGTTCAAGCCGGGTCAACTGCGGACGCAGTTCCTGCAGGACTGGAAAAGCCCGGTCCCAAAGCGGGTCCTCCGGACCGGTGAGGTCAACGATCATGGCGTCACTCTACGTCATCGGGAACCGCGCCTCCGGCCCGGTCCAGACACCCGACCTGCGGCCTGGGCGAGCCGGGCAAGGCAAAGGGCCCGACCGCAACCGGCCGGGCCCCCGAGCGACAAACTCAGACCGTGAAGGAACGCACCAACTGCACCACGCCCATGACGATGGCCGAGATCCCGATGATGAACCACAGCATCACAGCCGATGCCATCGGCGAGAACAGCAGAATAAGGCCGGCAATGATGCTGATGATCGCGTAGAAGATCGACCATCCCTTGGACTTGGTGTGGCTGAGGGTGGTCAGCGCCATGATGCCTTCCACAATCCAGACGGCCCCGATCATGATCGTGATCAGAATGACCAGGATCGCGGTGGTCGACTGCAGGTTGGTAAAGAACACCACCCCGGCGATGATGTAAAGCGCGCCCAGCAGGATGTGGCCCAGTCGTCCCCAACCAGTCTTGTCGAGGGAGGACAGCCCAACCCCGATGTAGGACAGGCCTGCGACGACCGTGTAGAGACCCAGAATCGCAGCCACCACCATGGCGGTTTTTCCGGGCCAGACCAGAATGACAATACCGATGACGATCGAGATCAGGCCACCGATGGCCAGCGCTGAGCGGACGCCCGAGCGCACGGCAGTTACTTCGTTGAGGGACATTGGAAGTCTCCTTGCGTGCTATTCCAACCGAATAAATAAAAGCGCCGGCCTTGTCGGCCAGCTAGCGAGACCATAGACATCGGGGCCCAGGCAAGTCTCTTTCCCTTGTTGACCCAGTTCAAGCCTACCGGCGCCAAGGCGCTGATGCGCGCATTCTCACCGAGCGTCTATTTCATTTTGGCCAAACTTTGGTCAAAGTGTGAGTCCATTTGCTCAAAGTCACAGCCGACACCGGTTCCACCCCGGCTCGGCCACCGACTCCGCCCCACCTCGGCCAAGCTCCGGCCCGGGCCGACTCCGCCCCGGGGCATTCCGGGTAGGCGAAAGCCCGGGCAACTCCACCAAAAGTGGAAATGCCCGGGCCAACAGAAGCTATCTAGTCTTCAATCTCAACCAGACCGCGCTGGTAGGCCTTAGCCAGGCGACGCGGAATGCGAACCTCGCGGCCGCTGACGTTGATGTTCTCGAGGGTGGTCAGCTTGGCCTTCCAGGCCGAGCGACGGGTACGAGTGTTGGACCGGGACATCTTGCGCTTTGGAACTGCCATGGTCGATTCACTCCTTCCAGGTCCGGGGCTCACCATCGGGTGAGCTGTCAATAACAATCGCGTGGCCACAACCCGAAGACCGCGGCGTAAACACAACGGTTCAACTTTGCCACGTCCCCGCTACTAATTCCAGCCCGAGCCGCTCGAACGCCTGTGATTTCTACCGCTCCGAGCCGCCCGTGCCACAATGGTGCCTGTGCGCACATTGAGGTCAGGATCGTCCACCACCGTCGAGGTGGAGATTAAGCGTTCCCGGTTCATCGCCACCGTCGCCCGAACCAACTCGGCCCAGGAGGCCCGCCAGCTCATCGACCTGGCACGTTCGACGTTCCCCGACGCTCGCCACCACTGTAGCGCATACGTGGTCGAGGCGGATCGGGTCAATCCGCTGCAGCATTTCTCCGACGATGGAGAGCCGGCCGGCACCGCCGGCAAACCCATGCTCGACGTGCTCACCCACGCGGAGCTTGGGAACGTGACCGCGGTTGTCACCCGCTACTTCGGCGGGACCCTGCTGGGCACCGGGGGCCTGGTGCGGGCCTACTCGGGTGCGGTGCAGGAGGCGGTGGCCGCCGCCTCGATCGTCGAAGTTCACACTTTAGCCCGGTTTCGCACCGAGCTGAATCCGGCCGTTGGGGGCCGAATCGAAGCGCAGCTGCGCGACGCTGGCTGGCAAGTCCTTGATTCGGTTTGGGGCCAAACTCTGCGCCTTGACGTCGCTGCCCCACCGGAGGCTCTGGCCCGGTTGAACTCGGAGCTATCCGCCTGGCTGCAAAGCCCCAGCGCTTTCCAACAGGTGGGCACAATCGACTGCGAGGTCGACAGCGACGCGGCAGAGCAATAGACTCCAAAGCGTGCTGCGATTTTCAACTCTCAGTGGGACTTTCGTCCAGGCCTGTCGGCCGATCCACACCGGCTACTCCTGCTGTTGCTAGGGGCCGGGGTTTTAGCACGGCCATTTTCGGCTGCTCCCCTGCTCCAACCTGTTGAACCTAACCAGCTCTGACAAAGGATCATCATGACCAACATTTACCCTGCAATCGACGCAACCATCGGCAACACTCCCCTCGTCCGCCTCAGCTCCCTGGCTCCGGAAGGTGTCACCATCCTGGCCAAGGTGGAAGCCTTCAACCCGGGCGGTTCGGTCAAGGACCGGATTGGCAAATACATCATTGCCGCCGCGGAAAAGTCGGGCGCTCTGCCCCCCGGCGGAACCATCGTCGAGGCTACCTCCGGCAACACCGGGATCGCCCTGGCGCTGATTGGCGCCGCCCGCGGATACCGAGTCGTCATCGCCATGCCTGCCTCCATGAGCAAAGAGCGCCGCTCGCTGCTGCGGGCCCTGGGCGCCGAACTGGTGCTGACCGAGCCGTCTGAAGGGATGCGCGGCGCGGTGGCGGCCGCCGAAAAGATCGTGGCGGAAAACGAGGGTGCAATTCTGGCCTCGCAGTTCACGAACCCGGCCAACCGCGAAGCCCACTACGAGACCACGGGCCCGGAAATCTGGCGCGACACCGACGGACAGGTTGACTACCTGATCTCGGGGATCGGCACCGGCGGAACCATTTCCGGCGCGGGTGCCTACCTGAAGGAACAGGGCGAGGTGACCCTGGTGGCGGTCGAACCGGCCGAGTCGCCCCTCCTCACCAGCGGGCAGGCCGGCCCCCACCTGATTCAGGGGCTTGGCGCCAACTTCATCCCCGAGGTCCTGGACCGCGAGATTGTGGACGAGGTGATTGACGTGCGCGGGGAGGCCGCCCTGGAGACGGCTCGGCGCGCTGCCCGCGAGGAGGGTCTGCTGGTCGGGATCTCCTCCGGCGCCGCCCTAGCCGCCGCGCTGGAGGTGGCCGCCCGGCCCGAGGCGCAGGGCAAAACCATCGTGGCGGTCCTGCCTGACACCGGGGAGCGCTACCTGAGCACCGCCCTGTTCGCGGAGCCCGAAGAGTGAGTCTCTTTTCATTCCTGACCGTCCTGCGCGAAGACCTTCGCACGGCCATCGCGCAGGACCCGGCCGCCAACAGCCCCTGGGAGGTGGCGGCCTCCTACCCGGGGCTGCACGCCATCTGGGGTTACCGGCTCGGCCACGCCCTGTGGAACCGGGGCCTGCGCGCCCCGGCCCGCATTTTGCAGAACCTGATCCGGTTCGCGACCGGGGTGGATATTCACCCCGGCGCGAAGCTGGGTCGACGCCTCTTCATTGATCACGCGACCGGAGTGGTCATTGGGCAAACTGCCCAGGTGGGCGAGGACGTCCTCATCTTCCACGGCGTCACCCTGGGCGGGGTCTCCATGTCCCCGGGCAAGCGCCACCCCACCGTGGGCAACGGCGTCGTCATCGGCGCGGGGGCCAAAGTGCTGGGGCCGATCACCATCGGTGACTATTCGAGGATCGGTGCCAACGCGGTCGTGATTTCGGACGTGCCCGAGGACTCGGTGGCCGTCGGCGTGCCCGCCAAAGTCCGCTGCCCCCTGCCAAAGACCTACCGCGCCTCGCTGATGCAGGAACCGGAGCTGTACATCTAGACAAGCCGGTCAAACGTGTGGTCGCCGCTGCGTTTATGACATAACCTAGCCATATGGCACGGATCACACTACAGGCAGACTTGCAGCGGCTGGAGGCGCCTCGACGCCCCGGCGAACTAGAGCTGGCCACGTTGACCATGTACGACGTGCCAGCCATGGCTTCCCTCAAACTGGTGGCCTACGACGAGCCCCTCACTTTCGAGTCGCTCCTGGAATCCAGTGACGAGATGAGAATGGCCTTCGAGGGGGCTTTCGGGACCCCGCGCGACGACTCTTTTATTGGCGCCTGGTTGGGCGGGCAACTGGTGGGGGCAGTGATGGCCGTCCTCGATCCGCCTTGGGACGACGCTCCTCGCGGCCCGTTCGTTACCGAGCTGATGGTCGATCCTGAATATCGGCGCCAGGGCGTGGCCACGGCCCTGGTTGGAGAGTTGGCCGCCCGCGCCGCCGAATGGGGTTACGACTCGCTCACCCTGCGCTTGGACCTGCGCCAAAGCCCGGGAGCTTACGGCCTCTATCAGGACCTCGGCTTCAGCGTCATCACCGAAGAGGACTAGCCGCCGGCCAGCCGCTCAGCCGCACTTGCTAGCGCTGACACTGCGGGCACCAAAACAGTGCCCGCCCCTTCAGCTCTGCCTGTCGAATTGACGTTCCGCACCGCAGGCACGGGCGCCCGGTTCGATGGTAGACGTACCAGCGTTCAGCTTCTGGATCCCAGTCCTGCGCCTCATCCGGCTCGACCGTGTTGATGGCCCCCTCAATCACTCCCCGGCGCATGAGCACCACGAAATCATCCCAGAGCGCCCCCAGCCGGGCCGCCGACACCCGCGTGCCCGCCCGGTAGGGGTTGATCCCGGTGCGAAACAGGGCTTCGGCGCGGTAAATATTCCCCACCCCGGCGCTGACCGACTGATCCATCACCAACTCGCCCACCGGCCGGCTTGATTTCCGAACTCGGGCGACAAAATCTTGGCGGACCGGCTCGGACAGCGCGTCGTCAGCCAGCGGATCAGGCCCCAAGCGGGCCTCAATCCCGGCCATTTCCTCCGCCGTCACCAACTGGCACCGGTTCGGGCCAATCAGGTCAGCCAGGGACTCCGCGGTCAAAATCCGCAGGCGAACCGCTCCGCGCGGCTCCGGGGGCCAGTGTTCGGACGGGGTCGCCGGCAAAATCCCCGGGTCCGGGTCCAGGCGCTGAGGGGAAAGGGCCGTGCCCACCTCACTTTTGCCGGCAAACCGCCAGCCGCCATACAACCCCAGGTGGACGTGAATCCACTCCTCGGTCTCCCCCGGCTCGGGCCCAAACCCCAGAAACAAGTGTTTACCCTTGGTCTGTGCGGCGCTCATCCACCACCGGTCAAGCTGAGCGGCCCCGGCGGCAAAGCGCCCCTGAGGCGAACTCAGCTCGCACTGCTCCCCCACAAACGAGGCGTCAAAGGCCAGGGCCAGACGCCGGATCGCGTGACCTTCCGGCACCGTCAGTCCCTCGGGGGGACGACGTTGACCAGCTTCGGTGCGCGCACAATCACCCGCAGCGGCTCCCGCCCAGCCAGGACCTTTTGAATCTGCTCGGTGCCGAGCGCCTGCTCGCGCAGTTCGTCCTCACCGATGTCGGTCGGCACCTCCAGCTTGGCCTTCAGTTTGCCGTTCACCTGCACGATGCAGGTGACCAGGTCCTCCACCAGCAAGGACTCGTCTTCCACCACCGGGAAGGGATGGTCGGACAGCGACTGGTCGTGCCCGAGGCGGGACCACAGTTCCTCGGCCAGGTGCGGGGCCACGGGGGCCACCAGCAGCACCAGCGTCTCCAGGGCCTCGCGCGGCACCGACTCCAGCTGGGTCAGGTGGTTGTTCAGCACGATCATCCGGGCAATCGCAGTGTTGATCCGCAGGTGGTTGTACTCTTCCGTCACCTCGGCCACCGTCTTGGCCACCAGTCGCCGAGTCTCCTCACCGGCCGGCTGGTCGACCACGGTCAACTCACCGGTCTCCTCGTCCACCGCGTTGCGCCACAGGCGCTGCAGGAACCGTTGCGCCCCGACAACCGCGCGGGTGTCCCACGGGCGCGACAGGTCCAGCGGTCCCATCGACATTTCGTACAGGCGGAACGTGTCCGCGCCGTAGCTGGCGCACATTTCGTCGGGGGTGACCGAGTTCTTCAGCGACTTGCCCATCTTGCCGTACTCGCGGGTAACCGGTTCCCCGCGGTAGGTGAACCCGCTCCGCTCGTCACCCTCAACTTCTTCGGCCGGCACGTACACTCCGCGGGCATCCGTGTAGGCGTATGCCTGGATGTAGCCCTGGTTGAACAGGCGGTGGAACGGCTCAGCCGCGCTGACGTAGCCCAGGTCGAACAGAACCTTTTGCCAGAACCGCGCGTAGAGCAGGTGCAGCACCGCGTGCTCCACTCCCCCAACGTACAGGTCGACGCCGCCGGCCGGCTTGGTCGGGCGCGGGCCCATCCAGTACTCGTCGTTGGCCGGGTCAATCAGGTGATCCGGGTCGGTCGGGTCCACGTAGCGCAGCTCGTAGTAGCACGACCCGGCCCAGTTCGGCATGGTGTTGGTGTCGCGCCGGTACTTCTGCAGGCCCTCTCCCAGGTCCAGTTCCACCTCAACCCAGTCCTCGGCCCGGCCCAGCGGAGTCTCCGGGTTGGAGTTCGCGTCGTCTGGGTCGAAGGTGCGGGGCGAGAAGTCGTCCAGGTGCGGCAGTGTCACCGGCAGTTGATCTTCCGGCAGTGCGTGGACCCGGCCGTCCTCCCCGTAAACAATTGGGAATGGCTCGCCCCAGTAGCGCTGACGCGAGAAGAGCCAGTCGCGCAGGCGGTAGGTGGTGGTGGCTTCGCCGTAGGCTTTCTCCGCCAGCCAGGCGGTGATCGCGCTGACGGCCTCGGCCTTGTTCAGGCCGTTCAGGCTGATCTCGTCGTTGGCCGAGTTGATCAGGCTGCCATCCCCGGTCCAGGCGGCTTCGTCCAGGTTGAAACCCTCGGCCGGCTCAATGGTGGGAATGATATCCAGGTCGAAGCGACGGGCAAAGGCGTAGTCGCGTTCGTCGTGGGCCGGCACGGCCATGATGGCACCCGTCCCGTATCCCATCAGCACGTAGTCGGCAATGAAGATCGGAACCGGCTTGCCGTTCACCGGGTTGGTGCCAAACAGACCGGTGAAGACGCCGGTCTTTTCGCCCGCATCCTCCTGGCGTTCCCGTTCGGTGCGCGAGGCGGTCCAGGCCTGGTAGGTGCGAACGGCCTCCGCCGGGCTCGGGTGGTCCCCGGTCCAGGCTGGGCGTGTCCCCTCGGGCCAAGCCCCCGGCAACTCGTCGATCAGGATCGGATGTTCCGGAGCTACCACCATAAAGGTGGCGCCAAACAGGGTGTCGGGCCGGGTGGTGAACACTTCCAGCTCGCCCCGCCCCTCCACCTGGAACTTGACGGTGGCGCCGGTGGACTTGCCGATCCAGTGCCGCTGCATGGACCGAACCTTGTCGGGCCAGTCGATCTGGTCCAGAGCCGAGGCCAGCCGATCCGAGTAGGCGGTGATCCGCATGTTCCACTGGCGCAGATTCCTGGTGAAGACCGGGAAGTTGCCCCGCTCGGAGCGTCCTTCGGAGGTGACTTCCTCGTTGGCCAGCACCGTCCCCAGGCCGGGGGCCCAGTTGACGGGAGACTCGGAGATATAGGCCAGCCGGTAGCGGTCCAGCACGCCGGACTGCTCGGCTGGGCTCAGCTGGTCCCAGCTCCGCCCCGCGGCCACCTCGTCCGGCAATTCCCGCTGTCCGGACTCAAACTGTTCGATCAGCTCTGAGATGGGCCGGGCCCGTCCCAACGAACCCTCTCCGTTCGGTGCCTCAGGGTCAAACCAAGAGTTAAAGATCTGCAGGAAAATCCACTGGGTCCACCGAACGTAGTTGTCGTCGATGGTGGCAAACGAGCGGCGCGGATCGTGCGAGAGACCGATTCGCTTCAGTTGCGCGCTCATATTGGCGATGGCGGCCTCGGTGGTAATCCGGGGATGCTGCCCGGTCTGAATCGCGTACTGCTCGGCGGGCAGGCCAAAAGCATCGAACCCCAGCGTGTAGAGGACATTCTTGCCCCGCATCCGCTGGTAGCGGGCCATGGTGTCGGTGGCAATGTAACCCAGCGGGTGACCCACGTGCAGCCCCGACCCGGAAGGATACGGGAACATATCCATCACAAACCAGGGCTCAGCCTGCGCCTTTGGCCCAGCTAGGTTGCCGACCGGGTTGTCCGCCTGGAAGGAGCCACGCTCCTGCCAGAGCTGTTGCCACTTGAGCTCGATCTGTCCAGCCAGCTCGGCATTGTAACGGAACTGCGGTTCGCTTGCGCTGTCATCAACCATGGATATACCTTTCTCAACTGCCCCTACATTAGCGCAATCTAGCGGGAGAGCGGCTGGGCGACAGCCTGGCGAAACGTGGCCGAAGCGCCCCACCAAAAGTCGAAACGGGGCATGATGGTCACATGAGCACTGTATTTGAGATGATTATCGACGGACAGATTCCAAGCAAGTTCATCTGGGCGGATGACCAGTGTGTTGCCATTTCCACAATCGAACCAATCGAGGCGGGACACACCCTGGTGATTCCCCGCCAGGCGATCGACAAGTGGACCGACCTGCCCCCGGCTCTGCTGGACCACCTGTTCCGCGTGGCTCAGATCATTGGCCGCGCACAGGAGCAGGCTTTCGACGTTCCGCGTTCCGCCGTCATCATCGCCGGGTTCGAGGTTCCCCACATGCACATCCACGTGGTCCCGGCCCATACCGAAGCTGCCGTGCAGCTGCCCCGGGCCCGGGCTGCCTCCGACGAGGAGCTGACGGTAGCCGCCCAGAGCCTGCGAGAGGTGCTGCGCCAAAGCGGATACGAGCAGCACGTGCCGCTCGAGTTGGGCTCACCGCGGGTCAGCTGAAACCCAGATCGCCTCCACCGCCCGGTCACCCAGGGCAAACTCTTGCTGCTGTCCCGGCCCCACTCCGGGTTGGAGGGAGTCGCGCTGGCGTGGCTCCCAGTCTGCCGGCGGAGTTACCTGCACGGTGGTCGTGCCGGCAAAGTCGGCCCGCTCGACAATCGCCAGGTGCGCGTCCAGCACCACCCCGAGTGAATCGAGGTAGCGCAGGAGGGCCGGATCGGCATCGCTGATCCGCTCAACGACGGCTTCCTCGCCGACGGCCACCTCGCTCAAGGAGCGACGGGACAGGGCGCCGCCTCCCCCCTCGACCGGTGGGATGGGATCCCCGTGGGGGTCCCGGGTGGGGTGACCGAGCGCCGCCGACATTCTAGCCAGGAGCTTGTCCGAGACCGCGTGTTCCAGGACTTCAGCTTCCCGGTGCACCTCGTCCCAGTCGTAACCCAGGCGCGAGTAGAGGTAGGTCTCCAGGATCCGGTGGCGCCGGATAATCATGATGGCTGCCCGCCGACCGGATTCGGTCAGGTGGGCACGTTGATAGGGAGCGTGGCTGACCAGCCCCTGCTGCTGGAGCTTCCGGACATTTTCCGAAGCGGTTGAGGCCACCACGCCCATCGCCCGGGCCAGGTCAGTGACCCCCAGCCCATCCTCGCCTCGCTCTTCTGCCGCGTAGAGAGTCTTGAGGTAATCCTCCGTCATGGGAGAACTGTTCACAGCAGGTATCCAATCTTGTCCGGCAAAGACAGGACGATCGCGAGCACAACCAGCAGGTACATGGCCAGGACCACCAGCGGCCAAAAGCGGAGCACGGACCGGCCCAGCGCCACCCCGCGGCCCCCAAACATGCCCCCGGCAAACAGGGCTGCCCACACAATGGTGAAGATCCCGATGGTGGCAGCCCAGACGATCATGCAGTAGGGGCACAGGGCCCGGAAGGTCAGCAGGGATTGAAGCAGGAAGTACAGGACGTACACCATCGCCACCAGGGTGCCCACGCCCAGGCCGCCCCAGATCCACCGGGGCAGTCGCACCCCGGCTGCCAAGGTGACCGCCAGCGCCACCAAAGCCGAAAACGCCATCATCCCGATCATCGAGTTGGGCACCCCCAGCAGGTGTGCCTGGGGGGTCATCAGCGAGTCCGAGCAGGCAATCAGCGGGTTGATGTCGCACCCGAGATTGGCGGCCGGATCGGCCAGGAGTTCCAGTTCCGACTTCAGCAGGAGGAACGACGCGCCGAGTCCGATCACCGCAAACAGGAGGAGGGCGATCGCCACCGGGCGAGAGAGCTGCGGTGCGGTCTTCGAGGGGGTCACGGAGGGGCCTTTCGACGGGTACTCAGATGATATGTCCTAGCGGGCAGAGCGCGCCACGGGATGCGCATTCCCGGCCCGCGGCCCCGGTGGTTTCGGCCGCGAAAACGGCCTTTGCGCGCAGCCTTCGGTCCTGGGCTCGACCACTACCCTGGTTAGCTGCAACACATTCGGCTCTTGGGTTTGCGCCAAGGCGCTCCCATCTACTAAAGTCTTCTTTGTCGAAAGACGCGCCATTAGCTCAATTGGCAGAGCAGCTGGCTCTTAACCAGCGGGTTGGGGGTTCAATTCCCTCATGGCGCACTTCTAAGCCCCGGCGAAAGCCGGGGTTTTTTGTTCCTCCGGGTGCGGGCTCACTCGCGGCCCAGGTCCGGGACCGGGTTTGGATCGAGCTGCTGGCCGAGCTGTTGGCCGAGCCGGACCGGCCGCCCAACGTTTGTCGGCCGTCGAACACGCTTGTCAGTGCGGAACGTTGGCAAACATGTGCAACTGCTGGCAAACCTGGAGCCGCGGGGACTAAACCGGGTCAACCACCCAACGTTTGCCAGCCGTTGGATACCTTTGCCAACGCCAGCGACTGGCTAACATGTCTGAATCCTGGCAAAACCACCCCCGGGAGCCCTTAATCGGGTCAACCACCACACGTTTGCCAGCACTGCGCATCGTTGCCGCAGCCGCCCCTGCCACCACCTCCACTCAGAGCCCTCTTCCCCCAGCTCGGAACCTCCCCGGACCCCGGTCCCAACCGATGTGTAACCTGCCCAACACCTGCCCCACCTGATCATTAATGATTCAAAAGAGTGCTTGCGTTGCATGATTGCGCAATGTTAGGTTGGGAGAGGTGCCGGGTGACCGGCGCCACGGAGAAATTTTGTTCAACGTCGATCTCGGCACAGTGGCGCTTCGTCGCGGTGTCAGTTACCCATCTACAAACCATGGCCTCGGCCGTGAAAACAAGGGAAATCTCATCCATGCGCAGAACTAAAATCACCCGCGCGGGACTGGCCCTGGTGCTTGCAACCTCACTTCTCCCCTGGGGTTCGCTGGCAGCCATCGGGGCAGAACCCGACCCTCTAGACCAAGCTCAGTCCGGTGACGGAGGAACTTTGGTCCCGGGTCCGCTCGACCCGACCCCAACTCCCGACCCGGGCCAGACCGGGGACTCAACACCGACCGTGACGCCTGAGGCAGACCCTGATGTCTCCCCCCTGGCTGACGAGGAAGAGCTGATTCCGTTCGCCTCCTACAGCCTCCTGGGTTGCAGCAGTGAAGCACCCTACGGCTCCGAGGGTGACGGCACCTGCGCCGCAGCCCTGAACGATCGGCAAGACCACATGTGGTCCGCCAAGTACACGACCGTTGAAGGCCAAATCGTCCCGGAGGGAGGATGGCCGCAGTGGCTCGCTTTCGACTTGGGGAAGGAACGCGATCTCACTGCCCTCAACTACTGGCAAAAGCAGACCAATGGCGCCGTTAAGGAGTACGAGGTCTACGTTTCCAACGATTCGGCCGTGGCCGGTGACCCGGGGAACTTTGAGCTGTGGGGCGACCCGGCAGCCACCGGCGAACTGCCCGCCGGGATTCGGGAGTGGCACCAGATCCCGCTGACCGACGCTCCCCTGGCCGGACGCTACGTGCTGTTTGCGGCCTACTCCACCTACGCCAATGCTCCCGGGGCGACCATGCTCCAGGTGAGCGCGCTGGTTGACGACGATCCCACTGGCGGAGAGGACGTTCAGAACCCCGCCACTCCGGCTCCGATCACCGTTGGTGACCTGACCGTAAACGTGGCCGAGGAGTTCCCCCAGGTGGTCAACTACCAGCTCGGTGACGCCACCCTCCAGGGCAACCCATCGGTGCTCGACACCTTCACCCTGAACGGGAGCAAGGTCAAGTTCAACACCGTATTTGACGGGGTCGCCGGCAACCGGGCCTCCTGGACCTCCACCACCGATAACCCCAACTGGACCGATCTGACGCTCTCCTCCTCGGTGACGGTCGACGAGTCCGGAGTCGTCACCTTCCGGATCGACTCAATCGCCGGAGCGGACGAAGCCAACGTCCAGACCATCGCTATTCCCGGCCACCGCCTGGCCTCCGTCGCCTCTGATCAGGCCGGCGCCACCTTGGCGCGGACCTGGATCAGCACCGACTCCACGACCAATGCGGACCGGATCCTGCCCATCACCGGTTCGACCGAACTGGACCCGAGCCCGGTGAACACCCCCTACGCCTTCGCCTCCACGGCGGAGCTGGCGGCCGGGGTCTACTCCAACTCGACCGTGCAGCAGGGCGCCAGCAACACCAACCAGCGCCTCAACACCCAGATTCTGAAGTCGGGTGAGGCGACCGTGGCCACAGTTCAGGCTGGCACCTGGACCTGGAACCCGAAGGTTGCCACCGATGCCCGGGTTGAGCGCTACGAGCTGCCCGAAGCCATCGTGGTGATTTCGGCCGACCAGAATGAGGACGCCCGGGTTGACTGGCAGGATGCCGCCATCAGCTTGCGGGACGCGATCGAAGCTCCCCTGGGGGCTGACCGCGTGCCCGAGCGGGTCGTCCACCGGATCCCGTTCAACATCGCCTCGGAGGGAACCAACCCGTTCCTGACCACCCTGGATTACACCAAGCGGCTGGCTTTGGCCACCGACGGACTCGGCCAGTACGTCCTGCTGAAGGGGTACACCTCCGAGGGCCACGACTCGGCCAACACCGACTACGCCGGAAACTACAATGAGGGCGCGGGCGGGCTGGATGCGCTGAACCAGCTGATCGATACCGGCAAGGAAGATTACAACGCGGACTTCTCCGTCCACGTCAACGCCACCGAGATCTACCAGCAGGCCCGCTCGTTCAACGACCTGCTGACGAACAATGGCGCCAGCTTGGGCTGGAACTGGCTCAACCAGGCCTACATCATCAACCAGAACGTCGACTTGGGCCAGGGTTTTGTCCTGGATCGCTTCCAGCAGTTGCGGCGCGAAGTGCCGAACCTGGACGGCGTCTACATTGACGTTTGGTACAGCTCCGGGTGGATTCCCGAAGCGCTGGCCGGACAGCTGCAGCAGATGACCAACGATGTCTCCGACGAGGGATTTGAGTTGGCTTCAGAATGGGCCTACTCGTTCGAGGGCAACTCGATCTGGTCGCACTGGGCCAACGACAAGAACTACGGCGGGCCGGACAACAAGGGGATCAACTCTCAGATGATCCGCTTCATGTTCAACACCCAGCGCGACGTGTGGAACGTCGATCCGCTCCTCGGCGGCGTCGACATGCACAACTTCGAAGGTTGGGGCGGCAAGACCGACTGGAACGACTACTACCGGAGCCTCTGGACCTCCAACCTGCCCGCCAAGTACCTGCAGCACTTCCCGGTCCTGAGCTGGGAGCAGGGGACCGAGGCCAAGTTGGCCGACGGGGTGGAGATCAGCACCGCCAGCGGCGAGCGAGTCATCACCCAAAACGGCGCCGAGGTGCTGCGCGGTGACTCCTACCTGCTGCCCTGGTCCGAGCTCGATGCCAACCGGCAGAGCAGCCCGGTCAACGCGGACAAGATGTACTTCTTCTCCGCTTCCGGCGGGTCGCACACCTTTGACCTGGTGGACGCCTTTGCCGGCGTCTCTTCCTTCGACGTCTACCAGCTGACGGAGACGGGGCGCGAGTCGGTGGGCACCATCGCCAGCGACGGCAGCACCCTGACCATCAGCGGCGAGGCCAACACCCCCTACGTGGTGGTACCCGCCGGCGGGACCGCCCCCTACGCCGACGTTGATTACGGACAGTATTCCGGCCTGCAGGATCCGGGCTTCAACAGCGAGGATCTGTCCGTCTGGAACCCGACCGGCGACGCGGTGCGCGGCCATGACGCCAAGGGCGACGGCGAAGCTCACTTCGGCGAGGCGGCCAGCTCCCTGAGCCAGACCCTGACCGGGCTCACCCCCGGGAAGGAATACTGGGTGGAAGCCATGGTCCAAGTTGGGCCGGAAGCCAAGCGAGACTTCACCCTCTCAGCCGGTGACGCCTCGCGCACGATCAACGTCACCCCGGCCCGGAACACGGTTGGATCCGATCCGAAGAACGGCTCCTTCCTGCAGCGGATGGGAGTGAAGTTCACCGCTCCGGCCAACGGCGAGGTGGAGCTGCTGCTGTCCTCCCCCTCCGGTTCTGCCCGGGTGGTGGTCGACAACGTCCGGTTGATCGAGCTCAAGAACCTGACCGACCAGTTCGGTGAGGAGCCGCTGGATTCCCTGGTGGATTCGGACGACTCGGACCTGTTCTGGGACTTCGAGGACAACCGGGTCGGCTACGGTCCGTTCGTCCGAGGCGGTTCCGGCGGACTCTCCGACGCGCGCCTGTCCAAGTCGATCCTGCACGATCCGTACACGCAGAAGGAATGGAAGAACACCCACACCCCGTACAACTCCGGTTCCCTGAACGGAATCGCGGTGGACGACGTGGTCTCGGGCACCCGCTCGCTGAAGTCTCACGAGGACTACAACGGGCTCAACTACCGGACCACTCCGGCCACGGTCGACTTCCTGGCCGGTCACCAGTACCGGGTCTCCTTCTCCTACCAGGCCACCCACTCGGACACCTACGAATGGGTCCTGGGGAAGGACGAGTTGGCTGACGGCTCGTCCACCATCTACCAGCGGATTCCGATCCAGCAGGCGCTCGACACCACCCGGTTCGAGCACGAGTTCGTGGCCGGCTGTGGTGATACCACCTTCGTGGGCCTGAACCGCGCCTTCGGTTTGTCCGGGGCCGACTTCGTGCTGGATGACTTCCTGGTCGAAGACCTGGGCGTGTCCTCCGATGCTCCTGCCTGCGGGTCCACCGAGGGCCGGGCTCCCGGCGACCTGACGATCGGCCACGCGAACGAGGTGACCACCTCCTTCACCAACTTGGAGAAGAAGACCGCCACCAACGTCGCCATGCAGCTGACCGACGTGCCGGAAGGCTGGAAGGTTGAAGTCAAGGAGCAGGGCGGAAACCTGTTCGATTCGGTGGCTCCGGGTGAGACCGTTGAGACCGTCTGGTTGGTGACCCCGATTGAGGCGGAGACCTACACGCTTGGATTCACCACCGATTACGCCGTTGACTGCATCGACCGGCACCTGACCGGTCAGTTCGGCGGCAAGCTCACCACTCGCGCGGCCATTCCGGCGCAGTCGATCAAGGCGACGGCTTCCTCCGAGCAGCCCGGGTCGGGTGGCGAAGGTCCGATTCACTACGCCCTGGATGGGGACACTTCCACCATCTGGCACACGAACTGGACCCCGTCCGCGCATCCGCACTACGCCACCTTCGAGTTCAATAACCCCACCCAGATTGATGGCTACGGGTACATGAACCGGCAAAGTGGCGGGGCCAACGGGCGGATCAAGGATTACGAGATCCAGGTCTCTGACAACGGCATGGACTGGACCACGGTTGCTTCCGGCCAGTGGCAGGAAAGCTCCCCGGACCTGCAGGTAGTGAACTTTGACGAGGTCACCACCAAGTATGTCCGGTTGGCATCCCTGTCGGCTTGGAACGGCCAGGGCTTCAGCTCAGCCGCAGAGCTGCGCGTCTTCGGCGTCCCGCAGGACGAGGTCAGCGGCTTCGAGCCGTCGGAGCGGCCTGCGACCGATCCCGACGCGTGCACTCCCGACGCACCGGAAGCACCCCTGGGACTGACCGTCGATGGAGTCACCTACGACTCGATCACCGTCTCCTGGGATCCGGTGGCGGACGCGGAAGAGTACGTGGTCACCTTCAATGGTCAGACCATCACGACCAGTGACACCACCGTGGTCCTGACGAACCTGACCGAATCGACCGAGTACCAGATCACCGTTCGGGCTTCGAACCAGTATGGCGAGTCGGAAGATTGCGATCCGGTGACGGCCACGACCACGGAAAAGCCCGTGGTTGAGCCCGAGGCGCCCGCTGCCCCGACCGGGGTGGTGGCCACCAAGGTGACCGCTTCCAGCATCGCGCTCAAGTGGGACCCGGTCGAGGAGGCAGCCAAGTACGTTGTCACCTACTCGGCCGGCGGGGCCCCGCAGAGCACCTTCACTGCGGAGACGTCCGATCCTTCGATCGTGCTGAGCAGCCTGAAGGCTGACACCGAGTACACGATCACCGTGCAGGCGGTCAACGAGGCCGGTCAATCTGACCCGTCCTCTGCACTGAAAGTACGGACGCTGAAGCAGGGCGAATCGCCGGTCACTCCCCCCGCACCCGGGGAGGAAGACCTGCCGGTCACCGGCGGGGCCATCGCTGGCCTCGTGGTGCTGGCCGCGGCCCTGATTGGAGCAGGAACCCTGTTCTATCGGCGCCGGCGGATCGGGTAACCGATTAGTTAGGTAGCTGGGTGGCCCCGGAAGTGATTCCGGGGCCACCTTCGCGTTTGCTCAGCTTAAAGTCCCAGCTGGAGCCGGTGTTATGATCGTAATTATTCAACGACGAACGGGGGGCCATGGATATCCGGGACAGATACCTTCCTCCCTCACTCCGTCGCCGTCAAATCCTTGCCTTGGCCGAAGTGAATGGGTTTGTTCGAGTGACCGCGCTAGCTCATAGATTTGGAATATCCGAGGTGACGGTGCGGCTAGACCTGGATGCACTGGCAAATGAAGGACACCTCATCCGAATCCACGGCGGCGCGCTACCGGCAGGAGATCGCCGCGCAGAAGAGCGGACGTTTGAGCGAGCTAGCGCCGAAGCCCCTGAGGAAAAAGCCGCAATCGGGCTTGAGGCCGCCGGTTTAGTCAAGTCGAGTCAGATTGTCATGCTCGACGCAGGCTCAACAACAAACGCTGTCAGTCGGGCCCTGGTGGAAAAAACGGATGTTGATGACGTCCTGGTTGTGACCAATGCTCTCCCGATTGCAGTGGAGCTGGAGCTCTGTTTTCCTCGAATCACTGTGCTTATGACCGGGGGAACCCTCAGACCGAATCAGCATTCTCTGGTCAACCCATTTGGGGATCTCCTGTTCGGCGAGGTACGGGCTGACATCGCAATCGTGGGCTGTAACGGAGTCACCGCTGAGCACGGGGTGACAAACATGAAGATGCCGGAAGCTGAGATGAAGCGAGCCATGCTCCGTGCGGCATCACGCAAGATCCTGGTGGCTGACAGCACCAAAATCGGCACGGTGAGCAACACCCGAATTGCCGACATAGGCGACTTTGACCTCTTGATTACCACCAAGCTCGCAGACGCAGCAGAAGTTGCCCGTCTGCGAGCCGGTGGGCTCAATGTGCTTCAGGTTTAGCTGGACCTTCCGGCGCTCCCGAACTCCCTCATTCTCATTGCCACCATTTCGATCATTCCCGTCAGTGCCGCCCCGATGATTACACTCGGCTCAACGGTGATAGGGTCATCGGCCAAATGTTGACGCAGGGCGGCCACCCAGACCAGATGGGAATCTGTTCCTTGGTTGATCTTCCTAATGCCTGACTGAACCGCTTGCGCCTTTTGGGCGGGAGCAATGCCGTAGGAAGCAGGAAGATTGCCACCATTCGCGTTTATTATTTCAACCGCTGCGGCTGGGATCGAGGAGCTTCCATGCAACACCAAGAACGTGTTGGGAAGGCGACTCTTGATTTGCTTGATCAGGTCGATCTTCAATGCCGCTTTGGCATCTGGGGTGGTGAACTTGACCGACCCGTGGCTCGTTCCAACCGCCACCGCCAACGCATCCACCCCTGTGAGCTCAACGAACTCTGCCGCTTGCTCCGGATCAGCGTAAATCAATCCCTCGAGAGTTGCCCCCGTGGCCTCGGCCCCGCCCACGGTGCCCAGCTCTCCTTCCACCGACACCCCAAGTTCATGAGCCAGCTTCACGACAGCAGCAGTACGAGCCACATTGTCTGGAAAACTGGATGGCTCGTCCGTGCCGACTACGCGACTCGCATCAATCATGACACTGGTGAACCCCGCATCAATGGCTCGCCGGCAATCCTCCAAGGTTCGGCCATGGTCCAGATGAAGTGCCACCTCCACCTCGGGAAAACTGACTAACAGCTCCCGGAGCCGCCGCCACCACCAAGACTCACTCTCATAGGGGTGCACGCCGGCTATGGCCTGAACTATTACCGGAGATTTCTGCTGCTTGGCCGCAGTCATGACCGCATAGGCCTGGTTCAGATCCGACACATTGAACGCGCCAACGGCATAGCCTCCAGCTTCTGCCTGGGCCAGGAGATGATGCAGGGTTACCAGAGTCATGATTCCTCCTAGAGGGATTCGGTGATGCCCAAAGTCTGGTAATCCAGAACAATGGGGAACTGGGTGATCCCTCTGGCCATGGTCATGACTTTCGCCGATGACTCAACCGCGACACTAGTCTTGAAGGCAGTGCGAAGATCCGGCCCAACGGTTAGTAGGCCATGGTTGGCCCACACGACAGCATTAAGGTCTCCCATCACATCGCACATGGCATCGCCGAATGCCGAGTTGTTGCTCAGCGCGAACGGCATGATCGGCACTTCACCCTTCGTATAGATCACCATGTTCACCAAGGCGCCCTGAATCGGTTCACCAATCACACCCCAGACGTTGGTATAAACCGGCTCTGTGTGCACGATGGCATGGACATCCGGCCGACGGCGATAGGTGGCAACGTGCACCGTGACTTCTGAGGAAGGTCCATGTTTGCCTTCAATTACGTTGCAGTCCCCATCCACCAACACCATGTCGTCGGCCGACATCAGATCGTACTCGAGATCGGTTGGAGTGATTAGATACCGCTCCTCGTCACCCGGGACACGGATACTAATGTTGCCCTGGGTGTTGAAGTTCAATCCATAGTCCATCGAGCGAAGGCAATAGTCCAGGATCTCCTGCTTTGCGGCTTCCAGATCAAAATCGGTCATGATTTCTCCTATTTGTTTTGTTTGAACGTCGGTACCAGGGACCGCGTCGTCTGATATAGGTCCGCGTAGTGCTGTCGCTGCTGCGCGTACCAGGTTTGGTTCCTCGGGTGCACCGACGTGTCGGCATCAACCGAAGGAAGATCATGAAGGGAGGGGTAGATTCCCAATCCCACTCCGGCCAGAAAGGCTGCTCCACGTGCAGACGCCATTGAGTCGACCGCATCAAGCGATACCCCGGCCGCATTTGAACGTACCTGCAGACTGTTCCGGTCCAGCGAGCCGGCACCAACCGCCCTAACGGCCCCAGGCTCCAGGTGGTCAAGAGCGTCCTTGATTTTCGCAAGCTCATATCCAGTGGCCTCCAGGAAGCCTTGCCCCAACTGTCTCGCAGTGGTCGCCAACGTCAGCCCTACCACCACGCCAGTTGCTCCCGGATCGTTGTCCAGAGTCCCAGAACCAGCCAGATATGGAAGCACCAGAAGCCCGCTTGGCTCGTCGACTCCGGTCTCTACTAGTTCGGACACTGAGGAGTGGACCAGCCCGGCCAACCATTGGAGGGACCATCCACCAGCTGCGGTGCCAGCCAGCGTAATCCAGAGGTCATCAGCCAGCGGATAGGTGGCGGCCCCCGTCGGGAGCTGCAATTTCGGGCGGCTCTTGGTGCCTACTGTCAGACAGTCGGAAGTGCCCAGCGAAAACGCGCTGGCGCACCCCACTTTTCCACCAGCTCCCAAGTAGGCAGCGGCTTGGTCGTGGGCACCGGCAACCAACGGAACATTCTGCCGTGTCTTGCCAATTACGGTTCCCGGAGCAACTACCTCAGGCAGGTCCCAACCCCGCACCCAATCGGCTTGCCAGGATCGGCGATTCACATCCCAGCAACCAGTCCGAGCAGCCATGGAATAGTCAGTCACTGGTGACTCCACCCCCAGATGCCGAGCCACATAGGAGTCAAGAGTCTCAAACCCAGGTCCCGGCATCGTCAGCATCTTAAAGATAGAGAACATCGGGTGAACCGGCTGACCGGTGATTTCCTGAAAGCCCTCCAAACCGACGACCTCACCTCGGCGGTCGAGGCTGACTGGAACACTTTCTGGTTCGGCCAGACAGACAAAGGCCTCCCCTTGTGTGGAAAACGAGATAGCGCTGGCTGGCACCTGAGACACAACCTCAGCCAGACAGTGATCTACAGCGTTCAGCACATCTTCGGTTCGGAGTTCAACTTGACTTCCGCTCCGATGGAGCGTTAGCCCCGCGGTGGAACTCACCAGCTCAATGCCAGACTCGTCGAAGGCCGCAACCCTGACTCCACTGGTTCCCAGATCCACCCCGATCAGGCTCATTTGATCGCTCCCGCCAGACCGTTCACCAGGTATTTCTGCAGGAAGATGAAGACGATGATCACGGGAAGTGAGATCAGGACCAGCACCGCAAACAGAGCTCCAGGCTGGCTCAAGAACAGCCCTCGATAGGCCATCGGCACCAAGGTAAGGGGCTTGAGGTTGTTGTTCGAGATGGACACCAGGGGTAGCAGGAAATCGTTCCAGGACATCATCAGCTGCCAGATCACAACCACGGAAATGGCTGGCTTGGCCAACGGAAAGTAAACCCGCCAGAAAATGGTCCACGGGCTAGCCCCATCAACCACTGCCGCCTCGTACGTGTCCTCCGGGATCGCCAGAAATGAAGTACGAATGATAATAACGGCAAACGGTAAACCTAGGGCAGAGTAGACCAGCACCAATCCAAGTAGGTTGTCGTATAGTCCGATGGTCTGCAGGATCTTGAAAACGGCAACTACGATTCCTGACATGGGAAGCACTAATCCCAAGATCAAGATTCCGAAGAACAGCGCTTTGACTGGGATACGGAGCCGAGCCAAAGCAAAGGCGGCCATCGCACCGACGAAGACCACAATGATCACCGATGGAAGCGCTATCAGGGTTGAGTTCAGCAGGTGGAGAAAGATCGGATTCTCTCGGAAGACCAGTCCGTAGTTAGAGATCGATGGCGCCTCAGGCAGGATCCCAAAGAAAGTGGTCTTGGGATTGTTTGAAGGCATCAGGGACAGTCCCACAACCATGATGAGGGGCACCATCCATAGCAACGCAAGCGGAACCAGGATGGCGTGTAGCCAGTTCTTTTTTCGCTCCAGGTGCGATCCGCTGCGAGCGAGCCGACGCGCTTCGCGCCGGTCAAGGCGAGGCATACTCATTTGTCATCTCCTGTCAGGAAGCCGGAACCAAAGACCCGGACCATCAGCAGGGAGGCAGCAACAGCAATCACAATCAGGACCATCGATATCGCTGAGGCATAGCCAACATTCTGCAGTTGGAAGGCCTGTTGAAATGCATAGGTGGGGAGCATTTCAGACGCGTGAGCAGGACCTCCTTGCGTCATCACGTAGATCAGCTCAAAAGTCTTCAACGAGCCAATGATGCCCAGCAAGAGCAACGAGAGATGGGTTGTCTTCAGCAGGGGGAAGGTGATCCGCATAATCGTTTGAAAGCCAGTAGCACCGTCGATCTTGGCTGCCTCCAGCACGCTCTTGTCGATCAGTTGCAGGCCGGCGAGATAAAACAGCATCGAGAAACCGGTCCACATCCAGACATTTACGAAGATGACCGCGAATATCGCCGTCTTAGGGTTTCCGAGGAAGTCGAAATTCAGGTTCTTCAAACCCAACGTGTGGCCCAGTGAGGCTAAGACGCCATTGAACGGGTCCATGATGCGCTGCCAAACAATGCCAACCACCACTGGAGAGAGAATTGCCGGGACAAAGAACAACGCCCGGTAGGCGGTGCTGCCTGCCAGCTTCTGGTCCAAAGCAACCGCAAGGAGAAAACCCATGAGCGCCTGCGGGATGATGGTCAGCGGAATCCACAAGAGAGAATTTCGAAGGGTAGTCAGGAACACTGGATCCTTAAACAGCTCGGCATAGTTGGCAAGGCCGGCTGAGGTACCGGGGTTCACCCCGTCCCAGTGGAGGAGGCTCGCCTGATTGTTGTAAACAATGGGGTACACAACGAACCCGACGAACAGGAGCAGGGCCGGGAGTAAGAAGAGTAGGCCCGAAAATTGGTACCGGTGTTTCTTTGCGCTGCTTGGCAGCTTCTTTGCCGTCTTCACAAGCAACATTTCCTTTCTGTGAAGCTGGGGTCGGTTCGCTGACCGACCCCAGCTGTGTTCACGGAGGGTCGCTTATTGGACTCACCCGGCGCTGATTGCGTCCTGCACCTTCTGGATCGCTTCGGCACCCTGTTCCGGTGTCAACTGCCCAGCTGCAATTGCAGCGAGATTGTCGGCGACTGCCTGGTCCAGTTTGGGATCGTTGAAGTATCGCGAGTATTTGACTTTCGGCATCCAGTCGTTGACGAAGAGGTCCCAGATCTCTTTCTGCTTATCCGAAGTGAACTCCTCAGGAGCCATGCCCTGAACAGCCGGCAGGTCATTCATGGTGTTGACCAGTTTCTGCGCACCGGCTCCAGCAATCCAGTCCGTCAAAACCTTGCAGGCAAGGTCGGGGTTCTTTGTGTCTTTGGAAATCCCAAGTGAGACATCGATGCCCCCAACCAGTTGTGGTTCAGCGGAACCGCCTGGAATCGTCGGGAACAAGAACGGCTCATATCCCTCCATTCCCAAGGAGAGAGGCGGGATGGTGCTCTGATCCTTGGTCGGGTCAGATTGTTGAATCCACCAGGCACCAAGCGGAATAATCGCAGCGTTTCCGGCTTCAAACTGGTTCGCACCGGTGGGGTAGGAATCAAGACCCAACGCCCCATCCTGAGCAATTCCGTCTGTGAAGAGCTTCTGCCAGTAGGTCAAGGCCTCGACCAGTTCGGGCTCCGTCCATTTGGCGGTCCCGGCTTCTGCCTCGTAGACCAATCCCGGCGCTATATTGTTAGCAATCTGCAAAAAGACCACATTTCGCAGCCAGCCATCTTTGGCAGGAAGCATGAACGGAGCGAAATCTCCCCCCTTCGTGTCTGCAACGAACGAGGCCAGCTCATCCCAAGTTTGAGGAATCTTCTGTCCGGTTTCCTCAAAAATCTCGCTATTGGCCCACAGGTTCACAGACTGAACCAGGATCGGGAGAGAGTAGAAGTTATCGTCGCCTTCAGGGTTCCCAGCTCGAGCCTGCTCCAAGCCAATCGGGTAGAACTTGTCTTGCCAATCATCTCCCCAAACCTCGGCCGCGCAGTCCTGCAAGGGCAAAAGGTTATTACGGTACTGCTGGGTGAGGGCTCCCGGCTGCAGGCCGACAATGTCAGGGAAGGTGTTTGAGCTAGCTCGAGTCTGGAGATCCACCAGGTACTCGGGATAGTTGAAGATAGTCGCATCAATCTTGGATCCGGGGTTCGCATCTTCGAAGGCGGCGATCATTTGGCGGGTTGTCTGTTCAATGGGGCTCCACGAGCGGAAAGTAACGGTGCCAGCGTCACTACTGGACTGAGCACCATCACTAGATTCCGAGCTGGGAGCGGCTCCTCCGGCACAGCCGGCTAGGAGAAGTGTGGCTGCGGCTGCTCCTCCAAGCAGCCCAATTCGCTTGTTCATTCCTTAACTCCTTTTGTGTCTACGCTGTCTACTCTGGGGCTCTCTAAGGCACCTGACATCCAACGCTGGTTGTCAATTCTGAGACTACGTTTCGGCTAAAGAGCCAGCAATCAAATCTCCTATCGGCAGCAATAATCTTCGATAGCGAAGGTCTACCCTTTCGAAAACGAAACTGGGCCCGCGTACAGTTGAGGGATGCTGGTGTACACCATTGGGCACTCCACCCGCAGCTGGGAAGAGGTGGAAGAGATGCTGACCCAGAACGGAATTACCCGCCTGGTCGACGTGCGCTCATTTCCGTCGTCGCGCAAGTTCCCACAGTGGAACCAGGAAAACCTGCTGGATCGGTTCCCCTACGTCTGGTTGAAAGATCTGGGCGGAAGGCGCCACACTCCGGCCGGGGTGGTCAGCCCAAACACGGGTTGGCGGGTCAAAGCATTCCGGGACTACGCCGACTACATGGCCACGGAGGATTTCGACCGCGGCCTCAAAGCTCTGCTGGCTATTGCGCAGGAGCAGATCCCCGCGATCATGTGTTCGGAAGCGGTGCCTTGGCGCTGTCATCGCCGGCTGATCACCGATGCCCTCCTGGTGCGCGGGGTGGAGGTGCGGGACATCCTCTCCCCCACCTCGGTTCGCGAAGCCAGCCTGACCGACTTTGCCCAGGTGGACGGCACGGCCTTAACCTACCCCGCGCCGCCCCCGGGCCCCTAGGCCGACTCGCGCTCCACCAGGGTTAGCGGCAGCAGCACCGAACGGGCCGGCTCATTGCCTTCGAGTCGCGACAGCAGCAGTTGGACCATGGTTTGACCCTGGGCGAACGGGTCCTGGCGGATAGTGGTCAAATGCGGGCGGGCCACCGTAGCCGCGACCGAGTCGTCAAATCCGACCACCGCAATGTCTTCGGGCACCCGCCTGCCGCTGGCTTGGAACACGTCGACCGCCGCCCGAGCCATCAGGTCGTTGGCCACGAAGACGCCGTCGACCGGCCCACCCGCGTCCAACAGCCGCCGGGCCGCCTCGGCCCCGCTGGCCGCCGAATAGTCTCCCGCCTCGATCACGGCCGAGCCGGCCAATTCCAGGAACCCGGCCCGCCGCTCCTGGGCCGAAGGCATGTCGGACGGACCCGCGATCATGGCTAGCTGACGACGGCCTTTGGCCAGCAGATGACGGGCAGCCATCCGACCGCCCTCACAGTTGTCCACGTCCACGTAGTTTTTCTCTTCCGGGTTCCCGATCGGCTTTCCGCCGTAAACCACCGGGATCCGGCGTTCAACCGCCTCAATCAGCCGGTGGGAGGTGTGGTGGGACAGCACCAGGATTCCGTCGGACTGTCCCCCCACCAGAAACGAAAGGATCTTGTCGGAAGATGCCTCGGAGGTGACCACCAGGTTGAGGACCAGGGAGGTGGACCGAATTCCGTCCTCAATTCCGGAGATAATCGCGCCGAAGAACGGGTCGCCGAAGAATCTCTCCATGTCCTCGGGAATCAGGGCGGTCACCACGGCTGCTTTTCGGCTGGCCAACGCCTGGGCGGAGCGGTTGGGCACGTATCCCAGTTCGGTCACCGCCTCCATCACTGCGGCAACCGCTTTGGGGCTGGCATCGGGCGAGCCGTTGATCACCCGGGAAACCGTGGAGCGGGAAACTCCAGCACGCGCACCAACCTCCTCCAAGGTGACGGCCCGTGCCATAATCTCTCCCTACTCCACCAGTGTGCCTCGCCGAATTACCCGCCCGGTGTTTGGTTCAACGTCCAGCTTCCGGGTTGCGATGATCTCAGCATAAAGCCTGCCACTATCTTTCACGATCCGTTCCTGGGTCTCATAGTTGACGTAGACGATTCCGAACCGTTGCGAGTAGCCCCAGGCCCACTCAAAGTTGTCCAGGAACGACCAGTAGAAGTAGCCGCGCACATCCACCCCGAGGCGCTGCGCGTCCAGCACTGCACCCAGGTGCCACTGCAGGTAGTTGGCCCGGTCCTGGTCGTGAACCTGCCCGTCGGTGACGACGTCGGTGAACGCAGCCCCATTCTCCGTGACGTACAGGTGGACTCCGGCCGGGCCCGTGTACTCCTCGTGCACCCGTTGCAGCAGTTCGGTCAGCAGCAGCGGGTCGACCTGCCAGCCCATGGCGGTGCGCGGCAGGCTGGTGTCGGGCCGGTAGATCGGGGTGGCCGAGGGGGTGGGCGCGCTCACGGGTCGACTGACCGGAGCGTCGCCCCGGGGAGGAAGTGGAAACTCGCCGAACTTCTCCGCCAGCTCTGCGGGCAGTTGCGGCTGGGCCGTGACGATGTCGCCCTGATAGTAGTTGATCCCCAACACGTCGATCGGGGTGGAGATCGCCTCCAGGTCACCGGGTCGAACCGCCGCGGTAAACCGATCCGCAGCCGCCTCATCCACCCGCCGGTACTCCTGAACGATGTCAGCCGGATAGCGGCCCCGGAACAGTGGGTCCAGGAACCAGCGATTGGCCTGCCCGTCAACAATTTCCGCCACCGCCTTGTCAGCGCTGGTCAGCGGCTGGACCGGCGTCAGGTTCAGGGTCAGTCCGAGCTCTAGGTTCGAGTCGGCCTCGCGCAGCGCCTGCGTGGCCCAGCCGTGCCCGAGGAGCAGGTGGTGACTGGCGAGCATCCCCTCCCCCAGATCCTGGTGTCCCGGGGCGTGGGCGCCCGCCGTGTAGGACAGGAAGGAGGAGCACCAGGGCTCGTTCAGCGTGGTCCAGGTGTCGACCCGGTCCCCCAACGCCCGGTGGACGGTCAGCGCGTAGTCGCGGAAGCGTTCGGCGGTATCGCGGCTGGGCCAACCCCCCTCATCCTCTAGCGCCTGGGGCAAATCCCAGTGGTAGAGGGTGAGCCACGGCTTGATTTCTGCCTCCAGCAGCTCGTCCACCAGCCGGGAGTAGAAATCCAGCCCGGCCTGGTTCAGGTGCCGCCCGTCGGGGAAAATCCGCGCCCAGGAGGTGGAGAACCGGTAGCTGTCGAGCCCCATCTGCTTCATCAGCGCCACGTCTTCGCGGTACCGGTGGTAGTGGTCGCAGGCCACCTGGCCGTCGTCACCGTCCAGCACCGCCCCGGGCACCCGGCAGAAAGTGTCCCAGATGGAGGGTCCCCGGTCGGCGCCTCCTTCGATCTGGAAGGCGGCGGTGGCCGCCCCGAGGACGAAATTCGACGGGATTTGTTGGGAGTTCATATTAACCTTTCACCGCTCCCTGCATGATGCCTGCCACGAGCTGGCGCCCGGTGAATACAAACAGGATCAGCAGCGGAATTGTTGAGAGCAGGACTCCGGCCAGCACCACCGAATAGTCCACAAAATAGTTGGCTTGCAGCAAGGATAGCGCGACCGGCAGCGTCGGGTCCTGCGGGTCGAGGACAATAAACGGCCAGAAGAAATTGTTCCACGCGCTAACAAAAGTAAACAGTGCCAGCATGGTGGCCGCCGGGCGTGCGGCGGGCAAACCCACGGTCCAGAAGGTCCGGAAGGAGGATGCTCCATCCACCCGGGCCGCCTCCACCAACTCGTCGGGCACTGTCTGCTGCAGATACTGCGTCATCCAGAACACGCCGAAAGCACTGGTTAGAGCCGGCACAATCACCGCCCCGATGGTCCCGGTCCAGCCGATTTGGGAGAACAGCAGATACAGCGGGACAACTCCCAGTTGGGAGGGAACCGCCATGGTCCCAATGACGAAGACCAGCAGCACCTTGGACCCTTTGAACCGAAGCTTGGCGAAAGCCCAACCGGCCAGCGTCGAGAAGAACACTACCGAGACGGAGATCAGGGCCGAGGAGTAAATCGAGTTCCACAGCGCCCGCCAGAAGTTCACCGCCGGATTGTTGATCACCGAGCTGGCATTCTTCAAGAAGTTACCCCCTGGCAGCCAAGACATATTGGGGTCGCGAATGGCGTAGGCGTCCTTAGATCCGATCAGGAACGACCAGTAGTAGGGAAACAGGAATCCGAGGAGAACCGCCGCCAAAATGCCGTACACGTACCACCGGGGACGGCTCCAAACATGTTTCTTCATCGCGCCACCTTTCGCAGACGCCGCTTGGTTCGGACGTTCGCATCGGCTACCACCGAGCGGGTGGCCACCAGGTTGATGACGCCAATCAGCAAAATGATCAGGAACAGCAGCCAGGCAATTGCGGCGGCCCGGCCGAAGTCCCATTCCCCCCACCCGGTCAGGTACAGGTACAGGCTGACGGTCAGCCACTGGTTGTTGGCGCCGCCGGTTCCCGTCTGGTCAAACATTCTGGGCTCGTCAAAGATCTGCAGCCCCCCGATGGTCGAGGTGATGATGACGAAGATCAGGGTCGGCTTCAGGGAGGGCACCGTGATCGAGAAGAACTGGCGCACCCGGCCGGCTCCGTCCACCGTGGCGGCTTCGTAGAGCTCACGCGGGACCGCCTGCATTGCCGCCAGCAGGATCAGCGTGTTGTAGCCGGTCCACCGGAAGTTCACCATGGTCGCAATGGCCACGTGGCTGAGGAACGGGTTCACGTGCCAGGCCAGCGGGCTCATCCCCAGGTCGGACAGCAGGTTGTTGATCAGCCCGTACTTGTCCCCAAACATGTTCGAGAAGATCAGCGCCACCGCGACCGGTGCCATCACGTAGGGGACCAGCACCCCCATCCGCCAGAAGGTCTTGGCCCGCAGGTTCGAGTCCAGCAGCGCCGCCAGCACGATGGCCGCGATCAGCTGCGGGACCGAAGACAGCAGGAAAATGCTGAACGTGTTGCGAACAGCGATCCAGAACTTAGGTTGGCTGAGCAGGTAGGCGTACTGGTCGAACCCGATAAAGGTGCCGGTGTTGCGCACCAGGTCCCAGTCCATGAAGGAAATCACCCCGGTATAGATGATCGGGAACATTCCCACCAGAGCAAAGATCACGAAGAAGGGGGCGATGTACAGGTATGGCGAAAACTTGTGCTCCCAGGCCGTGAAGCGGTCCCGCCGGGTGCGGCGCGAGGCCGCACCCGACTTCTGTGTGTCACTCACGCCGGACCTACTTGATGGCGTTTGCTTCTTGGACGAACTGATCCCACGACTGCTCCGGGGTCTGCGAGCCGTCCTGTGTGCGCGTCAACGCATCTTGCAGCGCGGTCATTACCTTGAAGTACTGGGGTCCCTTGAACGGGGTGACGGTTACCGCGCTGGCCCGATCAGCCAGGATCTGACCGATGGGGGCATTGTTGAAGTACTCGTTGGTCGAGTTCAGCAACTCGTCGGATGAGAGAGCCTCCACCTGCGAGGGGAAGGTTCCAACGTTGGCAAAGGCCTTCAGCTGTACCTCGGGAGAGGTCAGCCAGGCTGCCAGTTCCTGCGCTTCAGCCACGTGCTTGCCGTTGGCGGGGACGGTCAGGTAGGACCCGCCCCAGTTGCCGCCGCCGTTCGGGAAGACGTTGGCCACATCCCAGGTGGTGACATCGGGAGCATTGCCCTCGATGATGCCGAGGAACCAGCCCGGGCACAGGGTGGTGGCAAAGTCGCCGTTCGCCATCCCGGCGTACCAGTCGTCGCTCCACAGGGTCAGATTGGCCGACTGGGTGGCCGAGGCGGCCGTGAGCTGGTCGTAAATCTGCTTCACTTCCGGGTTGGTAGTAGCAATGATTTCCCCGGTGTCCGGGTCCTCAAATGCGGCCTCAACCTGGTTGAACATGCCCTGGGCGATGGCCCCGGCCGAGTCGTAGAAAGCCTTGCCGGTGGCGTCGACATACTTTTGCCCCACGTCAAAGTAGTGGGCCCAGTCGCCGGTCAGGAGCTCAGCCACCTCGTCCCGGTCGGTCGGCAGCCCGGCGGCCTCAAACAGGTCGGAACGGTAGCAGATAGCTTCGGGGCCAATGTCGGTGCCGTATCCAATCAGGTTTCCCTCAGAGTCGGTGGCTGCCTGCACCTTCCAGTCCAGCCAGCGCGACTTCAGATCTTCGGGCACGGGGGCCAGCAGGTCCGAGTACTGCATCACCTCGGGCAGCCAGTCGACCTCCACCGCTTCGATGTCGGCCAGGCCGGTCTTGCCCAGCTTCTGGAAATAGTTTGCCCGAGCATCGTCGGACAGAGCGGCCCGGTTGTGGACCACCTTGATCCCCGGGTGAGAGTCCATGTATTCCTGCAGCAACTCGTCCGTGTAGCCGAACTCGTTGAAGGTGGCCACCGTCAGGGTAATCTCCTCGCCCGACGAGCCGGCTGAGCCTCCCGACTCGTCGGCGCTTTGGGCAGATCCCCCCGATGAACACGAAGACAGCAGCAGGGTTCCTGCCACTAGCGAGGCGCCCAGGGCGCCGACAGATGTTTTGCGCATGATCACTTCCTTGTAATGGGCTTGGGCCAACCGCGACCCCTCGAACCAGTTTTGGGAGCGCTCCCAGAACTGCCTTCGAGTCTAGTGGGAGCGCTCCCAGACGCAACCGGCTGAAGGTAACAAATTGATAACAGGAATGGCGGTGGAGGGTGATCGCACTAAGGTGAGGCCATGGCGCAGATCGAGATAAACCAGGAGGCGCTGCCGGGAATTGGGCTGCGCGATGACTTTGTGACCGAGCGGGGCCGCCGGGTCGGGGTGATCTCTCACCGCGACGGGCGCCGGGACCTGCTGGTCTACGCACGGGAAGACCCGGATTCGTGCTCCGAGACCCTGACCCTCAGTGCTGACGAGGCCGACGCCCTGGCCGAACTGCTGGGCACTCGGCGAGTGGTTGAGCGCCTGGCCAGCATTTCGGAGCAGGTTGAGAGCCTGCAGTCCGCTTCCGTCACCGTGGCCCAAGATTCAGTTCTGGTCGGAAAGACGCTGAACGAGGTTCGAGTACGGGCCCGGACCGGGGCCGCAATCGTAGCGGTTTGGCGTCACCAGCTCGTCACTGTTTCCCCTCCATCCGACTTCTCGATTCAGGCGGGTGACAAGTTCATCCTGATCGGAACGGCCGAGGCGCTCGGCGCGGCCGAGCATCTGTTCAATGGCGGGTGACCCGTGGACCTGGCCCGGACCCTGCTGGAGCTGGGGGGCATCATTTTGCTCCTCGGTCTCTTGGGGCGCCTGGCCGCACTGATCAACCTCTCCCCCATCCCCCTCTACCTGCTCGGCGGGCTGATGTTTGGCCGGGGAGGCTTTATCCCCCTCTCGGCCGGGGAAGAGTTCATTTCCATTGGAGCCCAGGTCGGGATCATCCTGCTGCTGCTTCTGTTGGGCCTGGAGTACTCGGCCGAAGAGCTGGTCTCCAATCTGCGAACCCACTACCCGGCGGGAATCCTCGACTTTGTCCTGAATGCTAGCCCGGGGGCGGCCGCCGCCTGGCTGCTGGGGTGGCCGCCAGCGGGCATCGTCGCCATGGCCGGCGTCACCTACGCCACCTCCTCTGGGATCGCGGCCAAACTCCTGTCCGACCTGGGCCGGGTGGGGAACCGGGAAACTCCGGTGGTCCTGTCGATGCTGGTGTTTGAGGACCTACTGATGGCGGTGTACCTGCCGGTGCTGACCGCCCTCCTGGCGGGAGCCGGCGTCATGGGCGGCCTGATTTCCGTCTTCGGTGCGATGACGGCAGTGGCGATCGTGATGGTGGTCGCGGTGCGATTCGGCCAGACCATCAATCGGCTGGTGTTCTCCGCAAACGACGAGTTGCTGCTGCTGGGAATCCTCGGGATCGTCCTGGTGGTAGCCGGGATTGCCGAGGAACTGCACGTCTCCACCGCGGTGGGGGCTTTCCTGGTGGGGATTGCCCTGTCTGAGAATGTGGCCGAAAGTGCCCGGGCGGTCCTAACGCCGCTGCGCGACCTGTTCTCAGCGGTCTTTTTCGTCTTCTTCGGACTGCAAACGAACGCCTGGGATATTCCGGCGGTGCTGCCGGTGGCCCTGACCCTCGGGGCGGTGACACTTACAACGAAGCTGGCGGTCGGCACATGGGCAGCGCGACGAGCGGGAGTTGGGCTGCCCGGTCAGATCCGAGCCGGAACGGTGATGATTCCCCGCGGCGAGTTCAGCATCGTGATTGCAGGGTTTGCAGCCACCGCCGGGGTGGCCGGGATCGGCCCCCTCGCCGCCACCTACGTGATGCTGATGGCCATCGTAGGCCCGGTACTGACCAGGGTGGCCGACCCGCTCACCCTCGGAATCCTGAGCCGCACCCAGGGGCGACGCCCCGGCTAGTCCCGGTGAGTGGGCGCCCCCGCCTCGGAAACCAGTTGGCCCACTCCCCAACCCAGATGCTGGCGCCGATAGACCTCGGCCCGCCGAATCAACTCGGCCACGTCGGCGGTCACCCCAAACACCTGCTCGGTTCGGGGCCGACAGGTTTGGCAGTAATCCT
This sequence comes from Scrofimicrobium sp. R131, assembly GCF_040256745.1. Lineage (GTDB taxonomy): Bacteria > Actinomycetota > Actinomycetes > Actinomycetales > Actinomycetaceae > Scrofimicrobium > Scrofimicrobium appendicitidis. The sequence continues at coordinate 1,644,855 of NZ_CP138335.1, forward strand.
GGTCCACTTCGTGATGCACGCTCTGACAGCGGGCGCAGCGGGCCACCGGCACCCGGGCCAGCTCCGTCGGGCCCGCCCCCACCAACTCGGCCAACGACAGGGACCCGGGCGAACTCAGGGCACCGGCCGGGCAGAGGGTGAGGCAGTCGCCCTCCCCCTGGCAGGCACTCGGGTGGTGGTCCAAGCGCGCGGTTCCCTCGTCCACCGTCAGGGTCAGGGCTCCGTGCGGGCAGGACTGGACACAAACCCCGCAGGCCAGGCAACCATCGGCCGCCAGCCGCCACGCGGTCGAAGGTACCGGCACCGGGGTAAACTGGCCGGCTGCTCGCAGTTGGGCAAACGCCTGCAGTTCCCGGTCGTGCTCGCTTTGGTGCAGGTCCAGCGGCCCGGCCACACCCGTAACCGACAGGCCCAACACCAGTCGCCGCGGGAGCGGAATGCTGCCCAGGTAGAGGACCTCGGGGCGCCAGCTCCCCCACCGCCCCGACGGCTCCTGCCACCGGTGCACGCCGGTCAGGGCCTGGGCCAAGACCTGCCAGGAGCGGCCGGGGTCGGTCGGCGCATCCGAGCAGGTCTCGGCGACGGCCACCTCGTCCACGCCGCTGGCGCGTAGCTGGGCGGCCAACCCCAAGTAGCGGGCATCCACACAGGTGGGCACCTCTACCACCAGGGTCCCTTTCGGCACCCGCCTCACCTCACTAAACGGACAGGCCAACACCACCGCCCGCGGCGTGTCCGAAGCGTAGATCCACCGCAGGAGGGCCCGACTCGGGTCAGTCATGACAGCGCGGCTCCGGGATCAGATGCCGAGGCGGAACATCGACTCGTAGTGCAGGGAGCGGCCCATCAGCTCGGCCACGAGCGCCAGCACGAAGGCCAGGGTCACCACCACGGCCAGGGTCCGGGCCGAGCGCCGGGTAGCGGTGGCGGCAATCCGGAAGGCCAGGAAAGCCATCAGCACCGCCGACAGACCCAGCAGTGCCAGGCGGACCACGAAGAAGGCCCCGCTGAAAACCTCGGCTGCCTGGACCTCACCCAGCTGGGCCAGGTTGGTCAGGTGCAGCGCGTAGGAAATCAGGACGGCGATTCCCGCCGCAGCCGCGGTGAGGGACAGACCCTGAACCGCCCGCATGGTCAGCCGCCACTGCGGCTCGGTCGCCGGCTGGTTGATCTCTCGGATCCTCCCCCGGATCTGCCCGATCAGACCCGACCCGGCCGGGGCCGAGGTCGAACCCCGCTCAGCCAGCCGCTGACGCCAGGCATCGACGATCAGTAGCGCCGCGCAGATGGCCAGCGAACCCAGGATCAGGGCGGTGCCGAAGAACTGGAACGGGACCACCCAGGTGTTCCACGTGGGCACGGTCGGCAGCGAAGCGTAGATCATGGACATCGACCAGATCAGCCCCACCCCGAGCACCGCGGCCACGGACGCCACCACTTCACGCAGCCACCCCGGACCCCAGCCTAACCACTGCAGCAGTGCGAACAGGAAGCCGAACGCGGCGAACGACAGCCCGAAGATGATCTCACGTGAGAGCCAGGACGAATCCCAGTGCCGGAACACGTTGAGGGTGTGCATGATGTCGTTCATGTGGAACATCGACACCGCCAGTCCCGCCACCAGAATCGGGCCGATGGCCCAAAGGACCGGGGTGGTCACCTGGTCGATGGTCTTTTGCTTGAATCGGGCCCGGGCCGCCAGTTGGATCACGCCCAGCCCAATGAACGCGCCCACACACATTTGCGCGATGACCGTGAACAGGATCATCGGTAGTTCGTGAGTGTTCATTTACATCTCCTTCGGGTTCGCAATGGTGCCGGTGGCGCGATCCCAAGCTTGGGCGTCCCGGTGGGGGGTGATCACCAGATGCGGCTGCGTCGTCTTCGGGTCTGGCAGGGGGGCAATCCCGTTCTCGGTGCCGTACTTTTCGCGCAGTTCGTCAATTGGACCCCAGTCCAGTGCGCGCGAGGGACACGCCGCCACGCAGGCCGGATCCTGGCCCTCGGACCGGTAGTCGTAGCACAGGTCGCACTTGGACATGTGGCCGGTGGAGGCGTTGAACTGCGGGGCCGAGTAGGGGCAGGCCCATTCGCAGTACCGACAGCCCACGCACTTGGAGTCATCCACGTAGACGGTGCCGTCCTCGCGCTTGGTCATCGCGGTCGTCGGGCAGACCTGAACGCAGATTGGGTTCTCACAGTGGTTGCATGAGATCGAGGTGTAGTAGGTGAACACCTGCGGCACCACCGTGTGGTTGTGGTCGTCGCGCTGCCAGGTGCCCCCGGAGTACTCGACAATTCGGCGGAAGTTCACCCCGATCGGCAGGTCGAACTTGTCGTTGCACGCCACCTGACAGGCCGCACAGCCGGTGCACGCCGACTGGTCGAAATGGAAGCCGTAGTTGGCTCCCGCTTGAGTCTTTGAGTCAGCCATTTATCTCTCCCGTCAGGCTTTCTTCACTTGCGCGATGGACGTGTGGACCGCGTTGCCCTTAGCCAGGGGCGAGGGGTGGAGCGAGGTCAGCGAGTTGACCGAGCCGGCCACATCCACCGGCTTCTCCGGGTTGGCTTCCGCGGGTGGTTTCACCTCGTTGGCCGGGCGCGGGTCGTACCAGGCGCCCTGGGGCACCGAGATGACCCCGGGCATGATCCGCTCGGTCACGCGGGCGGGCAGACGCAGGGTACCGCGGTCGTTGAACACGAAGACGGTGTCGCCGTTCTTAATTCCGCGCTCGGCCGCGTCCTGCGTGTTGATCCACACGGTTTGCGGGTGGGCCTGTTTGAGCCAGTCCACGTTGCCGTAGGTGGAGTGGGTACGACCCTTGAAGTGGTGCCCAATCACCTGCAGCGGGTACTCCTTCGAGGTGCGTGCCTCCAGCGCTCCCTCCCAGGTGGGGGTGAACTCGGGCAGTGGCACCAGCCGGTCGCCCTCCAGTTCGGGCCGGAACACGCCAAACTGCCACTTTTTGGCCATCTGGGCGAGGCGGTCAGAGTAAATCTCGATCTTGCCCGACGGGGTGGACAGCGGGTTAGCTTCGGGATCGGCCCGGAACTCCTGCAGGGCGATCGCCGACCCCAGGTTCTTCCGGAACAGGCCCATCTTCTTCCACTCGTCGTAGGTGGGTAGGTCCGGGTCGTTGGCGCGGGTGGCCTCGATCGTCTCCCGCAGCCAATCCTCGCGACTCTTCCCCTCGGTGAAGGCCGCCTCGGTCCCCAGCAACTTGGACATCTCGGTGCAGATATCAAACACCGACTTGCACTCGTAGAGAGGTTCGATCGCCTGGGAAGAGACGATCCCGTAAGCCATCGGGGTTGCGTTCTCACCGGGGTGAATGTCGAACTCTTCCGCGGTGGAAGTGCCGGGCAGAATGTAATCGGAGTAGCGGGCAGAAACCGTGTACTGAATGTCGCAGGTGACGATCAACTCGCACTTGGAATCGTCCTGCAGGATCTCGGTGGACAGGTTGTTGTCCCCGGTCTGGTTCACGATGGAGTTGCCCCCGTACTGCCACACCATCTTGATCGGCACGTCCAACTTCACGTTGGTCGGATTGCCGTTGTCGTCGACCGGCACCTTGTTGGCACGCACCCCCGGAGCCACCTTTTCGCACACCCCCGCGTTGAAGGTGTCCATCTCGGGCCCGTGGTCAATCGCGTCCAGCCAGGAGAACACCGAGATGATCTTCATCGACGGGTTCATCGTGCCGGTGTTGAACGGTTTGCTGAACGGGAGCCCAACCGAGCCCTCGCGGGCACCGGTTCCACCCCCAACCAGGCCAATGTTGCCGGTGGCGGCGGCCAGCAGGAAGATGGCCCGGGCCGCGTTCTCACCGTTGGCGTGGCGTTGAGGACCCCAGCCCTGGGTGATCGCGCACGGTTTCGCGTGGGCGATTTCCCGAGCCAACTGCCGGATCCGCTGGGCGGGGACCCCGGTGATTGAGGCGGCCCACTCGGGGGTCTTCTCGGTCTGGTCCGGCCCCTTCCCCTCCAGGTACGAGCGGTAGGAGGCGTGCTTAGGCGCCCCCTCGGGCAGGGTCTCTTCGTCAAAGCCAACGCAGTACTTGTCCAGGAACTCCTGATCGTGCAGGTTCTCCTTGACCATCGTGTGCAACATCCCCGCCACCAGAGCGGCGTCCGTTCCCGGCCGCAGCGCTACCCAGTCGTCCGCCACTACGGCGGCCGTGTCCGAGTACCGCGGGTCAATCACAATGGTGCGCACCCCGGACTGCTTCTTGGCGGTGGTGGTGATAAAGGTCTGACCACCCCCCGACATTCTGGTTTCCAGGGGGTTGTTGCCAAACATGACCTGCAGCTGCGAGTTGGCCGCGTCGTCCAGCGAGTTGGAGTTGACCCAGTCCCCGTAGAAGTACGGGTAGGCCTGGGTAATCTCGGTGGTGGAGTAATCCGAGTAGTGGTCCAGGTATCCGCCCCAGGTGTTCAGCAGGCGGGCAAACGGGGTCGCATCCGGCGGCCACGAACAGGCCAGCGTCGAGCCAAGTGTCCCGGTGCCGTAGTTGATGTAGAACGCCTCGTTGCCGTACTGCTGTTTAATCTCCTTCATCTTGTCGGTGATCTCCTGCAGGGCCTGCTCCCAGGAAATTTCTTCCCACTGCTCCTCGCCCCGCTTGGTGCCGGCCACCCGTTTGAGCGGAGTTTTCAGCCGATCCGGGTTGTAAATGCGGTGTCGAATAGAGCGACCGCGGACACAGGCCCGCACCTGCTGGCTGCCCAGTTCGTTGGTGCCGGTATCGTCGGGCAGCACCCGAACCACGGTGCCGTCTTTGACTTCCAGCCGAAGCGGGCAGCGTGACCCGCAGTTCACCGTGCAGGCGGACCAAACCACCTGCGAGGCCCCGTCCGAACCTGCTTCTTCCGCGTGAGCTCGGCTGCGGGGCATCCCCAAGTCCACGGTCGTCACCAGCGCGGCGGCCCCGCCGACGGCTCCCGACCATTTCAAGAACGTCCGCCTCGATGGCCCGCCCAGGCGGGTCTGTTCATTGGACATGCTGCACGTGCCCCTCTCTGCTCCAATTGCTCGACAGCTGTCGATGAGCTCAGCTAAGCAACAGATGTAGGTGACTAACGGGGACCTTGGTCCACGCCCCAAACCTTCGTTGACCTGCGGCGCTTTCCTCCGGATGGTTGTGCGAAGACACACCTGCACCTATCTCGCCGACGCGTCCGTTTTCGGCAGATTAGGTGATGATGCACTACATTTATTCGAATGAAGGAGGATAAGCGTCGCCCGGAGGATGATCCGCGGTATCAGCGCGTTCGACGAAGCTTGCACGATGCCGTGCTGCGCTTGAGCGCCAAGAAGCCGGTGGACGAAGTCTCCGTCGCTGAGCTGACCAATCTGGCCGGGGTCCACCGCACCAGCTTTTACGCCCACGCCAGTTCGCCCTCAGATCTCCTGGTGGCCGCCCTCGTCGCCGAGATGGAGCCGGGCTTACGGATGCTTCACTCCACACTGCAGCTCGAAGAAACCGACTATTCCGAGTACTGGCAGAACGTCTACACCCACGTTCTGTCCCACGTGCGCGAGCGCGAGGGAACCTACCGCCAAATCGTCACCGCCAACTCGGCGGTGCTGGTGGGCCTCTACAACTACTTTGCCGACCACGTCAGCGCGTCCCTCGCGGTGATGATGAGCTCGTGGAAGAACACCGACTTCACCCCGCTGTGGCTGGAGATGGCTCGCCAGCAGCAAGCTCACAACCTGATGGCGGTAATCATGGCGTGGGTGGCCACAGATCTGCGGGCCCCCATTCCGCGAGTGGTCGAAGCCTACTGGACCCTGGCTCCGCCCTGGCAGCTGGCCAAAAAGGGCACTGACGGGATGGTTGAGATGTACCGGCGCGCCACTGACGGCTCGACGCCGGCCTCCGTGGCGCTAGCTGGCCGCCGGCAGATCCTCGAGAGCGGCAGTAAATGAGTCCAGCGTGCCGATCGTCAGTTGGCACACCCCGCGCATGAACTCGGTTTCCGCGGCCTCGGTTGCTTCGGCCAGCATGTCCGGTCCCCACTGGTTGAGGTGCTCGGCCAGAAACTCGCGCGCCAGGTTCAGGTAGGTGAGCGCCTGCTGATCCTGGCCGGCATCGAGGGCGTCGAGCGCCCGCAGCAGGCACTGGGCCAGAAAGTCGACTTCAACCCCGATGTGGTCGTCGGGCTCCCGGTTCAACCGGGGCACCTGCAGCGAAAGCTGCCGGTAGGCTTCGCGCACCAGCAGGGTCTGCTGGTCAAACACCAGCCCGTCCCGGTCGCGGTGGACCGACTCGTACGGGGCTACCCGAGCCACCGCGCTGACGCCGTAGAGCCGGTTCAGGTCGCCCCGGATTTGATAGGCGGATTCGGCTTCGGCAAAAGACGTACGCAGGTGGGCCAGACCGGCTGACGAGGCCTCACCTACCGGGACCGGCCATTCCTCCAGCAACTCCCCGAAGGCACTCAACGTGTTCTCGTCAGGCGCCTGGCGGTGAAACCGGCCCAGGGTGGCCAGCGCCGCGGCATAGTCATCAAGTTCGTCAGCTGTAAGCATGAAACAAAATTGTAGGTCAAGTACGGACAATTGGGCGGATCTTGTCCACCCCGGTAGCAACGCGGTACTTTGAGGTGGTTACTCACCGACGAGAGGAGACCCGCGTGGCACCCAAGAAAGATGATCCGCAAGAAATGGAAAAGATGCGCCAGTGGCTCGGCGCCGCCGCGACCGAACTGGACCTGGACCAGAAAACCATTGCCGAGGTGGAACAACCGCTGCTGGGTCTGATCGGCACGGTCGCTCACGGCCCCTCGCGGCCGGGGGCACCACTCTCAGCCTATTTGGTCGGGGTCGCCGTTGGGCGGGGAGCCGACCCTGAGCAGGCGATTTCCCAGCTCACCCAACTGGCCGAGAGCTATCCTTCGACCGGTCGGTAGCGGTAGTCTGTCGGCGAACCTAGTTGAGATGAGGGGAGGGCCAGATGTTCGGGATCAACGGAGCCGAACTGCTGGTCCTCCTCTTTGTCTTCCTGATTATTTTGGGCCCGAAAGGCATCCAGGACGCCCTCCGCGGGTTCAAACGCCTGGTGGCCTGGGCCCGCTCTATCAGCGCCAAGCTCCGCGAGGAATCCAACCTGGACCTGCAGTCCACCGGCCTCACTGAACTCAACCTGTCAGACTTTGACTTAAGCCAATACGATCCGCGCGAAATTATCCGCCAGGCGGTCCGCGAGGAGATGGACGCCTGGATCGAGCAGGCCAAGCACGGGGCCTCTCCCACCGGCAATAACCCCAGGTCGAACCCCGGGTCAGCTACGATACAAGTGCATCGCGAGGACAACCCCTCGACCGGATCGGCCCCGGCGCCGACCGACTAACCAGGCTGTAAAGGACGCAATCAGCTATGAGACCAAGTCACTGGATCATCGTCATCCTGGTGGTGATCATCATTTTCGGTGCCGCGAAGCTTCCGGACATCGCGCGCTCGATCGGCCAGTCCGCCAAAATCCTGAAGAAGGAAATGCGCGAGCTGCAAGAGGAGCCCCCCGCCCCGCAGACATACGACCCCAATGCGGTTCCGCCCCAGCCCCCCACGTACAACCCGAACGTGCCCCAGGCTGGTGCCTACGATCCCAACGCCGGACCTGCCGCCCCGGGGTCAGCCCCACCCGGCCAGGTTCCGCCCGCCGGTCCGCCGGCTCCTGATCAACCGCAAGGGACGTGAAAGAGCGCACCCGGCGCCCCCCAAACCCTGAGAAGCGAATGACGGTGCTTGCGCACCTGAAAGAACTGCGCAAGCGCCTGCTTCTCATTCTGCTTGGCCTCCTGGTGGGAACCATCGTGGGCTGGTTCTTCACCATGCCGGTGTTGGAGTACATTCAGCGTCCACTGCTCCAGCTCACCGATGCCAACCCTCGCCTGAACTTCCAGACCATTGGCGGCGCCTTCGACCTGCGACTCCGGGTTGCATTTTGGACCGGCGCCATCCTGTCCAGCCCCTGGTGGATCCTGCAGATCGGACTGTTCGTCTGGCCGGGGCTGCGCCGGAAGGAACGCCTCCACGCCCTCGGCTTTGGGGTGGCTGGCGTGATCCTGTTCGGGGCCGGCGTGGTGGCCGGAATCAAAGTGGTGCCCCAGGCGATCGACATTCTGGTCTCGTTCCTGCCCGGCGGCGCCGAAATGCTGCTCCGAGCCGACTCGTACCTCAGCTTCTATATGACGCTGGTGTTCGCGTTCGGGTTCTCTTTCCTGCTGCCAGAGATCCTGGTCGCCCTGAACTTTGCCGGGATCCTGCCGGCGAAAGCCATGCTGAAGGCGTGGCGTTGGGCGGTCCTGGTGGCCTTTGTGATTGCAGCCATCATCAACCCCATTCCGAACCCAATCCCCATGATCATCCAGGCCTTCGGTCTGATTGCGCTGTACTTGGTGGCGGTGGGGATTTCCTGGTGGCGCGAGCGGATCATCCGCAAGCGCCGGTCCGACCCCACTTCCACCCCGGAAGTGGCTGGGTGAGCAACCCCTCAGTTCCGACCCTACGCTACCGTAACCTTGAGAGTAGACTCTTAGTTTCGGATCGCCGCTGAGCTGGACAGTTCTGCTTGACGGCATCCGCGCCGCCCTCGGTTGGCGACGGGACTTAAGAGGTGTCGACAAGGAGTTCTCATGCGTGGCCCCAAACTCACCGGAAATGCGTTTGCCAATATTCTGGTCATTCTCGCCATCGCCTTCATTCCGCTGATGTACGGTGGCCTGCTGTCTTCGGCCTACCAGAGCCCAATTGAGCACCTGGACCACCTCCGCGCCGCAGTGGTGAATGAGGACCAGCCTGCCACCGCCAACCTGATCTCTGGCCAACGCCAGACTCTGGACGTTGGCGAAATGCTGGTCGACACCCTGACCGACCCGGCCCCCGGCCAAGACGTGGGCTTCACCTGGGAGGAGTTGGGTCGCGCCGATGCCGAGGCGCAGCTGGCAGACGGCACCCTGGCCGCCATCCTCTACGTCCCCCGCTCCCTGTCCGCCGACGTGATCCAAATTGGCACCTCGGCCGCCCCAAACGCCCGCCCAGCCCAATTAGAACTAGTCACAGACGACGGGGTCAACTACCTGACCGGGACGATGGCTCGCACGGTCGCAACCGCGTTGGAAGATGAAATCCGGGCCACCGCTTCCAAGACCTACGTCGACGCAATCCTGGGGTCCTTCGGCACGATTCGCCAGGGAATGGTCAGCGCCGCCGACGGGGCCGACCAGCTCAACACGGGGGCCGACCAGTTGGATCGGGGGCTGGGTGAGCTGAACAGCAAGATCCCGAGCCTGTCCGACGGCGCCTCGCAGCTTTCCAGTGGGGCCGAACAGTTGGCTGGCGGAGCCAACTCGCTCAACTCGGGCCTGGATGCCTACACCGCCGGCGTGGATCAGGCAGCCGCCGGCGCAAACACCCTGCGGGGGAAGACCGGACAGCTGCAGAGCGGAATTGAGCAGCTCCGAGCCGGAAGCGCACAGGTGGCAGCCGGCAACAAGAAGCTGGACGATGGGTTCCACCAGATCAGCGATCCGGTGTCTGAGTTGGCTCCGCTCCCCGACGAACTGCTGAAGCTGGTCCAGGACACCGCCGCCAACTTGGACGAGCTGTCCGCCCAATGCCAGCAGGACTACCCGGGCTCTGACCTGTGCCTCTTCCTGGAAGATTTGCAGTCACACCAGGGTGAGATCACCGCCAAGGCGGGCGAGATTGCCGACCAGGCAAACGAGGCCATCGGTGCGGTGGGCCAGCTCCAGGGCTCGCTGGACCAGCTGGCCGACGGCTCGGCCCAACTCGAATCCGGCCTGACCACCCTGCAAACTCAGGTCGGCTCCACCTCTGACGGGGCCGCCAACCAGACGCTGATCGGCGGGATCAACGCGCTCAGCTCCGGCCTGGACCAGCTGTCCGCCAACTCGGAGCAACTTCGGGCCGGCGGAGGTCAGCTGAGTGACGGCTCGCGCCAGCTCGCGGCCGGAACCTCGGAACTGAACTCCCAGGTGCCGACGTTGGCCGCGGGCGTCGGCCAGTTGGACGAGGGGGCCGGTCGCCTCCACGACGGCACCGAACAGTTGGCCGGAGCACTGGCCGAGGGCAGCGACCAGGTGCCCGACTACAACCACCAGGACCAGGATTCCATCGCCTCGACCGTGTCCCAGCTAGTTGGGGTGGAGCCGATCCGGGCCAACCCGGTGGCCAACAACGGGGCGGGCTTCAGCCCGATGTTCCTCTCGCTGGCGCTGTGGGTGGGCGCCATCGCCATCTTCCTGGTCCTGCCCGCGCTGGACCGAGGCGTCCGACCGGGTGAACACTGGGCCCTCCAGGCGATCCGCCCCGGCTCGACCGCCGCCCTGATGGCGATGATTCAGGCCGTGATTGCCGTGGTCCTGACCAACTTCTCAGTGCAGATGGAAGCTAAGGACCTGGCCGGGTTTGTCCTGGTGGCCGTGCTCGCCTCCCTCACGTTCGCGGTGATCAACCAGGCGTGCATTGCGGTTCTGGCCTACCGCGGGCGGTTCGTCTCGATCGTGCTGCTGGTTTTGCAGATCACGTCGATGGGCGCCACCTTCCCGGTGGAGACCATGCCGGCCTTCTTCCAGTGGATCCACCCGTGGTTGCCGATGACGTACACGCAGCTGTCCTTCCGCGCGTTGATTGCCGGCGCCGGGGTGCCCAACATTGTCTGGCACACCGTCGGGGTCCTGCTGCTCTGGTGGGTGGTCGCGGTGCTGGTAATTCTGTGGGCGGCGCACCACCGCTATCAGAAGCGGCCCCTCCCCTACGATCAGGCTCTGCTGCCCGACAACTACCCGCTGGACGAGGACGCCTCGCCGGAGGAGTTGGCCCGGCGCCGCGACCTGAAGACGGAAGTATTTGCCGATTGGCGCGCAGCTCGCCACGCGGTCGAAGGACGGTTCATCATGGACCGTCAGCGCCGCGGAGCCACCACCGCCGTGCTGGAGCCCTCGGCCCCGGATGAGCCAAACTCGGATCCGGAAGCCCCGGCCGCGGACGAGGGGGACTCACCCACCCCGACCGATCAGGGCTAGTCGCCGGAAGGTTACCCGCGCGCCCGTTTCTGCCAGTCGGGCCAAACCCGGGTGAGCGCGTCCACCAAGTCGATGGTTTCTCCGTCGCGGCCGCCCTTGCCCAGAATCAGGGGCGGGTCGGCCGGCTCCGGCCGAACTCCCCGCAGGCGCTCCAGCAGCGTCAGGGGCGCGGTGAGCAGGTAGAAGTTCCCGTCAACATCGACGCCCATCGAGCGGTTATCCCGCAGGTACCAGCCGCGCAGGGGGGTGCGGGCGCGAGCCCCATTCCCCGGGTGGGTAACGAAGAGTGGTTCGGGAGCGGGGCCGCCCTCGCGGGCCGCCTCGACGAACCGGGCCAGCAGCGCCCGCCCGGCCGCATACTCCTGTTCCTGTTCGGCCCGCAGGAGGGCAGCCCGGGCCCGGGCATTCTCCCGCCGCTGATCAGCCCAAGATGATGAGTCCATTCCCCTACTTTAGCTTTTGGCTGCGAGGGCGGCGGCGACCGCCTCGTCCACCGTTCGGTGCTGAAAACGGAACCCGCTGGCCAGCAGTGCGGCCGGAACTACGCGAGCGTCAGCCAGCAGCAGCGAGTCGGCAGCATCCGCCCCCAACGCAAGCCGCAGCGCCCAGGCGGGGGTGGGCAACCAGTAGGGCCGGTGAAGCTGTTTGGCCAGCGCGCGGCCCAACTCGCCAGCGGTGGCGGGCGCGGGACCGGTCAGGTTAACCGGGCCCGACCAGTCGGAGTCAACCAGGTGCAGGATTGCCTCCACCTCGTCCACCAGGGAAATCCACGGGAGGTACTGCGAGCCGGGACCCAGCCGGCCGCCCAACCCCAGTTTGGTCAAGCGCACCATCGGTTTGAGGACTCCCTGCCGGGAGACGACCGGGGCCGTTCGGAGCGTGACCACCCGGCTGGCGGGAGCAGCGGCCATGGCCTCAGCCTCCCACTGGCGACAGATTCCGGCCAGGAAAGTGTTGCCGACCGGGGACTCCTCGGTCAAGACCCGACCGGGCTGATTCCCGTAGTAGCCGACGGCCGAGGCGGAAATGAACGCCGGTGCTCCCGCGCCCAGCTCCCGCAGCGCGCTCGCCAACGTTCGGGTGGGAGCCAACCGGGAGCTGATCAGTTTCCGCCGGTAGCTGCGCGTCCAGGGCAGGCGTCCGATACTGGCCCCGTTTAGGTTGACCACCGCCCGCGCGCCCACCAGCACCTGCGAGTCAATTCGGCCCCCAAGCGGATCCCACTGCGACTCTTCATCGGTCCGGGCCAGTCCCCGGACTAGCTGCACCACCGGGATTTGGCGGGCCCGGGCAGCCTCAATCAGAGCGCGACCAATCAGTCCGGATCCACCACTGACAACCAGATGGCCTGTCGCGGAAACGTTCATCGTCTACTCCTGCTGCTCGCCGGTGCGATCATTTCCCAACCTAGTACAGGCTCCCGCTGGGCACTAGCGCAGCGGTGGGAGACGGTACTATCGGATCAGTTCGTTTGTCGATGCGGTGGAAGGGGTGGCCGGTGCCCACTGGGTCAAGAGATCCTGCAAAAGCCAACCGCTCCGCATTGCTTGCGGAACTATTGGCTGCCGGACCGATGTCCAGGGTTGAACTGTCCCGTCGGACCGGTCTTTCACCGGCCACGACCAACCGGCTCACTGCGGCGCTGCAAGAATCGGGCCTGGTCCAAGAGGTAGGTTCTGACCTCAGTACGGGTGGCCGGCCATCCATGCTGGTTCAATTCAACCCGGACGCTAGAAGAATCCTAGCTGCCGACATCACGCAGGATGTCGTCGAGACGGCCGCCATCAATTTGGGCGGGAAGATCGAAGAGAGACACTCTCGGGCAATCTCCGGACTCTCGCCGGAAGAGAAAGCCGAGGCACTGCGGTCCTCGCTGACAGAGGCGCTCGCAAGTTGGGAAGGTTTGCCGCCGGTGGCAGTAGGGGTCTCAGTTCCGGGACCGGTTACGGATGCCGGAGTGGTTACCCTTGCTCCGGCTGTCGGCTGGTACGACTTCCCACTGGGGAGCAAACTGGCCGACTGCTGCCCTGGCCCGATCATTGTGGAGAATGACGTCAACCTCATCGCCTATGGCGAGTTCTTCTGCGGCGCGATCCCCGAAGCCAACTCTTTGCTGGCGATCGGCGTCTTTCAAGGCGTAGGTGCGGGCATTGTGGAACACGGTCGTCTATGGCGCGGTCAGGGAGGGGCTGCCGGTCAGTTCGGGCGGATGCTAATGGACGTCAATGGTTTGCGCGAAGACCGCAAGGGATTCGGACAGGTAGAACGCCGTTTGGGCGAGACGGCCCTGCGGGATCGGGCGGTGGAAGCATCCGTACTTTTCTCCGACGACGCTTCGGCCGATGCGCTGTTCGACCAGGTTGAACGCGGCGAGCCCCGCGCTGCGGCCCTGTTCTCGGAAGCCATGGATGAGTACGCGTTCCAGTTGGTTAATCTGTGCGCAATCGTTGCTCCCGAAGTGATCGTGTTTGACGGACTGTTTGGCCGTTGGTCCCACCTGGTGATTCCAGCACTGTCGGAGCGCCTGCACGAGAACGTCCTCCACGAGCCGATCCTCTCTCCGTCAGGACTGCAGGGTGACGCAAAGTTGGTTGGCGCGGCCCTCTATGCCCTCGATGCCGCGGGAGGCATCCTGGAGCTGGCCTAGTTCGCCCTCTCTCAGACCGTTATCAAACTGTAATGGTTCACTTTGGCTTGATATCACGCACCTCCGCTGCAGCCGCCATCGCACTCGTTGATCTTGTGCTTGATCTCACTAATGACCCCTCCTAGAATGAGAGCTACCTTATTTGCATGATGAAAATAAGGTAGGTGAGCCAGATCGATCAAGGAGGAACGAAATGAAATCACGAGGTTTCGTCTGGTCCGCAGTAGCCGCCCTAGCAGGGGTTTCCCTCCTCGCGGGTTGTTCTTCACCGACACCAGCATCCGGTGGGAATGAACCAGCCACAGAATCCGGCGCCGAAGGAACCGCTTCTTCGGCCGGCCCGTTCACCATTGGGGTGAGCAACGCCTTCGTCGGAAGCGAGTATCGAACCCAGATGATCGAAGCCATTCAGGATGTGTTCGATGAGTACAAAGAGCAGGGTCTGGTTGATGACCTGATCCTGGAAAACGCAGACGCAGATGTGAACGGTCAGATTCAGCAGATTCGCAACCTAATCAACTCCGGGGTCGATGCCATTATCGTCGACCCCAACTCCGCCTCGGCTCTTTCGGCAGTCTTTAAGGAGGCCACCGACCAAGGGATTTTGGTCTACGCCATCGACCAGGCGGTCGACTCGCCCGAGGTCATTAACGTTGGCATCTCCCAGCAGGACCTGGGTGCGGCCAACGCGCAGTGGTTTGCCGACCAGTTGAAGGAAGGCGACAAGATTGTCACCGTCGAAGGCGCCACCGGAAACCCCGCCACGGACGCCCGCTGGGCCGGTGCCGAGCCAATCTTCAAGGAGAAAGGCATTGAAGTCCTGACCCGAGGCGATGGGGGCTGGGACCAGACAACCGGTCAGACCGTGGCCACTGACCTGCTAGCAACCTATCCCGAAATTGCCGGCATCTGGACCTACGACGGCATGGCCCAGGGCGTGCTCAAGGCAATTGAGGCCGCTGGCAAGACCGATTCAGTCGTGACCAGTGGCGAAGCACGCGTGGGTTTCATGCGCATGTGGAATGACCTGCTCCCCAGTGGGTTCTCCTCTGTCGGCATCATCAACCCCCCTGGCACCGGTGCCACGGCAATGCACTTCATCATCAACCAGCTTCAGGGGAAAGAAATCGATGAGAGCAAACTGGTCGACGGACACACTATTGTGTTGCCGCTTGCACCGGCCATCACCAACGAGAACTTCGAAGCGGAATGGGAAAAGGTGAAGGACCAACCCGACACCTATGTACTTGACTCAATCCTCAGCGCCGACGAGGTAGCTGCGTACTTCAAGTAGTCCCCTACTGGTGGTGGTGGGTACAACCCACCACCACCGCCAAGCCCGAATGGAGAGAGCCAATGTCTCTGCTCGAAATGACCGGGGTATCCAAACGTTACGGCGGGGTCCAGGCACTAGCTGAAGCCCACCTTGTCGTCGAGAAAGCACAGGTACACGGACTTCTGGGTCCAAACGGTTCCGGCAAGTCAACTTTGAACAAGGTGCTCACCGGCACGGTAAAACCGGACCGTGCCCACATTCGACTAGCAGGCCAAGATCTCCAGATCAATAGACCCCTGGACGCATACCACCATCGAATTTCTGCGGTTTACCAGCAACTCTCCTTGATCCCACAGCTCACCGTGGCTGAGAATCTTCTGCTCGGCACCGAGATTACGGGCCAGGGGTTTCTCAAGTCTCGCAAGATGCGCGCTGCAGCAGAGGAGGCAATTGCCCCGTTTTGGCCCGGCCTAGACGAGGGGACCACCCTGGACACAGAAGTGTCCCGCCTAAGCCCCGGCTCCCAGCAACTGGTTGAGGTCGCCAAAGCGATGGCACGGAAACCCCAGATCCTCGTTTTGGACGAAGCCACCGCGTCACTGCGTCGTGATCAGGTCCAACTGGTCTTTGACCAGGTCCACGCCCTGATCGAGCAGGAGGTGAGCGTTGTATTCGTGTCGCATCGCCTCGAAGAAATCCTGGCCCTCTGTTCGCACGCAACCATTCTGCGTAACGGGCAGACTGTGGCAACCGTGGATCTGGCCACAACCAGCCAACCCGAGCTGGTGCAACTGATGGTCGGCGAAGAACTCACCTCGGCGCCTCCGAATCGAACGACGGCCCGGGGAAAAAGCCGCGACCAGGTGGTGCTCGCGGTGGAAAACTTGCACTCAGAGACCCTGACCGGAGTTGATCTCGAAGTCCAGGCCGGGGAGATCGTTGGACTTGGTGGCCTGCAGGGTCAGGGCCAATCAGACCTGCTACACGTACTGTTTGGCGATTGGCCTCACTCCTCCGGGACCATCTCGACCGGAGGGCGCGTCCGGGATATTCGCCATCCCCGAGGAGGCATCGGTGCCGGACTGGCCCTAGTGCCTGGGGACCGCTCCACCCAGGGTCTGTTCATGAAACGCCCGATCCTCGAGAACCTATCCATTGTGAGCCTCCCCCGCCGGCTCCGCGGCGGAGTGTTCGTGTCCCTTCGACAGGAACGCAAGGTGGGCGGCGCTGAGGTACAACGCCTCAGGATCAAAATCGGTAGCCTTGACGACCCTGTCAGTTCCCTCTCCGGTGGGAACCAACAGAAAGTGGTCCTCGGCAAATGGCTGCTTGACCAACCGCAAGTGGTGCTCCTAGACGATCCCACCAAGGGAGTCGACATTGGGGCCAAGAGTGAGATCTACTCGATCATCCGCGAACTGACAGCCGCCGGAGTTGGGGTGGTGTTGAACTCTTCGGATGATGAAGAACTGCTGGAGCTTTG
Organism: Scrofimicrobium sp. R131; assembly: GCF_040256745.1. Classification (GTDB taxonomy): domain Bacteria; phylum Actinomycetota; class Actinomycetes; order Actinomycetales; family Actinomycetaceae; genus Scrofimicrobium; species Scrofimicrobium appendicitidis. The sequence goes on from NZ_CP138335.1 coordinate 1,661,316, forward strand.
CGACCGAGTCCTGGTCATGTACGAGGGCGCCGTCGTTGATCACCTAATCGGAGACGAGATCACCAAAGACAATCTGGTCGCGGCTGCGCTTCGTGTCGAAGAGAAAGGCGGGGATCATGTCTGAGCTCATCGTCCGAGACGGGTCAAAACCGTGGACTTCCCGACTGACGTTCACGCTCTCAAGCGCTATCACGGGACTCCTTTTGGTTGCAGTGGTGGTCGTCAACGTGGCCGTTCAGCCAACCTTCTTCACCCTCTATTCGTTCACCAGCAACTTTGCGACGTTTGTTCCGCTGGTGTTCGCTGCCCTGGCCCAGGCAATTGTCGTGATCGGTGGTGGACTGGACCTTTCAATCGGAGCACAGGTTGCCCTGATCTCGGTCATCGCACTCCGAGTGATGGACGGGCAAGATAGCCGAATTGTCCTGGGTCTCTTGGCAGCAATACTTGCCGGGGCCATCTGCGGGGCCATCAATGGCCTGGTCGTGGCGATAGTTCGTTTGCAGCCGCTGATCGCCACTTTTGCCACCGCATCGGTCTTTTCCGGCTTGGCTCTGTTTGTCCTGCCTGCCCCAGGCGGAGCGGTCCCACCAGCCATGACTAGCGGTTACCGAATGGCGGTGGCGTTCGTTCCGGTGCCGGTGATCATTGTGGTTCTCGGCGGTCTCTTGTGGTGGATGGTGTCAAAGACAAAGTTCGTCCGCCACCTGTACGCAGTCGGAGGAGACAGAGAGGCCGCCTACGCCTCCCTAGTCCCGGTCACTTCGGTCATATTTTCCAGTTTCACCGTGGCCTCGGTTTTCACCAGCTTCGCGGCTTTTGCCGTGTTGGCCAATACTGGCTCAGGTGATCCACTAATCGGCGCCAACATGGCATTAGACTCAATCGCCGCAGTAGTTTTGGGCGGGATTGCCTTGAGCGGTGGTCGAGGCAAACCCATTGGCGCCATCGCCGGCGCTCTGATTCTGGCCATCAGCACCAACATTTTGGCCTTTATGCGCGTACCCACCACCTACCGAGCTTTGGCGAGCGGGCTCATCATTATCTTCGCCCTTGCACTCTCGGTCCTGACTACCGGCAAGGGAGGCAAGAAATGAGGCAGCCTGAAGCTCCCCTAGAGGAGATGCCTACCGGAACTCGCAATTCTGTTCCATCTTGGCTGAGAAACCCCGCGCTAGTAGCCGGAATCATCGCGATCATTCTGATCGTGGTGGGCCAGCTGGTATCCCCCGGATTTGGCTCATACGGCCAGGTGGTCTCAATGCTGCGGGTCGCTAGTTTCCTCGGATTTATCGCCATCGGACAGACGATCGTCATTCTCACCGGCGGAGACGGAATCGACCTTTCGGTGGGCAAGGTGGCGACATTTGCGGCCATCATTGCCTCCAAGATGATGGCCGGATCAGATGAAGGCCTGCTGTTGGCCATAGCGGTTCCTTTGGCGGTTGGAGCCGCCATTGGTCTGGTCAACGGCCTCGGGGTCCTCTATCTTCGGATCCCGCCGTTTGTCATGACTCTGGGGATGATGGGCGTGGTTCAGGGGTTGATCCTGGCCTACACCCAAGGAAAAGCTGGGGGACGCAGCGCCCCGGCCTTGACGGCGTTGGTCAACGACAGATGGCTTTTCCAGCTCCCAGGAGTCCTCTTCCTGTGGTTGATCGCCACCATCTTGATCACCCTTATGCTTCGACACACGTCACTGGGCTGGAACATCTACGCCGTCGGCGCTAATCGGACTGCGGCCAGGCTATCCGGAGTGCCAGTCAATCGAACCATCCTCCTGGCCTACTCCGCTTCGGGCCTGTTCGCAGCTCTGGGCGGGATCATGCTGCTCGGTTACACGGAGACGGTGTTCCTGAATTTGGCGGATGACTACACGTTGCGTTCGGTGGCCGCGGTTGTGATCGGAGGAACGCTGGTTTCGGGAGGAATCGGCGGATACGTGGGCTCAGCAGTCGGCGCAATCCTACTGACAGTCCTGACTTCGTTCCTCACCACCATCAACATGCCGGAATCGGGCCGGATCGTGATCAACGGTTTGGTCCTAATCACTCTCTTGGCCGTCTATGGCCGCCAGCGGCGGTTGCGGTCCTAATCCCCATCTCGACAAAAACAAAGAAAGGTACTGGCAATGACTGAACGAAAGACTCTTGGGGTCGGCATCCTCGGCGCAGGCTTCATTGGGAATTTCCACGTCCGCGCCTGGCAGGGGGTCCGGGATGGCGACATTGTCGCAGTCTGCTCCCGCACTCTGACCAAGGCCAAAGAACTCGCGAAGACGGCCGCCGAGACGGGAGTGGGAACCGACGTAGCCTCCTACACCGACGTGGTTGATCTGGTTCGGGACCCGCGGGTAGACGCCATCTGGGTCCTAACCCCCAACTACACGAGGTTGGAGGTAATTCGCGCTATTACTGACGAGGTGATTCAAGGACGCGCTGAGCTAACTGCCATCGCCATTGAGAAACCACTGGGCCGCACCGTAGCTGAAGCCACAGAGGTGTTGGAAATGGTCCAAAGCGCAGGGCTTCTACACGGCTACCTGGAGAACCAGGTCTACGCTCCCGGACTGGTAAGGGCACGGGAGGTGATTTGGCAGCGGGGAGCAGCTGCAGCCGGCTCACCCTACCTGGCCCGGGCCGCAGAAGAACATTCTGGCCCCCACAACACTTGGTTCTGGAACGGGGTGACGGAAGGCGGAGGCGTCCTAAACGACATGATGTGCCATTCGGTGGAGGCCGGCAGGTTCCTGCTCACCCCTCCGGGCAAATCCTCTTCCGAGTGGCTTCGACCAGTGGCGGTGACCGCCACCATTGCTAGTTTGAAATGGGGCCGGGAGGAATACGCACGCCAGTTGAAGGCAGACTACCCGGGCGTGGTGGACTATACCAAGAGCCCCAGCGAGGACTACGCCCACGCGGTCTTTGAGTTTGTCAACGGCGACGGTGAACCGGTCGTGGTCGAAGCTACCACCTCGTGGAGCTACGTTGGAGCGGGCCTACGCCTCTCCTTCGAACTTCTTGGCCCAGAGTACTCCATGGAGTCAGACACCCTTTCTACCGAGTCGAAAGTGTTCTTGTCACGATCCCTGGAACAGTCCGAAGGTGAGGACCTAATTGAGAAGCAGAACGCGGAACAGGGACTCATGCCGCTTCTCTCAGACGAATCCGTCAGCTACGGCTACACCGGAGAGAATGCAGCCCTCACCCGCGACTTTCTCAATGGCACCCAGCCCCTGGAGTCCCTCGTGGCCGGAGTGGAAGTCATGGAACTACTGATGGCGGCCTATCGGGCGGCCGAAACCGGTCAGACCGTGCGCTGGCCAATCGACCTGCACGATTTCGTGCCGGCGGTCGCCAAGGGAGAGTGGAACCCACGGGCCTAGCGTGGCGGGAGGGGCTCAGGCCCCTCCCCTACTCGGCCAGGCTGGAGCGCAGTTCCGTCAACCGGATTCCCGCCTCGCGCAGCTGCTGGTGCGGCAGCGAACCGTCCTGCACTGCCGCGGCAATCCCGTTGACGAGTTCGTGCGCGAACGCGGTTGCGGCCGGACCGGTGTCGCCGTCAATATCCAACACCAGGGTGGCCCCGGCATTGAGAGCTGCAACCGCGTTGGCCACCGGGTCGGCAAACTGGGCTTCACCCGAGTCGCGGAGCATCTTCAAATCATCGGTCACGATGATCCCGTCAAAGCCGAGCTGTTGGCGCAGAATCTGGTTCCATCGAGCTGAAAGTGAGGCCGGCTCGGGGGCAATCTCTGGGAACAGCAGGTGCCCGACCATCACCATTTCGGCCCCGGCGTCGATCCCGGCCGCAAACGGGAGCGCGGCTGTTTGCGCCCACTGATCGGGATCTATACTGCCAACCGGCACCGTGAAGTGGGAGTCTTCCTCAATCAGGCCGTGCCCGGGGAAATGCTTCAGGGTGGAAAATACTTCCCCATTTTCACCCGCAACCGCCGCGCTGACCCGCTCGGCCGCCGCTTCCGGGGTGGTGCCCAGGACTCGCGGCCAGATGGCGGCGTTCTCGTCGGCGGTCGTGTCCGCCACAATCCCAAAGTTCGTGTTAATTCCCAGTGACTTCAAGTACTCGCCGCGTGCATGGAATGACGCTTCAGTCTGAGCCGGGTCCTGGTCACGCAGGTCCTCCGGCGACTCTCCCGGATCGTCCGCCAGGCGGGAAACCAAGCCACCCTCCTGATCGATGGCCACCAGCAGCGGTAGGCCACCCACCTGACCCCACTGCGCGACACTCTGCGCCAACCCCGACTCGGGGTCGGGAACGTTGTCCGACATCAGGATCAGGCCGGCGGGGCGAATGTCGTCCACGAAAGTCTTGATCTGGCTGACGTCGGTTCCGGGATAGTGCAGCATCAGCACGGAGGCCGCCTGCTCCAGTGGGCTCAGCTGATCCCAGTACTGGGCCGCATCGGGATCCACGGTTCGCTCGGGCAACTGCGAGTAATCGTCAGACTGCGCGGTCTCAAGGGCGCCCGGACCGGATTGGGATTGCTCTCCCAGGGTGCGGCCCCCGGTGGATGAGGTGCAGCCGGCCGCAGCCAGCAAACTGGTCACGCCCAGGGCGACGATTCCGATCGAACGGGGACTCAAAGGTAGTTTCACGGGCCAATTACCTCACGAACAGGCTGCGGTTGGCAGCTTGGGGTTGGGAGCGTTGTCAGTTTTCCGCTTAGGGAATGCGGTAGACCCACTCGGGCGACGAGAACTTGTCCTCGGCCCGGCGCTCGGCTACTTCCAGGTCGGCCGCGGTGATCTCACCCGGGTCAGCCAGATACTTCTGCGCGAAGTGGTCCTTCAGGACCTCGATGATATCTTCGCGGGCCATCCCGGTCTGGCTCCGCATCGGGTCCACCCGTTTGACGGCCGAACGCAAGCCTTTGTCCCGGATCTTCTCTTTGCCGATCCGCAGGCATTCGTTCATCTTGACCGCGTCGATGTCGTAGGCCATGGTCACGTGGTGAACCATGTAGCCGTTTGCGAACCGCTTCTGGGCGGCGCCCCCAATTTTCCCTTTCTCAGAGGCTATGTCGTTGAGGGGAACGTAGGTGGCGTTGACCCCCACCTTCTTCAGCGCCTCGATCACCCACTCATCCAGGAACGGGTAGGCGGCCTCAAAGCTGAGCCCGTCGACCAGCGCGGTGGGCACCACCAGCGAGTAGGTGATGCAGTTCCCGGGTTCCATGAACATGGCTCCCCCACCGCTGATCCGGCGCGACACGGTGATCCCGTGCCGATCGATCCCCTCCTGGTTGATCTCGTTGTCGTAGGACTGGAACGAGCCGATCACGATCTGGGGGGCGTTCCACTCCCAGATCCGCATGAACGGACGGCGCCGTCCGGCCGCCACGTCCTCAACCAGCGTCTCATCCAAGGCCACGTTGATCACCGGGGCCACGGACGGGCCGTGAATCACCTCGAAATCAATGTCGTCCCAGGACAGGGCCGCTCCCAGGGCCCGCCGAATGGCCACCCCGATCGCCCCGGGGGAGACCCCCATCAGCACGTCGGTTGGCTCCAGCGCCACCTCCATCCGGGTGGTCAACTCGGCTCCGCTCAGGTCGGCCGGGGCCCCCAGGACCGCGGCTTGCATTCGGAACAGGGCCTCGTCTGGCTCTATGAAAAAATCCCCGCTCAGCGTCAGCGACGAGATCACTCCTTCGTTGACCTCAACGTCAGCGACGACTAGCTTTCCTCCAGGCATCTTGTATTCACCGTGCATGACCCCCATTATCGCAGCTTTATCCGGCGACCGAGTTCGCCGGTAGATTATCGGTCAGTGGTCTTCATGGCCAAACGTTTAGTTAGGCTCCTACACTTGAGAAAAGATTAGCTGGACCGACAATTTGTGGGAGGAATCATGCCGAGGCAACTACGTTCTGCCACCTCGACGCAGGGACGAAATATGGCTGGGGCGCGGGCCCTCTGGCGAGCCACGGGGATGGGTGACGACGACTTCGGCAAACCCATCATCGCGGTGGTTAACTCCTTCACCGAGTTCGTTCCCGGGCACGTCCACCTGCGCAACATGGGCAAGCTGGTGGCCGATGAGATCCACCGGGTTGGCGGGGTAGCCAAAGAGTTCAACACGATTGCGGTGGATGACGGCATTGCCATGGGTCACTCCGGGATGCTCTACTCGCTGCCCTCGCGCGAGGTGATCGCCGACTCGGTTGAGTACATGGTCAACGCCCACTGCGCCGACGCCATGGTCTGCATTTCCAACTGTGACAAAATCACCCCGGGAATGCTGCTAGCCGCTTTGCGGCTGAACATCCCGGTCGTGTTTGTTTCCGGTGGTCCGATGGAGGCCGGCAAGAACATCCCGGCCGATGCCATCATCGGGGACTCCCAGACTGGACACGGCAACCTGATCACCGTGATGAACGCGACCGCGGACGATTCCATCTCTGACGAGAAGCTGCTCGAAATTGAGAAGCTGGCCTGCCCCACCTGCGGCTCCTGCTCCGGCATGTTTACCGCCAACTCGATGAACTGCCTGACCGAGGCCCTGGGCTTGTCCCTGCCCGGCAACGGCTCAACCCTGGCCACCCACGTGGCCCGCAAAGCCCTGTTCGAGGAGGCTGGCCGCCTGATCGTGGACCTGTGTCAGCGCTACTACAACGAGGATGACGACTCGGTCCTGCCGCGCGCCATCGCCACCAAGGACGCGTTCCGGAACGCCATGGCGCTGGACATGGCCATGGGCGGCTCCTCCAACACGGTGCTGCACATCCTGGCCGCCGCCCACGAGGGCGAGGTGGACTTTGACCTGGAGGATATCGGCGAGATTGGCGCCCGGATCCCCGTGCTCTCGAAGGTGGCCCCCAACCACAACGACTACCACATGGAGGACGTCCACCGGGCCGGTGGCATTCCCGCACTGCTGGGCGAGTTGCGCCGGGCCGGCCTGCTGAACCGGGACGTGCACACCGTGCATTCACCGGACCTGGACTCGTGGCTGGATCGCTGGGATATCCGGGCGGAAAACCCCAGCCAGGAAGCGCTGGACCTGTTCAGCGCCGCCCCGGGGAACGTCCGCACCACCGAAGCGTTCTCCACCAATAATCGCTGGGCCGAACTCGACACCGATGCGGCCAACGGCTGCATCCGGGATCTGGAGCACGCCTACACCAAAGAGGGCGGCCTGACCGTGCTGCGGGGCAACATTGCCGAGGACGGTGCCATCATCAAGTCCGCCGGCGTGGACCCCTCCCTGTTCAGGTTCCAGGGGCGCGCCCGGGTGATGGAGTCCCAGGAGGAAGCCATCGAGAAAATCCTGGACAAGACCGTGGAAGCTGGGGACGTGGTGGTGATCCGCTACGAGGGTCCCGCCGGCGGGCCCGGCATGCAGGAAATGCTCTACCCCACCTCGTTTATCAAGGGCCGCGGACTTGGAGCCAAGTGTGCGCTGATCACCGACGGGCGCTTCTCCGGGGGCACCTCCGGCATCTCGGTCGGACACATCTCCCCGGAAGCTGCCGCCGGCGGCGCCATTGGCCTGATTGAAGACGGGGATGAGATCTTGATTGACGTGAACCGGGGCCTGCTGGAACTGCTGGTGGACGACGCCGAGTTGGAGCGGCGCCGGGCCGAGCAGGAGGCCCGGGAACACCCGTGGACCCCGCGCACCCGCGAACGCCACGTCTCCCCCGCCCTCCAGCTGTATGCGGCCACCGCCCTGTCCGCTGACCGGGGCGCGGCCCGCGACGTCAGCAAAGTTCTGAAGGCGAGGTCCTAACCCCATTGCTGCGGATCACAGGTTTTCCACAACACTACGCGTGGGGATCCCACGTTCGATTGCCGGAGTTCCTGGGGACCAGTCCCAGTCCTGAACCGTTGGCCGAACTCTGGTTTGGCGCCCACGAACTGGGCTCTGCCACCACCGCGACCGGCGAGCGACTGGCTGACCTGATTGCGACCCACCCCCGGGAGTACCTGGGCCCCTCCACCCGGTTCATGTTTGGCGACCGCCTGCCCTACCTGATGAAGCTGATCGCACCGGCGGCCCCGCTCTCTTTGCAGGTGCACCCGAACAAGCGCCAGGCCGAGGCGGGTTTTTCAGCCGAGGAGGAAGACGGGATTGGCCGGTCTGATCCCCAGCGGATTTACCGCGACGACAACCACAAGCCGGAGCTGCTGTACGCGCTGACCGAGTTCACCCTGCTGGCTGGATTCTCGGTGCGTCGGCAGGTGCGAGAGCTGCTAGACGGGCTGGAGGTTCCCCTCGCCTATCGCCTGGGCCGGCGCCTCCGCCTGGCCGCGGGCCGGGCGATGAAACCGGTGGTGTCCTGGCTGCTGGACCCTGATTCAGCCCCGGACCGGGCCGAAATCGACCAGTTTGCCCAGGCGTGCTCGGAGCGACTGGAGGCGGGCCGCTCCCCCCTCCCCCTGCTCGACTCCACCGTCCGCTATCTGGCAGAGGCCTATCCGGGCGATCCCGGCGTGATCGTGGCGTTCCTGATGAACCCGGTTCGACTGGAACCGGGAGAAGCCATCTATCTGCCCCCTCGAACCCTCCACTCGTACCTGGATGGCTTCGGACTGGAAGTGATGGCCAACTCGGACAACGTGATTCGGGCCGGGCTCACCCCCAAGCACATCGACCGCACCCAACTGGTCGAGGTGGGCCAGTTCGACGCCCACCCGCCGGTGCGCCTGGCCCCGGAGTACCCGTCGGAGGGGATCCGACGCTACTACGCACCGGTCGAGGACTTCGAGCTCTCGGTGGTGTCCCTGGACGCGCAGACGATGCCGCTGCTTGGGACCGGCCCCCGCCTCGTCATTTGTCTCCAGGGTTCACCCACGGTGATGACCCGAGCCGGAGAGCTGGAACTGCGCCGGGGCGAGTGCGTGTTCGTCACCGCCAGCGAAGGGCCAATGCTGAGCTCCGGCACCGGCGTCCTGGCCCAGTGCGCGGTGCCGTAACCCGGCCTTTCGGTCAGACCGGTTGACCCCGGCCTCCTGGTGGGGGCCGGGGTCAACTGATTGGGGGTTTGGTCGCGCTAGACCAGGCGGTACATCCACCCGTGCCGGTCCGGCACCAGCCCGCGCTGAATGCCGCCAAGTTCGTCGTGAATGGCCGCGGTCAGCTCGGTTCCAGGGAGGGTAAAGTCGAAGCCGTCGCCGGCAATCCGACCGATCGGGGTCACCACCGCGGCGGTCCCGCAGGCAAACATTTCCGTGATCTCGCCCGCTTCGATTCCCGCCACCAGCTCGGCCAGGCTGAGCGCAGTTTCGGTCACCGGCACGCCCCGGTCAGCCAGCAGCTGCATGATGGCCGAGCGGGTTCCGCCTTCCAGGATGGAGCCGGACAGAGCCGGGGTCAGGACCGTGCCGTCAGCCCGTCGAACAAAGACGTTCATCCCGCCCAGTTCCTCCAGCACCGAGTTGGTCGCCGCGTCCAGGTAGCAGACCTGGTCAAATCCCTGCTGGGCCGCCAGCTGTTGCGGGAGCAGCGAAGCCGCGTAGTTGCCGCCGGTCTTGGCCGCCCCGGTGCCGCCGGGAGCCGCCCGGTGATAGTCGGTGGAAACCCAGATTGAGACGGGCTTCAGCCCACCCTTGAAGTAGGGGCCAACCGGCGAGGCAATCACCAGGTACAGGTACTCGCGGGCGGGCCGCACCCCGAGGAACGGCTCGGAAGCAATCATCATTGGCCGCAGGTACAGGGCCGAGTCCGGGATAGAGGGCACCCAGTTGGCATCGACCCGCACCAACTGCACGATCGAGCCGAGGAAGTCCTCCACCGGCAGGCTCGGCATCGCCATCCGCACCGCGGACTGGTTCATCCGGGCCGCGTTGAACGTCGGGCGGAACGTCCAGACAGATCCGTCGGCCCACCGGTAGGCCTTCAATCCTTCGAAGATTTCCTGCCCGTAGTGCAGGACTGCGGCCGAGGGATCCAGCGCCAGCGGGGCGTAGGCCTCGACGCTTCGGCCGTGCCACCCCTCTTCCGGGTTCCAGGCCTCGATCGCCAGGTGGTCGCTAAAAGTGGTGCCAAAATCCAGGTCACGCAGGGCCTGAGCCCGCTCTTCGTCGGAGGCGGGAGTCGGGTTCTGGGAGACCGGGAACCGGGAAGCAACCTCGTCCGCGTTCGGTACCGGCACCGCTGCCGCTTCCTCTAGTTCACTGAGTTGACGGACCGTACTTTCAGTCATTGGTGACTTCTCTCCACTTGGTCCCGCCCCGGTGGGCGGGTCTGATTAGCTAGTTGAGCGCTGCCAGCACCGCATCGCCCACCTCGGCGGTGCTGCGCCGCTGCCCGGGGTTCTCGGCCCGCCAGGTCATGTCGGCCATGATCGCTTGGCGGACCCGCTCGGCCTCAGCCGGGAAACCGTTGTTTGCCAGCAGCAGCTCGACCGAGCCGATGGCGGCGATCGGGTCGGCGATGCCCTGCCCGGCGATATCCGGGGCGGAGCCGTGAACCGGCTCGAACATTGAGGGGAAGCGCCCTTCGGGGTTCAGGTTGGCCGAGGCGGCCAGCCCAATTCCGCCGGTGATAGCCGCGGCCTCATCGGTCAAAATGTCGCCGAACAGGTTGTCGGTGACAATCACGTCGAACCGCTGCGGGTCCTTGACCAGGTAGATGGTGGCGGCGTCAATGTGAGCGTAGTCGACCTGCACCTGCGGGAAGTGCTGGGCTACCGCCTCCACCTGGCGCTGCCAGAGGCCACCGGCGTGGACCAGCACGTTCGTCTTGTGGACCAGGGTCAGGTGCTGGGCGGGGCGCGAGGCGGCCAGCTCGAACGCGTAGCGGACCACCCGCTCAACCGCGTAGGCGGTGTTGATCGAGCTTTCGGTCGCAATCTCCTGCGGGGTTCCCGTGCGGACAGAGCCGCCGTTGCCGACGTAGAGACCCTCTGTCCCCTCGCGCACGACCACCAGGTCGGTCCCGTCGGGATGCTGGAGGGGGGAGTCGACTCCCGGGTAGTAGAAGGAAGGCCGCAGGTTGACGTACTGGTCAAACCCGAACCGCAGCTTCAGCAGCAGGCCGCGCTCCAGGATTCCCGGAGCCACCCGCGGGTCGCCGACGGCGCCCAGCAGGATGGCCTGGTGTCGGGCCAGCGCCTCCTGATCCGCCTCCGTCAGGATGTCGCCGGTCTCCAGGTAGCGGTTGGCTCCCAGGTCAAAATAGTCCAGGTTCAGACCGGCTCCGGCCTGGTCCAGCACCTGTTCCAGCACCCGAACTGCCTGGGCGGTGACCTCGATGCCGATCCCGTCGCCCGGGACAACAGCTACCTGCAGAACTGACATGTATTTCTCCTTCACTGTGACGGGGTGGACCGGATCATTCCGACCCACCCCGGAAAACTGCTAGCGAGCCGCAGATCCGTCGACGTAGTCCGAATCCTGCTGGGCCCATCCGAAGTGCTTGCGCAGCTCCTGGCCGGTCTTCTCGATCGGGTGACCTTCACCCTGGGCGCGCAGAGCCTTGAACTCCTGGCCGCCATTGTCCTGGTCGGCAATGAAGCGGCGGGCGAAGGTGCCGTCCTGAATATCGTTCAGTACACCCTTCATGTTCTCCTTCACGTGCGGGTCGATGACTCGCGGGCCGGAGACGTAATCGCCGTACTCAGCCGTGTCGGAAATGGACCAGCGCTGCTTGGTGATGCCGCCCTCGTTGATCAGGTCGACGATCAGTTTCAGCTCGTGCAGCACCTCAAAGTAGGCAATTTCGGGCTGGTAGCCAGCCTCGGTCAGGGTCTCGAACCCGTACTGGATCAGCTGGGAGACACCGCCGCAGAGGACGGCCTGCTCGCCGAATAGGTCGGTCTCGGTCTCTTCGGTGAAGGTGGTCTTGATGACCCCGGCGCGGGTGGCGCCGATCGCCTTGGCGTAGGACAGAGCCAGCTCCCAGGCCTGACCGGAGGCGTCCTGCTCAACCGCGACAATCGCGGGGATGCCCTTGCCCTCCAGGTAGGTTTCCCGCACCTTGTGGCCCGGGCCCTTCGGGGCAACCATGCAGACGTCGTGCTCCGGTCCGGGGTTGATGTAGCCGAAGCGGATGTTGAACCCGTGCGCGAAGAACAGGGCGGCGCCAGGCTTCAGGTTCGGCTCAATCTGGTCGGCGTACAGGCCCCGCTGGTGCTGATCCGGAACCAGGATCATGACTACGTCGCCCTGGCCAACCGCGGTGGGGACATCGGCAACTGCCAGCCCGGCCGCCTCGGCCTTGGCCCAGGAAGCGGAGCCGGGACGCAACCCGACCACCACGTCGACGCCGGAATCGCGAAGGTTCAGCGCGTGCGCGTGTCCCTGGGAGCCGTAGCCAATGATGGCCACTTTCTTCGACTGGATGATGGATAGGTCGGCATCATTTTCATAGAAGATTTCGGCCATTAGTACTTCTCCTTGATCTGATCTGTGATCGACTTGGGCCCGCGGCCAATAACGACCGCGCCCGATTGCGCCAACTCTCGCACTCCGTAGGGTTCGAGGGCAGCAAGTAGTGCTTCCAGTTTGTCACGAGAGCCAATGGACTCGACGACAACGGTTTCAGTTTGGACATCGACGACGTGGGCGCGGAACAGATCCACGATCTGCAGCACCGCGGTCCGGCAGCTCTGGTCCGCATTCACCTTGAGCAGCAGCAGGCGGCGCTCAATCGACTCACGCGGCCCCATCTCAACCACCTTGATCACGTTGATCAGTTTGTTGAGCTGCTTGGTCACCTGTTCGAGGGGAACCTGGTCGGCATCCACGATGATCGTCATCCGGGAGATCCGCTGGTTCTCAGTCTCACCCACGGTCAGGGACTTGATGTTGAAGTTGCGCCGGGCAAACAGCCCCGAAACCCGGGCCAGCACGCCGGGCCGGTTGTCCACCAGGACCGAGAGCGTATGCAGATTTTCCATGATTTATTCCTCTCCGTCCCACTGCGGGGCCATGCCGCGCGCATAGCGAATATCGTCGTTGGAGACGCCGGCTGCCACCATCGGCCAGACCATGGCGTCCTTGGAGACACTGAAGTCGATCAGGACCGGGCGGTCGTTGATCTCCAACGCCCACTTGATCGCCTCGTCCACCTCTTCGGCTTTGGTCACCCGCCGCGACGGCATCCCGTACGCTTCGGCAAGCTTGCAGAAGTTCGGGACCTGCTCTCCCCCGCCTTCGGCCAGGTCGGTGTGGGAGTAGCGCTGATCGTAGAACAGGTTCTGCCACTGGCGGACCATGCCCAGGACCTTGTTGTTGATCAGGGCCACTTTGATCGGAATGTTGTTGATGACGCAGGTCGCAAGCTCCTGGTTGGTCATCTGGAACGAGCCGTCCCCGTCAATGCACCAAACCACCGAATCCGGGTTCGCCACCTGGGCGCCCATCGCAGCGGGAACCCCGTAGCCCATCGTGCCCAGGCCGGAGGAGGAAACAAAGTGGCGGGGGTGTTCAAAGTCGATGAACTGGGCCGCCCACATCTGGTGCTGACCCACCCCGGTGGCCCAAATCGCCTCGGGCCCGGTCAACTCGGACAGGCGCTGCAGCACGTACTGCGGGGCCAACTCGCCGTCGCTGGGCTCCGTCCACCCGAGCGGGTACTGGGAGACGAGGCGGTTCAGGTAGCGCCACCAGCCGGACAGGTCCGGGGCGCCGTATTTCTCTTGCGCGTGCGGCAACTGCTCAACCAGCAGCTCCAACACCCGGTTCAGGTCCCCCACGATCGGAATGTCAGCCGTGCGGTTCTTCGAGATCTCGGCGGCATCGATGTCGACGTGAACGATCCGTGCCCGCGGGGCGAACGAGTCCAACTGCCCGGTCACCCGGTCGTCGAACCGGGAGCCCAGAGCCAGAATCAGGTCGGCGCGCTGCAGGGCACCGACGGCTGCCACCGTGCCGTGCATGCCGGGCATCCCCAGGTTGTGCGGGTCCGAGTCGGGGAACGCCCCGCGCGCGGTCAGGGTGGTGACCACGGCCGCGTTGGACAGCTCCACCAGTTTGGTCAGTTGGTCGGAGGCACCCGAGCGGGTCATGCCGCCCCCGACGTAGAGAACCGGAGCCTGAGCTTCACACAGCGCCTTGGCGGCTGCCTTGATCTGCTTCATGGAGGGCTTGGTCGGCAGGCGGTAGGAGGCCAGGTCGGTCTGAGGTGGCCACTGGAAGTTGCACTGAGCGGTCTGAGCCGACTTGGCGATGTCAACCAGCACCGGGCCGGGCCGGCCGGTCGAGGCGATCTCAAATGCCTCGGCAATGCGGGCGGGAATGTCGTCGGCCTCGGTCACCAGGAACGAGTGCTTGGTCACCGGCATCGAGGCACCTACCACGTCCGCTTCCTGGAAAGCATCCGAGCCGATCAGCGGCGCAGCCACCTGGCCGGTAATAACCACGATCGGGACCGAGTCAATGTTGGCATCGGCCAGCGGGGTCATGGTGTTGAGGGCCGCCGGGCCGGAGGTCACGATTGCCACCCCCACTCGACCGCTGGAAACGGCGTACCCCTCGGCGGCGTGGCCGGCGCCCTGCTCGTGGCGAACCAGGATGTGGCGAATGGAGGAATCCATCAGAGGGTCGTAGGTGGGCAGGATCGCCCCGCCGGGCATCCCGAAAACTTCGGTCACTCCGAGGCACTCAAGCGATCGAACGATCGCCTCCGCCCCGGTTATGGTTTCTTGCTGCGTCACTGCTCTGTCTCCATCTTTCAGGTCTGTGTGGGTTTGGGCAACAAAAAATCCCCAGCCAGGTCAAGCATGGGGATAAGCGTGCGGTCCACCTGTCAGACAGCAGGAGCCGCACGCCCGGGTACGACTACCACCAGGCGAAGAATCGCGACTCCAAACGGGTTTTGCATGCGTTAAGCGTAGAACACTGCCCGGGGAAATGCAGCGCGTCTCACAGTCTGAGTTGAGCCGATCATTTTCCGGCCAGTTTGGTTCTGACCATGTGCCCTAATCCGACCGGCCTCCCACGTGAGCAGAGCCACATTTCCCCGTCGGTTTCCCCGGCCCTGGGTCCCTGGTGACAGGTGGATCAGTCCCGCGCCACAGGCAGAATCAACCCGTTTGGGACCTTGGATGCCCCTCCCTTCACCCGCCTCCACGGATACTCTTTATGGAGGCCATCGGGCGCTCCATCAAGACAGAAGAGACGAGTAATTTGTGGTAGCGATATTCGAATTCTTAGAGAGCCAGCAAGTGCTCTTGGTTTTCCTGCTCATCGGTATCGGCATGGCCTTCGGTCACATCAAGATCAAGGGGGTGAGCCTGGGAGCTGCCGCCGTCCTCTTCGCTGCTATCGGCCTGGCCGCTTGGGGCGCACACCTTGGGGTGGACCTGCGGGTGGAAGCCTGGATTGGCCACCTGGGGCTGGCGGTATTCGCCTTCGCCATCGGGATTAACTCTGGCGCATCCTTCTTCCATAATCTAAAGACCGCCCTCGGACCGATCCTGGCGATGATCGTCCTGTTCGCCGTGGCAGCCGGGGCCGCCTGGGGCCTGGGGCACTACGTGTTCGGACTTGACTCGGCCATGATTGCCGGTACCTACGCCGGTGCCACCACCAACACGCCCGCCCTGGGCGCGGCCGGTGAAGCCTCCGGCAACCCCGAAGCCGCTACCGTCGGCTATGCCATCGCCTACCTGTTTGGGGTCATCGGAATGATGGGCGCCTCGTTGGCTGCCCTGTCCTACGCCAAGCATGACAAGGATGCCCCCAGCCCGCTCGCGAACCGGACCATCCGGGTGGAGCGAAACGACGGCCCGTTCCTCGGCGACATCTACGACAAGTTCGGCGGCAAGGTGACCTTCTCGCGGCTGCGGCGCGGGGAAACCGGCCCGATCACCCGACCCTCCATGTCGGACACCCTCGGAGTGGACGACCTGGTGACGGTTGTGGGTCCGGAAGAATTGGTCGCTAAGGTGGCCAAGGAACTGGGCCACTCCTCGTCTCACTCCCTGATGAAGGACCGGTCCTACCTGGATTTCCGTCGGATCACCGTGTCCGACCCGAAGATTGCCGGGAAGACGGTTGGCTCCCTGGAAATGTCGAAGAAGTACTCCGCTACCATCTCCCGCGTCCGCCGCGGCGACATCGACATGGTGGGCGAACCCGACCTGGTCCTACAGCAGGGTGACCGGGTCCGGGTGGTTGCCCCCACCTCCAAGATGGAGGCCATCACCAAGTTCTTTGGCGACTCGGCTCGCGGCCTGTCCGACATCAACCCGGTGGCGATGGGCCTGGGGATTGCCCTCGGCGTTGCCATCGGCGTGATTCCGATCCCGCTGGGCGGCGGTTCCACCTTCTCGATCGGCGCTGCGGCCGGCGCGCTGATCGTGGGCCTGATCTTCGGCAAGATCGGTCGAGTTGGCAACGTGGTACTGGCTGTCCCCTTCACCGCCTGCCAGGTGCTGATCGAGTTCGGCCTGCTGCTGTTCCTGGCCCAAGCCGGCTCCAACGCGGGTGGGCAAATTCTGGACGCATTCGCCGGTGGGACCTGGGCCAAGCTGCTGATCCTGGGCATCATCATCACCCTGATCATGGCTGTGGGTCTCTACGCCGTCATGCGGTGGGGATTCAAGATGGGCGGCACCAAGCTGGCCGGCCTGGTGGGCGGCGCGCAAACCCAGCCTGCCGTCCTGGCCTTTGCCAACGGCCGAACGAACTCCGATCCGCGGGTGGCCCTGGGATATGCCCTGGTGTATCCGGTGGCGATGATCGCCAAGATCTTCGTGGCCACCATCCTCGGCGGACTCTGATCTGAGCGGCAAAATGGGCCTCTCCCCAGGTGGGAGAGGCCCATTTTCGTTGCCAACTAGGTTGAGCGGGGCCGAGCGGTGGTTCGGCGCTGGTCTGCACGTGAGGGCTGGCGCCGGTACCCGTACCCGTTGCAGGAGACCGGCAAACGTGTGCAAACAGTGGCAAACCTGGGGCCGGGGGATCTACTTCGGCTCAAACACCCGACGTTTGCCACCATTTGGGTATGTTTGCCATGTCCCTGCGCTGGCAAACATGTGCAAACACTGGCAAACCTGGGGTCAAAGGCGCCAAACCGGCCCAAACACCCAACGTTTGCCACCAATTGGGCAGGTTTGCCAGCTCCCTGCACTGGCAAACCTGGCTCACCCGGCTCCAGCGCCCAGTCCCGCCGGGCGTGCGGGTCAGTTCTGAGCCAACACCTGCTGTGCTTGGCGGGCGGCCCCAAGGGCCACGTACTCGCCGTCTGGCAGCGCCTGCACTTTGGCTCCCAGGAACTCTCCGGCCAGTTCCCGCACCGCCTTCGATTTGGCCCCGCCGCCCACCAGGTACACCGTGTCGATCGGCACCCCCAACTGCCGGACCGCGTCGAGCGCGAACCGCATCAGGTTGAGCAGCCCCTCAATCCCAGCCCGCGCCAGGTGGGCCGGATCTGAGTTCGCCAGGGTCATCCCGGACAGGGTGGCAGTGGCGTCGGGCAGGTTCGGGGTGCGCTCGCCCTCAAAGTAGGGTTCCAGCACCAGCCCGCCCGCGTCGGGCACCGACAGGGCCAGCCGGTCAAACTCGGCGTAGTCGACCCCCAGAATGCGAGCGATCGCGTCGATGATGCGCGAGGCATTCAGCGTGCAGGCCAGGGGCAGCCAGCGACCGGTCGCATCGGAAAAGCCGGTGACCAGGCCGGAGCGATCCACCACCGAGTTCTCACTGACCACGGCTGCCACGCCGGACGTCCCCAGGGACAGCAGTGCCTGCCCGGGCTCGAGCCCCACCCCGAGCGCAGCTCCGGCATTGTCGCCGGTGCCGGGGCCAAGGACAATTTCTTCCCAGCCGCGGGCCGGGTCGCCCGTTCCGGCGGCCTCCCACGGCCCAAGGATCCGCGGCAGGACAATGTCGCTAACATCGTCGCGCCGCAAGGCCAGAGCCAAAAGCTCCGGCAGGTAGGCCGCCTGGGACCGACTCATATACCCCGTTCCCGAGGCGTCAGAACGGTCGGTGACCAGCCGGTCCAACCCCGGCGCGCCGGCGATCTGCCAGGTCAGCCAATCGTGTGGCAGGCAGATGGCGGCGATCCGTTTCGCGTGTTCCGGCTCGTGATCGGCCAACCACCGCAATTTGGTGACGGTGAGGGAGGCGACTGGAACCGAGCCGGTCAGCTCGGCCCAGCGCTCAGCCCCCAACTCGTCAACCAGGTCGCTGGCCGCCTGGGCTGAACGGGTGTCGTTCCACAGCAGGGCGGGCCGAATTACCTGACCGTCCCGGTCCAGGCAGACCATCCCGTGCTGTTGGCCCGAGACGGACAGCGCCGCCACGTCGTCCAGGCCGCCGGCCTCAGCTACCGCCCGCAGGAATGCCTCCCACCAGGCGGCGGGGTCCACTTCGGTCCCGTCGGGGTGAGCGGCTCGACCTTCTCGAACCACTCTCCCATCGACCGGATCGACAATGACAATCTTGCACGACTGGGTGGACGTATCCACTCCGGCCACGTATTTGCGGGTGGTCATTGGTGTTCTCCTCTGAGGTCGGCGGCCGGCGAACTAGCCGATCAGGTGACGCATGGCCTGCTGGTAGAGCTCCACGTAGTGGTACTCGCGGGCTCCGGCGGCGTCGGCATCGAAGTTCTCGAACGAGTCGGCATCGGCCAGCAGGTCGGCGACGGTTTCGCCCTCGGCCAGGGTGGGCTGGGCCAGTTCGGCCACGCCCGCCTGCTCCATCAGCTCCTGCGTGCGCGGGTCGGCCCGGAACGCCTCGGCCTTCTCTTTCAGCATCAGGTACATTTCCATGTTGGCCGCCGCGGTCTCCCAGACCCCGTCCATGCCTTCGGTCCGAGCCGGCTTGTAGTCGAAGTGACGCGGCCCCTCATAGAGGGGTGCATCGGGCTGACCCGGGAAGCCGTTCTCCAGCAGGTCGACGGTAAAGAACGCCGAGGACAGATCCCCGTGACCGAACACCTTATCCTGGTCGTACTTGATTCCGCTCTGACCGTTCAGGTCAATGTGGAACAGCTTGCCCGCGTTCAGCGCCTGAGCAATCCCGTGAGTGAAGTTCAGGTTGGCCATCTGCTCGTGACCGACCTCGGGGTTCAGGCCGACAATGTCGCCATTGTCCAGTTCCGCAATCAGGGCCAGCGCGTGACCGACCGTGGGCAGGAAGATGTCGCCGCGAGGCTCGTTCGGCTTCGGTTCCAGCCCGATCCGGAGGGAGTATCCCTGCTCTTTGATGTAGCCGGCCACCGTGTCCAAGCCTTCCTTGTACCGCTCGAAGACGGCATTCAGGTTCTTCGACGAGTCGTAGTCGGCTCCTTCACGCCCACCCCACATGACGAAGGTGTGCGCGCCCATCTGCGCGGCCAGATCGACGTTGCGCAGAATCTTGCGCAGCCCGAACCGGCGAATCGACCGGTCGTTGTTGGTCAGCCCACCGTCTTTGAAAACCGGGTGGGTGAAGGTGTTGGTCGTAACCATGGGGATGACGAGGCCGGACTCGTCAGCGGCCTGCTTGACTTTGGCCACCCGCTCTTCGCGTTCGGCGTCGGTGGCGTCAAAGGGGAACACGTCGTTGTCGTGGAACGTGATGCCGTAGGCACCGAGTTCGGCCAACTTCTTGGTGTATTCCCAGGGCTCAAGCATGGGGCGGGTGCCCACGCCAAACGGGTCGACGGCGTTCCAGCCGACGGTCCAGAGGCCAAAGGTGAATTTATCGCTGGGTTCAGGTCGGCGGACCATGGGGACCTCCACTTTCTCATCCTCGAGTAAATTGTTACAGAACAAAACTAATACGGCGATGGGCGGGCTGTCAACCTTTTTCGTCTGCTTTGTTCGAGGTGGTGCTCGCCTCAGTCGGCCAGGATCGAACCCGGCTCCCCCAGCGCTGCCCGCAGCGCCTGGAGGGCGCCGCCAATCGCGGTCGGGTGGTCCTGAATCGGCGCGGGTAGCAGGGTGATGTCAGCCGCGGTCCGACCGATGATCCGCCGATCCAACTGCTCGGTGAGGCCCGGAATCACCCATCCGGTCAGCGGCGCCAAATAGGTTCCCAGGATGACGGTATCGATGTCCAGCAGGTTGATCGCGTTGGCCAGGCCGATTCCCAGGGCCCACGCCGCCCGGTCGATGGCCGCCCGCACCTTCGGCTCGCCCCGTTCGAGGGCCGACAGCACGTCTTCGGTACTGGCATCCTGGGGGAAGCCGGCCGCCTGCAAAATAGCTTTTCTCCCCGCGTAGCGTTCTAGGCAGCCGCGGGATCCACAGTGGCAGGGCGGCCCGTCCGGCTCAATGGAAGTGTGCCCAATTTCCCCGGCCCACCCGTGAGGTCCACGTTCGACTTCACCGTCGCGCATCAGGGCCCCACCGATCCCGACGTCGCCGGTCAGGTAGAGGAACGAGGCCGGTACCGGTTCCTGGCCCGCCAGACTGACCCCGGCCATCGCGATCGCCTGCAGGTTGGCGTCATTGTCGACGGTGAAGGCCAGGTCGCCGAGCAGGTCGGCCAAATACCGACCCGGGTAGACGTCCTCCCACCCGAGGTTTGGCGCGTAGACCACCCGCTGCGTCGCCTGGTCCACAATCCCGGGCACGCCCAGGTTGACGCCGACCAGTCGGCGAATCCCCACCTCGTCCAACTGCGCGAACAGGGCGGCCGTGTGCTCGGCCAGCAGCCCCAAGGTCTCGGCCGACGAGGAATCAACCAGGTCCATGGACACTTGGAAACTGGCCACGACCTTGCCGCTCAGGTCCACGGCCGAGCCGAGGAGCCGGTCGGCATTGGCCTCCAGCCCCACCCCCACCAGGGTGTTGGCGGCAGGGTAAAGCGGGGTGCCCGGTCGCCCAATCGTCCCGGCTTCCTCCGGCACCGCCTCGGCCACAATCCCCTGTTCGATCAGGTCTCGCACCAGGCGAGAGACGGTGGCCTTGGTCAACCCGGTCCGCTGGGCCAAATCTGCCCGGCTCAACCCCCCACCGCTGTGGAATAGCTCCGCGGTCACCAACGCTAGGTTAGATTCGCGGATGGAAGCGTGACTGGCGGCGGCGCCCAGCGAGGAGGGGCCGGCCAACAACCGGCCGGCAGGGGAAGCAGAACTGTTCACAATTTTCCATTGTACGGCCGGGCTGCTCGGACGGTGACCCGGATCAGCGAGTCAACGGTTCCCCCAGGTCTTCCTGCGGCACCACTTCGATGGCGTCCAGGTTCGCCACCGAGCGCTTCACCGCTTTCGCCACGTTCCGGGCCACCCGGTCGTCAAAGACCCCGGGAATAATGTAGTTGGCGCTGAGTTCCTCCGGCGTGATGACTTCGGCTATGGCCTCCGCGCTCACC
Organism: Scrofimicrobium sp. R131; assembly: GCF_040256745.1. Classification (GTDB taxonomy): domain Bacteria; phylum Actinomycetota; class Actinomycetes; order Actinomycetales; family Actinomycetaceae; genus Scrofimicrobium; species Scrofimicrobium appendicitidis. Next base: position 1,682,540 of record NZ_CP138335.1, read on the forward strand.
CGCAGGACCTCGGTGGTGATCTCCTGGACGCGTGCGTCCAGCAGCCCGCGGAACAGGCCCGGGAAGGCCAGCACGTTGTTGATCTGGTTCGGGAAGTCGGAGCGGCCGGTGGCCACCACTGCCGCGTGCTTCGCCGCCTCGACCGGCTCCACTTCCGGGGTCGGGTTAGCCAGGGCAAAGACGATTGCCCCCTCGGCCATGGTTGAAATGTCCTCGCCCGACAGGATGCCTCCGCGGGACACGCCAACAAACACGTCGGCCCCCGCCAGCCCCTCCTGCAGGGTGCCGTGAACGAGGCGGGGATTGGTGTGCTCGGCCAACCAGCGCCGATCCGGATCCATCCCCTCCACCTCGTCCCCGGCCAGGGCGCCGCTGCGGCCGTAGCCAACGATATCTTTCGCCCCCTGCGCCAGCAGCAGCTTGATGATGGCGTTGCCGGCCGCCCCCACACCGGAGACGACGATCCGGACGTCCTCGATCCGTTTGCCAACCACTTTCAGCGCGTTGATCAGGGCCGCCAACACCACGATGGCAGTTCCGTGCTGGTCGTCGTGGAACACCGGGATGTCCAACTCTTCGCGCAGGCGTCGCTCGATTTCGAAGCACCGGGGGGCGGAAATATCTTCCAGGTTGATCCCGCCGTAGGCCGGGGCAATCGCCTTGACGATCGCGATGATCTCCTCGGTGTCCTTCGTGTCCAGGGCGACCGGCCAGGCATCCACCCCGCCGAAGTGCTTGAACAGAGCCGCCTTCCCCTCCATCACCGGGAGGGCCGCCTCGGGCCCAATATCGCCCAGGCCAAGCACCGCGGTTCCATCGGTCACCACCGCCACCGTGTTGGCCTTCATGGTCAGGAAGTGGGCCTTTGAGGGATTATCGTGAATGGCGGTGCAGACCCGGGCGACTCCCGGGGTGTAGATTCGCGACAGGTCGTCGCGGTTGCGCAGCGGCGCCTTGGGCACCACCTCCAGCTTGCCGCCCACGTGATCCAGGAACGTCTGGTCAGCCACCGAGGAAACCGTCAGCCCGTCAAGGGACTTGAGCGCGTGGGTGAGGGAGCGGCGATGGTCTGAGTCGCGCAGGTCCGCAGTCAGGTCAATGCTGATCTGACTGCCCTCCGACTCGGCCACGTCCAAACCCTTGACGAACGCCCCCGTGCGCGAAACCCGGTCCACAATGTCCGAAACCCGAATCTTGGACTGGTCCACCAGCAGGCGATACGAAGCGGTGTAGGACGGTGAATAAGCCATGGCAGGTTCCTCCCTGGAGCGTGGCATGTTGAGCGAGCGGTGTGATCACCTTTGATCATACCGGCAGCAAAAAGGGGCCAGCCGAGACTAAAGTTCCGGCTGACCCCCCTCTGACCTGGGATTACACGCCCAGGGTTTGGGCAATCAACTCGCGCACACGCCCGGCGTCGGCCTGCCCGCGCGTCAGCTTCATGACTCCGCCCACCAGGGCCCCGATCGCCTGCAGCTTCCCGCCGCGAATCTTCTCAACCACGTCGGGGTTCTCTGCCAGAACCTGCTCAATGGCCGCATTCAGCGCCCCGTCGTCCGAAACGATGGCCAGACCGCGCGCCTCGGCCACCTCGGTCGGACCGCCTTCCCCGGCCAGCACGCCCTGAAGTACCTGCCGAGCCAGCTTGTCGTTCAGCTTGCCCTCATCGATCAGACCCTGCAGCTCAGCGACCTGAGCGGGGGTGACCGACAGGTCGGCCAGGGCCTGCTCCTGATCGTTGGCGAGGCGGGACAGCTCCCCCATCCACCACTTGCGGGCTGCGGCCGGGCTCGCCCCCGCCAGGGTGGTGGCCTCGATCAGATCAAGCGCTCCCGCCGAGATGACGTCGCGCATTTCCAGGGCGCTAAAGCCCCATTCGGCATTCAGCCGCTGGCGTTTGGCGAGGGGGAGCTCCGGGAGCGAAGCCCGAATCTCCTCCACCCATTCGCGGGCGGGTTGCAGCGGCACCAGATCCGGCTCCGGGAAGTAGCGGTAGTCGTCCGCATCGGACTTTTCGCGTCCGGGAGAGGTGGTCCCGTCCTCCTCGTGGAAGTGGCGGGTTTCCTGCAGAATCGACCCGCCGTCTGCCAAGATGGCCGCCTGGCGCCCCACCTCGAACCGAACCGCCCGCTCGATGGAGCGGAACGAGTTCACGTTCTTCGTTTCCGTCCGCGTTCCCAGCGGCGAGTCGGCCGTGGGACGCAGGGACACGTTGATGTCGGCGCGCACGTTGCCGCGTTCCATTCGGGCCTCGGACACGTCGATGGCGCGGAAAATGTCGCGCAGGGTCTGCACGTAGGCGGCGGCCACCTCGGCGGCGCGCTCACCCGCACCCTCAATGGGACGGGAGACGATCTCCACCAGCGGCACGCTGGAGCGGTTGAAGTCCACCAGCGAGTATTCGGCTCCGTGGATCCGACCGTCGGCGCCGCCGATGTGCGTGTTCTTGCCCGCGTCTTCCTCCATGTGGGCCCGCTCAATTTGGACGCGGAAGATTTCGCCGTCGGACAGTTCCACATCGACCCAGCCGTTAGCTGCAATCGGCTCGTCCGACTGGGAGATCTGGTAGGCCTTCGGCAGGTCCGGGTAGAAGTAGTTCTTCCGGGCAAACCGGCAGTACTCCGCGATTTCACAGTTGAGTGCCAACCCGATCCGGATCGCGTACTCAACCGCCTTGGCGTTGGTCACCGGCAGCGCCCCGGGCAGCCCAATAGAGACCGGGGTGATGAAGGTGTTCGGGTCCCCACCAAAAGCATTGGGAGCGCAGTCAAACATCTTGGTCTCGGTGCCCAGCTCGACGTGCACCTCGATCCCCATTACCGGGTCGAAGCGCCGAACCGCATCCTCATAGGCCATTACTTCAGTCATTGGTTACTCTCCTTCGCCTACGTTGGCGCTCCAGTCGGCCGCTGGGCAGTGAGCGGAAATATCCTCAGACAGGTCCTCAACCAGCTGAGCCACCCGGTACATCAGGGCATCCTCCTTGGCGGGGGCAACCACCTGGAAGCCAACCGGCAGGCCCTCTTCCGTCCGGCCGTTCGGGACGGACAGGGCCGGCACCCCGGCCATGTTGGCCGGCACGGTAGCGGCATCGTTCAGGTACATGGCCAGCGGGTTGTCGATCCGCTCCCCAATGTGGAAGGCGGGGGTCGGGGTCGAGGGGGAAACCAGGACGTCACACTCGGCGAACACCCGGTCAAAGTCGCGCTGAATCAGGGTCCGAACCTTCTGGGCCGCCCCGTAGTACGAGTCGTAGTAGCCCGCTGAAAGCACGTGGGTTCCCAGGATGATCCGGCGCTTCACCTCGTCGCCAAACCCGGCTTCGCGGGTTGCGGCCATTACCGATTCCGCGGTGACCGGGCCGTCGGTGGGCTCAACCCGCAGGCCGTAGCGCATCCCGTCGAAGCGAGCCAGGTTCGAGGACGCTTCCGCGGGCATGATCAGGTAGTAGGCGGCCATGGCGTAGTCGAACGAGGGGCAGGAGACCTCGATGATCTCCGCTCCGGCGGCGCGGAGCTGGTCCACGGTCCGCTCGAACGCGGCCAGCACCGGGGCGTCGTAGCCTTCGCCGGAGAGTTCCTTGACAATTCCGATCCGCAGGCCGGAGGCATCCCGGTTCGCCCGGGCCTGCTCGGCCGCGGCCGCTACCGCCGGAACCGGCTCGGGCAGCGAGGTGGAATCCAGGTGGTCGTGTCCGCCGATCAGCTCCTGGAGGGCGGCCGCATCGGCCACATTCCGGGCAACGGGACCGATCTGGTCCAGCGAGGACGCCATCGCCACCAGGCCGTAGCGGGACACCCCACCGTAGGTGGGCTTGACCCCGACGGTGCCGGTGAAGGCGCCCGGTTGGCGAATCGAGCCGCCCGTGTCCGAACCCAGCGCCAACGGGGCCAGATAGGCGGCCACCGCAGCGGCCGAGCCGCCACCAGAGCCACCGGGGATCCGCTCGGGATCCCAAGGATTGCGGGTCACCCCAAAAGCCGAGTGCTCGGTGGAAGAACCCATGGCGAACTCGTCCAGGTTCGTCTTGCCCAGGATCGGCAGGCCCGCCGCACGCAGCTTGGTGACAACGGTGGCGTCGTAGGGCGGGATCCACCCGGCCAGGATCCGGGACGAGCAGGTGGTCTCCAGCCCGTGGGTGACAATGTTGTCCTTGACGGCAATCGGCACGCCCGCCAGCGGGTGCAGCTCTTCGCCGGCAGCCCGGCGTCGATCCACTTCCGCCGCCTGTGCCAGCGCGCCCGCCTCGTCCACGGTGATGAAAGCGTTCAGGTAACCGTTCAGCTCGCCAATTCGATCCAGGCAGGCCTGGGTCAGCTCAACCGAGGTGATGGTGCCGGCCCGCAGCTTGGCGGCCAACTCGAGGGCAGATTCTTTCAGCAGCGGGTTCATCAGTCTTCCTCCAACATCTGCGGGACCATGAACTGGCCGGCTTCCGAGGCGGGGGCGGCCGCCAGCACCTCGTCCCGGTTCAGCACCGGACCGCGCACATCGGCGCGCATCACGTTGGTCAGGGGCAGCGGGTGCGAGGTGGCAGGGAGGTCATCCGTGGCCACTTCGGACACTTTGTCGATGGCGGAAGTGATCACATCTAGCTCACCGGCTAGACGCTCGATTTCTTCCTCCGTTAGGGCAATGCGGGCCAACTGGGCCACGCGCGCGACTTCATCAGCGGAGAATTTTGACATGACCGTTATTCTAGTCCCCCACCGCGCGGCCACGGAATCGTGTTCGTCACCGCCCCAACCACCCACCTGACCAGGGAGAACCTGGCCTGAGTATCTGCGGGCGAAGCTGGGGCTTTGACCCTAAACTGTGGTCATGGAACCCAAGCGTCGTCGCCGCCAGCGCCCCAAGCTGCGCAAGTTCATCAAAGGCGTCCTGCTGACCACCTTTTCGCTGCAGTTGGTAGCAGTGACCGCAGTGCACATGCTGGACCGGCTCCGCAAAGCCCGGGTCCCCGGTGGCGTCACCGGATTTCCAGCCCTGCACCCCTCGGACACCGCCGTGAGTGAGGATGTGGTCCGGACTTACACCGAGGGGCAGTCGCTGTACCACGACATGCTGACCGCCATTCGCGGGGCCAAGGAACTGATTTTCTTCGAGACGTACGTCTGGCGGGCCGACCTGTCGGGGCAAGAGTTCAAGACCGCCCTGATTGAGGCGGCCGAGCGCGGGGTCGAGGTCTACGTCATTTACGACGGGTTCGGGTCTTTCCTGCAGAGCCCGCGGTTCAAGATGTTCCCCCGGATCCCCACCCTGCACGTGCACAAGCTTCCCGAAATCAGGTTTGGCCTGCTGACGCTGAACGCCCGACGGACGGGACGGACCCACCGCAAGCTCCTGGTGGTGGACGATCAGGTGGGCTTCATCGGCGGTTTCAACATTGGCGACGATTTTGGCACCGAGTGGCGCGACACCCACCTGCGGGTGATTGGCCCCTCGGTCACCGAACTGTCCGACGGCTTTGTCACCTTCTGGAACTTCCTGCGCCGGCGCCACGAGCCGGAACTGGAGGACCGCTACGCGTCCCCGTGGATGGCCGAGATCACCACCGCCTTCAACCTGCCTTCGCGGCTGCTGTTCCCGATCCGCGGGCTCTACCTGGAGGCCTTCGATCGAGCTCAGGACCACATCTACCTGACCACGCCCTACTTCATTCCTGACCGGGAGTTCACCGCAGGTCTGCTGGCGGCCGTGCACCGCGGCGTCCAGGTGCGGATCCTGATTCCCGAGTATTCGAACCACATTCTGGCCGACTGGGTTTCCCGCCCCTACCTGGGCCCGCTGCTGCGAGGCGGGGTGGAGATCTGGCTCTATCAGCACGCCATGATTCACTCGAAGACCATGACGGTGGACGGCATTTGGGCCACGGTGGGGACGGCCAACATCGACCGCCTGTCCATGATGGGCAACGCGGAAGTGAACATGCAGATCGTCTCCCCCGAGTTCGCCCAGCGGATGGAGGAAGCTTTCAACAACGACCTGACCACCGCCCGGCAGCTGACGCTGGCCGAATGGGAGCAGCGCTCCTGGTTGACCAAGTTCACCGAGGTGCTGCTGGGTCCCTTCAACCCGGTGGTTTAGGACTGGTTGGCGCGCGCCTCTTCGATGGCCACCTGGCCCCGGGCCAGCAGGTCTGCGAAGTGCTCCTCAGTCAGGACCGGGACTCCGAGGGCTTCGGCCTTAGCCACCTTTGATCCGGCCCCGGGTCCGGCCACCACCACGGCGGTCCGTTTGGAGACGGACGACGCGGCCTTCCCCCCGCGAGCCACAATCGCCTCTTTCGCTTCCTCCCGGTCAAACCCGGGCATGGCGCCGGAGACAACCACCGTTAGGCCCGCCAGCACCTGGGGAAGTTCCTCTACCTGCTGGTCGGCGAACCTGACCCCGGAGGCACGCCAGGCGTCGATGATCTCTCGGTGCCAGTCGACAGCAAACCAACCTTCCAGCGACTCGGCGATCACCTGACCAACCCCCTCCACCTGGGCCAGTTCCTCCCGTGTGGCCGCCTCGATCCGGTCCAGACTGGGCAGATGCTGGGCCAGGGCTTGGGCTGCGGTCGGGCCGACGTGACGAATCGAAAGGGCCACCAGTAGGCGCCACAGTTCCTTCGTCTTGGCGGCTTCCAGCTGCTCCAGCATCGTCACGGTGTTTTTGCGCGGAACCGACTGCACCGGAACGAACTTTTTCCCCTGTTTGCGCCAGGGTTGGGACCAGAAGTAGCGTACCTGGCGCCAGTCACCGGTGGGCACACCCTTCACGTTTACCGGTCGCCAAACCAGGACGTCAGCCAGGTCCTCCACCCGCAGGTCAAACACGTCTTTCTCGGAAGTGAGCACCGGCCCGGTTGGCGGGGGAAGGAGCTGGGCGGCCCGGTCAAACCGTTCCCCGTGAGGAATTAGTTCCGGCTGGGCCAGCGACAGCACCGTCCCGTCCTCCAGGGTCAGGGTGGCGCCGGTGGCCAGGGCGGCGATCACCTCGTCCCGGCCGGCTTCCGGTTGGGTCAGGGCCAACGCCGCCTCGTCCCCAAGTCCTTCCACGTCTAGTGCTCCGCGCGATCCGAGGTGCGCCAAGCGTTCGGTAATCTGGGCGGGACAGCCACCCGCGTTCGGACAGCGCAGGTCGATGTCCCCCTCTTTCGCCGGTGCCAGCTCCGTCCCGCAGGAGGGACACCGGGTCGGCATCACAAAGGGGCGTTCGGTCCCGTCCCGATCCTCCAGCACCGGTCCCACCACCTCGGGGATCACGTCGCCCGCCTTCCGGACGATCACCTTGTCCCCAATCAGGATGCCTTTGCGCCGGACCATCTCTTCATTGTGCAAAGTGGCGTGCTGCAGGTGAGAGCCGGCCACCAGGACCTTCTCGAAGATGGCAAACGGCGTGACCCGCCCGGTCCGGCCGACCTGCACCTGAATGTCTAACAGTCGGGTGAACACTTCCTGCGGCGGGTACTTGTAGGCCACCGCCCACCGCGGGGTGCGCGAGGTGAAACCCAGCTCCCGCTGCTGATCCAGGTCGTTTAGCTTGAGGACGATCCCGTCGATCTCATGTTCAATCTGGGCCCGCTCACTGCCAACCCGCTCAATCAGCGCCCGGGTCTGGTCAACCGTGTGCACGACCTGGGTGTAGGGAGAGGTCGGCAGGCCCCAATTGCGAAGCTGCTGATACCAACCCTCCTGGGTGGTGGGCGCAACGAAACCCGGGCCCGGCTCCACATAGCCGATTCCGTGGGCAAACATCGACAGCGGCCGCGAGGCGGTCACCGCCGGATCCTTCTGCCGCAGCGAGCCGGCAGCCGCATTCCGAGGGTTCACGAACGGGCGCTCATCCTGAGCCAACCGCTGGTCGTTGACCGATTCGAAGTCCTTCAGCAGGAAGAAGACCTCGCCGCGAACCTCCACCAGTTCCGGCCAGCCGCTGCCCTGCAGGCGGGCCGGAACTGAGGAGATGGTGCGAACGTTAGCAGTGACATCCTCCCCCACTTTTCCGTCCCCGCGGGTGGCAGCCTGGATCAGGCGACCGTTTTGGTAGGTCAGACTGACCGCCAATCCGTCGATCTTCACTTCCGCGGTGAAAGCCAGGTCCTCCCCGGGCCAATTGTCCGCCATTTTCCGCTGCCAGGCGGCCACCTCGTCCAAGGAGAAGACGTCTTCGAGCGAGTACATCTGCTCCCGGTGCACCACCGGGTCGAACGTGCTTTGTGCGGCCCCGCCCACGGTGGCGGTCGGGGAATCCTGTGAGGCCAACTGCGGGTACTGGGCCTCCAGTTCCGTCAGTTCCCGAAAGGCTGCGTCGTACTCAGCATCGGCCAAAGTGGGCTGGTCCAGGTCGTAGTACCGATGCCGAGCTTCCTCAATTAGGTCGGCCAGGTCACGCCAACGAGCCGCCGCCTCTGGGGGCACCACAGTTTCACTCATGGCCCTATTGTCGCATTGCCGACCGACAGGTTCGAGGGCTGGACCCCAACCGAGCACCGCGACCAGACCCGTCCCCATAGAGCCCGCATTTGCACCGGATGTGGCAGTTATCCACGAAGCGCCGGGCCCCCAGTTTTCCACCGACTGCCGATCGGGCTGCTGGCCGACCCGGGCTCGGTTCGACAGACTCGCAAAATGACCGAAGATTTGAGCCCGGCGCGGGCGCTCACCACCGCCCACCATCTGGCCTGTGTGTCCGGGCCCGATCGGGGCCTGGTGCTGCCCCTGGTTGACGGGGCCACCCTGGGACGCCAGACGGTGCCGACCTGGTCGGATCCAAGCGTTTCCCGCCTTCACGCCCGGGTTCGACTGGGTGGTAACACTCGGCGCGCAGTCGGGTGGCTGGTCCTTAGCTCCGGTCGGGAAGTGCCGCTTCGTCCGGGGCGAAAAGTACAGCTGGGCGCGGGGCAATGGCAGCTTCGGGCGCGTCCCACCAACCTCAGCTGGCCGAGCCCAACTCTTAGGCGGGCCGGCGGGGTCCGTCCGTGGCTCCGGTGGCTGCCTCTGCTGCTGATCGGCTGGTGGATTTGGCGTTATCTTCCCCTGTCACCCACGGTGTTGGCCCTGGCAGTAGGCGGCGCGCTCTGCCTGGGACTGGTCGGCAGGTGGGCGTGGCAGCTTCGGCGCCGCCACCGCTTGGATGGGGCGTTCTTGGCCCTGGTGTGGGCGGCTAACCGGTCGGCCCGTTCCCGGGATGGGCCGGTCGAGCCGGTGGCGGTCTGGACTGGAAGCTGGGGTCGCGGGAAACTCGGTCTGGCCCCGGGCGAGGCGGTTGGGGTCATCGGCACCGACGCCGGGGTGGCGGCGCGCTGGCTGGCGGTGCAGGCACTTGTCCAACGCGGCAGCCTCCGGTTGGACCGGGCAGCGGGCGACCAGGCCAAATGCGACCAGACCAGCGGCTATCAAGCCAACGGCGACCAGGCAGGAACCCTGGTGCTGTCGGACGAGAGGGGGCAGATCAGGCTGAGTTGGGCCCCAACCGTGGGTGAACTGCCCGAGGCGCCCGCCCGGCTGGTCCAGGTTTGCGCCCCGGTCGGTCCCCGGTGGTTGGAGCAGTTGGGTCGGGCCGAAACTGCCCCCAGTTCGCTCCCGAGCACGGTTTCGGCCACCGACTTGGGGTTGGACCTGTCGGTTGAGGCCACCGCGAGTCGGTGGCGGGACTTCACCTGGGACTGGGCGGTCCCGGTGGGTTTGAGTCCGGACCCTGAACCAACGGTTTTCACCCTGGACCTACCCGGTCAGGGTCCTCACGCCCTCCTGGCCGGGGCCACCGGCAGCGGCAAAACTGTGGCGCTGCAAACCTGGCTCTGGTCACTGGCGATTCACGTGCCGCCGAGTTCCCTTCGCCTAATTCTGATTGACTACAAAGGCGGCGCCGGCCTGCAACCGCTGCTGACGCTGCCCCACGTGGAGGTGGCGGTCTCAGACCTGGAAGTTGATCGGGTGGCCTGGGTGATCAGACGGCTCCGGCTGCTCCTGCAGGAGCGCAAAGCTCAACTGCGGGCGGCCGGATACGCCGATCTGCGCCAGTGGGAGGCGGCCCACCAGGAGGGCTTGGCCCCCTTGGCCCCAGCGCGGTTCCTGGTGGTAATTGACGAGTTTCAGGCCCTGGCCGAGGACCAGGCAGAACTCCTGGGTGCCTTCACCCGCCTGGCCACCCAGGGCCGGTCCCTCGGTTTGCACCTGCTGGTGGCCACGCAAAGACCCGGACATGCCATCAGCGCCGATCTGCGGGCCGCGATCGACCTGCGGATCGGATTGCGATTTGCAGAGGTGGCCGACTCGGTCGCAATCCTAGGGGACGGCCGCGGCGCCGAGCTACCCCGCAATCCGGGCGTGGCCTACTGCGGACCGAAACTACTGCAGTTTGCCCAATTGGGGCCGCTCCCATTGCCGGAGGTGCCACCCGGGCCCCGGACTAACTGGCCCGTTCCACTCCCGACCGTGCTGGTCTCCGGCCCGGACACTCCCCGGATGGAGCTGGGGGTACGGGAAGGGAATCCTGAACTGGTGCGGGTCAGCTGGGTGGGCGGAGCCCTGGCGATCGCCGCGCCCCGCTCGGCCCAGGCTGAGGTACAGACGTTGGCCCACCGCTACGGGGCTCAGCTGGCCCAGGAATCCGGATCCGCGCTGACCATCGTCAGCACCGGGGCGGAGGGCACCGTCGACCCGTCCAACCTGGCTGACCTCTCCTCCGTCCTCCTAGCGCTCGACCGGGGGGTGCCGGCCGTCCTGGTGGTGGACGACCTGGCGGCCGTGTCCCAAGAATTCGACCTGCACGGGTTGGGGTTGGAGTTTGCCCACCTGTGGCGAAGCCTGGTTCAACGGGCCGGTCCCCCAATCCACCGGATTGTCGCCGTCGACCTAGATGGAACTCCCGCGGGCAGAGCCCTGACCGACCGATTGTTTCGCCTGCCCACGCGCGAAGCCCTGCTCGAACCGGCCCTCCTGCGGACCCTGCCCCAGCTGGACCCGGACGGCACCGGAGTGGCTCTGAGCCGAGGTGAGGCGGTCTCCCCCACCGGCGGCCGGCTGGTGGCCTTGGGCCAAGGATTTCGCCCCGAAACCCCCGGCCCGTTCCTGCTGCAGACCTTCACCCGGTGGGACCGGACCCAGCCACCGGCAGCGCCGCCGCTGCACAGCCCGTGGCCCACCCGCTCGGCCCAGTTCTCCTGGCGGGAAGGACCCCAACTGGTGGCGACCACCCCTCGGCCGGGGCCCCTGGCTACCTGGCAGCTGCCTCCTGGCGCCGGTACCTGGCTCACCCAACTCGGTTTCACCGTGACTGAACTGTCGCAGTGGACCGGGGTGCTGACGCTGGGATCAACTCCGTTTCTCGCACTCGAACCGCCCCTGGAGCTGCTCCGATCTCTCGCCAACCGCAGTCCCGGCGCCGCCCTCTGGCTGCGCGCCCACTACCCGTATCCGCCCGGGTGCGGCGTAACCAACGTGGATGGAACCTTGAGTTTGGTCACCATCTTGGCCCCCAATACCCCCTGACCCGGGACCTAAGTCCATCCCGTTTCTGAGCAATTGCTTAAGCCATTTCACATTGGAATCCCCTTGCCCAAGTGATGATCGTCAACCAAACTTGAAGGCAATCAATCAACTACTGCCGCGAACTAACCTGCGTGGCCAACCGAGGAGCCTGCCGATGGACTGGCGTAGCAAAGCTGCGTGTTTAAGTGTTGACCCTGAGCTGTTTTTCCCGATCGGAAACACAGGGCCAGCAATCGCTCAGGCTGCCGAAGCAAAACGTGTCTGCGCCACCTGCGAGGTGCAGGAAGTGTGCCTCCAGTGGGCCATCTCGAACAATCAGGATGCCGGCGTTTGGGGCGGCATGAGTGAAGACGAGCGGCGCGCACTGAAGCGGCGCGCAGCCCGGGCCCGGCGCAACTCCTAGTTTGCGGCTCGCCCATCCCTAACAGCAGTGAGAAAGCCGGTCCTTCGGGGCCGGCTTTCTTCGTCTCTACCTAGCCCCGTTCGACGTTCAGGCGCAGGGTCACCACCGTGCCCCCATCGGGACCCGGATCCCAACTGATGTCCCCTTTGAGTTCGCCGGTGACCATCATGTTGACGATTTGAGTGCCCAACCCTCCCAGGGCTGAACCCTCCGTCATCCCCACCCCGTTGTCGGCCACCACGACGCAGAGGTCGTCCCCGCACCGCTCCGCCGAAATCGTGATCTCACCGCCCCGGTCCGGGAAACCGTGCTCTACCGAGTTAGTCACCAACTCGGTCAGGACCGTGGCCAGGGCCGCGGCCGCGTCGGCGGGTACCAGTCCGAACTTGCCGGTGACCTGCACGTCGACGTGATGAGAGGTGGAGGCCACCCCGGCCGCCATCCGCAGGATCGACTCGGCCACGTCGTCGAACGGCACAATCTCGTCCACGTTGTGGCTCAGCGCCTCGTGAATGGTGGCAATGGCCTCCACCCGGCGCCCCGCCTCGTACAGCGCCTGCTTCACTTCGGGTGAGTCCGATCGGCGCGACTGCATCCGCAGCAGCGCGGAAACCGTCTGCAGGTTGTTCTTCACCCGGTGGTGAATCTCCCGGATGGTGGCGTCCTTGGTCATCAGCTCCTGCTCGCGCCGGGCCGTTTCGGTAATGTCGCGGGTCAGCAGGACCGCACCCACGCGCCGCCCACTGCGGGTCAGCGGCAGCGCCCGCATGGCGATGGTCGCGCCGTGGCCCTCCACCTCAACCACCCAGGAGGCCCGCCCCATGGCCACAACCGCCAGCGTCTCGTCCACATTGTGATGGTTTCGAATCACCGAGGTCAGGTGCTCGGCCAGCACCTTGCCCTCCAGGTGGGGACCCACCCCCAGCCGGCGCATGCACGAGTTGGCGTTCGGAGTGGCCTCCAGCACCGCCCCATCGGCGCTGAGCAGGATCGCCCCGTCGTTGACCCGGGGTCCCCCGCGCGAAGCCATCGAAGGGCTGGACTCGTAGGGGTATTCGCCCAGGGTGATCATCTCGCAGAGCGCGTCGGCCGCCTGCGTGGTCCACTTGGCATGATTGGAGGAGTTCCCAAACGAAGAGAAGTTCCCCTCCCGGCTCAGGACAGCGATAATCCGCTCCTGATGCGCGATCGGAATGTATGAAGCAGACAGCGAGTACGACCCGGCCCACCGGATGTCGTTCGACTGGACGATCCGCCCGGAAGTAAAAGCTTCCCCCAGCATCTCGGCCCTGGTGGCGGGCGCGTGCAGCCCAACAATGTCATCCAGGTGAACGGTGGAGGAGGTGCCGGAACGGCACAGGGCCACCGCGACGAAACCGCCGTCGGAGTCGGGGAGCCAGAGCACCAGGTCGGAAGCAGCCAGGTCAGCCAGCACCTGCCAGTCCGCCATCAGCAGGTGCAGCCAATCCAGGTCGGCCTGTCCCAACTGCAGGGACGAGGATCGCTCCACTAATTCACCGAGGGTTCGCATGCTCCCAGCTTAGTGGGCGCGCCAACCTCCGCCCAAGCGGACCGGTAGGCTGGGATTATGAGACTCACAGTTGACGACAGCTTCGATCCGATTCCTTCTCTCTCGCACCTGCCCACCGTCGGGGTCACCGCCGCCGCTTCCGGCACCGAACCCGAGGCGCACCTGGTCCAGGCGGAGGCCCCCCTGCCCGCCGGCGCCCCCACCTGGGAGGAGTTGGCACAGGTTGGGTTCGAAGGCAAAGCGGGCCAGCGAGTGCTGCTGCCGGGTCAGCCGCTGCGAGTTCTGGTGGGAATCGACGAGTTCAGCTCGGCCGCGCTGCGGGATGCGGGCGCCACTGCCGCCAGCGCCGTCCCCCAGTCCACCAACCTGACGGTGCACCTGCCCGCGGCCATCAACCAGGCCATTCCCTCCGACCGGGCTCAACTGGTCCAGGCGCTAGCCGAGGGAGTCCTGCTAGCCCGCTACCGCTACACCCCGCTGAAGTCGGCCGACGAGTCGCCGGCTTTTGCCCACCTGACTTTGGTGTCCGACCAGCCCGAGGTGGCCGAGGCGGCCCGGCGCGGGGCGGTCATGGCCCGAACCACGAACCTGGCTCGCGATCTGGCCAACACCCCGCCGCGCCACCTCAATGCGGACCGGCTCGGCGCGGTGGCGGAGCGGCTCGGCCACAAGTTTGGGCTGACCGTGGAGGTGTTTGGGCCGGAGCAACTGGCCGACCTGGGCCTCGGCGGGCTGCTTGGCGTCAACGCCGGCAGTGTGGAGGAGCCCCGGATGATCAAAGTCAGCTACCGGGCCGGCGAGCGTCAACTAGCCCTGGTGGGGAAAGGCATCACCTACGATTCTGGCGGCTTGAGCCTGAAGCCGTCCAACCCGATGCACGCCCTGATGAAGTCCGACATGCTGGGGGCCGGCGCGATCCTGGCTGCGATGACTGCCCTTGCCGACCTGGAGGTCGACACTTCGGTCACCGCCTGGCTCATGTGCACGGACAACATGCCTTCGGGCAGTTCCACCAAGTTGGGCGACGTCCTCACCATTCGCGGCGGAACCACCGTCGAGGTGAAGAACACCGACGCGGAGGGTCGCCTGGTGCTGGCCGACGGTCTGGTATTGGCCGCCGAAAGCTCCCCGGACGCCATCGTCGACGTGGCCACGTTGACCGGCGCGGCGCTGGCCGCCCTCGGGCCGCGGTCGGCGGCACTGTTCGCCAACGACGACCACCTCGCCCACCTGGTGGAGGCGGCGGCCGCCAGCACCGATGAGACGGTTTGGCGCCTGCCGCTGGATGCGCGCTACCGCGACCAGCTCAAATCGCACGTGGCGGACCTGTCCAACATCGGCGGGTCGTACGGCGGCGCGATCCTGGCCGCTCTGTTCCTGAACGAGTTCGTCGGCGAGGTGCCCTGGGCTCACGTGGACATCGCCGGCCCCATGTACTCGGATCAGGATGACCTGTGGCGGGTCACCGGTTCCACCGGTTTCTCCGCTCGACTGCTGGTGGAGCTGGCACAGACTTTCACCACCCACTGACCCCAGACCCTGGGTAGAATCGATGCACGCAGGTCCAACGGGAGGAAAACTCAGTGCAATTCAGCGAAAAATATGAGTATCCAGCGGGTTTTGACCAAATCTGGGAGATGTACGCGGACCCCGAGTTCCACGCTCAGCGCCTGTCGGCTGCCCAGTTGGAGGAGGCAACCGTCAACGCGCACCTGGACGGCGACGACCTGACGGTTGAGCTTCGCGGCCAGGTCTCCCCGGAGGCCATTCCCGCCCAGGTGAGCCGGTTTGTCAAGGGACGACTGAGCCTGTCCCTGACGGAAACTTGGCATCGGACCGGCTCGGAAGCGACCGGACGGATGACGGTTGACATTTCCGGGGCTCCGGTCAAGATTGGGGCCGAGCTGGCCCTCACTTCCCCGGCTGCCGCCCTGACCGAGCGCGCCATGACCGGCGACCTGAAAGTCTCCATTCCCCTGCTAGGCCCCCGCCTCGAAAAAGAGGCTATGCGCTTCATTCCGATGCTGGTCAACGCCGAGTTGTCAGCCGCCGAAGCCTGGCTCAGTTCCCACTAGTCACCGACCCGAAAAAGGAGCAGCAGTGAGCGATAGCAACACCCCCACCGGACTATTTATTGAGCGAGTGGGCACCCGTCAGTACGCGGGGACCAACGATCGCGGCGCGACCATTTCGATCGGGCACGGCGAGGGACAGTGGAGCCCGGGAGAGCTGCTGAAGCTGGCGCTCCTGGGGTGCAACGCCATGTCGGCCGACTCGCGGTTGGCCCGAAGCCTGGGCGAGGACTTCCAGATGGGCGCCGTGGTGGACGCGGTCTACAACAAGGATGAGGATCGGTACGAGTCGATGTCGGTTGAGCTCATCCCCGAGTTCGGCGACGCGGACGAGGAAACGGTAGCCAAGGCGAAGAAGTACGGCCTGCTTGGAATTGACCGCTACTGCACGGTCGGACACACCCTGGACCACGTGGTTCCCCACACTGCCACCATCACCAAAGAGGACTAGGCATGAGCCCCGACCGGCAATACGAAGATCTGCTGGCCGACGTTTTGGCCCACGGCACCCGGAAGGAAGACCGGACCGGTACCGGCACCCTGTCGGTGTTTGGGCGCCAGCTGCGCTACGACCTGTCCGCCGGGTTTCCCGTCATCACCACCAAACGGGTTCACCTTAAGTCCGTGATTGGGGAGTTGCTCTGGTTCCTGCGGGGCGACTCAAACGTTTGCTGGTTGCAGGAGCACGGGATCCGGATCTGGAACGAGTGGGCCGACGAGAACGGCGACTTGGGCCCGGTTTACGGCGTGCAGTGGCGCTCCTGGCTCGGGGCTGACGGGGAAACCATCGACCAGCTGAGCGAGGTGCTGGACACCCTGCGCACGAACCCGGATTCGCGCCGAATGATCGTGTCGGCCTGGAACGTGGGCCAGCTGTCCCAGATGGCCCTGCAGCCGTGCCACGCCTTCTTCCAGCTGTACGTGGCTGACGGGAAGCTGTCCCTGCAGCTGTATCAGCGCAGTGCCGACCTGTTCCTCGGGGTGCCCTTCAACATCACCTCCTACGCGCTGCTCACCCACCTGCTGGCCGCCCAGGCCAACCTCGAAGTGGGCGACTTTATTTGGACCGGGGGCGACTGCCACATCTACCTAAACCATCTGGATCAGGTGCGGGAGCAGCTCTCCCGCGACCCCTACCCGTTCCCCCAGCTGCAACTGGCCCAGGCACCGTCGCTGTTTGACTACGACTTCGACGATATCGAGGTGGTCAACTACCAGCATCACCCCGCCATCAAAGGGGCGGTGGCGGTATGAGGTTCGCGTCCATTTGGGCCCAGGATCACCGCGGGGTGATCGGTTCCGGCACCGCCATGCTGTGGCGCGTCCCCGCCGATTCGCGGTTCTTTCGCCAGATGACGATCGGCTCTCCGGTGATCATGGGCCGCGCATCCTGGGAGGTGCTCGGTGAGCCCCTGCCCCAGCGAGTTAACATCATCGTCACCTCCCAGCCGGACTACCGGGCCGAGGGAGGCGTGGTCGTCCACTCGTTGGACGAGGCGTTTGAGCGGGGCCGGGCCGAGGCGGCTCGCCTGGGCTCGGACGTGGTGTGGGTTGCGGGCGGCGCAAGGATCTACCGCGAAACGATGGATCGGGTCGACGAGCTGGTTGTTTCTCAGCTGGACCTGACCGTGCCCGGCGAACTGGCCGATTTGGCTCACGTCCCGCCGGTGGATGAGCGCACCTGGCAGGTGGATCCCACCAGGTCTGACCCGGATTGGCGCGAACAGTCAGGGGATGCGCGGTGGAAGGTGATCACCTACGTGCGCCGGCCGAGCGAGCCCAATGACTGAACCGTATTTTCCTCCCGGCGCCCAGGTGCGCCTGGTGGCCTGCGACATGGACGGCACCCTGCTGGACGGCAATGGCGAGTTGCCCCCTCAGTTTTGGCCGCTCCTGGCCCGGCTCGAAGACCGGGGTCTGGTATTTGTCCCGGCCAGTGGCCGCCAGTACGCTGCTTTGACGCGCATTTTTCCCGCCGATGAGCTCGGTTTCATCGCGGAGAACGGTAACTACGTGGTCCTGCAGGAAGAGGAAGTTTTCGCCGCCGTTTTGGATCGCTCCCTGGTGGACGAGGTGGTGCTCCGGTTTCGGGGGGACGCGGGCCGGGACGCGGGCGTGGTTGCCTGCGGGAAAACCACCGCCTACGTGGAACGTTCGGATCGGGCTTTCCTGGACGAAGCTGGGAAATATTACGCCAACCTGGAAGTGGTGGAGCGGCTGGACCGGGTGGAGGCTGACTTCGTTAAGGTTTCCGTTTTTGACTTCAACTCATCCCAAACGACCTACGACCGCCTCGTCGACCTGAGCCAGCAATCCCAGGTGGTGCTGTCCTCCCCCCACTGGGTGGATCTGATGCGCCCGGGTGTGACCAAGGGGACCGGTCTGCGAGAGTTGCAGCGCCGCCTCGGGATCGGCCCCGACCAGACGGCCGTCTTTGGGGACTTCCACAATGATTTGCCGATGTTTGCCGAAGCCGACTACACCTTCGCCGTCGCCAACGGGCACGCTGATGTGCGCGCGGCCGCCCGGCGGGTGATCCCCTCCAACCGCGAGGGCGGAGTCCTCGACGTGCTGGCCACCCTGGCCGAATAGCTGAACTGGCCGGGTTCGGCGGCGGTTCCGGCGCAGGTCCGGCGGCGGTTCCGGCGCCCGAGCAACAACCGATAAATGGACACTCTCGGCACGGTCCCGGGCGATCGGCCACACTACTAGGCATGAACCAGGTCACCGTTTATGACACGACATTGCGCGATGGAGCCCAGATGGAGGGCATTTCACTCTCTCTGAGTGACAAGCTGCGCATCCTGCCGATTCTGGATGAACTCGGCGTGGACATCGTGGAGGGCGGCTGGCCCGGGGCCATTCCGAAAGACACCGAGTTCTTCCGCCAAGCCACGCAGATTCCACTGCGCCACGCGCGGCTGGCCGCCTTTGGCTCCACCTGTCGGGCCGGGGTGCCGGCAGCTGAGGACCCGCAGGTACTGGCGCTGCGCGACTCCGGTGCCCCCATCATCACGCTGGTGGCCAAATCTGATCCCCGCCACGTGAAGGAGGCGCTCCGCACCTCCGAGGAAGAGAACCTGCGGATGGTGGCGGACACGGTCACCTTCCTGACTCAGAGCGCCGAAGTAATGGTCGACTTGGAGCACTACTTTGACGGCTTGGCCTTTGACCCCACCTACGGGGTGCAGGTGGCCCTGGCCGCCGCCCAAGCCGGGGCCAGCGCCGTCATCTGCTGCGACACCAACGGCGGCAACCTTCCTCCCACCATTGCCCGCGCGGTTGCTCAGTTGCGGGCCACCCTGGACGAGGCCGGCTTTGAGCAGGTGGAGGTCGGCATTCACGCCCACAATGACACCGGCTGCGCCGTGGCCAACACGCTGGCCGCCATTGAGGCTGGCGCCACCCAGTTCCAAGGCACGGTCAACGGCTACGGTGAGCGCACCGGCAACGCCAACCTGCTCACCTGCCTAGCAAACCTCCAGCTGAAACTCGGCTATGAACTGGTCAGCGCCGGGGCGCTGCGAACCCTGACCGCGGTCTCCTACCGGGTGGCGGAAATCGTCAACATGGCGGCCTTTGCCCGCGACCCCTACGTGGGCCAGTCCGCGTTTGCCCACAAGGCCGGGCTCCACGCCTCGGCCATTCGGGTGAACCCGGACCTGTACCAGCACCTGGATCCGGACCGCGTCGGCAACGACATGCGGATGCTGGTTTCTGAAATGGCCGGTCGCGCCTCGATCGAACTGAAAGCCAGCGAGTTGGGCATCGACCTGGGCGAGGCGAAGGACCTGACCGCCCAGGTGGCTCACCTGGTCAAGGCCCGCGAAGCCGAGGGCTACACCTACGACGCGGCCGACGCCTCGTTCGACCTGCTGTTGCGCGAAGCGCTCGGGGAAGCCCCCCATTTCTGGCGGGTGGAATCGTGGAAGGTGACCACCCGGGAGATCACCAACGACGACGACGTGGTCTTTGCCGAATCGGAAGCCACCGTGAAGCTGCGGGTCGGTGACCGCTACATTTCCACGGCGGAGGGGAACGGTCCGGTCAACGCCTTGGACCAAGCCCTGCGGATTGCGCTCGAAGACGTCTACCCGCACGTGGCCCAGTTCCACCTGACCAACTTCAAGGTGCGGATCCTGGATGAGGACCGCGGCGGCACCGATGCTCCGATCCGGGTGCTGATCGACCAGGAGGACGAGCAGACCGGCCTGCGCTGGACCACGGTCGGGGTGGCCACGAACATCATTGAGGCCTCGTGGCAAGCGCTGCTCGACTCGTACCGATACGGGCTCATGCAGGCGGGGGCCCCGGCCCTGACTAGCTGACGATCAGCTCCCAGTGTCCCTCGGGGCCGCGCTCGGCAGCCAGGGCAAAATCGAAGTGATCGACCCGCAGGGCATACTCAACGTCCTCGGGATGGGCGTTCCCCGCCCCCAGGCCCAGGGTGAACTCGGCTTCGGGCGAGTGGCGAATCTGGGACGCCGTTTCCTCACCGCGGCGGGGCTCACCGAGGCGAACCCGCTCAATCAACTGGGCGGTCAGCCAGTCGTCATCTCCGGCTAGGCTCCGCCCCGGCCACGATCCCGTCACCACGTAGTGGGGGTCGCCCAGGTTGGCTTCCTGCACTGCCCGGGCGGTGGCACTGGCCGTGACCAGGCCGGCAGCCCAGACTCGGCTGGCCCGCTCACAGGCCACCACCCCGCGAGTTCCGGCTGTGGTGCGCATAACCAGGGTTCTTCCGGTCAGGTCGGTCCCGGCCACCTCGACCGGGGAGTTGGTCAGGTCGAAGCCGGGGACGCGTTTCCCGTGATTCTCCCCCATGGCCCACCAGTCGTCATGACTGGCTTTGAGTTCCAACGCCTCCTCCACCGAGTCCACCAGGACAATTCGCTTCGCCCCCCGATCAAAGGCGTAGGCGGCGGTGGTGAATGCCCGCAGCACGTCAATTACCACGATGGGGCCGGTCACGCTGGCGGCCCCAAACCGGTCCAGGTAGCGCCCACCCGGCTGAAAACTATTGCTCATCCTTCGACAATAGTGGCCCGTGGAGGTTTCCGGGTAACGCACAAAACCGGGCCCCCCGGTCACACCCTCCAGGTGAAGCAGATGAAGAGGCCTGAATGAGTGTTTCCGGAGAGCCCGGTCGGCGGTGGGGGTGCTAGTCCTGGTGTCCCTTGGCTACCATCCGTAGGATCATCGTGTTAAAACCCATGAACTTGAAGAATTGCGAAAAAATGTTTTTCCGATGGCGCAGCGTGCGCTTGGTGGGCAGTGGTGCCCCCTCAAGGTCGGCTACCGGTCCACCAACTGGTTCGGTCATAGCTACTTCCTTTGCTCGTCGTCGTGGATATCAGATCGGCTTATTCTGGGATGAGATACCAGAACGGCCGGGCCTTCGCCTTGTAAAGGAATAGGTAGTGCAGCATCAGCTTAACCCAGTGACCGTGCAAACCGATCTCTCCCCGGGTGTCCCGGAGGTCACGACCGGTCTGGTACTTCTCGTAGTCGGGAACCACCGGCATCATGGTCATCGCAGCCGCGGACCCCTGCCGGAGTCCGGTGCCGGCCGAGGCGACGCAGGCGGCGCCCATGGCGGCCATGGAGGCTGAGTGCGCGGGGGCGCTCGGTCCCTTGTTGATTCGGTCCACAATGGTGAGGGCTACCGTCTTCCCCATCACGCCCGAGGGCATCCCGGTGCGCGGCGGAGCGGGCGAGATTGCCGTCCCATTCGGGTTGGTGCGCGGCCGGCTAATCGGGTGCGGCGGCGCAAAGGCAATGCCCACGGCAAAGACGTTGGGGAACTCGGGGCTCTCATAGGTGCGGGGCCAGTCTTTCGCACTCCATTCCTCGTAGGGCTTGGGCGTGTAGTCGGCATCCACTTTCATGAAGCCGGAGGGGGCGAACATCTTCGAGGTGAGATCGCTGCCGTCCGCGTCAATTGCTTCCAGCGGCTGACCCCCAAACGGGGGCAGCAGCATCGCGTAGTCGAACTCAAGCTCGAAGGTATTACCGTCCAAATCTTCATAGGTGATCATATTTTCGGTCACCCGTTTGACGCCGGCTCCGATAATTGCGTCCACCCCGCGTTCACGGAACAAAGATTCGGTCCAAAGCTGGGAAGTCGTCTCATACCCGCGATCGTTGAAAATCATTCCGCCAACCCCAAAGTCGCCGAGTTCGGCTTCATTGGTTAGGTAGACTAGGCGGACTTTATCGCGCACACCCGCTTCGACCAGTTCGTGATTGACATTGAAGGTGTATTCGAAGGCAGCACCCTCACAGGTACAGGTACCGTGGCCGGTCCCGACCACCACGGTCTGATGCTGTCCCGCCTTGGCCGCAGCAATCACCCGCTTCAGGCCCTCAGCTGCCTCAACCGCGTGCTGAGCAGTGCAGACCGAGGCGGTGAAGCCCTGGTCCGGACCCAAGCCCTCAGTCATCTCAAACTTGAGCCGCGGCCCGGTCGCATTGATCAGATAGTCGTAGGCAATGTAGTCCGTGTGTCCCTGTTTGCCCTGTCCCGTGTACTCCACAACCACGCCGGGTCGGGAGTTTTCCTGGCTGCCGTTCGGGTAAATCTGTGTGGCTTTGGCCTGTACGTACTTGATTCCCTTTTTCTTGTAGACAGGAGCGAGCGGGAAAACTACCTTTTTCATCGGCATAACCCCGACCCCGACCCAAATGTTTGAGGGAATCCAGTTCCAATTGGAATTCGGTGTCACCACCGTTACCGTATGATTCTTCCCCAGTCTTTTCCGCAGATGTAGGGCTGCGGTGTGTCCGGAGATTCCGCCCCCTAGAACAACTACATCGGCCATAATCTCTCCTTGAAATTGCTGGCGAGCGCCGCCCCACTGCGACGCCTCCAGAGTCAGTATAGACCCCATACCCTCCCCGGTATATGCGTTTAGTGAAAGTTCTTCCACATCGGCGGTTTGGTCGGGTTTCGACCACGAGGAGGCCCGCGGACAAGCCCGCCCCACCGGAAGAAAGCTCACCTCCGGCCCCGATCCGCCCGCGATGCGTTCGCCCAGAGAATAACTTGTTTCGGGCCAAATTCAGCCAGTTTGATCCGGAAACGGAAGTTTCTTCCGGTGGCATATGAATGCATGACGCCCCCAATTGTGGGCGCACACGCACTCAGAAGGCAGACGGCAAACTATGCCGTGCACCTGATGGAAGGAATCTTGGGCGTGAAGAAGACAATGTATCGAATACACCTGCTGGTGGTGCTCCTCCTCAGCGGGCTCATCGTGGCTCTACCGGCTGGGGCGAGCGACAGCGACGATCCGTTCGCACAGTTTTACGAGACTCGGCCCCACACGGAGGATCTGCTGGCGGCGGGCGAACTTGAACCACTGTCTGAACTTCCGGCCGACTTTGGCTCGGACCAGTATCTGACCCGCACCTACGGTGTCGACGCGAAGGAGGCCGGTTTGATCCTGGCGCCCACCCGGTCGGCCCGGTCAATTCAGCCGGACTTGGAAGAAAAAATGTGGCGCCCAATGGTCATCATCGACACACCGGGGGTCTCCACGCTTCGCACCGCCTACGGTGCCGTGATCAACTTCGCGAACGCCCAACCCGAGGTGCCCGCCTACTGCGTGGACTTGGCCCAGGAGGGACCCGTGGGGCTGAATGGAACCGTTCGCCAGCTCACCGGGGACGAGCTGAGCCAGCTCTCAAAGTACTCTCCACCGGCTCGCTACGCACTAACCACCGCTCAAGTCGCGCAGGTACTCAAAGCTTACGGTTCGGCCGGGACAACGACAGATGCACTTGACGCCGCCGCCGTGGCACTGCTGGTCCACGTCAACTTTGAGCAGTCAGCCAACGCAGATGAGTACGTTGGGGCCTATCTAGCCACGTGGGAGTCGAACATTCCCGACATCGACCTGGGCACCACCGGAGCCCAACGATTGGCTGCTGCCGAGCGGATTGCCGCTTGGACCCGGTCCCACACGCCGGTCACCTGGGACACCCCCGAACTGGTCCGCACTACCGGACCGGATCGGGCGGTCCTGACGAATGTGGCGGTTCGTGATGCTGAAGGCAACCCGATTCCGGGGATTCCATTCACCGCGGTGCTGAATGGCGGCGCCCGCTTTGACAGCAACAACTCGACCGTTCTGGAAGGAACAACCGGTTCGGAGCCGGCAAGCCTGCCGATCCACATGGTCAGCAATGGCGCCGCTTCGGCGAAAATCAACTACCGCAATCAGGTTCACTCGCTGGTCTACTCAAAACCGACCGAGTCGGGATATCAGAGCACGATCTCCACTCCGACCCGTTCTTCCACAGAGCTAGTGGTGCGCAAATCTGCCAATCTGGCCCTGGCCGGCCTCTTTATCCCTGCCATTACCTCTGATGTGAGCGGCGCTTTCGTCCCAATGCCAACTCAGACCGACGCTGAAGTCTCCCCCAACTACCTCGTGGTGGACCGGTCTCCAGGAATCGTCGGCGATCACCTGCTGGTTACAGCCTTGCCGAACCAACCTGTCTCACTGTGGATTGGTGTGGGCGGCACTCTTCCCGGTGACCCCGGCTACCAGCCGATCCCGATCAAGTTCACCGGGGTGGCCTACCATACCGGCGAGGAGCCGCCTGAGTACCAGGAAGATGTTCCCGCGGACGCGGTTGAGGTGGCTCGATTGGAACTGACTGCCGACCGTGGGCCCGGCCTCTACTCCGTGAGCTCAGAGTTGCCCGACTCCTTCCCGGCCGGCGGGTTCATTACCTGGGTCTGGTCCATGGATCCAAGTGCCCAAACACAGGTGGAGCCGGAGGATCGAAGATACCTGCCCGAGGCCTGGCACGATGTTTTCGGAGCCACCGACGAGATCACGTCTGTGCGCTGGCCCGGAAAGGTTGAGTCGAACCTAAAGGTGCATGAGACCAACGACCACACCTACCTGGTTGACGATGTCTGGATCTCCAAGCTGCCCGCCTCCCACCCCGATTTTGCCGGGGAACGGCATTTTGGAGCCGACCACCCAGAGATCACGCAGGAACTCTACTTTTGGCCCGAGGGGACGCCAATATTGCCCGGCAGCACGGAGGGAGCCGACCTGATTGGTGCAACCAAGATTCCGGCCGCCAACGGGTTCTACCCGTCGGTGGGAAACCTGGAGTATCGCCTGCGGGTTGACGAGGAGGGCCGGCCCACTCCCGGAACCTACCAGGTGGTCCACTCTTTCCCGGGTGACGATCGGGTGAGCCCGTTTCAATCCCCAATCCCCGACCGGACCGAACAGCACGTGGTCACCCGGCCGAGCCTGCACACGACCGCGACCGACCTGAAGTCTGGGAAGAAGGTGGTTGCCCCGATCAAGAGTGCGACCGTTCGAGATCAGGTCTGCTATCAGGGATTGGATACCGGCCTTAAGTACACCCTGACGGGCACCCTGGTGAACCGCAAGACCGAGCAGCCGGTGAGCCCACCCGTCACGAAGGAGTTCACCCCGGCCCAACCGGAGGGGTGCATCGACGTCGAGCTGCCGGTTTCCGCTGACCAGTTGGCCGGATCGACCCTGGTGGCCTTTGAGGAGTTATCCCGAGACGGCACGGTCCTGGCCCGCCACGCTGACCTGGACGACGAAGGACAAACTGTGACCGTGGGAACTCCCCCGAAACCGCTGGCTAAGACCGGCGTGACGGGCACTTTCCTCTGGATCGTCGGGTTGGGGCTCCTGGGCCTGGGCGCATCTCTCCTGTACGGAGTTCGGCGCTCCTAATCCCGCGAGGTGGGCCCAGTCAGGTCGGCCCAGTGAGGTCGGCCTGGGCCCACCTAACCCGGATGGGACTATTCGCGCAGACCGATCTTCTCGGCCAGGCGCGCCAGCGGCTTTGGCGCCCACCAGTTCCACTTGCCCAGCACAGTCATGGTGGCGGGCACCAGGAACAGGCGGGTCAGGGTGGCGTCGGTGATCACCATGATCGCCAATGCCACCCCGATCTGCTTGATCGCCACCATCTCACCCATGGAGAACCCAATGAACACAGCCACAATGATGGCGGCAGCCGAGGTGATAATCCGCCCGGAACGCTGGAGTCCCCGCGCAACCGCCGTATTGTTGTCCAACCCCTGGTCCCAGTACTCCTTAATTCGGGCCAGCAAGAACACTTCATAGTCCATTGCCAACCCGAACCCGAAGGCGATCATGCAGGCCACAATGAATGTAACCAAACCGCTGGTCTGAGGTACCCCAAACCACCCGTGCTCAAAGATCGCCGTGGTCACCCCCAGGGAAGCCAGCAGCGACAGGGCGTTAATGATCAGGGCCCGGATCGGCACCACCAGCGAACCGGTCATCAGGAACAGCAGAATCATCACCGCCGCTGCGACCACCGCCAGCGCCCACGGGGCATCCTGAGCAATCGCGTGGGTGAAGTCCCACTGTCCGGCAGCGGAGCCACCCACCCAGACCGGGGTCCCCACGTCCAGGTCGCGGACCGCCAACATCACCTCGGTCACTTCGGGCCCGGCCTGGTCGAGCGAGTCCACCCGAATCTGGATCAGAGTTAGGTCCTCGTCTCGCTCCAGCGGTTCAGCGGTCACCGTTTCCACCCCGGGGATGGCCTCAACTTCATCAACGAACCGGGTGACCGCTTCACTCTGATTGTCCGCATCGACCACGGCACTGACCGAGGGACTGGCCAGCGAGGGGTACTCCTGCTCAATGGTGTCGTACGCGGACCTGAGTGGCTTCCCATCGGGAATGTAGTCAGAGAAGTTGTTCCGCAGCTCCAGTCCGCGCAGCGGCAATGCCATTGCCACCAGAGCCAAGCCAACCCCGATCATGACCAGCCACGGTCGGCGCTGCACCCACTTCGCCAGCCCGGCAAAGAACCCGTGGTCGGTGCTGTGATCCCCCACCAGGTAGATCAGCCGGCCCACCCCCGGAATCTTGGCAATCGGTGACGGTTTGAGCAGTTTTCGCCCCCAGAGGGTCAGCAGGGCCGGGACCAGGGTGATGGCCGCCAGGACCGCCAAAAGGGTGACGACGATGCCACCCCAGGCAATCATCTGCAGCATGTGGATCCGCATCAGCAGCAAGCCCGCCAGTGAGAAGGTGATGGTCACGGCGGAGAACAACACGGTTCGACCGGCTGTTTGGACGGTGGCCAGCACGCCCGGGAACACCACTTTTTGCTTCAGGTGGTGCGCAGATCTTCCCTCCCCGAGGCTCTCTTGCAGGTGCCTGGATTCCTCGCGGAACCTGGACACCACCAGCAACCCGTAATCAATTGACAGGGCCACCCCGATGATGGACACCACGTTCAGGATGAATGAGTCGACGGTGGTGACGAAAGTGGAAACCCAGAGGGCCCCCATCCCGGCGGCAATGGCGCTAATGGCCCCAATCAAGGGCATACCGGCGGCAATTGCCCCGCCAAAGACGATTAGCATCAGCAGGGCGGCCACCGGCAGACCGAGGGTTTCCCCCTTAACCAAATCGGATTGAACCGTAGCCATAATGACGTCGGACATGTGTTCTTCCGACATTTCCTGAATGTCGGCTCCCGGGAACTCTGCCTGCAGGTTGGCCCGGTAGGTGTCGGTAGCTTCATCCAGTTCGACCCGCGACTGGTCCAGTTGCTCCTGGTCCAGGTCGGCCTGGCGGGTCACCACCACCACGTAGCCGGTCCCCTGATTTGAGAGCAGCGACTGGCGCTGCTGCTCTACTTCGGCCAGTTGTTCCTGCGCTTCGGGGGTGTTGCGGGCCTCGTCGGCTTGACGCCGCACTTCCTGTTCCACCTGGGTTTGCACTTGGGCGCGGGCCTGGTCCAACTGCGTCTTCGTCTCGGCGGCCAGTTGGGCGCGGGCTTCCTGCGCCTGTGCTTCCGCCGCGGCTTGGAAGTCCGGGCCGGCCAGGGCGGCCTGATCCACCTGGGCTTGAATCTGCGCTTCGGCTTGGGCCTGTGCGCTCTGCGCCTGCTCGGTAATCGGCGCCATTGCCTTCTCGACCTGCTCGGCAATGGTGTCGGTCAGTTTCGCTTCGGCTTCTGCCTCGGCCTCCGCTTGCTTTTCCGAGATGAGGAAGGCATCGGAAACCGATTCGACGTATTCGCCGTCAAACAGGTCCCGGTTGTCCTTGGCGAACTGGGCCACCCGGTCCTCGTCCGAGTCGACCGGTACCCCCGTCACCGCCAGGAGTGAGACCGGGCCTCCCTCTTCTTCCGGCTCTGTCAGGTGCATGACCTTTTCGGAATCGGTCCCGGGAATCCCAAACTCGGAGGTTTCCATCCGCTGAAACAGTCCGCCTTGACCGAATCCCCAGAGGACGGCTACCCCCGATAGGGCCACGGCTACCACCCAGGAAATAATCACCGCAATTGGATGGCGAGTGGTGAATTTCCCCAGCCAGGTGAACATGATGGCTCCTTAGCGCGGACGACTCTTTTCTTTCCTTCATTTTCTCACCGCCGCCACCCTCACCAGGCTGCTTCGGTGAGCCGCTGCTCAACCGTGACCATGATTTTGCCGAGAGCGAAGGACCAGTTGGGTCCAATCACCCGCCCAAAACACCCCACTAGACATACTACGACTGTCGTAGTATGTTTGTCGTAGTCAAAAGGAGGGCCAATGATCAGCGCCGACTCAATCCGCGGTTACGTCGACATCATGGTGTTGGCGATCCTGGAACGCGCCCCCTCCTACGCATACGAGATAGCCAAAATCATCAATCAGGAAGCAGCCGGGCAGTACACAATCAAGCAGACCACGCTCTACTCGGCGGTCAAACGCCTGGAAGCCAGCGGATACGTCAGCCCGTTTGAGGCCGTTTCCGATTCGGGAAAAACTCGCACCTACTACCAACTCACCCCCGCCGGGCAGGGAGCCCTGACCGACAAATGCGCGGAATGGGAGACCACCAAGGTCGTGGTCGATCGCTTCGTGGAAGGACGACGCTAATGGAAATCATCAACGCCTATCTAGAGACGATGTTCGCTCCCTACCCGAACACGGCCCGGCTCCAAGCCGCCAAGGCAGAGCTCAAACAGATGATGGAGGATGCCTACGTGGAGGCGCGAGCCGGGGGCGCCACCGAGAACGAGGCGGTCGGGCAGGTGATCACCGAGTTTGGGAACCTGGACGAGGTGGCCGGCGCGCTTGGGATCGCCACCGACGTCCAGGCCCCGGTGGGCTCGGATCGCACCCTGCCCCTAGCTGAAGCCATGGACTTCGCGCAGGAGCGCGAGCGGACCCAGCCGGTGCTGGCGCTCGCAGTCTCCCTGTTCGTCCTCAGCCCAACGGTGCTGATCGCACTGCAGGCACCCAGCTGGAATCCCCTGGGAGATGGGGTCCGGGTCCTGGTGGGCTTGGCCTTCCTCCTGATCCTGGTGGCAGTCGGCGTCGCCGTTTTGGTCAAACGAGACAGTGATCTGAGCCGGTTCCACCAGATCAACCACGGCCATTTTGATCCGAGCCCCGAACTCATCCGCTGGGCAGAGGCTCTGCGCGAGCAGCATCGCCCCCGGCGCACCCGGGCCCTCGTGGCGGCGATCTGCCTGTGGGTGTGCTCGGTCCTTCCTTTTTTGGCAGCCATCCCGTTTGACGAGGCGGCCCCCGGCGGTGACAGCGCGATCCTCCTTTGGGGGGTGCCCGGCACGCTGATTCTGGTCGCCCTGGGCCTGGCCATTTTCCTGCCGGCGGACTGGGCGTCGGAGGTGGCCGACCAACTGGTCAAACCGGAAGAGGAAGACGAAGAGTGGAAGGACGCCCCGCCGCTGGTTCGAGCGGTAATGGCCGCCTACTGGCCGCTGGTGGTCACCATCTACCTGGCCTGGAGTTTCCTCTCTGACGCCTGGGGCAGCTCGTGGGTGATTTTCCCAATTGCCGGGGTCCTCTTCGGAGCCATGTCCGCATTCCTGGGCGCCTGGAAAGCCAAGGATCAGCAGCGCTAACGCCGCGGGTCGGTCAGTTCTGGAACCGCTCCCCCGGCGACCGCCCACAGGTAGAGACTGGCAACCGAACCGTACGGGGAGTAGCGCCGCCGGAACCGCTCAAACCGCGCTCGGTCAATGTCTCGGTGGCGATAGACCATCCGCAGACCTCGCTGGATCCCCAGATCATCGAACGCGAAGATGTCGGGCCGCTGCAGGCTGAAGAGCAGGGTCATCTCCGCGGTCCAGCGGCCGATCCCCCGGATCGAGGACAGAGCGGCGATCGCCTCCTGGTCGGGCAGGGCCGCCACCCGGTCCAGGTCCAGGGCACCGGTGTGGACCGCCTGGGCAAACCCGACAATGTACTCCGCTTTCCGGTGGGACATGCCCAGGGCCTGAAGTTCGTGCGTTGCAGCCCCGGCCAGCGCGGCCGGATTGATCCCCTCGTAACGGGCAACAAGCCGCTCCCACACGGTTCGCTGGGCGGTGGTGGAGATCTGCTGCCCCACGATGGAGCGAACAATCGAGGCGAACAGATCCGGTTCGACTCTCCGTTCGATCAGGCCCAACTGGTCGATCACCCGTCCGAGTCGTCGGTCCCGCGCCCGCAGGTGAGCCAGCTCCACCTCGCCGTATGAGAAGTTCATGTGCCGATTCTAGGTCAGCGCCCCAGCCAGGATTTGCAGCTGTTCCTCCAGGCGGGCGCCGGCCAGCCGACCGTAAGCAAAAATCAGCCCGGGCACCTGTGTGGGCCCCTGCCAGTAGTCGGCCAGCAGCCGGAGCTCCACCCCCCGCTCGGCCGCCGCCTGCTGTACCTGGCGGGCCGCCTCGTCCGAGCAGCGGATTATCGCCAATCCCCCCGCGTGAAGCTGGACTTTCCACGGGGCCAAGTATTGTTCAATCAGCTGGCGTCGCCGCGTCAGGTCGCGCCGGCGGCGGGCAATCCGGCGCCGCAAACCCCCGTGCGTCAGATAGGTGCCGACCGCTCGCTGGGCTAGGGCCGAGGTGCCCGGCCCCAAATCCTGGCGCGCCGCTCGCAGTTCCTCTCGCAGCGGACCGGGGGCAATCAGGTAGCCGAGGTGAGCATCCGCGGTCAGCACCCGGTTGAAGGTGCCCAGGTGCAGGACCTGGCCGGGGGCCTGCTCCCACAGGGTCGGCAGCACCGGACCCAGGTGGCGGTATTCGGAATCGAAGTCGTCCTCAATCAGCCAGGCGCCCAGCTCTCGCACCCGGGCCAACAGTTCGAGGCGACGCGGGGCCGGCATGGCAGAGCCCAGGGGATACAGGTGGTTGGGGGTCACCAGCACCGCCCCGGCCGCCGCGGGAATCTCAGCCGGCAGGATCCCGGCTTCATCCGAAGCGACCTCTACCGTCGCCATTCCCGACCGCCCAGCAACGCCGCGCAGGCCGGGATATCCGGGCGACTGCACCGCCAGCGCCTGGCCCGACTGGCGCAACGTGAGCAGAGTCAGCAGCAACCCTTCCCGGGCACCACCGGTCAGGAAGATGTCGTCCGGATCGACGGCCAGGGCTCGCAGGAGACGCAGGTGCTCAGCGATGGCGCGGCGGGTTGAGAGCAAGCCCTGGGGGTCGACCGGCTCCCCGCTGTCGCGAGCGGCAGTGCGCCAAGCCTCTCGCCAAGTCGAATCCTCAAGCCGCTCGCTCCCAGCCGGTGACTCTCCGGCCAAATTGGGGACCGGCGGCGCCGCTCCCACCGAGCCGCGGTCAGACTGAGCCCTCGGGCGCGGGGTTCGCTCCACCTCGTGACAAACCCTGGTCTTGCTGCCCGGGCGCGCCTCCAAATAACTCTCGGCCACCAGCTGGTCGTAGGCGGCCACCACGGTCCCACGGGACACGCCCAGCGAGGTGGCCAGCTCCCGAGTGGAGGGCACGGCCTGTCCGGCGTGCAGGCCTCCGGCGGCCACCAGTTGGCGGATCCCCGCAGAAATCTGAGCCGAGAGCGGGACCGGGCTCTCGCGATCCAATACCAGAGGAAGCATGACCACACCCTAGCAAACTGGTCCAGTGATAATTGATCAAAGTGGCTCTTGTGATGGTCCAGTGTCTTGGCCAGGATGGAGGTCGGTGAAAGGAGCCACAATGAGCAAAACAGAAATTACCAACCAACTGCGCGGAACCGTGATCATGGACGTTGTCACCCCGGAGCAGGCCCGAATTGCCGCCGACGCGGGCGCGGGCGCCGTGATGGCGTTAGAACGGGTCCCCGCTGACATCCGCGCGGAGGGCGGGGTGGCCAGAATGAGCGATCCCGACCTGATCGACGGGATCATTCAGGCGGTCTCGGTTCCCGTGATGGCCAAGGCCCGCATCGGTCACTTCGTCGAGGCGCAGGTCCTGGAATCACTGGGGGTGGACTACGTGGACGAGTCCGAGGTGCTCTCACCCGCCGACTACGTCCACCACATCGACAAGCACCAGTTCAAGGTGCCGTTCGTGTGCGGTGCCACCAACCTGGGGGAAGCCCTGCGGAGAATCCAAGAGGGCGCGTCCATGATCCGCTCCAAGGGAGAAGCGGGAACGGGCGACGTGTCCGAAGCGACCAAGCACCTGCGCACCATTTTGGGCCAAATCGGGGAAATCACCGGGCTGCCCGAGTCGGAACTGTACGTCGCCGCGAAGGAGCTCCAGGCTCCGTTCGAGCTGGTGGCCCAGGTGGCCCGCACCGGCAAGCTCCCGGTTCCCCTGTTTGTCGCCGGCGGGGTGGCAACTCCGGCCGATGCCGCCATGATGATGCAGTTGGGGGCTGACGGCGTCTTTGTCGGCTCGGGGATCTTCAAGTCCGGCAACCCGCAGCGGCGGGCGCGGGCCATCGTCGAGGCCGTGCAGGCTTACGACCAGCCAGCCAAGATCGCCGAGGTCTCGCGCGGGTTGGGTGAGGCCATGGTCGGCATCAACGTTGCCGACCTGCCGGCCCCACACCGTCTGGCCGACCGCGGCTGGTAGGCGAGCCGGGGCCGGGTCGCCGGGGCGGGGTGGTCGGGTGGCCAGATGGGCGGGCGGCCAGGTGGCCGGGGGGTCTGCGAGGTGTGCGTGCGGTGAAAAACCGTGGCAAACATGTCTAAGTGCTGGCAAAAGTAGGTGGCGTGGGCTGTTTCGGCCCGGTGGGCACGGGTTTTGCCAGCGTTTGCACACGTTTGCCAGCCTAGGGACATGGCAAACATCCCGAAGTAGTGGCAAACGTTGGCGAAAAGGCCCCCCACGGTCGCCACAGCCCTAGGTTTGCCAGCGTTTGCACACGTTTGGGGAGTCCGGCATAGAAGTGTGTTTTTATCTTGGATTTTCCGTTGTCTTGGTGCGGGAAAGTCTTGGTTTTTATGGTCTGGGAGCATAATGTCGGGCTGGTCCTTGACATCGCTGATTTGTGTGTTGGGTCCGGGGTTGATGGCCTGGAAACATGGGAAGACCAGCATCAACAAAGAAGTGCCAGGTCTGTGGTTGGCCTGGCCTGGTTCGTAACGGCACTACCAGTGCTGGTAGGCAACGCTGGCGTTGCTCCTCGTTGGGAGCTAGTACCACTAAGACGCGCCGTGACCAGATAGAACTATCCCAGTTCACACAGTTCATTTCTTGGGTGACAGGTCATGACACGCAATCCAGTATCGATGGCACTCAGACAGGCCGATCATTCAGGAAAAACATCGCCTGGTGCTGGAGGATACCTATCCCTGCCCCGCCCCTCACGGGTGAGGTTCACGAGCAGGTCTTCATTGATGGGACCTACCTGGCCTACGGCTGGTGCCTCCTAGTCGCTCGCAGCAACACCGGGCTCGTAGTTGCGTGGCAGTGGTGCCACAGCGAGAACAGCGCGGCCTACGGCAAGCTCCTGGCCCGCATCCCCCCTCCACTGGCCGTGACTACTGACGGGGCAGGAGGAGCATTGAAAGCCATCAAGGAACACTGGCCAGAAACCACCGTTCAACGGTGCTTGTTGCACGTACACCGCAACAACACCCGCGACCTGACCCAGAATCCGAAGACCATGGCAGGTAAGGCCCTCCTTGGCTTATCCAGAGCCCTCCTGAAGGTCACCAGCAAGACCGAGGCAGCCAAGTGGGCTACTCTTCTTGCTGCCTTCCACACCGAATACTCCGCATATTTGAAAGAACGCACCTACGCGCGTGACAACCCTTTAGAGGCTGCATCCCGGGGCAAGAAACCCACGGGCTGGTGGTACACCCACGAGCGAGACCGCCGCGTCTACCATCGACTCAACCGCCTTTACAAGGCTGGCGATCTCTTCGCCTACCTCACCACCGCCAAACAGGCACTAGAACGCACGACGAACCCTGTGGAATCCGTGAACCACCAAGTCAAGAGGGTCATCAAACACCACCCAGGCTTATCTGAAGACCACCTGACCTGCGGGATCGAACGGGTCCTGCATTCCTACACCCACAACCCTGACACCCCCAAGCAAATCTTGAAAGCCTGGCATGCTGCCGGTGAACCCACCCGAAGGCTCATCCCCAAAAAACCCCGCACGACCACACGCCTAGGACCCAAGCAACACGACACCGGCCTCAGCAGCGAAGAAGGCCTCTACACCAGAAAAGGCTGGGCCGGACGACCACTAAACAACCCATGACCAACACGCCCGAGTAAAAACACACATCCATGCCGGTATCCCCACGTTTGCCAACCTCCGACGTAACCGTCGACCCAAGTGTCAGCGGAAGTTGGGGGACACCGAGACCCGTGCCCGCCGGCGTCGGTCGAGACCGCCCCAAATACCGGGACACCCGCGAACAAAAACACTGAGGCCCTCTGGGTTTGCATTGCTGCAAGCCAGAGGGCCTCTTTCGTAGCGGGGGCAGGATTTGAACCTACGACCT
This sequence comes from Scrofimicrobium sp. R131, assembly GCF_040256745.1. Classification (GTDB taxonomy): domain Bacteria; phylum Actinomycetota; class Actinomycetes; order Actinomycetales; family Actinomycetaceae; genus Scrofimicrobium; species Scrofimicrobium appendicitidis. Next base: position 1,716,769 of record NZ_CP138335.1, read on the forward strand.
CCGGGTTATGAGCCCGGCGAGCTACCGAACTGCTCCACCCCGCGTCGGCTTTACCTACTATAGTCAGCGGCCCATCTCGTCGGCAACCGAGGTGGCGGTGTGCTTAGTCATAGTGTCAACCCTTCTCGCAGGCGAGACGGGGACCCGACTTGTCATCCTCGCCAGGTATCCTGACAGGGACCTGGTAATTCGCGAATGTGAGTCCTAATGGATGTCATGGTAGTTGGCGGAGGCGGGCGCGAACACGCCCTGGTCCGCGCCCTCAAAAACAGTCCGAAAGTAACCAAGATCTACGCTTTGCCCGGCAACGGGGGGATCGCTTCCCTGGCCGAATGCGTGCCCATCGGCGCCACGGATCTGCCGGCAATTGTCGATTTTGCCACCTCTCACCAAATTGACTTCGCCGTGGTGGCGCCTGACGACCCCCTGGTGTTGGGCGCGGTGGACCTGCTGGAAGCAGCCGGGATCCCCTCGTTTGGCCCCACCGCCGCCGCCGCCCAGATCGAAGGCTCGAAGACCTTCGCCAAAGAGCTGATGCGACGACACCACATCCCCACCGCCGCGTACCAGGTTTTCACCGACCAGGACGCGGCATTTTCCTACCTGGCTGACGTCACCTACCCAATTGTGGTCAAGGCGGACGGCCTGGCTCTGGGCAAGGGCGTCATCATTGCCGAGTCGGAATCACAGGCTCGGGAGGCCGTGCACTCGATGCTCTCGGGCGAAGCCTTTGGCGACTCTGGCCGCCAGGTAGTGATCGAAGAGTTCCTCACCGGACCCGAAGTGACGGTACTGGCCTTCACCGACGGGCACACGGTCAAACCCATGGTTGCGTCGATGGACCACAAGCGGATCTTTGACGGTGACCGGGGGCCGAACACCGGAGGAATGGGCGTAATCGCGCCGAATCCTTTCTACACCTCGGAAGTGGCCCAGTACTGCGCCGAGCACATCTTCCAGCCGACGGTGGCGGCCCTGTCTGCCGAGGGAAACCCGTTCCGCGGGTGCCTCTACTTCGGCCTGATGCTGACCCCGGACGGCCCGAAAGTGATCGAGTACAACTGCCGGTTCGGTGACCCGGAGACGCAGGCTATCCTGCCGCTGCTCCGCTCCGACCTGCTGACAATCATGCAGGCGGTCCACGATCAGCGGCTGGACGAGGTGGAGGTCGACTTTGCCGACCAGGCCAGCTGCTGTGTGGTGCTGGCCAGCGAGGGCTACCCGGGCCAGGCCCAGGTGGGACGCCCGATCACGATCGACTCGGTGGAGGACGGCTACACCCACGTGTACCACGCCGGCACCAAGTTGGATGAGGGGCAGCTGGTCACCAGTGGCGGGCGCGTCCTGGCAGTCACCGCCACCGCGGACACCCTCCCCCAGGCAGTGGAGCGCGCCTACCAAGCGCTCGATCACATCTCATTTGAAGGCGCCCAGTTCCGCCGGGACATTGGCGCCGCCGCACTCAGGAAGGTCGATCACCCGTGATTTCTCGCCTCTATGTGGAAAAACGAGCGCCGTTTGCGTCCGAAGCCGCGCGGGTCCTGCGTGACGCGAAGACGCTCCTCGGCATTGAGGGGCTGACCGAGGTTCGGCTGCTGCAGCGCTACGACGTGCAGGGGCTCTCAGAGGCAGAGTTTGCCACCGCCGTCACCACGGTGTTTTCCGAGCCGCCGGTGGACCGGGTCCTGACCGAACTGCCCGCGGCCGACTTCGCCTTCGGCGTTCAGTTCCTGCCCGGCCAGTTTGACCAGCGGGCCGACTCGGCCGAAAGCTGCCTGCAACTGCAGAACCAGGGTGAACGGCCCCGGGTTCACAGCGCCCAGATCTACCTGCTGACCGGGCAGCTGAGCCCGGCGGAGCTGACCCGGCTGAAGGACTACCTGATCAACCCGGTCGACTCCCAGGAAATCGACCCGACCCTTCCTCCCAGCTTCACCCAGGAGGCCCCGAATCCGAACCCGACCCCGGAAGTCCCGCTGGACAACCTGGCCCAGCTCCACGCTGACCTCGGGTTGGCGATGGACCTTGACGACCTGGAGCTGACCCGCTCCTACTTCGAGTCCGAAGGGCGCGCCCCCACCCTGGCCGAGCTCCGGGTGATCGACACCTACTGGTCGGATCACTGCCGCCACACCACCTTCCTCACCGAGCTGACCGAGTTGCAGTTCGAGGATCCCCGCGCCCAGGAGACCTTCGCCGAATACCAGCGCCTGCGCGCAGAACTGGGTCGAACCAAGCCAATTACCCTGATGGACCTCGGCACGATTGCCGCTCGGTACCTCAAGCCCGTAAACCTTGACGAGTCCGAGGAAATCAACGCCTGCACCGTGCGGGTCACCGCCAACGTTGACGGCCATGAAGAACCGTGGCTGCTCCTGTTTAAAAACGAGACCCACAACCACCCCACCGAGATTGAGCCCTTCGGCGGTGCGGCCACCTGCATTGGCGGCGCCATTCGCGACCCGCTTTCCGGGCGCGCCTTCGTCTACCAGGCGATGCGGGTGACCGGGGCCGGCGACCCGCGCCTCCCCCTCGACCAGACTCTGCCCGGCAAGTTGCCCCAGCGCCAAATTGTGAACGAGGCGGCCGACGGCTACTCCTCATACGGCAACCAGATTGGGTTGGCCACCGGCCAGGTGACCGAGGTGTACCACCCCGGTTACGTCGCCAAACGGATGGAGGTGGGCGCGGTAGTGGGGGCAGCTCCGGCAGCGAACGTGGTTCGCGAGCGACCCGCCCCCGGCGACCTGGTCGTGCTGCTGGGCGGCAAAACCGGGCGGGACGGCTGCGGCGGGGCCACCGGCTCCTCCAAAACCCACACCACCGAGTCCATCACCGAGTCCGGCGCGGAAGTCCAAAAGGGCAACGCCCCGGAAGAGCGGAAAATTCAGCGACTCTTCCGCGACCCGGCGGCCACCCGCCTGATCAAACGGTGCAACGACTTTGGCGCCGGCGGCGTCTCGGTCGCCATTGGCGAACTGGCCCCCGGCCTCCGAATCGACCTGGATCGAGTCCCGGTGAAATACCAGGGACTGACCGGCACCGAACTGGCGATCTCCGAATCGCAAGAGCGGATGGCCGTCGTCCTGGCGCCCGCGGACGTCGACCGGTTCCTGGCCCTGGCGGCCGGGGAAAACCTGGAGGCCACCGTCGTGGCCGAGGTGACCGAGGAGCCGCGCCTGGTGATGGTGCACCGCGGACAGGAAATCATCAACTTGTCCCGGGCCTTCCTCGACACCAACGGCGCCCCGAAGGAAGCGGATGCCACCGTGACCGCGCCGGACGCCTACCAGTTCCCGTTCTCGAACTGGGATGAGCTGGCTCGCGACCTGAACATCGCCTCCCAACGGGGCCTGGTGGAACGGTTTGACGCCACCGTTGGGGCCGCCAGCGTGCTGATGCCCCTGGGGGGTCGGCGCCAGCTCACCCCCACCCAGGCGATGGCCGCCCTGCTCCCAACTCGCACCACCACCGCCTCGGTGATGTCGTTCGGCTTCAACCCGGCCATTCTGGCTGCCGACCCCTACGCGGGCGCCTACCTGGCCGTGGTGGAGTCCCTGGCCAAACTGGTGGCAACGGGAGCCGGGCTGGAGCAGGCCTACCTGACTTTCCAGGAGTACTTCCCCCGCCTCTTTGACGTCCCAGCCCGCTGGGGTCTTCCGGTGTCCGCCCTGCTCGGGGCCCTGCGCGCCCAGGTTGAGCTCGGGGTGGCGGCCGTGGGTGGGAAGGACTCCATGAGCGGCACCTTTGAGAACCTGGACGTGCCCCCCACCCTTGTCTCGTTCGCGGTCACCGTGGCTGAAGCCGCGGAGCTGATCTCGCCCGAGTTCAAGCAGGCCGGCTCGACCGTGGTCCTGCTGAGCCCGGAATTGGGTCCCGATGGGCTGCCCCAGGCCGACTCGCTGCGCCAAATCTGGGATCAGGCTCTGACGGCCATCCGGTCCGGTCAGGTCCTGTCCGCCTGGACTCCGGGTCAGGGCGGCGTCGCTGAGGGCCTGCTGAAGATGGCGGTCGGCAACCGGATCGGCGTCACGCTCGAGGCGGACGCCCCGGTGTTTTCCTACCGCTACGGCGCGCTGGTGCTGGAGCTGGCCCCGGGAGCCGAGTTGGCGGGGGCCCAGGTGCTGGGCCAGACCACCTCGGACTACCTGCTGCACAAGGGGTCCACCCGGTACGACCTGGCCGAGCTGGAGGCGGCCTGGACGGAGACGTTGGCGGAGGTGTTCCCAATCTCGGCTCCGGTCGCCACCGACCAGCCCTGCCCGGTTGTGACCTCTTCGACGCCCACGACCAAACCCGCCAGCAACAGGACGGCGAAGCCGAAGTTCCTGATCCCGGTTTTTCCGGGCACGAACTCCGAATATGACACCGCACGGGCTGTGGAAGAAGCCGGCGGCGAGGCCGAACTGTTCGTGGTCCAGAACCTGACAGCCGCGGACATCGCCCGATCTTCCAGCGAGTTTGCCCGGAGCCTGTCCACCTCCCAGGTGCTGCTGATCCCGGGTGGATTCTCCGGGGGCGACGAGCCGGATGGCTCCGCCAAGTTCATCACGTCGTTCCTGCGTAACCCGGAGATTTCCGCCGAGTTGACCGCACTGCTGGACCGGCGTGAGGGGCTGGTGGGCGGCATCTGCAACGGGTTCCAAGCCCTGATCAAACTGGGCTTGGTCCCCTACGGGAAGATTGTCGAACCGACCGCGGACTCCCCCACCCTGACCCACAACCTGATTGGGCGCCACCAGTCCCGACTGGTTCGCACTCGGATCGCTTCCACGCTCAGCCCCTGGCTGTCCGAGGTGGCCGTCGGCGACGTGGTTTCGGTTGCCATTTCCCACGGGGAGGGTCGCCTGGTGGCATCCGAGGAGGAGTTGGCTCGGCTGGGCGAGCTCGGCCAGATTGCCACTCAGTATGTGGATCAGGCGGGCCAGCCAACCATGGACGTGGACTTCAACCCGGCCGGATCAATGTGGGCCATCGAAGCGTTGACCAGCCCCGACGGACGGGTGATCGGCAAGATGGGTCACGCTGAGCGGATCGGGCCACACCTGTACCGGAACGTTCCCGGCCAGTTCGAACTGGGAATGTTCCGCTCCGCGGTGAAGTACTTCGCCGACTAGCAGCAGTTCGGGCCCCCGGCGTAATCGCTTGGGGGCCCGAACTTTAGGTAGAGGCCACAGGAGTTTCAGACGCCACCGGAGCTTCCGGGTAAACCACGAGGCGGGCACCCGCAGGTGCCCGCCTCGTGATTTTTAACCCTGCTCCGCGTCTGAGCCGAGCTCGGTTTCCGGTCCGACGTCCCCGGGGGGCGCCCCACCATCAGCGGGGTCGGCCGGCTCACCCAGGAGGGCGGCCGCCTCGGCATCCAGCTGGCTCTGAATCTGCACGGCCTTTTCCAGCGCCTTCTGCAGGTCGTTTTGAGCCTTGCCGTAGGCCGTCCAGTCGTTGTTCGACATGGCATCCTGGCCGGCCTTCAGCGCGTCGCGAGCCGAAGCCAACGCCTTGGACAGCTGCTGCTGCAAGGTCTGGTCCGTACTCTCGTCCGGCGCTTCCGGCTCCCCTTCCGAGCCCGCCACCGTCGCCTCGGAGTCGCCCCCGAAGGTCTGGTCCAGGGACTCCTGCAGGGTACGGGCGAACCCAATCTGGTCGCCGAACGCCGTCAGCACGTAGCGCAGGACCGGGTAGGAGGTACTACCGGTGGACTGCACGTAGACCGGCTGGACGTAGAGCAGCCCGCCCCCAACCGGCAGCGTCAGCAGGTTCCCGCTGATCACCTTGGACCCCTGCTGGTTTAGCAGGTTCAGCTCGGACGCAATCGTCTGATCGGAGTTGAACGCGTTTTGCACCTGGCCGGGGCCGGGAACCGTGGTGGAAGACGGCAGCGCAATCAACCTGAGTTTGCCGTAGCCGTCCCTGACCTTCCCCGGTTCGTTGCCTGTTTCTGAATCCACCGCCAGGAAGCCGGCCATCGCCGCGCGGCGCGCCTCACCCCCACCGGCGGGAACGTACACGGAGGTGAGGGAGAACTCTGCACTCTCCTGAGTCGGCATCTGCATGGTCAGGTAGTAGGGTGCCTGCAGCTTCTGCTGCGTCTGGCCCGCGGCGTCGGTCGAAGCCGAAGTTGGATCCTCCGACAGGCGCCAGCGGTCACCACCGGTGTAGAACTCGGCCGCCTCGGTCACGTGGTACGTGGCCAGCAGCGAACGCTGCACCTTGAACAGATCCTCGGGGTAGCGCAGGTGGCTCATCAGGTCCCCGGAGATTTCGCTCTTGTCCTGAATCAGACCCGGGTAGACCCCCTGCCAGGCTCCCAGCAGCGGATCCTGGTCATCCCAGCTGAACAGCTTCACCGAACCGTCGTAGGCATCCACCACGGCCTTGACCGAGTTCCGCATGTAGTTGATCGTCTCGAACTGGGCGGCGGCGGGGCCGGCCAGGGTGCGCGAGTCGGTGGTCGCCTCGGTCAGCGACTGGTGCTCCGCGTACGGGTACGAGTTGGCGGTCGTGTAGCCGTCAATGATCCACACGAGGCGCTGCGTGGTGGAAGGATCATCGTCCATGTCGACCACGGCCGGGTAGGCTTTCTGCTCCAGCGTCAGGAACGGAGCCACCTTCTTCACCCGTTGAATCGGATCCCGATCGAACAGGATCTGAGACTCTGAGTTGGTCTGCGAGGAGAAGAAAATGTCGGTCGAGCCGAACTTGACCGCGAACAGCAGCTTGTTGAAGAAGTTTCCGACCGAGGGTCCGCCGTCACCGGTGAAGGTGGTCTGCACCTGACCCGAGGGAGCGTTGTCGTCCGGGTAGTCCAGTTCCTGGGGCGGGGTCCCCTCCGGGGCTCCCACGATCGAGTAGACCGGGGCCTTCGGCGAGAAGTACACCCGCTCCTCATAGTCGCCAATTTCGCCGACGGAAGGAATGGACTGTTCCCAGAAGGACGGCGTCCCATCGGGCCGAACGGCGTTGCCGTAGGCGGCTGCCACGCCGTAGCCGTGGGTGTAAACGGTATGCAGGTTCACCCAGGTTTGCTGTTCTTCCTGCAGGCCGTTCAGGTTCAGATCCCGAACCGCGATCACCGTGTCCCGACGCTCACCATCGATGGTGTAGCGATCGACCGATAGCTGCTCATCAAAGGTGTAGTAGGGACGCGACTGCTGCAACTGGCGGAAAGTGGGGGAAACCACGGCCGGATCCAACAGGCGGATCTGCGAAGTGGACTCTGAGTCCTCCCGCAGCTGCCCGGGGGAGGCGTCAGTTTTTGCCGCATAGGTCTGGTATTCCACCTCGTCCAACCCGTAGGCCTTCAAGGTGGCGTCAATGTTGCGCTGAATGTAGGGCTGCTCCATCTGGCGCGCATTCGGCGTCACCCGGAACTGCTGGATCAACGCGGGGTACGCCATCCCGATCACCAGGGCGGACACGATGGTGACGGCCACGCCGGTGACCGGCAGCCGCCAGGTGCCGCGGAAGGCGGCCACGATGAACATGACTGCCACCAGGACCGAGACCACCGCCAAAATCAGGTGGGCCGGCAGGGTGGCGGAAATATCGGTGTACAGCGCGCCGTCGACGATCGCGTTCGGACCGCCGTTCTGGTAGAGCATCGAGTAGATCCCCAGCCAGTAGCGCAGGCCGAACAGCAGGGAGATGACCGCGGCAATCAGGCCGATCTGCTTCCGGGCCGGCCGGGTGGCGCGCAGCTTTGGAGAGAACGTGAGGCCGCCGTAAACGTAGTTGACGATCAGCACGCCCACCAGGGACAGGACCGCTGCGTTCATCAGCAGGCTCAGCAGCAGCTGCAGCACCGGAACGGTGAAGACGTAGAAGGAAATGTCGATGCCGAACTGGGGGTCCACCTCACCAAACGGTTGGCGGTGCAGCCACATCAGGATCTGCTGCCAGCTGGAAGCGTACGTCCCGGCCATGGTCAGCGCGATCAGCGCGGGCACGCCCCAGAACACCAGGTTCCGCATCGGTTCAAGTGCCTGCTGGTAGACGCGCATAGTCGAGCGAGCACCCATCAGCGGGCGCTTGCGATAAGCCCACTGCACCGTCAGCGCCACCGAGGCGAACAGCACCAGGAAGGACACCAGGGCAATTACCGCAATCGCCACCCAGCGGGTCCAGATGACCCGGTCTGCCCCCACCTGCTGGAACCAGAGCACTTCGGTCCAGGTGTGGGCCATGGCGTAAATGACCAGCCCGATCAGGGCCAGAATCAGCAGGGTAATGACCAGCGGGTTCTTCAGGGGGTTGGACTTGGGGATTCCCCCGCCCTCCCCGTCCCCACCCTGCGGGTTGCGCTGGGAGCCAGCGGGTCGGTCGTTGTTGGGTGGGAATCCACCCGCAAAGAAGGAGGTCACCGTTTCCTCTCTCGGGACCGGTCGATCCACATAGACTGCCTAATCAGTCCAAGTATAACGGCAACTGGCGGCCGTACCCGGGGCCGTGACAAGATGCATCTATGAGTGAAAATCAGCTGGCCTTGAAGACGGTAATCCACGAGATTGAGCGAGGCGCAGCTCGCCTCGGTTGGGATCGTCCCCCGGCTATTTACGCCCTGGTGCCAACCCAAGAACTGCTGGCTGCTCCCGACCTTCCTGCGGACATTGCGGAACAGCTGCGTGAGAGTTGGACCGGAGAGGCGGAACACCTGTCGGCCATCTTGCAGGACCCCTTGGCTGAGGACAACTTGGAGGAGATCCTGCCCGAGCTGGCCTGGCCGGACCAGGTCGCCGGAGCCGCCGTGGCGGTCGAACGGGCCATTATCCCGCCCGAGGTCGAGGACCAGGTTCCCGAGGATCCGCACGAGGCAGCCCACTTTGTCGCCTCGCACCCCGATCACACCGACGTCCGCCTGACCGTGGGGGTGCTGCGCTCCGGGGAGTCCTGGTGCGCCATCCGCACCCGGCCGTTCGACTCGGACGACCAGGTGGGTTCGGGTGAGAACCTAATCCCCGGCCTGGTGGAGCTGCTCCGGCTGGGCTTTGTCGAGGCCGAGCCGACCGCCGACTAGCCGACTACCGACTCGCAGGTGGGGACTTCGTCGCCCCGCCCGGCCGCAATCTTTTGCACCGCGTCGACGGCTTCGGACAAGGTGCCAACCGCCCGCACCTCAAGTCCGTCCGGGTAGTTCCCCGGCACTTCGTCGCAGTTGGAGGTGGGGGCCAGGAACCACTCGGCTCCGTCCCGGAAGGCGCCGTACATTTTCTGTTCGATCCCGCCGATTGGTTCCACCGTGCCGTCGTAGTGCATGGCGCCGGTTCCGGCGATGACGTTGTCGCCCACCAGCGTGCCGCCGTTGATCTTGTCGATGATGCCCAGAGCAAACATCATTCCGGCCGAGGGACCGCCGACGTTTTCCAGGTGGAAGTTGATTTCCACCGGCATGTCAATGTCGAAGCTGAGGACCACCCCCAGTTTCGAGCCCTGCTCGGGATCTGCCGGATCCTCAGTGGTGATGACCGACTCGGTCCGATCGCGCCCACCGCGCTCGACTGTCACCTGCAGTTCGGTGCCGGCCGGCACGTCCCGCAGCAGCCGGAAGGGAGCACTTGGGGACTTCATCGGGTAGACGGTCCCGTCCGGGGTCTCGATGGACACGAGCTGGTCCCCCACCTCGATTTTGCCGGCCGCACCCGAGTCTTCGGCGATCCCCACCACGGTGATGACGGTGGGCAGGCGATAGCCCAGGTATTCCAGAGCCGCCACGGCCGCCGTCGAGTGGGAGGACTCCATCTGGGCCGAGGAGACCGCCTCCATGTCCTCGGAGGTGACGTCGTCGGGATACACGTCGGAGTAGCGCGAAATCGAGTACCCGGGGGTGCGCCAAGCCCGCAGCAGCATCGGGGCGGTCACCGTGGTTCCGGGCCCGCCCTCCTCGCTGACGGTGACCATTCGCAGTTCGCCCTCTGCCGGCTCGTCCGAGCCGCGAATCTCAATCAGCGGCTGCCCGTCCTGATCCCCCAGGACGTCAAAAGTCGGGCCGGGAGAGTAGATCACGAACGGGAGCGGCGTCAGCGAGACGGCCAGGCCCAAACCCACTGCCACCACAATGAGAACTAGCCACTGAAGCGCACGCTTGAGCCGGTTTGGCTGCGATGTCTTTTCCATTCCCCTATTGTGCACCAACTGGACCAACTGAGCTTTGTCGCCTCAAACACGCTTTCACCAGCTCCCCCACCGGCAATTCTGGCCGGCCAATTGCGCCCAGAGCGCACCGGCAATTCAAAAGTTTCTCAGCTCATCACCAGCCAGTGCGGATAGACTCATTCCATGAACGATTCGCGCGACGATCGCCCAGACGAGTACTCCGACGAACCGGAACGTAATCCGCTTGAAGAGATCCTTTCCGCGTTCTTGGGGCCCGAAGCCGCGGCTGAGGCCGCCAAGCAGTTCAGCCTGCAGGGATTCGACCTCAGCTCCATGGCCGACGCTTTTGGGGCGGGCTCAAACCCGGTCCCGTTGGGTCAACTCCAGTACCTGTTCCAGTCCACCACCGGCCCAATCAACTGGCGGATGGTCGAAGATCTCGCCAAACAGCACGCTTTTCAGGCGGACCGGGAACCGATTGGGTTCACCGAGACACGCCTGGTGAACGACGCCCTGCAGATTGCCGACCTGTGGCTGAGCCAGGTGACGGACTTTACCGTCAGCGACGCCAATTTTGAGACCTGGATCAAGGTGGACTGGGTGACGCAGACGCTGCCCGCCTGGAAGCAGATTTGCGAGCCGGTCGCGGCCAACGCGTCGCGGGCCCTCACCGAAGCCTTGCAGTCGGAGATGGGCGAGGCGGAGGACCGGGGTTTGCCCCCGGAGATTCAACAGTTGGCCGGCTCCCTGAGCACGGCTTTGCCCCGGATGTCCGGGTTGGCCTTTGGCTCCCAGATCGGCCAGGCGCTCGGGGCCATGTCGGAGCACAGTTTCGGCCCGTTCGACTCGGGCCTGCCGTTGGCGCGGCCCGGCACCACCGCCCTGGTCTTCTACAACATCATGGAGTTCACCGAGGGGCTGACCACCGACCCGCGCGAAGTGCTCTGGTACATCGCCATTCGAGAGTCGGCCCATTCGCGACTGTTCGCCTCGGTCCCCTGGCTGCAGGCCGACCTGCTCCAGGCGATCACCCGGTACTCGCAGGAGATCCGGATCGACACCGAAGCCATTGCCGAGTCGGCCCGCTCCTTCGATTTCCAGGATCCGGAGTCGCTGAACCGGGCCATGTCCGAGGGGGTGTTCTCCCCGGAGCCGACCGAGGCGCAGCAGCGAGCCCTGACCCGGATCGAAACCCTGCTGGCCCTGATTGAGGGCTGGGTCGAGGTGGTCACCGCCGAAGCGGGGCGCGACTACCTGCCCGACCTGGACAAGATGCAGGAACTCATGCGCCGGCGCCGCGTGAGCGGATCCAACGGAGAGCAGCTTCTGGCCCAGCTGGTGGGCCTGCACCTTCGCCCCCGTCAAGCTCGCAACGCCGCCAAACTCTGGCGCCTGGTTCAGGATGCTTCCGGACCGGATGGGCGCGATGCCCTCTGGGCCCACCCGGATCTGATCCCCACCGCGCAGGAACTGGCCGACCCGGAGATTTTCTTGGCCACCCGCGAGGCGGCCAACGACACCACCGACGAGTTTGACGAGGCGTTGGAGAAACTTCTGGACGGCACCCTTGGTTGGGCGGACGGGTTGGAGCCCCCGACCGACGACAAGTAGTTATCCACAGAGCGCTCGCCGCTACCTGCTCGCAGACCTGCCGGACCAGAATGGAAGGTAACTGCGAAAGGGAGTGCTGATGGTCGAACGCGTCCGTGAGGGGGTGGTCCTGCTGCCCTGGGCCGACAACCTGTTGCAGGTTGGGTCCAGCTCGGAACACAGTTTTGTTCTCTCCGGCCTGGATGAGGGCACCACCACCTGGCTTCGCCGGCTCCTGAGTCGCCGCGACATTCCCCCGCTACCTTCCCTCACGCCCGATCAGCTGCGCCTGGTCGGGTTGCTCCGATCCCACGGCCTGGTGGAGACGCGCCGCTCCGCCACCGTTCGGGACCTGCATCTGCGGGTGGTTGGGCTCTCCCGGACTACGATCCTGTTTACCCGGTTGGCTGCCACCAGCGGGGTCTCTTTTATTGATGTGCGCGACGCGGCCCGGGTCGACGAAGAGGTGGAGCTCCTGTTTGGACCGGACGACCTCGGCTCCCTGCGAACCGAGGCCCTCAAGGCGGAGTTGAGTTCACGCCGGGTGGCGGTGGGGCGTTCTTCCCGGCCGCATCTGGTGGTTTCGGCTGAGCGCAGAGTGGTGGACGACCAGCGGGCGGCTCAGCTGCTGCGCGCCGACCTAATTCAGCTGCCGATTGTGGCCGACGATCGCACGATTCAGATCGGTCCGCTACTGGTCCCCGATTTGTCCCCCTGCCACATGTGCCTGGAGTTTCACCGGAGGGATTGCCTGCCAACCTGGGCGAAAGCTCGCAAGCTGCTGCTACGAACCCCCCTGTCCCCACCGGAGTTGCCGTTGGCCGCGGCGGCGGCCGGCTTGGCCCTGCATCTGGTGCAGTCGGTCCTGACGCCGGCCCTTCGCGCCGGAGCCGGCCTGCCAACCTGGGCTCTTGGCACAGCCTGGCGGCTCACCGAATCGGGGGTGGAGGAGACCCGCTGGGATTTTCACCCGGACTGCGGGTGTCGTGCCCAACACATGTACCGCCTCTAGCTATCCTCCACCTGCTCTGCCCCGTGCTGGCGAATGAGCTGCAGAATCTGGGCCCCGTAGTCGGCCAGGCGGTTGTGCCCGATCCCGCGCACCGCCCCCAACTGACGCAGGGTCTTGGGTTTAGCGGTGGCAATGTCGCGCAGGGTGACGTCGTTCATCACGGCGAAGGCGGGGCGGGACAGTTCCCCGGCCACACCCAGGCGCCAACGCCGCAGTTCTTCGAACAGGGCGAGGGTGGCCGGGTCGGACTCAGCTAGGAACCGTTCCTTGTCCTGGCTGAGCTTTTGCTTGGCGCTCTGATCACCTTCGGCTCGACGCCGCGCGGGAGCCGCCTCCTCGGGCCAAAGCGGAGCCAGGAACCGACTGACCTTGCGTTTCTGGCTGCGCCCCCCGCTACGGCTTCGGGCGTAGGACACCTGCAGCAGGTCGCGGGCCCGGGTGATCCCGACGTAGAGCAGCCGACGTTCCTCCTCTACCGTTTCGGGTAGCTCCGCCAGCGAGATTGGAATCAGCCCCTCACTCACCCCGGCCAGGAAGACCACGTCCCATTCCAACCCCTTGGCGGCGTGCAGGGTGGAGAGCACCACCCCGTTGACCTGGGGGGCGGCCTGCGCCTGGGCCCGTTCAAGCAGATCCTCGACAAACTGGCCGAGGCTGAGCTCCGGTTTGGACCGCGCCAGGGCGGCCAGCGCCTCCAAGTTTTCCCACCGTTCCCGCGACGCGCCTTCGCGCTGCGGCGGCTCCGGGGTCCACCCCGCCCCCAGCAAAATGTCTTCCACCTGGGTTGACAGCTCCGCTTCAGCCTCGCCCTCTCCCACCAGTTCGCGCATCCGCGCCCCCTGTCGCAGCAGGACGAGCGCGCGGCGGATTTCCTCTCGTTCGAAGAAGCGGGCCCCACCGTGGACCTGCACCCCCAGACCCAGGTCGGTCAGCGCCTGCTCCAGGGCCTCGGACTGCGCATTGGTCCGGTACAGCACCGCGATTTGTGCCAGCGGTCGACCCTGCTGGGACAGGTCCTGAATCTGCTGGGCAATGCCGCGGGCCTCATCCTCATCGGTGGGGAAGGATCGGAACGACACGGCCGGCCCGCCCTCGCGCTGCGAGACCAGGCGCACCGCCCCCTCCAATCCCCGCTCGGGGCCGAGCCCGTTGATCCCCCGCGCCCGAGCCATCACCTGGTTGGCGACCGCTACCACCTGCGGAGTGGACCGGTAGTCCCGGTTCAGCTCTACCACTTTCGCCTCGGGGAACTGCGTCGGAAAATCAATCAGGTAGCGGGGGCTGGCCCCGGCAAATGAGTAAATGGTCTGGGAGACGTCACCCACGACGCAGATGTCCCGGCGCGGGCCCCGCCACAGGTTCAACAGGTGCTGCTGCAGGGTGGAAACGTCCTGATACTCGTCCACCACAAACGAGCGGTACTGCCCCCGCACTTTTTGCCGGATGTCGTCGCGTTCTTGCAGCAGCCCGCAGGTCAGGGTCAGCACATCTTCGAAGTCGATCACCTGGCGTTCAGCCTTCGCCTGCTCATAGGCGTCGTAAATACGGGCAAAATCTTCCATCGACAGGTCGGCCGGAGCCGCCCGCCCGAGCTTGGCGGCCTGCTGGGGGTAGTCCTCCAAGCTGATCATCGAGACTTTGGCCCACTCAATCTCAGCGGCCAGGTCCCGCACCGAAGTCTTGTCCACCCGCACCCCCACCCGGGTGGCGGCCGAAGCCACCAGGGCCGCCTTGTGCCCAACCACCTGGGGGACCGATCCGGAAAATGCCCGCTCCCAAAAGTAGGAAAGTTGGCGCAAAGCCGCCGAGTGGAATGTACGGGCCTGTACCCCGTGCACGCCCAGATCTCGCAGCCGTGAGCGCATCTCAGCCGCGGCCCGGGCCGTGAACGTCACCGCCAGAATCGAGGTGGGGCTGAGCTGCCCCGAAGCCACCCCGTAGGCAATTCGGTAGGTGATTGCCCGGGTTTTCCCGGTCCCGGCACCGGCCCGCACGCAGAGCGGCCCCCCAACCTGCAGGGCGACCTCTTGCTGCTGGGGGTCCAGGGCGGCCAGCAACTCCTCGGGTTGTTTCATTTCAGACATACTCCCATTGTCCCCACCGCTCCGACAAAACCCATTTCCCCCGGCCTACTGTGGATAGGGCAGGGGTGCCCCCAGCCAGTCGGACAGCATGGCCGCCGCAATGGAACTGGGCCGGGGCGCCAGGATTTGGCCGGTCTGCAACGCCGCCACATACTCGTCCCGCGCGAAGAACCGGGCATAGTCAATCTCCACCCGATCCGGGACCGGTTCCACCTCGTCACCGATCGTCTCGGCGTGAAAAGCCAGCATCAGTGAGCGCGGCCCGGGCCAGGGCTGGGCCCCCAGGTAGCTGAAGTTTTGCACCGGTACGCTCACCTCTTCCCACAGTTCCCGCTCAATCGCCCGTCGCGGGGTCTCCCCCGCCTCGATATAACCGGCCGGAACCGAAAGCATCGGCCGATCCCAGGCTGCATTGTGCGCCAGCAGCACCCGGTCCTGCCCGTCGGTGACCCGCACGATCACGACCGGATCGGTCCGGGGGTACTCAACGTGACCGCAGTGTTGGCACCGACTGGCCCAGCCGGCCTCCGCAGATTGGACCCGGTGACCGCAGCGAACACAGTACCGATCCGTGTCGTGCCACCGGCCCAAGGCCACCGCCTGGGCGGCTAGGAAAGACTCGTTATCGCCGAGGGTGGCAGCCATCTCAATCAGGGGCCGAAACTGAACGCCCGCAGGAAGGCCAGCACCGTCCCACAGTTGCGCCAAATAGATTGTCCCGTTGGGATCGCGGCCCAGCAGATAGGGTTCAGCGGAGCCGAGTTTCCGCGTGGTCCAGAGCCGGTCCCCCTGCACGGCCACCTCGCCCCGCCCGGTCACCACCAGGGAGCGCCACGACCCCGGGGTCAGGTCCGCGGGCCGAAACTCCGCCCGCGATTCCCCCATCGAGTCGATCGCCCCTCGATCAAGCATCAACTGTAAACTCACCCCTCCAGCTTAGCTGCCGGGGCCCGAGTGACATTTCCACCTGTCGGAGGAAGCGACTACGGTTGAATCATGGCAAATGAGATGAGCAAATCGCGGGCCGACGGACGGGCCGTCAATCAACTTCGACCGGTAAAGATCACCCGCGGCTGGGGCTCAGCCGGGGAAGGCTCCGTGCTGATTGAGTTCGGCCGGACGCGGGTCCTGTGCGTGGCCTCCCTGACCGAAGGCGTGCCGCGCTGGCGGTCCGGATCCGGGGAAGGCTGGGTGACCGCAGAGTATGCCATGCTGCCCCGGGCCACCTCGCAACGCTCCGGGCGCGAATCCGTCCGGGGAAAAGTGGGGGGACGCACCCACGAGATTTCCCGGCTGATTGGCCGCTCCCTCCGGGCGGTGGTCGACGTCGCGGCCCTCGGTGAGAACACGATCATCTTGGACTGTGACGTTCTGCAGGCTGACGGGGGCACCCGCACGGCCGCCATTACCGGGGCTTGGGTCGCACTGCAGGACGCCATCAACTTCGGGCGTGAGCAGAAGCTGATTCGGGAACGGAAGAACCACCCGGCCCTGAAGGACTCGATCTCTGCGATCTCCGTCGGCATTATCGACGGCGTGCCGATGCTGGATCTGCCCTACGAAGAGGACGTCCGCGCCGAAACCGACATGAACATTGTTGAAACCGGGACCGGCGGACTAGTTGAGGTCCAGGGCACGGCTGAGGGAGCCCCGTTCAGCCGCTCTGAGCTGACCGAACTGCTGGACCTGGCCCACCACGGCAATCAGCAGCTGCGCGCCCTCCAACTGGCAGCCCTGGAACTGCCGCTGGGCGAAACTCTAGCCAGCGACTGGAACTAGGCGATGACCACCTCTCCGCGCCTGGTGGTTGCCACCGGAAATCAGCACAAAGTTGAAGAAATCCGCTCGATCCTCACGCCGTACTTCTCGGAGGCGATCCTGGCTGACATTGCTCCGCTCGGCCAGTTCACCCGGGAGGAACCGGTGGAAGACGGCGTCACTTTCGAGGCCAACTCCCTGATTAAGGCCCGGGCCGCCTGCCGGTTGACCGGGCTGCCGGCCCTGGCTGACGACTCGGGAATTACCGTCGATGTGCTCGGGGGTGCCCCGGGGGTGTTTTCCGCTCGCTGGTGCGGCCACCATGGGGATGACCGGGCGAACCGGGAACTGCTCCTCGCCCAGCTGGCGGATGTGCCCGATCAGCACCGCGGCTGCGCGTTCGTGGCCTGCGTGACCCTGGTCCTTCCCGACGGGCGAGAGTTCGCCACCGAAGGACGCGTCAAAGGACACCTGGCCCGTCAAAGCTCAGGCAGTGGTGGGTTCGGCTACGACCCGATCTTTGTTCCGGACGGTTTTTCCGTCACGACAGCTCAGCTCAGCCCAGCAGAGAAGAACGCCCTGTCCCACCGGGGTCAGGCGGTGCGGCTGATGGTGGAGCACCTGCAGGAACTGCTGGGCGACTAGAGTTCAAACACCTGCCCGGGTCGGGCCGCCTCCAGCGGTCCCGCCCAGGTGCGCTCGGTTTCCGCCAGCACCACGGAGGGATCGGTCCAGGGCTGAATGTGGGTCAGCACCAGCTGCCCCACCCCGGCCTCCGTCGCCAGTTCTCCGGCCCGCTCGCCGTCCAGGTGAATACCCCGAACAGTGTCCGCGCTGGTGAAGGCCGCCTCGGACAGCAGCAGGTCGACCCCCAGGGCCATCCGGGTGATGGACTCGCAGGTGTCGGTGTCCCCGGTGAAAGCCAACGACTTGGCTCCGGGGGCTTCGACCCGATAGCCGAACGTTTCCACCGTGTGCCGGGCCCGGTACGGGGTGATGGTCATCGGCCCCACCTGGAAAGGCACCTCGGGCTGAACCGTCACCACGTCGAAGATCTCAGAGATTTCCTCCGGGGTGGCCCACCCATCGAGCTGGCACATCCGGTGTGCGATGTTGTCCGGACCGTAAATCCGGCAGATCGGGGCCTGCCCAGCCGGGTTCCACCGGTTGTGCACGTACAGCGAAATGATGTCACCCATGTGGTCTGAATGGCCGTGGGTGAAGACCACCGCATCCAGGTCCTGCGGGTTCAGGTACTTCCACAGGGCCCCAAAGGCCCCCGGCCCCAGGTCAAAAACCACCGACCAGGTGCGGGTTCGACCGGCGTCATCGGGCCCCTCAGCCTGCACCAGGTAGCTGGACGCGGCGGACTCAGGTCCCGACATGGACCCGGAGCAACCAATGATCGTCAGTTTCATCGTGACCTCAAACCGTATTCACCGTGGAGATGTGTTGAACTTCTGGCCCCAGGAAGCGCCGCGCCAAAGCCGAGAACCGGGGCGAATCCTCAGTGGCCAGGAACTGGTAGTCCGCCACCTGCCCGGCCGGCCTGGGATCGTGCAGCAGGTTCAGTTCCATCAGCTTCGAATAGACGGTCTTTGCCGTTGCTTCCGAGGAAGCCACCAGGTTGACCTGCGGGCCCAGCACGTAGGAGATGGCCCCCGTCAGCAACGGGTAGTGGGTGCATCCCAGGATAACCGTGTCCACCCCGTAGTCGATCAGAGGATCCAGGTACCGTTGGGCCACGGCCAGCAGCTCGTCGCCGGTGGTAACCCCGTTTTCGACAAACTCGACGAACCTAGGGCATGCCTGCTGGAACACCTCCAGCCCCGGAACCGCCTGGAGTGCGCGCAGGTAGGCGCCCGACTCGACTGTCGCGGTGGTCCCAATGACCCCAACCTTGCCGTTCCGGGTTTGCGTGGCCGCCTCGCCCGCAGCCGGGGAAATGACCTCCACCACCGGGATTCCCTGGCGGATCCAGTAGCGCTCGTGCGCATCGCTGAGCGCGGCCGCCGTCCCGGTATTGCAGGCAACCACCAGCATTTTGACCCCGCGCGCCACCAGCGCGTCCAACCCGGCAATGGTCAGCTCTCGTACCTCCGCGATCGGGCGCGGGCCGTAGGGGGTGTGGGCGGTGTCGCCCAGGTAGATGATGTCCTCATCGGGCAAATTGTCGATGACAGCGCGCGCGACGGTAAGCCCTCCGAGGCCGGAGTCAAAAATCCCAATCGGCGCATTGTTCATGGTTCTGACCGTAGCGCCCCCATCGACCTTTCGGAACTGGATAGAGCGTGATACCCGACATAACCGCCTGCTCACCCCTGAAACTGTCGACCCTAGTGAGCAATTTCGCGCTACCGTTAACGCATGCCAGCTTCATTTTCCACAGCGATGTTGACGGACAAGTACGAGCTCACCATGGTGGACGCGGCCCTGCATTCCGGGGTGTCCAACCGGCGCTCGATTTTTGAGCTCTTTGGGCGGAAGCTCCCCGCCACTCGCCGATTCGGTGTGGTGGCCGGAACCGGGCGCATTTTGGAGGCGTTGGAACGATTCGAGTTCAGCGAAGACCAGATTCAGTGGCTGGCCGACCAGGGCACCTATTCCCCCCTATTGCTGGATTTCTTGCAGGACTTCCGGTTCCAGGGTGACATTTACGGTTACGCGGAGGGGGAATGCTATTTCCCAGGTTCGCCCCTGCTCACGGTGGAAGGCACGTTTTCGGAATGCACGCTGCTGGAAACGCTGGTGCTCAGCGTCCTGAATCACGACTGCGCGGTGGCTTCGGCCGCTTCCCGGATGACCATTGCCGCCCACGGGCGACCCTGCATCGACATGGGGGCTCGCCGCACCCACGAGCGGGCCGCGGTCTCGGCGGCCCGGGCTGCCGTCATCGGTGGGTTTATCTCCACCTCTGACCTGGAAGCCGGGATCAGGTACGGGATCCCCACGGTGGGAACCTCCGCCCACTCCTTCACCCTGCTGTACGACCGCGAAGAGGATGCGTTTGCCGCCCAGATTGCCCAGCAGGGCACGGGCACCACCCTGCTGGTCGACACCTACTCGATCAGCCAGGGCGTGGAGAACGCGGTGGCGGCGGCTCGCGCCGCTGGCGGTGAGCTGGGGTCGGTGCGCCTGGATTCCGGTGACCTGGTCGCCCACGCCTTCAAAGTCCGCGGGCAGTTGGACTCCCTGGGGGCCACCTCGACCAAGATCGTGGTCACCTCAGACCTGGACGAGTATTCGATCGCGGCCCTGGGGGCGGCCCCGGTCGACATTTACGGCGTTGGTACCAAGCTGGTGACCGGCTCGGGCGTCCCCACTGCCGCGCTGGTTTACAAGCTGGTGGCCCGGGAGAACGAAGCCGGGCAGATGATCGGGGTCGCCAAGCGCTCGGAATCGAAGAGCACCGTGGCGGGCCGGAAAGTCGCGGGTCGGCGCTACGACGAGGACGGCTACGCCTCCGAGGAAGTCCTGGTGGCGGGCGCGGACTGGGCTCAGACCCAGGAGCAGTTGCGCGAGCTGGGGATGCGCCCCCTGCAGCAGCCGCTCGTGCTGGGCGGGGAGATCAACTCTGACCTGTGGTCGGCCGAAGCGGTTTTGGCCGCTCAGGAGCTGCACCGGCGGGCCCGAAACGAGCTGCCCTACGCCGCCTGGCGCCTGTCCGAGGGCGAAGCCGCAGTTCCCACCCGCTACTACGAAACTGGGGAGCTCACCAAGTGAACTCCCCAGTTGTCAGCGGCTAACCCTAGTCTTTGAACGGCCAGGACGGCCCCTGTTTGCCCATTTCGTCCCGCAGCTGCTTGCAGCGCGGGCAGACCGGGTAGTTCTTCGCGTCGCGGGTGGGAACCCAGACTTTTCCGCACAGAGCCACCACCGCTTGGCCCGTAACCGCTGACCGGTTGGCCCGGTCCCGACGCACATAGTGCGCATAGCGGTCACCGTTACCCGAACCTTGGTCCGGTTTGACCTGGGTCTGCTCCAGAACGTCGAGGCTTCCCCCGCGCTGCGGCTCAGTCATCGTCTGTTCCCCTTTGATTGCCTACCGATCGGCCCATTCGGTCCGCAGGTAACCCTCCCAGGTGGCCTGCAGGTGTTCACGACCTTCGAGCTTAGAGGCGGCCGCCTCATCCAGCAAGACAATTGCCTCATTGTGGAACTGCATGATGGTGGCGGGCCAGTGGGCCGAAACCGGGCCCTCAACCAGCTCGCGAACCGCGTCGGCCTTGCCGGCCCCGGTCACAACCATGATCAGCTCGCGCGCGTCCATGATGGTGCCCAAGCCCTGGGTGATGCAGGCGGTCGGCACCTGGTTGATATCGCCGTCGAAGAAGCGCGAGTTGTCCACGCGGGTTTGCTCGGTCAGGAACCCGAGGTGGGTGCGGGAGGTCAGCGAGCCACCCGGCTCGTTGAACCCGATGTGCCCGTCGGAGCCGATCCCCAAAATCTGGATGTCGACCCCGCCGGCCGCCTTGATCGCCTCGTCGTACTCCTTGGCGGCTGCCACCGAGTCGGCTGCCTGCCCGTTGGGGGCGTGCACGGTTCCGGGGGCAAAGTCGACCTGGCCGGTGAACTCACGCTCAATGAAGTTGCGGTACCCCTCCGGGTGATCGGCGGGCAGACCCACGTACTCATCCAGGCAGAAGGCCTTGGCTTCGGCGAAGGAGATCTCCCCCGCCTGCTGCAGGCGAATCAGTTCCTGGTAGAGCGGCAGCGGCGAGGAGCCGGTAGCCAATCCAATCACCGCGTTCGGCTTGCGACGCAAAACCCGCGCTACCCGCTGGGCGGCTACTGCCCCGATCTCTTCTTCACTGCCAAGAACTGCAACCTGCATGAGTCGATCCCTTCATTGAGGTCAAAATTGAGCTTCCGGGATCATTCTACGCTGTCTCAGAGCGGCCAGGTTGGGCCGTTTTTCCGGTGGGATGGCCGTCGCAGCCACCGGTCGGCTACCGGTAACCCACCGGCCCAAACGACCCAACAGCCAGGCAACCAAACGGGGATCATCCAAATGGATGATCCCCGTGTCAAGTCTGGGAAGGGGTCTAGTTCCTCCCCCGAAGCACTACTTGTTAGAGACGGCCTTCTTCAGGGTGGAGCCAGCGGTCAGCTTCACGCCGTAGCCTGCCGGGATCTGAATCTCTTCGCCGGTGCGGGGGTTGCGGCCGGTGCGGGCGGCGCGCTCAACACGCTCCACCGACATCAGGCCGGTCACCTTGACGGCTTCACCCTTGGACAGGGAGTCGATCAGCACCTCCTGGAAGGCGCCCAGAGCAGCGTCAGCCTGCGTCTTGGTCAGGCCCGCGCGGTCGGCGATGGCGGCGACAATCTCAGTACGATTCATGGACATGTAAGGACCTCTTCCATTCTTGCAATAGAGCACCACTTGAGTGGCTAGGAAAACCCTACGAAAGAGTTGGCCACTTGTCAGCTTCGGCGCGCCGATTCTGCGTCATACTGCCAGAAAGTCTGCGCCGGGCCGTTGACAGATGCCCGCGGTTGGTGCCATACTTGGCCGCCCGGCCTCAGAACCGTCAAAACCCCCGGTTTTGCAACGATTTCGCGAGTTTTCGCACATCTGGCCGCGCCGGGGCGCTTCCCGGAAAACCTCGTCGCACAAATGTGAGAAGAGTCTACAAACTGCCTGATCTGGCCGTTTCGGTCCAAACTGGCAGTTCGGCGGCGGTTTGAGCAGCTCCCACCGCTCCCCCGACGACGGTTGCACCCAGCAGATCAGAGGTCGCCCATTGGGCCTCTGCCTGCCACGCCTCGGCCACCCGGACCGCCTCCTCGTGACTGGCGCATAGCGCCGCGACGGTCGGTCCCGACCCGGACACCACCCAGGCGGTGGCTCCCAGTGAAAGCGCCTGCTGCCCGGCCTGGGCCAACTCGGGACGAAGCGAGAGCGCGGTCGCCTGCAACTCGTTGTCCAGCAGTGGGCCCAGTTCCCCCGCCGGCCCGGTCAGGGCCCGAGCCCGGTCCAGGTAGTCCGAGGCGGAGGGCAGCTCTTCGGCACCCAGCCCCAGCTCGTCAAATCGTCGGAACACGGCCGGGGTCGACAGCCCGACCCGGAAGAAGGCCAGCGCCCACCAGTGGATGGGCTGGGCTGGGGCCGGCGCCACGGTCAGCAACCGGTCGCCGCGATCGTCCCCTACCGACCAGTTTCCCCGTAGGCAGGCGGGCACGTCCGCGCCCAGGCGCCGCCCCAACGCCTCCAGTTGTTCCAGGCCCAGTCCCAGGTCCCACAGATCGTTGACGGCCACCAGGGTGGCGGCAGCGTCCGCCGATCCACCCGCCATCCCCCCGGCCGCCGGAATCGTTTTGTGCACCGTGAGTGACAATCCGGCCGCGGTAGCCCCCCAGCGGGCCGCCACCAGCGGCTGGAGGACCTTGGCTGCCCGCACGGCCAGGTGCTGTTCTGGCGGCAGCTGGGCAAGCGCCCCGGTGGCGACGGGGTCCAGGGCGGGGGCTCCAACCCCGTCCACGCTGGGCCGGTAGGCCAGGGTGCGAACGGACACCCCGGGGGCCCGCTGGGTCCTGGCTTGGACGTACTCCCACAGGTTGACCGCTTCAAACACGGTCAGCAGGGGGTGGTAGTGATCGGGTCCCGGTCGGGCGACCTTCAGCACCAGGTTCACTTTCGCCGGGGCTTGGCCAATCGCCTCACGCATCCTGGCGCCCCCGTTCGCGGGCGGCGGCCAACAGCGGAGCCTCGCTCACCGACATGGTCAGGCTGGCCCGTCCCAACTGGACAAAGTCATCGATGCTCAAAGTCTCAGCGCGCCGGGTGGGGTCAATCTGAGCCCGCTCAAGCAGCGCGTTTACCTCTTCGGCCGAGTCGACCCAGGAACGCAGCGCTGCCCGCAGCATTTTCCGCCGCTGGGCAAAGGCCGCGTCGACCAGGGCAAAAGTGGCTTGGCGCAGGGATTCGTCCCCGCGCGGCTCGGCAAAAAGCTGCACGTCCACCAGGGCGGAGTCCACGTTCGGCGCCGGCCAGAACACGGTCCGACCCACGGAGCCGGCCCGTTTGGCCTGCCCGTACCAGGCCACCTTCACCGAGGGAACCCCGTAAGTTTTCGAGCCGGGGCCCGCCACCAGCCGGTCAGCCACCTCGGCCTGGACCATCACCAGCGAGGATTCGAGGGTGGGCAGCAGAGCCAGGAAATGCAGCAGGATCGGCACCGCCACGTTGTAGGGCAAATTGGCGACCAGGCGTCGCGGGGGTGCCCACCCCGGCGCGCATTCGGCCCAACTCTGCACGGTCAGGGCGTCGGCCTGGTAGACCACCAGGTCGTCAGCCCGGTCCGGCTGGAGTTCCGCCACGGTTTTGGGCAGTTGTTCCGCCAGCGTCGGGTCAATTTCGACCGCGCACACCCGGGCTTGCGCTCCGAGCAAACCGAGGGTCAACGATCCCAGGCCGGGACCGACCTCCAACACAATGTCGCCGGGGTCGATCTGGGCCGAAGCGACGATTCGGCGAACGGTCCCGCCGTCGTGCAGGAAGTTTTGTCCGAGTTTTTTGGTGGGGCTCACGCCCAGGGCGGCGCTGATCTCGCGGATCGCGACCGGCCCCAGGAGCGGCCCGTATTTCGGGGGGAGGTTACCTTCAGTTTCCATCAACCCCCAGGTTACCGTCTTTAGAGCAAACCGAGGCTAGCGGCGCAGGCGGGCCACTGGCCCCAGCCGGAACGCTGCTGCAGAATTTGTGCCCGCTGGGTTTGCTCGGCCGCGGAGGCATCCGACGGCAGGCCTACCCCGCCCACCGACTGCCAGGTCCCCAGCGAGAACTGGTACAGACCGTAGTAGCCGTTGCCGGTGTTGGCCGCCGGGTTCCCCCCGGATTCGCACTGGGCCAGCGCGGCCCAGACGTCGCCGTTGGAGACCTGGACGCCAGAGACATCCGTGCCGGCGGCGCCGGTCGCGGCGCTCACGGTCGGCGCGGGTTCCTTGGTGCCAACCGCGACCACCTGGGCCACCGGCTGGACCGAGACAACGTTGGATAGGACGGCCGAAACGCGGGGCTTACCGGCCACCACCTGCTCGTAGGTCCGGATGACGCGCAGACCGTTCTGGCCGACCTGGGTCACCTCTTCCACACCCTGTTCCAGTTCGGGATCATCAACGTACTGAACCTCGAAGGGAATGTCTTCCTTCTTCGAGGTGATCTTCCTGGTCTCGGTGGTGACCTCAATCGCGAGGCCCTGCTCACCCGGGACCGCAAAAATGCTGTCCATCGGGCTGGCGTCCACCCCGGCCGCCTGCAGAATCTGCCCGACGGTCTCTCCGCCTCGGGTCGGAACCTGCTGCTCTTTGCCGTTAACGCGAACGGTCACCTCGCGAGCGGCCTGCGTCAGGGGCAGGGCGGTGCGGGTGACCGAGCGGGACACGGTGATTGCCTCCACCGGTTTGTCCGAATTCAGTTCGTCGTAGATGTCGTCCAGGGAGACCCCGGCGGCCCAGTGCACGTCCGTCCCGTCAGTTGACCGAACGGTAAACGGTTGGGCCCGCTCGACCGAGATGGTCGCACCGTCATCCAGTTTTGACTGGAGTCCCGGTTCCACCTGGTCGTATTCATCAAGGTTAATCTCAGCTGCGGTCAGGACGGAGGACACGTCCGGGTAGAACCCGCTCACGATCCTCTCCACTCCATCAACTCGCAAGGTCACCGTGTGGTGCGCCTGGCTCACCCCCACTCCAGCCACTGCCAGCACTCCCACGGAGGCGGCTGCGGCGGTGGTGATTACTGCTCGGCGATTCATCTTCAAAAGGAAACTCCCCATTTGGTGACAATGCCTCGGGTGACACTGCCGTTTCGCGCCCAGACTAGTAGCTTTCGCCAAAGATTTACACCGAAACGCGAGAAAGCTCACGGACGTGCAGTGGTCCAGGCCACACCGTCGGGCCCGGAAAGTTCTGGAAACCGGGCCAAATTGGCCCCTTCCAGTTGCGCGGGGAAAATACCGGACCTAACATGAAGAAGCTTCAATGGAATAAAGGGCCTATTGATACGTTTAAATTAGGAATGAAAGGGCAGGGTGACGCTGAGCATGACCATCGAGCAACCCGCCCAAACCACTGACCTACTAGGCGAAAGACGGATGCGCCGCCGGGCGATCTGGTGGACTGTCGGGCTGTTTTGCGCCCTACTTGTAACTATCGTCTTGGCCATTGGAATAGGCCCGGTCTTTATCACTGCTCCGCAAAGTCTGTCCATTATTTGGCAGAACTTATTCCATTCCCCGGTCCCGTTCCTGGACGCCCAGTGGAGCGAGGCGAACGAGGCCATCATCTGGTCGGTCCGGGTACCCCGGGTCCTGCTGGGCTGCGCGGTGGGGGCGGGATTATCACTAGTTGGCACCGCACTGCAGGCGATCGTTCGAAACATGCTGGCCGACCCCTACATCCTGGGGATCTCCGGCGGGGCCTCCACCGGCGCGGCGGCCGCAATTCTGTTCGGGGTCGGGTCCTTCTTTGGGCAACAGGCCCTCCCCGCCTCCGCTTTCATCGGGGCGATGGCCGCCTCGCTGCTGGTGTTCTTCATCGCCAAGTCGGGTGGGGCTGTCACCTCCCTGCGTCTGCTCCTGGCCGGGGTGGCGGTCGGGTACGCCCTCTCCGCCACCACCTCGTTCCTTATCTTTATGTCCGACTCGGCCGAAGGCTCCCGCTCGGTCATGTTCTGGCTGCTCGGTTCCCTGGCGTTGGCCCGCTGGGATCTGGTGCTGGCGATTGTGATCGTGGTCGTGGCCCTCACCGTGGTCTTCCTTCTGACTTGGAGCCGGCGCCTGGACGCGCTGGCAGCCGGCGACACCACCGCCCTTACCCTGGGGATCTCCCCGAACCGCACCCGAATCGAAATGCTCGTGGTCGTCTCCCTCTGCACCGGCGCGGTGGTGGCCGCCTCCGGAGCCATCGGCTTCGTGGGCCTGGTGGTCCCCCACTTTGCCCGCCGCCTGGTGGGGGCCACGCACCGGCGGCTGCTGCCGGTGGCCGCCATCTTGGGGGCTCTGCTGCTGGTCTGGGCCGATGTCGCCGCCCGAACCCTGCTGCAACCCCGGGAACTCCCGATCGGCATCATCACCTCGCTGATCGGAGCTCCATTCCTGCTTATCTTGGTCAAGCGAATGTACCCACAGGAAGTGTAATCATGACGAAAAAACTCTCATATCTGGCTGTTCCCGCGGTGGCCGCCCTCGCGGCCCTCACCCTGGCCTCCTGCGCCACCGCCAACCCTGCCCAGTCGGGCACCCAGTCAGCCCCGGAGGCCAACTCCGACACTTCCGCCACCGACGGAGCCGAACACACCAAGTACCCGCTGACCCTGCAGAACTGCGGGGAAGACGTCACCTTCGATCAGGCTCCCAGCCGGGTGGTACTGCTGGAAAGCGCTCCGGTCACCGGCCTGGATGGCATCGGCGTCCTGGACCGGGTGATCTCGCTGGCAGGGAACTTCCCACCGGAGTACTACTCGAAGGAGATTCAGGACCAGTTGGCCCAGATTCCCCTGCTGTCTGACGATCTGAACGCCTCCGGTCACCTCCAGATCTCCCAGGAAGTGGTTATCGCCCAGGAACCGGATCTGGTGATGGGTATGCCCGACGGCATCACCCGGGCCGGGATGAAGGATGCGGGCGCAAACGTGCTGGTGCAGAACGTGTTCTGCGAGGGCAACCAGCAACCCGCCACCTGGGACACCCTTTACGACCAGCTGAAGGAATACGGTCAGGTGTTTGACCGCAACGCCGAGGCGGACGAGCTGATTGCCTCACTCAAGGATCGGGTCGCCCAGATGGAAGCCAAGACCAAAGATGCTCCGCCGCGCACGGCTGCGGTCCTGTACCCGTCGATTGGGGGCGGGCCCGTCTACACCTACGGCACCCTCTCGATGGCCGAGCCCCAACTGGAAGCTGCGGGATTCAAAAACGTATTTGACGACGTGAACGAGCGGGTTTTCGAAGTCTCAGCGGAGGAACTGATTGAGCGCAACCCCGACGTGCTGATCCTGCTCTACCAGGGTGACCTGGCCGGGATCAAAGAAGAAGTGGTGAACCTGCCCGGCATCAGCGCGGTCAACGCGGTCAAGAACGACGCCATCTTGCCGCTCCTGTTCAACTTCACCGAGCCGGCCACGCCGCTGACCGTGGACGGGCTGGAGCAGATCGTGGAGCGCTTCGGAACGGGAATCCCCGGTGCTCAAAGCAACTAATCTCTCGTTCAGCTACGGTCAAAAGCGGGTCCTCAACGAGGTCTCGCTGACCGTCAACGACGGAGAGATCGTCGGGCTGATCGGCCCGAACGGCAGCGGGAAAACCACCCTGCTGCGCTGCCTGTACGGCGCCCTGCGTCCCGACACCGGCCAGGTGGAGGTTGACGGGCAGCGGCTCAGTTCGCTGAGGCAGATGCAGATCGCCCAGCGGATCGCGGTCGTGGTGCAGGAGGTGAGTCGCGACCTACCGTTGACAGTGGCAGACGTGGTTCTGATGGGCCGTACCCCCCACCACCGGCCGTTCCAGCGGCAAACTGAGACCGACTGGGAAATCGCCACCGACGCCCTGGTGCAGGTGGGCGCGCTCGACCTGGCTCAGC
Source organism: Scrofimicrobium sp. R131 (assembly GCF_040256745.1). Classification (GTDB taxonomy): domain Bacteria; phylum Actinomycetota; class Actinomycetes; order Actinomycetales; family Actinomycetaceae; genus Scrofimicrobium; species Scrofimicrobium appendicitidis. The sequence continues at coordinate 1,744,885 of NZ_CP138335.1, forward strand.
GCCAGTTCTCTTCGCTTTCCGGCGGTGAGAAACAGCGGGTGCTGATCGCCCGCGGCCTGACGCAGCAGTGCCCTTACCTGCTGCTGGACGAGCCGACCAACCACCTCGACATCCACTACCAGCACGAGGTGCTCCGCCTGGTCCAGCAGCTGGCCCCCACCTCGGTGGTGGTGCTGCACGATCTGAACTTGGCGGCCCAGTATTGCGACCGGCTGGTGCTGCTCGACCGGGGGGAAATGGTGGCCTACGGGACCCCCTCCGAGGTGCTGCGCCCCGAGTTGCTGGAGCTGATCTACCTGGTCAAGATGGAGATGGTGACCAATCGGAACGAGGACTTGCAGCTCCTCTTCACCCACCGCGACTCGGCCCAGCCGCAGGAGGACTAACCCGTGGATCAGATTCAGCCGGCCCTCAACCAGTACTGGTCCGCCCGCGCCCAGGCGTACGACTCTTCCCAGCTTGAGCGAATGCAGGTGGACGAGGTGGCGGAAGCTTGGCACCAGATTCTGCGCCAAAATTTGGGCGAGGCGGCCCCCGGCGAACCCGGCGGGCTGGACGTGCTCGACGTGCTCGACGTTGGCACCGGGCCGGGCAACTTCGCCTATCTGGCCGCCAGCTTGGGGCACCGGGTGACCGGGATCGACCTGGCTGACGGGATGCTGGCTGAGGCCCGGGCCAAGGCCGACTCCACCTCGAACCCGCCGAAGTTCCACCGGGCTGACGCGGTCAATCCGCCCTTCCCCCCGACCAGTTTTGACGCAATTACCGCCCGCTATTTCCTCTGGACTTTGCGCGAGCCGGCCACCGCACTGGCCAACTGGTTCCAGCTCCTGCGCACGGGCGGGCGCCTGCTGATCGTCGACTCGCTCTGGTACCCAAACGGGGTCGACTCGGGCCCCCAAACGGAGGGGTTCCGCAGCTCCTACACCCCGGAGGTACTGGCCGAGCTTCCCCTCGCCCAGGTTCAGTCCCACCGGGACCTGCTGGACCTGCTCGCGGCGGCCGGCTTCGTCGACGTGTCGCTGACCGACCTGCCCGAGCTACTTGAACTTGAACAGCGCCACGGGGTGGCTCCCGGCCATTTCCCGCAGATGCAGCAGCTGATCTTGGCGCGAAAGCCCGCGGCCACCAGCTAGGTGCGTTTGAGGCCCCCCAGGAAGTGGGCCACGATCAGCGCCACCCAGGTCGTCAGAATGTAGGGCCAGGTGTAGGTCATCAGCCCGGCCCGCTCCATCATGACCGTCACCACCGCCGTCACCACAATCCACGGCAAAGCGTAGAGCCACGAGGCGCGGGAAGACTTCAGGAACACGCTGGTCAAGGCGATGGCGGTCAGGACGCCGGAATAGCCGATCAGCCCGTTGCCAACCCGGGAAATATCTTCCCCCATCCCCAGGTTCACCAAGGTGCCGAGCACCGATCCAAGGACGGCCGCCGCCCCCACGCGCCACCCCGCCACGAACAGGGCAACCAAGATCAGCGCGCCCGACCAGAGGTTGTCGATCAGCACCACCTGGGAGACGTTGGTCAAAATGGAGGAGCCGAAGGAGAGCCACACCTGGTCGAACTTGGGCGAGGCGGCCGCGGGCAGGTCCAGGGACCTGGTCGAAACCACCGCCACTGTCGCCACCAGGCAAAATGGCGCAGTGGTGTAGGGCAGTTCAAAGCGAGAGAGGCCGGTTCGGGTGAACAGCCAGTTGATCACCCAGGTGACCGGCCCGGTGGCGAGGCCGCCCACGGCGGTCAGCGCCCAGGGCTGCCAGGTGCCGGCCCCAAGGGCGGTGAAGACGGCGGCTCCCACCAGCGCCCCACAAAACGACTGCATCCCCAGGTGCACACTAGACAGCGGAAAGCGGCAGAGGAAGCCTCCGACCGCACCGAACAGGGCCCCGACCAGGGCGAGAAGAGCCATCCGCCAATCAGCCACCGCAAAGGCTGCCAGGATAATTAGGGCGCTGAAGGTGTTGGTCTGAAAGAAGATCTGGGAAAACCCGCGAGCCCACCCCTCACTCCACTGCTGGGCGGGGCTCGGGGCCGCCGAAGTTGTCGTTGTCGTCATCTTGGTCCCTCTCAGTTGGGACGGGGCCGGGCCCACCCGGGCTCTCGGCCGCTTTACTTTTGGGCGGGGGGCAGCTCGGTTCCCAGCAGCAGCTGGTGGACTTCCTCCAGCAGGACTCGCGCTGCCGCCAGCGACACCACCGTGTCATTTGTGACCAGGCGCAGCCAGGCGCCGGCGCTGCCGGTGGGGTTGACCCCGGGCAGGGTGCTGGCCGCGAACTGGCAGCTCTCGTCTTCGTAATAGTTGACCACCCAGGTGGCCGACTCGTGCAGCAGGTCGGCCAACTCGGTGGCTTTCACCTGGGGGGTGACCACGTACATCGTGTGGACGACCGCTCGCCCCCCGAACACGCCCAGACCGTCGACCGGGCGGACGCTGGGAACCAGCCGAGCCCGATCGCAGGCAAACAGGGTGGGTCCGGGGGCGGACAGCTCCAGGTCGGAGGCGTACACGTCGTAGTCGTGCAGTTCCCCGCGGGAGATCCGGCCGGCGTAGATGGTCTCGTCCATCACCAGGGTGGCGCTGGGGTCCACTTCGGCGCGAACGCGCTGATAGTAGCGGGACCCCTTGAACAGGATGATTGGGTCGGGCACGTACTCAACGTAGGCGCCCTCCCCGACCGTCAGGTTCACCTGGGCCGTGGCGTAGTTGTTGTCCATCTCGTACACCTTGGTGTGCGACTGGCTGGTCACGTGAGCCCGGGTGCCGGGGCCAAAGTTCAGGTCGGTGCGAAGCCGGTCACCCTGCACCACCCCGCCGCCCATGTCGACCGTGTAGAGGTAGGGCATCCCCGGTTGGGCCGGGTCGTAGTAGTGGGGGCGAACGATCTTCAGCGGCGCCTTTTGGTAGTGGTGAACCAGTTCGGTGCGCCCCTGCTCCCCCCGCTGGGCGAAGTCGAGCTCAAGGACCCCCACTTTGCCCGGACTGCCCACGGGCAGACCCATTCCACTCTGCATGAAATCGGTCATTTCCCGCGGCAGGGTCGGGACCTCAAAGTGGTCAGGCTGAAGCCGGTAACCCCCGTAAAACGAGGTCATCCGGCCAGTTCCTCCTGCTGGGCATCCCACTGACGGATGATCTCGTCGAACAGTTCACGCACCCCAACTCCCTCCAGCGAGTTCGTCAGGATCACCGGCTTGCCGTCGCGCACGCGGTGAGCGTCACTCTCCATCACGTCCAGGTTCGTCCGGACGTACTGGGCAATGTCGATCTTGTTGATCACCAGAATGTCCGATTCGGTCACGCCGGGTCCGCGCTTGCGCGGCATCTTTTCCCCTTCCGAGGTGTCCAGCACGAAGACGAACAGGTCCACCAGCGCCGGAGAGAACGTCAGGGTCAGGTTGTCGCCGCCCGACTCGTAAATCAGGGTGTCGACGTCGGGGAACTTCTCCAGCATCTCCTCGCCCGCCGCCAGGTTCATGGTCGGGTCGTCGCGCACGGCCGTGTGGGGGCAGGCACCAGTTTCCACCCCGATCACCCGGTCCGGATCCAGAATCCCGGCCAGTTCGCGGCGCACGTGGTGGGCGTCCTCCTGGGTGTAGATGTCGTTGGTGATCACCGCGGGACTGCGACCGGCCTCAATGAAGATCGGGACCAGCGCTTCCGCCAGCGCCGTCTTGCCCGACCCAACCGGACCGCCAATGCCGATCCGCAAAACCTTTTCAACCATGATGCTTCCTTTCAAGAGGTAAACAGACGTGCTTCTGCACGTTCATGCTGGCCGGAGGCGATGTCACCCAGCGGGACAAACCCACCCACTTCTTCCAGCGGGGTCTGGCAGGCGGTGCGGGTGGCCTCCTCGATCACCGGGGCCACCTGTGCCAGCATCACCTGGCTGGTCCGGTGGTCCACCAGGCGCAGGCGCAGGGCCGCTCCCGCGTAGCTGGCACTGAAAGCGAAGATGTCCGCCGCCACCGCCTCCTCCACGCTGACGCCCAGGGCCGCGTTGATCACGCCGGTGACCACCGGCTGGCAGCCGGGGGTCTGACCGGATCGAATCAGGTCGTCCCAGTGGGCGATGGCCGGCTCGGCAAAAGTCAGGCTCGCGATCGAGGCGACTTGGCGGCCCGACCGGCGCGAGGCGAGCCGCAGTTCCGCGTTCAACTTGGACGCGTACAGGTGCCGATCCACCGCGGATACCCGCTCCCAATCCTGCTCGGTGGCGGCCCGGTGAGCTAGAGCCAGGGCAGCCCCATCCCCGGGTGCCACCGAGTGCCGAAGCAGGTCGACCAGCAGGTCCTGCACCGTGGTGGCGTCAACCAGCTTGGCCTGGTGGTATCCCTCCAGGCCGTGCGACATGGTGTAGAAGCCACTGGGGAAGGCCGAGTCGGTCAGCTGCAGGCTCACCAGCAGCTGACCGAGACGGCGTTGGACGTCGGGTTCCATCTAGACGATGAAGTAGAGCTGGGTCAGCGGCAGCTTGGTCGCGGGCTCAATGTGGGCCCACTTGCCGTTGATGCTCACGTGGTAGGTTTCCGGGTTGACCGTAATTTCGGGCAGGGCGTCGTTCAGGACCATGTCCTTCTTCCCCACCGTCCGGGTCCGGCGCACCGGATACACCTGCGACTGGAGCCCCAGCTGCTCGGGCACACCTCGATCGATGGCTGCCTGCGACATGAAGGTCGCGCGGGTAGCCGTCATGGTCGAGCCGAACTGAGCGAACATGGGACGGTAGTAGACCGGCTCCGGGGTGGTCAGGGAGGCGTTCGGATCTCCCATCAGGGCCCAGGAAATTACCCCACCCTTGATCACCATCTTCGGCTTGGCCGCGAACGAGTCGATGGGCCACAGGACAATATCGGCCAGCTTGCCCGGTTCCAGGGACCCAACGTAGTCGCTGATCCCCTGGGCGATCGCCGGGTTGATGGTCACCTTGGCCAGGTACCGCAGGACGCGGAAGTTGTCGTTGCCCTCGTTGTCCTCCGGCAGCGGGCCGCGCTCGTCCTTGCAGTGCGAGGCGGTCTGGAAGGCTCGGGTAACCGTTTCCCCTACCCGGCCCATGGCCTGGGAGTCCGAGGACATCATCGAGATGATTCCCTCGTCCTGGAAGACGGTCTCAGCGGAAATGGTTTCCGCCCGGATCCGCGAGTCCGCGAAGGCCACATCTACCGGCGAGTTCGGGTCCAGGTGGTGGCAGACCATGGTCATGTCGTGCAGTTCGTCGACCGAGTTGACCGTGTACGGCAGGGTTGGGTTGGTCGAGGAGGGAAGCACGTTCGGGGAGCCGGCCAACTTGATAATGTCGGGCGCGTGGCCACCGCCCGCACCTTCCGTGTGGTAGGAGTGGATGGCCCGCCCATCGATGGCCGAGATCGTGTCCTCCACGTAGCCGGCCTCGTTGAGCGAGTCGGCGTGCAGGGAAATCTGCACGTCATACTGGTCCGCCACCCGAAGGGCATTGTCGATCACCGACGGCGGTACCCCCCAGTCTTCGTGGATCTTCAGAGAGGCAGCCCCGGCTTCGATTTGCTCCACCAACGCCTCGGGTTGAGAACTGTTGCCCTTCCCGTGGATGCCGATATTAACCGGCACCCCTTCAAAGGAGCGCAGGAGCTGCTGAATGTACCAGCCACCCGGCGTGCAGGTGGTGCCGTTGGTGCCGTCGGAAGGACCGGTGCCCCCACCCCACAGGGTGGTGATCCCGTTGGAAAGGGCCTCGTAGGCCTGCTTCGGAGCCGTGAAGTGCACGTGGGTGTCAATCGCCCCAGCGGTGGCAATCAGATGCTCGCCAGAGATGACCTCAGTTCCGGGCCCAACCAGCAGACGCGGATCCACATTGTCCTGCAACTGCGGGTTGCCCGACTTGCCGATCCCCACGATCTTGCCGTCGCGAACGCCAATGTCACCCTTGACGACCCCAATCATCGGGTCAATCACGATGGCGTTGGTGATGACCAGGTCCAGGGAACCTTGCGAGCGGGAGGCCTGCGGATCCTGGCCCATCCCGTCGCGCGCCGACTTACCACCGCCGTAAACAATTTCGTCCCCGTAGGAGCCGGCTGAGAAGTCTTTCTCCACCTCAATGAACAGGCTGGTGTCAGCCAGACGCACCTTGTCGCCGACGGTGGGGCCGTACAGTCCGGCGTACTCTGCCCGAGAAATAATAGCCATGGTTACTTCCCTTCCTTTTGTTCGCGTCGACGTTCAGCGCGCTTTTCGTTTTCCTCTTTGCGCTTCTTGTCCGCCGCGGAGAAGGGCGAGACGACGCCGACCTTGCGGTGATCCACCCCGTGGCCAAAGCCCTCTTCCTCCATCTTGCGCAGCGCCCGGATCTTGGTCTGCTCGGCGTCCAAGCCACCGTTGACCAGGTCGTTGAACCCGTAGAGGCGGCGGGCCCCATTGAAGTCCACCACGGTTACCTCTTTGGTTTCGCCCGGCTCGAAGCGGACCCCCGAACCGGCGGGGATGTCCAGGTGGCGGCCGTAGGCCTGCTCCCGGTCAAAGTAAAGGGCCCGGTTCACCTCGAAAAAGTGAAAATGCGATCCAACCTGGACCGGACGGTCCCCGTTGTTCGTCACGCGGAACGTGGCCGAGACCCGGCCCGCATTGATCTCAATATGCTCCCCATCCGGGTGCACGTAGGTGGGTTTGTGTGTCGTCATTGAATTTGCCTTTCCTCCGGGGCCGGCCCCTCATTTGGCCCCAATCAAGCTAGTGGTGGTGATGCCCGTGCGTGTGGGTATGCGTGTGCGGATGAGAATGCGTGTGCGAGTGGGGGTGCTCGTGCCCCTGGCTTTCCTCAAATGCGTGAGAGTGGGCGTAACCGTGATCGTGATCGGCCATCAGGCCGCTTTCGATTCCGCTCTCACCGTGAGACAGCAGATGCAGGGCCTCTTCCACCCTGCCCTTGAGGATGCGGGAGATCCCGCCCTGAGCCATCAGTGGACCGGCGAAGATGATCCCCTCGGCCAATCCCTCCGGGGCGTCGGCGGTGAAACCGGCGAACACCAGCGCACTCTTGGGCCGACCAAGCAGTGCCTGCTCGTCCGCCACCCGATTTATCTCTTCTACCTGTCCGATTACCGGCACGGCCACCTCGAGGCCGCCGTGCGTCTTCACCAGGTAAACCACCCGGTGCAGTTCGGCTTCGTCGAACGGGTTCGACACCGGGGCCGCAACCAGCAAGACGGCGTCCGGGTTGGCCTTGGCCACCTCGTTCGCCGTGGTGCGCAGCCACGCTCCCAGCAGGCCCACGTCGCTGAACGGCTCGGACAGTGCGAGTCGATCCGGCGCCTTCCGAGCCAACCACTTCAGTGTTTTGGCGGCGTCAGCCACCATGTTTGGGTTGCGCCCATAGGTCATGGGAACAACCACGACGCGCTCGCACTGGTCGAGCAGTCGTTCGGCACGAACGTGAAGGAACCGTCCGGGGGCAGTGGCCATCACCAGGTAGCCCTGTCCGGCCATTTCCTCCTGAAAGGCTTGCGCAATCGGAACTAGATCCGCCCCGTTGTCACTTTCGTGTCCTCCAACCAGGAGTACACCCACTTCGTGCCGGTCACTCACCGTCTACTCCCCCACCGGATCGTGGCACGACACCAGTTTCGTCCCGTCGGGGAATGTGGTCTCAATCTGGAGCAATGGGATCTGCTCGCGAACCCCGGGAAGACATTGTGATGACGTCACCACCGTTTTCCCCAGTTCCATACATTCGGCCACGCTTTTGCCGTCGCGCGCCGCTTCCATGATGGCTTCGGCGATCAGCGCCTCGGCCTCGCTTGTGTTCAGCTTGGTGCCCCGATCCCGGCGCCTACGCGCCAGTTCAGCCACCTGATAAATGATGAGCTTATCTATCTCTCTGGGTGTGAGATTCATGCTGTCCCTGCCTTTACTTATCGTTCACGAGGCGGTCGCCGCTCCTTGATTATGACCCCGTTGGAGCCGGTGCGCAACAAGGAGTTGGCGCCGGCCTAACCACTCGTCCAGACAAACTGTTGACTTACGAAAGTTCATTATGAAGGTAGGGATTATGGCGCAATACCGGTCGCGAGCGGCCGCGCCCCTCAGTAAGGTAGCAGTGCCGATAGGAGGTGGGCAGATGGCAAGCACGCCCGGACCCAAAGCGACCAGACCGGCCCTGAAGTGGCTGATTGTCGCCTGCGTCTTTTCCCAGTTCATTCACACTGTCTACGGGTCAGTGGTGAATATCGCTCTGCCTGAAATCTCATCTCAGCTGCACGCCGGCATTGCCTCGCTGCAGTGGGTGGTTTCCGCCTACGTCCTGGCCCTCGCCTCCCTCCTGATCTTTGCGGGGACCCTAGCCGATCGTTTTGGTCGCAAAAGAGTTCTCATCATCGGAAACCTGATCATGATTGGGGGTGCGGTTATTTCCGCCCTCGCCCCCTCGGTGATGATCTTGACGCTGGGCCGGTTCACCCAGGGAATTGGGTCGGCCCTAATGGCACCGGCCGGCCTCTCGATCCTCTCGGTGGCGGCACCAAATTCCAACCGACGGGCCTTGGAGGTGGTCTGGTGGACCGCCGTTGGAACCGTCACCCTGGCGGCCGGTCCCATCCTCGGCGGGCTCCTGATGCAACAGTTTGGCTGGCGCTCCCTGTTTTGGGCGGGTATCCCCCTGGGATTGGTGGCCATCGCGTTGGCTTCGTTCATCGTGACCGAGTCGAAGGATCCTGAGCCGCAACCATTCGACCTGGCCGGATTGGTGCTGCTGACCTTGTTCCTGGCCGGGCTGGCCTTCCTCATGTTCGAGGGAGCCACATTGGGGTGGACCTCCGCACCGGTGCTGGCAGCCGGGGCGGTGGTGGTGATTGTGGCGGTCACGTTCCACCCGGTCGAGAAGGACCATCCGGCTCCGGTCGTCCCAACCAGGCTGTTGAAGAATGCCCAGTTCACCAAGGCCTTGGCGACGGCGGTCCTCGGTTTTCTCACCCTGGCAGGCCTGTTGTTCCTAAACACCTTTTACCTGCAGTCGGCTCGTGGCCTGTCCGCCTGGGTGGCCGGCCTGATGACCCTGCCCCTAGCCCTGGGGGCCACCGGGACCGCGCTGATATCGGGCCGCCTGGTGGTCGAGGGGAAGTCGCGCCTGATTCTTCGAGCGGCCGGAGTGCTGACGCTGGTCGGGGCCCTAAGCCTGTGGGCCACCCAGGGACTGAGCGTTTGGTGGACAGTTCTTCCCTACTTGCTGTTTGGGGCTGGGTTTGGCTTCATTGCCGACCCAATCTCGGTTACGGCCCTCGAATCATTGCCGGCCGAGGAAGCCAGCCTCGCCTCCAGCTTTATTTCCACTTCAAAGCAGGTCGGGCAGATGCTCGGGGTCGGAGGGGTGGGACTCTTGCTTGGGGCCCATGGTTCGCACGCTCAGTTGTTCCACCAACACGGATGGTGGGCTTGGCTGCTCCTGGCCGCGGGAGGACTGGGTATCTTCCTGCTGAACTGGGAGGGACGCCCAGCGCAACCTCAAGGCGCGCGTTAAGCTGGGGAGGACAGCGGCAGTGCTGGTCCGGCTTGGACCCACGCTGGCCGGCGGCACGACACAGGGCTGATGACTGTTCGGGATTCCTAATGGTTCAGGTCAGCCGCTGGCACACTGGTGGATACCTGAACCTACTTGGTCAACACCCGAGCTGTTTATCCCGAACGTCGGATCCAGGGGCAGGTCAAGCAGGCCGATCCCCTCTGAGCCCCCACCGCACCTTCGCCAGCCCCCACTTCGAGAGCAGAGACCATCACTTGCCAGCCGGAGCCATCAGCTGCAAGACCATCGTCGGCTGGGCCCGATCTGCACGACCCGGCGAGATTTCTCATTAAATTCAAACTTGTATACTTTTGTCAATTTTCTGCATTTGTGCAGGTCAGGGCCTTGTTTTTAGCAGTTGAGTGAAGTCTAGGCCGGTGTATGTAATTTTTGCTCTTGTATTTACTGGCGTTTAGGGGCAGGGTGGAGGGCAGCTCCTAAATGGGGCTGGTGATTGGACGCATAAAGTCGTGTGGCCATCACCTATGTTTGAACCGATTGGATAGGAGGCTTGGAGCAGATGAAAAAACTACTAGTGAGCGTGGCGGGAGCCGTGCTTTGTGTTGGAGGCGCAGCGCTGCCAGCGATGGCAGCTGACCCAGGTGACTCGGGTGTGGCACCTGCATCTTTGGTGAAGTGCAATACTTCGGCATTGAAGTATCTGCTGAACAATCAACAGGCAAGGGTGCCAGCCAACACTGGATCTGACTGGGTGGACTGTTGGCTGGAGGTGGATCAGGTGAACTACAGTACAGCGGTCTACTACCTGCAGTTGAACGGACTCAACGGCGGCGAGCACATGGGAGTCACTGCCGACGGGTACTACGGACCCGATACTGCGGCAGCAGTTGCGCAGGTGCAGTATGACCGGGGCCTGGCGGTTGACGGCATTTATGGATACCACACGGGTTATGCAATGTACTGGAAGTCGGTGAGTGGCTCCATTTCGAAGTGGTTGTGAAGCAGTTGGTGGGGCCACCGGTTCCCGGTGGCCCCACCATTCTGTTTGGGTACCAGTGTGGTTTGCGAACGGGTAACGTTGGGGGTTTTGCTGTGGGTAATCGTATAGGGATGGGCGTTGTTGGTGTTCTAGTGGCGGTGTTGGTTGGGGCGTGTTCGCCTGTGGTTGAGGGAGACAGTCCAGTAAGTGGGGGCCAATCAGCGGATCAGTCGGTCCCGGACAATGGTGATTCGCTCATGTCAGGCGACTCAACCAAGGACACATCTGACACTGGTGCTGGGTCTGGTGCTGGGGTGGTGGTGAAGGATCGTGCTTCCTGGAGTTTGCCGATCGACCCCTACTTCAGCGTCGACTTCAGTGACTATCAGATGAACGCAAAGCAGTGGTTGGTGCGCGACTGCATGGCCGTGGATGGTTGGGATTACCGGGTTGGTGTTGATGCGTCGGCACCACTGGCAGAGACCAAGTCTGCATCTGGGGCTCGGTTGTTCACTCCAGAACTTGCAGCCAAGTACGGATACCGGATGGCTCCCGAACCGCGCCTTCCGCTTGAGGCCGAAAAGGTCGCAAAGGGGGGCGGCCTGTACCTAGATGCACCACCGGAGTTCGACCAAAAATTGGATGAGTGCTTAAGCCAGGGACGCGAGGAGTTGAAGCAGGCGGGAGCTCCCGAAGAGCGATCAGAGACTGAGCAGGCGCTTTCTGGTGGCTACAACGTGCTGTTCAGTACTGCAGTGACAGATGAGGTGCACCAGGCGGCCACAAGGTGGCGTGAGTGTATGGCGCCACTTGGAATTGTTGACCTGCCTGAAGAGCCCTGGACAGCGGGTTCAATGTATCTGCCGCCGTCACTGATGAGCGCGTGGGGGTGGACTTCAAGTTTTGGGAAACCCTCAGCTGACGAGGTCAGGATCGCTGTTCATGATGCTAACTGTCGGGAGACCTCAGGGTGGTCTGAAGCATTGTATGAGTCTCAGTGGGACCTGGCCGAAAAGTTCGTTGAAGATAACAAGCCCGCCCTCGACGCACTACTGCAGCAACACAATGAGTACATCAAGAAGTACCAACAGATCATCGCCGACCACCAAAACAAATAACCCACCAACCCAACCCATGCAGAACCGTGTCCAGAGAATGACGCACTAGTATCCAAGGAGAGACACTATGAGTAACCGGGCAAGCATTGTTGTGGTTGGCGCTTTGATCGTGGTCTCGGTTGGGGCGTGTTCGCCTGTGGTTGAGGGAGACAGTCCAGTAAGTGGGAGCCAGTCCGTAGATCAGTCGACCCCGGACAATGGTGATTCGCCCATGTCCGGTGGCTCCACCGAGACTGACGCTGGTGCTGGGTCTAATGCTGGGGTGGTGGTGAAGGATCGTGCTTCCTGGAGTCTTCCGATCGACCCCTACTTCAGCGTAGATCTCAGTGACTATCAGATGAACGCAAAGCAGTGGTTGGTGCGCGACTGCATGGCCGTGGATGGTTGGGATTACCGGGTTGGTGTTGATGCGTCGGCTCCATTGGCAGAGACTACGTCTGTGTCTGGGGCTCGGTTGTTCACTCCTGAACTTGCAGCCAAGTACGGATACCGACGGGCCCCCGACCCACGCTCCCCACTGGACAACGAGATAGCAGCGATGGGGGGCGGCGGGCTCTATTCCGAAGAACCACCAGAGTTCGATCAAAAATTGGATGAGTGCTTAAGCCAGGGGCGCGAGGAGTTGAAGCGGGCGGGAGCTCCTGATGAGCCATCTGAGACTGAGCAGGCGGTTTCTGGTGGGTACAACGTTTTGTTTCGAGATGCGATAACAGATGAGGTGCACCAGGCAGCAGCTCGGTGGCACACCTGTATGGCGCCACTTGGAATTGTTGACCTGCCTGAAGAGCCATGGACAGCCGGCGCCATGTCGATGCCGCCGTCACTGATGAACGCGTGGGGGTGGACTTCAAGTTTTGGGAAACCCTCAGCCGACGAGGTCAGGATCGCCGTGCATGATGCTAACTGTCGGGAGACCTCAGGATGGTCTGAAGCATTGTATGAGTCCCAGTGGGACCTGGCCGAAAAGTTCGTTGAAGACAACAAGCCCGCACTCGACGCACTGCTCCAGCAACACAATGAGTACATCAAAAAGTACCAACAGATCATCGCCGACCACCAAAACAAATAACCCACCAACCCAACCCATGCAGAACCGTGTCCAGACAATGATCGCGCTAGCTACCAAGGAGAGACACTATGAGTAACCGGGCAAGCATTGTTGTGGTTGGCGCCTTGATCATGCTCTTGGTGGGGGCTTGTTCGCCTGTTGTCGATGGAGACATTCCAACAAGTGGGAGCCAGTCCGTAGATCAGTCGACCCCGGACAATGGTGATTTGCCCATGTCCGAGGATCCAACCAAGGACACATCTGACGCTGGTTCTGGGCCTGGTGCTGGGGTGGTGGTGAAGGATCGTGCTTCCTGGAGTCTTCCGATCGACCCCTACTTCAGCGTCGATTTCAGTGACTATCGGAGTGAGGCCGAGCAGTGGTTGGTGCATGAATGCATGGCAGTAGATGGTTGGAACTACCGGGTGACCGTTGATGCGTCGGCACCATTGGCAGAGACTACGTCTGTGTCTGGGGCTCGGTTGTTCACTCCTGAACTTGCAGCCAAGTACGGATACCGCCGGGCCCCTGATCCACGCTACCCACTTGAGAACGAGATAGCAGCGATGGGGGGCGGCGGGCTCTATTCCGAAGAACCACCAGAGTTCGATCAAAAATTGTATGAGTGCGTCGGTCATGCGCGGGATGAGTTGAAGCAGGCGGGAGTTCCTGAAGAGCCATCTGAGACTGAGCAGGCGGTTTCTGGTGGGTACAACGTGCTGTTCAGTACTGCAGTGACAGATGAGGTGCACCAGGCGGCAGCTCGGTGGCACACCTGTATGGCGCCACTTGGAATTGTTGACCTGCCTGAAGAGCCATGGACAGCCGGCTCAATGTCGATGCCGCCATCACTGATGAGCGCGTGGGGGTGGACCCCACGTTTTGGGAAACCCTCAGCCGACGAGATCAGGATCGCCGTGCACGACGCTAACTGTCGCGAAACATCAGGGTGGTCTGAAGCATTGTATGAGTCCCAGTGGAACCTGGCCGAAAAGTTCGTTGAAGACAACAAGCCCGCCCTCGACGCACTACTGCAGCAACACAACAAGTACATCAAAAAGTACCAACAGATCATCGCCGACCACCAAAACAAATAACCCACCCAACCCAGACCATGCAGAACCGTGTCCAGACAATGATCGCGCTAGCTACCAAGGAGAGACACTATGAGTAACCGTGTAGGCATTGCCGTTGTTGGTGTTCTAGTGGCCGTGTTGGTTGGGGCGTGTTCGCCTGTTGTCGATGGAGACATTCCAACAAGTGGGAGCCAATCAGCGGATCAGTCGGTCCCAAACAAGGGTGATGTGCCCATGTCCGGTGGCTCCACCGGAGGTGACGCTGACGCTGGTGCTGGGGTGGTGGTGAAGGATCGTGCTTCTTGGAGTTTGCCGATCGACCCCTACTTCAGCGTCGACTTCAGCAACTATCAAATGGAAGCTGAAAAGTGGTTGATGCGCGACTGCATGGCCGAAGGTGGTTGGGATTACCGGGTGACCGTTGATGCGTCGGCACCATTGACAGAGACCAAGTCTGCGTCTGGGGCTCGGTTGTTCACTCCTGAACTTGCAGCCAAGTACGGATACCGCCGGGCCCCCGACCCACGCTACCCACTAGAAGACGAGATAGAAGCCAAAGAAGGCGGCTTGGATAGTGATCAACCACAAGGGTTCCTCGATAGGCGGGAGGTGTGTTTTGATCAGGTTCGAGAAGAGTTGAAGCAGGCGGGAGCTCCCGAAGAGCGATCAGAGACTGAGCAGGCGGTTTCTGGTGGGTACAACGTTTTGTTTCGAGATGCGATAACAGATGAGGTGCACCAGGCAGCAGCTCGGTGGCGTGAGTGTATGGCGCCACTTGGAATTGTTGACCTGCCTGAAGAGCCATGGACAGCCGGCGCCATGTCGATGCCGCCGTCACTGATGAGCGCGTGGGGGTGGACCTCAAGTTTTGGGAAACCCTCAGCTGACGAGGTCAGAATAGCCGTGCACGACGCCAACTGTCGCGAAACATCAGGGTGGTCTGAAGCATTGTATGAGTCCCAGTGGGACCTGGCCGAAAAGTTCGTTGAAGACAACAAGCCCGCCCTCGACGCACTGCTCCAGCAACACAATGAGTACATCAAAAAGTACCAACAGATCATCGCCGACCACCAAAACAAATAACCCACCCACACAGACCAATCGTTCCCGGCAGTAGTCACACCCAAGACCACCGAATTGAAGGGACATTTTGTCCTCGGTAATCGGGCCCGCAATATCGCTGTTGACACCTAGGGTGAGCTGGGGGTGCAGGCCAAGCATTGCAACTTCGGCGGTACTGATACCTGGCCAGCGAGCACGGTATGCCGGCAGTTGATGTTGAACTATTCCTTCCAGTTCACGGGAGAGGGATCGACTTTCAGGGATTTCCAATTTGGCTGTTTGCCCCGCAGGTTAATGCTGCGATTGCGAGGCGAGGGCTTCTCCCAGGGTGTTGTCCGTCGTGGGTGCCTCGCCAACACGTACTAATCTCACCGGGCCGGCTTCCTCAACCAAGATTGTGCATCACGGTGCGCAGTGCTGTGCCACTGGATCGCACTCGCAGATGGGACTGTCAACTTCCTGACCGGATAGCCCCCTGCGAAAACCCCCGAGTTCCAGCCGCCTGGAGGGGCACATCAATGGCCCCACCCAAGCAATATCTGCCAGCACCGAAGCACATTTGTCCTCTCTGCGCCTTGGGAACTATCCGTCAACTCTGGCAAATCTAGGCCCACCGGCACCGCAGCAGTCAGCCAACCGCGCACCACCAGCCGCAGTTGGGTCCTACCAGTCTCCGTAGACGCGCCGCGTATTCTCATTGAGCTGTTTGGCAGCCTCGGCAGGGCTCACTTCCCACAGGTCAGCCAAGTAACGGACGGTGTGCGCCATCACGTAGGAAGCATTTGGGCACCCCCGATAGGGAGCGGGGGCCAAATAGGGCGCGTCCGTCTCCACCAACACCAACTCTCGCGGCATGGCTCCGAACGCCTCTCGCAGTTCCCCGTTGGCCGGGTAGGTGATCGGCCCAGCAAAAGAGGCGTACCAGCCCCGCTCAGCCAGGACGCGGGCCATCTGCGCATCACCCGAAAAGCAGTGGAAGACAGCGGTTACCTGGCGCCACGCTGGGTCCCCCAACAGTTCCAGTGTGTCCCGGTGTGCTTCGCGGTCGTGGATCTGGACCGGAAGGTCCCGGGCGCGGGCCATCTCCAAATGCGCACGGAAAGACTCCTTCTGCGCTTCCCGGCCGGGCTCGGCCGTCCGGAAGTAGTCCAGTCCGGTCTCCCCCACCGCCACCACTTCGGGTTCACCCAGGAGTGCCGCCACCCGTTCCAGCGCCACAATCAGCGGGACGTGATGTTCCTGCTGTTCATGCTGGTAGCCGTCCGGGGAGGGCTCCAAGTTCCCAGCATGAAGAGCTGCCTCGTTGGGGTGGATGGCCAGGGCAGCCCGAACCTGCGGGTGAGCTCGGGCAATCTCAACCGTAGGGGTCAGGGCGGGAAGTTCACAGCCAGAGCTGATCAGTCCCCTCACCCCTGCTTGTTCGGCCCGTTCCAACTGTTCAGACAAACTGAGCTTGACCCCATCAACCTTGGGGATTTCACCCTCGTGCACCGGCAGGTGCGTGTGATTGTCGATAACAGGGACCGGAAGGGCCTCCCCTAGCGGGGGCCATTGCCGCGTACGTTTCGCCATGATGACGATCCTATCGCCGCTAGGCGCCCGCAACCACCGCGGTTACTCCCATTCGATGGTCCCCGGCGGCTTCGAAGTGACGTCCAGGACGACCCGATTCACCTCCGGGACAGAGTTGGTAATCCGCGTGGAAATCTTTGCCAGCAGGTCCGTTGGGATCCTAGCCCAGTCTGCCGTCATCGCGTCCTCAGACACCACCGGCCGCAGCACAATTGGGTGACCGTAGGTTCGCCCATCACCCTGCACCCCGACGGAACGAACATCGGCCAGCAGCACCACCGGGCATTGCCAGATCTCCTGATCCAGTCCCGCCTCGGTGAGTTCTTCCCGCACGATCAAGTCGGCCGCTCGCAGGATGTCAAGGCGTTCACGGGTCAACTCGCCCACGACCCGAATTCCCAATCCCGGGCCGGGGAACGGCTGCCGGTTCACAATCTTGTCGGCCAGACCTAGCTCGCGCCCAATGGCCCTAACCTCATCTTTGAACAGTTCGCGCAGCGGCTCTACCAGCTCAAACTGAAGGTCGTCGGGCAGGCCCCCCACGTTGTGATGGCTCTTAATATTGGCGGTGCCTTCGCCCCCGCCGGACTCCACTACGTCCGGGTACAGGGTTCCCTGGGTCAAAAACTCGATCTTCTGCCCGGAAGCAGCCGCTTCTTCGGTCAGTTTCCGGGCGGCATCCTCGAAGCTACGGATGAACTCGCGCCCAATGATTTTGCGCTTGTCCTCGGGGTCTTTCACCCCGGCCAGGGCCGTCAGGAAGCGTTCGGATTCGTCCACCGAAACTACCTTGATTCCCATGTTGGCGGCGTAGTCCTGCTCAACCTGCTGGCGCTCGCCGGAGCGCAGCAACCCGTGGTCCACGAAGATGCAGGTGAGCTGGTCACCGACAGCCCGGTGCACAAGAGCGGCCGCCACCGAAGAGTCGACCCCGCCGGACAGTCCGCAAATTACCTGTGCGGAGCCAACCTGGTCCCGAATCTGATCGACCAGACGATCCACAATCGAGGAGGGGACCCAGTCGGGGGTCAAGCCCGCCCCGCGGATCAGGAAGTTCTCAATCAGCTGTTGGCCGTACTCGGAGTGCAACACCTCCGGGTGCCACTGCACCCCGTAGTAGCGCCGCGCGGGATCTTCAAACGCGGCGATCGGGGTCTGGTCAGTTGAGGCGGTGACGACGAACCCGTCCGGGACCTGCGAAACCGCATCCCCGTGGCTCATCCAGACCACCTGCCGGTTGGGCGTGCCTTCCAATAGGACCGACGGTTCCCCCGTGAAGCTCAGTTCCGTTCGTCCGTATTCGCGCTGACCGGAATTTTCCACCGCTCCCCCCAGGGCCTGAGCCATGGTTTGGAAGCCGTAGCAAATCCCTAGGATCGGCACGTCCAGGGTGAAGATGTCCGGGTTCACGTTCGGGGAGCCCTTCTCCCACACGGAAGAGGGCCCCCCGGACAGAATAATGGCGGCGGGATTCTTGGCGGCGATCTGCCCTGCGGTCCACGTATGCGGAACGATCTCAGAGTAGACGTGCGCTTCGCGGACGCGCCGGGCAATCAGCTGGGCCGTTTGGGCGCCAAAATCGATGACTAGCACTGGGTGTTGAGGTGAGGTTTCCACCCGTTTAGGGTACCGCATCGCTCTATTCGTTTTGCCAAGAGCTCCACAGTTTGGCGTATTCTCCGCCCAATCTCACCAGTTCATCGTGGGTTCCCAACTCGGCTAGGCGCCCGTCCACCATCACGGCGACCCGGTCGGCGGCATGAGCGGTGTGAAGCCGGTGAGCCACCGCGATCACGGTCCGCCCCGACATCACCTGCCCCAGTCCGCGTTCCAGGGTTCGCGCGGCCCCGGGGTCCATCAGAGAGGTCGCCTCGTCCAGCACCAGCACCGTCGGATCCTGCAGCACGATCCGTGCCAGGGCCAACTGTTGGGACTGACCCGGACTGAGTTCCTTCCCGCCCGTGCCGACCTTGGTCTCCAACCCGTCGGGAAGC
The DNA here is from genome assembly GCF_040256745.1 of Scrofimicrobium sp. R131. GTDB lineage: Bacteria > Actinomycetota > Actinomycetes > Actinomycetales > Actinomycetaceae > Scrofimicrobium > Scrofimicrobium appendicitidis. Next base: position 1,763,228 of record NZ_CP138335.1, read on the forward strand.
TGCTCCACCCAGGGGGAAGCCCCCACCGTGTCCAGCGCCGCCTTCAACTCCTCGTCACTGGCGTCCGCCTTGGCCAGTCGCAGGTTGTCCGCCACCGTCCCACCGAACACGTGGTGTTCCTGTGAAACGAAGGCGACCTCGCGCTGTAGGCGTTCCTCGGTCAGGTCTACCAACTCCACCCCACCCAAGCGAACCGAGCCCGCTTCGGGCGGGTGAATCCCCGCCACCAGTCGTCCCAGGGTGGACTTTCCCGCCCCGGACGGACCCACCAGGGCCAGCACCTCACCGGGAGCCAAATCCAAGCTCACACCGTGCAGGACGGGCGAACCGGACCGGTAGGAGTAGTGCACCTCGTCGACATCCAACTTGTCAGTCTCGGGGACCTCCCCACTGGGGTGGCGGTCGGGTTCGACCAACTGAACCCCAAAGATCCGCCCCAGCGCCGCCTGCGCCGACTGCAACTCGTCGACCCAGAACGTCATTTCCCACACGGGCCCGCGCACCTGGTAGCAGTACAGCGCCACCGTGGTGATCTGCCCGGCAGTCACCAGCCCCACCGGATAGAGGTAGGCCCCCAAAATGATGGTGGCCCCCACCGGCAAGAACACTGCCAGCACCAGACCGGTCCACATCACGAGGCGCTGCCACGCGGTGTACCGCTCCAGGCGCCAGACTGCCCTAATCGCCTCGTCCAAGCGCCGATCCCGCAGGGGACGGAGCCGAGCCGCGTCGACAATCTCGGCCTGGTCCAGCGACTCGGTGATCACCCCGGACATGTTCGCCCACGCGGTAGCGCTGGCCCGGTAGGCCGGCACGGTCCGCGGCAGATACCAGCGCATAGTCAGGTAGATCAGCGGAATCGGAATAATCAGGGTCAGCGACAGCAGTGGCGAGGTCAGCACCGAAGCCACCACGGTAACCACGATGGTGGTCACCACCGCCATGATGGCGCTAATCCCCTGGCGCACCATGAACTGAATCCGCTCGATGTCGTGGGTGGAGCGGCCCAACAGGTCGCCGGTACCGGCCTCCTCCACCACGGAGAGGGGCAGGTGGGTGATGGTTTCTACCAGTTCCTCGCGCAGTTGGGCGAACACGGTCTCCCCCAGCACCCGGGCCCGGCGTTCCGCGTTGAAGGTCAAAACGGCACCAAACGCCACGATGACCAGCGCCACGCCAATCAGCCAGAGCAAGGTTCGCATCTGTGTACCCGACTGGATGCGGTCGATAATGTCGCCGGTCAGCCAGGGCAGAGCGGCCGTGGTGGAGGCGGCCGCCACCTGCAGGATCACCACCAGGGTGAGCTGCCAGCGATGGTGCCCCATCAGGCCGGCAACGCCGCGCCAAAGCTCGCGATTGGTTGCAACGGGTAGCTTCATCATGCTCCGCTCACCTCCCGAGAAATAATCTGACGGTACTGGTCGGCTGCCTGTCCGGAGCCTTCCCAGAGTTGTTCGTGGGTACCTTCGCCCAGTTCCTTGCCGTCCTGATCCAAGACGACCACCCGGTCGGAGGCGGCCAGGAGCAGCGGCGAGGTGGTCACCACCACCGTGGTTCGACCCGACCGAACCTGCCGGAGTCGAGCCGCGATTTGCGACTCGGTGTGCGCATCCACCGCCGAGGTGGGTTCCACCAGCACCAGGATCGGGGTTTTCGCGTAGAGGGCGCGGGCCAGGGCGACTCGCTGACGCTGACCACCAGAAATGTTCCGGCCTTTCTCGGTCAGCTCGCCAGCCAGGCCCCAGTCCATTGAGGCCTCCACATCGGTGGCGGCTGCCGCCCAAATGGCCTGGTCCAACCTGGGGGTGCGGTCCACCGGTTCGGGTTGGAACAGAGTGTCTTCCTCACGCGCAAAGTTCTCCACGTGCTCGCGGTAGACCAGTTCGGTCACCCCGCGCAGGGGGAACTCGGGCGCGTCAGCCCCCAGGATGGCGGACTGTAGGCTCTCGCGGAACAGCTGCGGGGAGGACTCACTCAGGTAGATTCCCTGGCGCACCGTCTCAAGCGGATAGGCGCGCAGGTCCACCCCGTCCAGCGAGACGGCGCTTTCATCTTCGTCACTGATTCGGGCGAGGCGGCGCGCCACTTCGGCGGCCCGCTCGGGTGAGGAACTAACCAGTGCGGTGAGCTGGCCCGGAGGGACGCTCACCCCGGAGGACCGATCGCGCAGGTCGGCTTCCAGCCACTGGGGCTCGGGCAGGGTCGGATCAACCTGCTCGTCGTTCACTTCCGGCTCGGTGGCGTAGGCGGCGGCCAACTTCTTGGCCCCCACCCATCCGCGCGTCCAGTGCTGCACAATGGCGCTGGCGGTGCCAATCGGCATCCGCATGTAGAGGGCGTAGCCGTAGAAGGCCACCAGGTTTCCTGCGTTGAGCTGGCCGTGGGAGACCAGGTATGCGCCGTAGCCAATCACGGCTGCGATCAGCAACTGCGGGGTAGAGTTACGCAGCACCACCAGGGCCGCCTGATTGGAGGCAGCCGCCACTCCGGCCGCCCGGACCTTCTGCGACTGGGCGCGGTAGCGCTCGTTGTAGACCGCCTCGCCGCCGATTCCGCGCAGAACGCGCAGTCCGGCGACCGCGTCGGTGGAGATCCCGGTCAGCTTGCCCTGCTCTTCTCGCTGAATGGCGAGCTTGTCCTGCAGGGGACGAGCCAGCAGGGTCACCAGAGCGATGGCGGCGGGCACGCCCAACGCCACCACCCATCCCAGCGGAACGGACACGCGGAACATGATCACCACGACCACGATGGCCGCGGCCAGGTTCGAGATCAGTTCGGGCAGCCAGACGAAGGCTCCGCCCAGGTGATCGGAGTCGTTCACCATCGCGGTGACGACCTCCCCCGCGGGCGTATCGGACTTCGCGGCTCGACCGGCCCGGGAAACCCGGCGCCCGACCGCCCAGGTGGCGATCATGGAGCCACCCATCCAGGTGGCGATCCCACTGAGCTGGCCAATCCCCTCGGCCGCCGAAATCAGGACGATCAGCAGCACGAACCATAGTGCCTGCCCGCGGGTGTACGCGTCGAAGCCGCCTTCGATCAGGCCGTTGATCATGGTCCCCATCAGGTACGGCACCAGCGCCCCACCAACCGAGCTGACGGTCATCAGCAGGGTCTGCAGGGCAATTGGGCGCCAGGCGAGGCGCAGTAGTCGTCGAATAAAGGTAAACGGTTTGGCAGAGAGCTCCGGCGGAGTCCCCTGCGGGGTGCGCAGCGACTTGCTCCAGCGGCGCGGGGTTTTCCCCAAAGGCGGAAGCGTCACATTCATCTGCTCCGCCCGGTCACGCAGGAAGCCAGTGTAGCTGCGGGTATTGTCGTAGGCTTCCATTTTTCCTTCCTGGTTGATGGGCAGCACAAATAGCCGCCCTGAGGGCGATGGTTGGGGTGGAATGCTGGCGGTTCACCCTATCAGGCATTTGCGCAGGTCGGCGCCTTATGCCCAGCAGATGCTCAGCGGTTGCCCGGTGAGGCCAGATTTGACTTTGAGGGAGAGCTCAGGATTTCCCTCGAAGCCATCGGGTTGCGAACCGCCTGACGGCTCAGTCCGCACCGGTGAAATCGCAGACGCCAGGCCCCTGGGTGCGGCCCTGCTCCAGCCAGTGTTGGCGCTCACCTGAAAGGGCGAATGACTCCGGGGTGACCCCGAGCTCACTCTGGGTGAATGCGGTGCCCGCGCTGGCCGCTGCCTTCCGCGCTGCCTGGAGCCGGCGATCGGTCACCGGAAGCAGGTACCGATCCGGCCCGGTGGAAGCCTCGGCTATCCACGCCCCCGCATAGCAGTCCGCCCGCAGCTCCGCCACGTCACTGGGTCCGGCCAGGAAGTGACCCCACTCGTGGGCCAGGACGTACATTTGGGCGAGCTGCCCGGTCGGATAGTCCTCACGCAGGGTGGCCAGGAAATTACCATCCAGATAGATGGTCTGATCCGCGGGACAGTAGAAGGGTCCGGTGGCGGCCGAGGCGACCCCGCAGGGCGAGTCGGTCGCCTGGCGGAACACCACCAGTCCGGGGCTCTGATGCTCACCCAACTGCGCTTGCCAGTAGGCGTCCAGCACGCCGGCAGCTTCGAACATTCGGCACCGGTCGTCCCCGTCCGGATCGCACGGGCTTTCGTCAGCTTGGGCCACCGCGGCCCCGTTCATCTGGGTGTCTCCGGTGCGCTGCATCGCCCAGGACTGCAGGGCCACAAACCCGACCACGAGCGCCAGCAGGGCCAGGGCACCCAGAGCCAGGGCAACGTTTCGCTGCGATGTCTGGGTTGTCATGGCGCCCCTTTGTGTCTTCCCGATAGTGACATGTTAGCGCCAACCAGGGTCGATGGTTCAGCTATCACGTGGGGAAACCCTCACGGCCGGCCCCCCAACTCCAATGGTGAGGCGACTACGATGGGAACTGACCTCTGCAACATACGGTAAAAACCAACGTTTCGAGGCACGCCTCGGAGCCGGAGTAAGGAACATACAGTGTCGTCCCGAATTTTGGTCATGGGCACGGGGAGCTCCCCGCTAAATACGCAACTAGTTCACGAAATCTCTCAGCTGCTGGCCGCCCATTCACAGTCGACGGGTGGTCAAACTTTTAGCGAACTGGATGCCTTTGCCGGCCTCAAGTTCACCCGGGTGATCGCCGACCCGAACCAGGCCCTGGCCGAGGTGGCCGTGTCCATCCGCTCCAACTCCTCGGACACGGTCCTGATCAAGGGCGTGGACGGGGTGCCCGCCCCCAGCTTCGACGTCACCGGCTGGAACCTGGACGTGGCCGCCAACACGGGTGCACAGGTGTTGGCCCTGATCGACGGCACCGGAATGAATGCAGAGTTGATCGAGGCGGAAGCGGCTGAGTTCGGTCGCCGCGCCGCCCGCCACCACGCAACCGTTGGGGGCCTGGTCGTCTCCGGGGCCCGTGGACTGGACTTCCAGCTGGGCGGGATCCCCGCAATTGAGCCGCCGCTGAGCTCGGAGAAACTGGCCGAGGTGACCGGAGCCGACCCGAGCGTGGTCACCCCCCTCATGTTCCAGGGCGACCTGCTGGCTCGGGCCAGCGCCAACCGGAAGACGATTGTGCTGCCCGAACCGGAGGACGACCGGGTTTTGCGGGCCACCGCCGAGCTGCTGGCCGCGCAGGTGGCCAACATTGTTCTGGTGGGCGAAGCCGGCGCCGTGCAGGCCCGGGCCGACCAGCTGGGCCTCGACATTTCGGGGGCCCGGATCGTCTCACCCCACCAGCCGGACCTGGTCGAGAAGTACGCGGCCGAGTTTGCGCGGCTGCGGGCCAAGAAAGGGGTCACGCTGGAGCAGGCTCGCGCTAAAGTCCAGGACGTCACCTACTTCGCCACCATGATGGTGCAGCTGGGCGATGCGGACGGCATGGTTTCCGGCGCCATCCACACCACGGCCGACACGATCGTGCCCGCCTTCCAGATCATCAAGACCGCCCCGGGCGTCTCCCTGGTCTCCTCCGCGTTCCTGATGCTGCTGTCCGACCGGGTGCTGGTGATGGGTGACTGCGCGGTCAACCCGAATCCCACCCCGGATCAGCTGGCTGAAATCGCCGTTTCCACCGCTCAGACCGCCCGCCAGTTCGGACTGGAACCGCGGGTGGCTTTGCTGTCGTACTCCACCGGTAGCTCCGGAGCCGGAGCGGACGTGGAAGCCGTCACCGCCGCCACCGCCCGGGTGCGCGAGCTGGCCCCCGACCTGCCGGTGGAGGGCCCAATCCAGTACGACGCCGCGGTGGACCCGGTCGTGGGCCAAGCCAAAGCCCCCAACTCACCGGTCGCCGGCCAGGCCAACGTCCTGATTTTCCCGAACCTGAACGCGGGAAACATCGGCTACAAGGCGGTCCAGCGCAGCGCCAACGCGGTGGCCGTCGGCCCGATCCTGCAGGGCCTGCGCCGCCCGGTCAATGACCTCTCCCGCGGCGCCCTCGTGGAAGACATCGTCAACACCGTTGCTATCACCGCCGTCCAGGCTCAAGCAGAAGGACAGAACTAATGCCCCAGACCATCCTTGTCATCAACTCTGGCTCCTCCTCGATCAAGTACCAGCTGGTTGACCCCTCGATCGGCGTGGCCATGGCGTCGGGCCTGGTCGAACGGATCGGCGAGGAAATGAGCACCATTCACCACCGGTACTCCCTCAAAGAGGTGACGATCAACGAGCCGGTCCCCAACCACGAGGCCGCCCTCCAGCAGGTGCTGGATCTGTTCGAGGAGATTGGCCCCCAGTTTGAGGAGGCCCACATTGTCGGGATCGGCCACCGGATCGTCCAGGGCGGGCGCTACTTCTCTGGCCCCACGCTGATCGACGACCGGGTCAAGCGCCTAATTGGCGAGCTGTCCTCCCTGGCTCCGCTGCACAACCCGCCCGCGCTGAAGGGCATCGAGGTTTGCCAGAAGCTCCTGCCGGGCATCCCCAACGTGGCGGTGTTCGACACGGCGTTCTTCCAGAAGCTGCCCAACTCCTCGGCGCTGTACGCCCTGGATCGGGACGTGGCGGAGCGCTACTCCATCCGGCGCTACGGCGCCCACGGCACCTCCCACCAGTACGTTTCGACGCGGGTCACCCAGGTGTTGGGCGACAAGGAGCTGAAGCAGATCGTGCTGCACCTGGGCAACGGCGCTTCCGCCTCGGCCATCGTGTCGGGGCGCGCGGTGGACACCTCCATGGGTCTGACCCCGCTGGAGGGCCTGGTGATGGGGACCCGCACCGGCGATATTGACCCGGCGGTCGTGTTCCACCTGCAGCGGGTCGCCAACATGAGCGTGTCCGAGGTCGACAACCTCTTCAACAAGAAGTCGGGCCTGCGCGGCCTGGCCGGCGACAACGACATGCGAGCCGTCCGCGAGATGGCCCGCTCGGGCAACCCGCGGGCCCGGGAGGCGCTGGAAATCTACATCAACCGCCTGGTCAAGTACATCGGTGGCTACGCTGCCGAAATGGGCGGCGTCGACGTGATCACGTTTACCGCCGGGATCGGCGAGAACGACATCGACCTGCGCCGGGAAGTCTGCCAGCGCCTGGAGTTCTTCGGCGTCATCCTGGATGAGGAAGCCAACAACACCCGCCCGCGGGAGGCCACGACCATTTCGCGCCGCGACTCCTCGGTCCGGGTGATGGTCGTTCCCACCAATGAAGAGCTTGCGATCGCCACGCAGGCCATGACGCTGGTGTAGCCGTGAGCCTGTACCAGCACGGGTTCGTCCGGGTGGCCGCGGCTTCGATTCCGGTCCACCTGGCTCGGCCGCAGGCGACAGCGCGCGAGGTGGTGGCGGCTGCCCAGCAGGCCCACCTGGCGGGCGCGGCCGTGGTGGCATTCCCCGCCCTCACCCTGACCGGGGTGAGCGCGGGCGACCTGTTCCACCAGCGGGTCCTGTTGGACGAGGTGGAGCAAGCCCTGGAGGCGGTGCGTGCGGCCAGCTCCGAGTTGCGCCCGCTCCTGGCCGTGGGCGCGCCCCTATTGGTCGACGGCCGGGTCGCGGACTGCCTGGTGTGGATTCAGCGGGGGCAGATCCTGGGGGTGAGCCCCAACCAGACGCCGCCGGCGGACTCGGTCCACCTGTTCTCCACCGAGGCGAATCTGGATCCGGCCCTGCCTCCGGCGCTCGGCGCGGCCCCGGTGGGCGCGTTGGAGTTTGAGTTCACCGACGTCCCCGGCCTGCGCGTCGGGGCCGTGTTGGGGCAGGCCCAATTGGAAACCACCCCGGCGGGGCCGGCCACCGTCTGGCTCTACCCCGGCTGGGAATCCGTCCGGGTCGACTCGTACCGCCGCCGGGTGGACCGGCTGCGGGCCGCCTCGGAACTGTCCGGGTCGGCACTGGTCTCGGTCCAACCCGGCTTCGGGGAGTCGACCAACGAGGGCGCCTGGGATGGCAGCGCCGTCATCGTTGAACACGGTCAGGTGCTGGCCGAGGGCACCCGCTGGCAGCGCAGCTCTCAGCTCACCTACGCGGACATTGACGTGGAGGCGCTGGGTCAACTGCGGGCCCGTCGGAGCCCGGCCACCCACTCCGAGGCTTGGAGTCAGGAGCCCGACCTGGTGGTGGAGACGACGCTCGGCCCCCTGCCGGACGCGGAGCTGGCGCGGGACATCCCCCGGTTCCCGTTCCGGGTGGACGAGCCGGAGGAAGTCATCCAAATTCAGGTGGCGGCCCTGGTGCGCCGGATGACCTCAATTGGGACGCCAAAACTGATCCTGGGCGTGTCCGGGGGGTTGGATTCAACCCTGGCGCTGCTGGTTTGCTGCGAGGCCATGGACCAGTTGGGTCGGCCGCGGGCGGACATTCTGGCGTACACCATGCCCGGGTTTGGCACCTCCAGCTCGACCAGGCAAAACGCCGAGGTGCTGAGCCGGACTCTGGGAGTCAGCTTCAGCGAGCTGGACATTCGGCCGACCGCGCAGGCCATGCTGGCGGAGCTGGGCCACCCGGTGGCGAGCGGCACCGAACAGTACGACGTTACGTTTGAGAACGTGCAGGCCGGGCTGCGAACCGACTACCTGTTCCGACTGGCCAATCTGCACGGGGGCCTGGTGGTGGGCACCGGGGACCTGTCCGAGCTGGCCCTGGGTTGGTGCACCTACGGGGTGGGCGACCAGATGAGCCACTACGGCGTGAACGCGGGCATCCCGAAGACTGTGATTCAGCAGGTGCTGGCCGCCCGTGCGACCGGTGAACTGGCCGAGGTGCTCGAGGCGATTTTGGCTACGGAGATTTCGCCGGAACTCATTCCCGGTCAAACCACCGAGTCGCTGATCGGCCCGTACGAGCTGCAGGACTTCACCCTGTCCTACCTGCTGCGATTCGGCTTTGGCCCGGACAAAATCTCCTACCTGGCCCAGCGGGCCTGGGGTGAGAAGTACTCCGCCGAGCAGATCGAGCACTGGCTCGGAGTCTTTTTCCGCCGGTTCTTCGCGAACCAGTTCAAGCGGGAGGCGGGACCCGACGGCCCGGCGGTAATGCCGGCTGGCTCACTGTCGCCCCGGGCCGGGTGGCGGATGCCGTCCGACGCGTCCTCTGAGGCTTGGCTGCAACTGTTGGAGGGACGCTAGCGTGTTTTGGGGGTTGCTGGCTACGGCCCTGTTCGCTTGGTTTGCCGGCCTGTTCGGCGTCTGGGCGTGGCGGGCGAAGGACGGCCAGATTCCGTTTGGGTCCCCGGTGGGTCTGCGCGGTGACGCCGTTCGCGCCAACGAGCAAAAATGGGACCGGGCGCACCGAGCGGCGGCCCCCTTCGTGGGGACCGCCGCCGTAATCTGCCTGCTGCAGGCTGGCGGCTCCGCCTGGTCCGCCCTGATCAGGGATACCACCTACCTGGTGCTGCAACTAGGCACCGCGCTGGTGCTGATTGCCCTGCTCCTGGTGTTGGCCCAGCGGAGCGCCACCCGCTAGTTCTGTCCGGTCATGGTCGTCACGTCCAGGGCCCGATCCAGGTCGGCCTCGGTGATCTCACCACGGGCCACAAATCCCAGATCAACCGCGGCTTCGCGCACGGTCAGGTTCTCCTTCACCGAATGCTTGGCAATCTTGGCTGCGTTCTCATAGCCAATCAGCCGGTTCAACGGGGTGACAATCGAAGGTGAGGACTGGGCGTAGCGCAGGCACTGCTCCCGGTTCGCCTCAATTCCGTCCACGCACCGGGTGGCCAAAGTCTGGCTGACCCGACCCAAAATGTTGATCGACTGCAGCAGGTTGGCTCCCATCACCGGGAGCATCACCAGCAGATCGAAGTTGCCCTGGGAGCCGGCGAACATGATGGCCGCGTCGTTGCCGATCACCTGGGCTGCCACCTGAATGGTGGCTTCCGGCAGGACCGGGTTCACCTTGCCGGGCATGATCGAGGAGCCCGGTTGCAGGTCGGGCAGCGCGATCTCACCGATCCCGGTTCGGGGACCCGAACCCATCCAGCGCAGGTCGTTGGCAATCTTGACCAGGGAGACCGCGACCGTCCGCAGCTGACCTGACAGTTCAACCAGGGAGTCCTGCGCGGCCTGGGCCTCAAAGTGGTTGTGCGCCTCGACAAATGGCAGGCCCATGTGCTGGGCAATCAGCTCGATCACCCGGGCAGAGAAGCCCGCCGGCGTGTTGATTCCGGTGCCGACGGCGGTTCCGCCCAGCGGCAGCTCCGCCAGGCGCGGCAGGGCTGCCCGCACCCGGTCCATCCCGTACGCCACCTGCTGGGCGTAGCCGGAGAACTCTTGCCCCAGGGTAATCGGGGTGGCGTCCATCAGGTGGGTTCGCCCGGACTTGACCACTTCGGCAAACTCGACCGACTTGGCCGCCAGCGAATCGTGCAGCACCTGAAGCCCGGGCAGCAGCACCTCTTCCACCGCCTGGTAGGCGGCAATGTGGATCGAGGAGGGGAAGACGTCGTTGGAGGACTGGGAGGCGTTCACGTGGTCGTTGGGGTGGACCGGGCTACCCAACCGTTCGCTGGCCAGGTGCGCGACCACCTCGTTCGTGTTCATGTTCGAGGAGGTGCCCGAGCCGGTCTGGAAAATGTCAATCGGGAACTGGTCGTCGTGGTCACCCGCGATCACCTCGTCAGCGGCCGACACAATCGCCTGCGACACCTCCGGCCCGATCACCCCGAGTTCGGCATTGGCCAGCGCGGCGGCGCGCTTGATCTGTCCGAGGGCGGCAATGTGATGCGGGTTCAGGGTCTGGCCGGAAATGGGGAAATTCTCCACCGCGCGCTGAGTTTGGGCGGCGTACAGGGCATCTTTGGGTACGCGCACCTCACCCATGGTGTCGTGCTCAATCCGGTATTCGGTCATATTTGTTCCTTTCGGTGGGGGTCTTCGCTGCCGTGATAGGGGCTGACGACCACTTCAACTCGCTGGAGGTCTTTCACTTCGGAGTAGCCGGTCGAAGCCATGGTTCGTTTCAGGGCTCCGACAAAGTTCAGGGACCCGTCCGCCCGGTCGGAGGGGCCGTAGAGGATCTCTTTCATGGTTCCGACCGTGCCGACGTGGGCGCGGTGGCCCCGGGGCAGCTGCGGGTGGGTCGCCTCCGACCCCCAGTGCCAGCCGCGTCCGGGCGCCTCTTCCGCCCGAGCCAGGGCCGCGCCCAGCATAACCGCGTCCGCCCCGCAGGCAATCGCCTTGATCATGTTGCCGGAGTCGCCCACCGAACCGTCCGCAATCACGTGCACGTAGCGCCCGCCAGTCTCATCCATGTAGTCGCGCCGAGCGGCCGCAATGTCCGCAATGGCGGTGGCCATCGGCGCGTGAATGCCCAGCGACTGGCGCGTAGTCCGCGCCGCCCCGCCGCCGAACCCCACCAGGATCCCGGCGGCGCCGGTCCGCATCAGGTGCAGAGCCGCCGTGTAGGTGGTCACCCCGCCCACGATCACGGGCACGTCCAACTCGTAAATGAACCGCTTGAGGTTCAGGGCCTCACGCAATGAAGAGACGTGCTCAGCCGAGACCACGGTCCCGCGGATGACCAGCAGGTCCACCCCCGCCTCGACCACGGTTCGCCAGTGCTGCAGCACCCGCTGGGGCGACAGGCGCCCGGAGACTACCACGCCGGCGGCGCGGATTTCCTGCAGGCGCTGGTAGATAAGTTCGTCTTGAATGGGAGCCTGGTAGATCTGCTGCAGCCGGACCGCAGCTTCCCGTTCCGGCAGCAGGGCTACCTCGGCCAGCAGCGGTTCCGGATCGGCGTAGCGGGTCCAGAGTCCGTCCAGGTCCAGCACGCCGATGCCGCCCAACTGGCCAAACTCGATTGCGGTCCGGGGGCTCATCACCGAGTCCATCGGCGCCGCCAGGAGGGGAATGTCCACGTGGTAGGCATCTATTTGCCAGGAGACGCTGACGTCTTCCGGGTCGCGGGTGCGCCGGGCCGGCACCAGAGCAATGTCATCAAGCGAGTACGCGCGGCGGCCCCGTTTGCCGCGGCCAATTTCGACCTCAACCATGATCCCAGTCTAGTGGTAGAGCCGACAGGTGCAGGGCGGCGGAGCAGATTGCGCTCAGGGGCACCTCGGAACCGGGACTCGCCTAGTAAACTGTAACCGCAACTGATCCAACTGGAAGAGGACCCCGCCATGACGCGACCAACCCTGGTCTTCCTTGGAGACTCCATCACCGCCGCCAACCGGCAGGACCCAGATCTCGATTTGCCCCTGGGGGACGGCTTCGTCTCAATGATTGCCGAGGATGTGGCCGGGACCGGGGTCGAGGTGGTGAACCTCGGGGTCAACGGGGATCGGGCGCGGAACCTGGCCGCCCAGGTGGAACAGGTCCGGGCGGTCGACAATCCGCTGATGGCCACGGTTTACGTCGGGGTCAACGACACCTGGCGTCGCTTCGATTCCGGCCAGGTAACCCCCGACTCCGACTTCATGCGCGATCTGATGGACGCCATCGACGGCCTGCGCGCGGTCGGTTTTGAGAAGGTGCTGCTGCTGGGACCGTTCCTGCTGCCCCTGGATGAGGAGCAGGCCGAAATGGTCGATGACCTGGAGCACCGGATTGAACTGATCCGGCAGGTGGCCGAGGTCACGGACACTCCCCTGATTGAGTTGCTGCCCGTGTTCGAGGCGGCCACCGCTCAGCACGAGCGGGGCGACCTGGCCCCGGACGGGGTGCACCCCAGCCGGCTGGGACACGAGTTGATCCGGGACGCCTGGTGGGACGGGGTGGGACAGGACGGACTGGTCCCCTGACCCGGAAGCAAACCCCAATTTTGGCCCGAGGTTTGCACCGGTTGGTGGCCGCGGGAAGAACACTTGTCGGAGGGGCAGGCACAATAGGAACCATGAACACTTGGGTAACCGCCCCTTGGCTGGGCTTTGACACGGAGACCACGGGCATCTCCCCCACGCGCGACCGAATTGTCAGCGCCGCCTCGGTGGTGCGCATCGGTGGCTTCCTTTCCACCGACCCGGATCAGGTCCAGACCTGGCTGGCCAACCCGGGGGTACCGATTCCCGATCGGGCCGCCGCGATCCACGGCATCACGACTGAGCAGGCGGTGCGCGACGGGCGCCCGGCCGTGGAGGTGCTGGAGGAAATCAACGCCACCCTGGCCGCCCACCTAAGCCAGGGCGGTCCCATCATCGTCTTCAACGCGGCCTACGACCTGCCGCTCCTGGCAGCCGACTCGGCCCGCCACGGGGTTCCCACCCTCACCGATCGCCTGGCAAGCTTCCCCGGTCCCATCCTGGATCCGCTGGTGCTCGACCGGGAGCTGGTGCGCAAGCGCCGCGGGAAACGGACCCTGGCGGACCTGTGTGCGGCCTACCGAATCCCGATGCCGGACGACCTGCATCAGGCGCACGTGGACGCGCAGTTGACCGTCACCCTTATGGCCGCGATTTTAGAGGCGAACCCGGGTTTGGGCAGACTGAGTGGACCGGAGCTGGTCGACTACCAGCGCGAAGCTCACGCCCGCTGGGCGCGTGAGTTCCAAGCCTGGCTGTCCCAGCAGGGTCGCCGGCAGCACATCGACCAGAACTGGATTTAGGAGGCACGCTCCGCACTGCGGTAGTTGGGTGCCTGGGAGGTGATGGCCACGTCGTGCGGGTGGGACTCGCGCAGGCCGGCCGAGGTGATCCGCACCAGGCGGGCCCGCTGCTGCAGTTCGGGAATGGTCCGGGCACCGGTGTAGAACATGGACTGGTGCAGGCCGCCAATCAGTTGGCGCACGTTGTTCGCCAACGTGCCTGAGTACGGCACCTGGCCCTCAATCCCCTCGGGGACCAGCTGGTCGTCGGTGGTGACTTCCGCCTGGAAGTAGCGGTCCTTCGAATAGGATTTCCGCCCGCGTGAGCTCATCGCCCCCAGGGAACCCATTCCCCGGTACGCCTTGAACTGCTTGCCGCCCGAGAAGACCAGCTCGCCGGGAGACTCTTCGCATCCGGCCAGCAGCGAACCCACCATTACTGAGTCGGCTCCCACCGCCAGCGCCTTGGCAATGTCGCCCGAGTACTGCAGGCCACCGTCGGCAATCAGGGGCACGTCGGCCGCGGAGCAGGCCCGCGCAGCCATGTCGATAGCGGTCACCTGCGGTACGCCGACGCCGGCCACCACGCGGGTGGTGCAGATGGAGCCGGGTCCTACCCCCACCTTGACGGCGTCCGCTCCCGCGTCAATCAGCGCCTGCGCCCCCTCCTGGGTGGCGACGTTCCCACCGATAATGTCGATGTTTTGGAAGTCCGGGTGATTCTTCAGGCGGGTGATCATTTCCCGCGCCAACTGCGCACCCCCGTTGGCGGTGTCGACCACCAGGACGTCAACCCCGGCGTCGGCCAGCGCCTCGGCCCGCTCCCAGGTGTCCCCCCAGTAACCCAGGGCCGCCCCCACCAGGAGGCGCCCATCCTTGTCTTTGGTGGCGTTGGGGTACTGCTCAGTTTTGACGAAGTCTTTGACGGTGATCAGGCCCGCCAGCTTCCCCTGGTCATCAATCAGGGGCAGTTTTTCCACCCGGTGCTTGGCCAGCAGGTCCTTCGCGTCTTCGCGGGAAATCCCGACCGGGGCGGTGATCAGCGGCATCGGGGTCATCACCTCGCCCACCGTGGTGGTGGACCACTTGCTGGAGGGCAGGAACCGCAGGTCGCGGTTGGTGATGATGCCGATTAGGCGACCGTCATTGTCCAGAACCGGCAGACCTGAAACCTTGTAGCGCCCGCACAGCTCGTCCAACTGGTCGATGGTGGCCTCTTTGGAGACGGTGACCGGGTCCTGCACCATCCCCGACTCGGACCGCTTGACCCGGCGGACGTGATCCACCTGCTCGGCAATCGGGAGGTTGCGGTGAATAATGCCGATCCCACCCTGGCGGGCCATCGCAATGGCCATCCGCGCCTCGGTGACCGTGTCCATCGCAGCGGAGACCAGCGGGATGCGCAGGGTTAGGTTGCGAGAGAGGCGAGCAGTCGTGTTCACCTCGCTGGGAATAACGTCAGTGAGCTCCGGCAGGAGCAAAATATCGTCGTAGGTTAGTCCGGTGCCAACAAATTTGTCTTCGCGATAGATCCCCATGAACCTATCTTAGTCACCGGTCGCCAACGCAAGCCCAGAGCCCAGCAGGTGGCCCGGGCCTCCTAGTCCCCGATTGGGGCGATATTTCCGCGTTTCAGAGCCGCTGCAAACGCTGGACTGGCGGGCAAAAGTGGCAGAATCAACATTTGGGCCACGTGGTAAGCGTCGGGCTTTCCCGGCCAGGTCCGCTCGGCCGGATGGTTGCTTGGATCCAGCTCGTGCCACCAACGGCCCGGGGCCTCCAGCAGGAACTGGTCGGCGTACTCGCCCCAGATCTGCAACTGGTCGGCCAACTCGGGGTTCTCCCCCAGCACCCGCTGCAGGACGATGTTGGCGCCCACCGCCTCGCACAGGACCCAGTGCATCCGCTCGCGCACCACCGGGTGACCGTCAAAGTCGGTGGTGTAGATGAAGCCGGGCTCCCCGTCGACCTGCCAGGAGTCGGCGTCGGCCGTGCGGAACAGCTCCTGGGCTCCCCGGAGCATCCACGCGGGCGGCTCCTCTCCGCGGGCCACCAGCGACTGGCGGGCCTGAAGCATCAGCCGCGACCATTCGAAGCCGTGGCCGGGGGTGACGCCGAACGGGCGGAACGGGTGGGCCGGCTGGTCCTCGTTGTATTCGGGCAGCACCTGCCAGTCGGCGGTGAAGTGCTCGGGGATCCGCCACCGGTGCACTTCGGCCTGCTGGGCCACGAAGTGCAAGATCCCGACAGCCCGGCGCAGGAGCTGCTCATCCCCGGTCAGGTCGGCCGCCGCCAGGTAGGCCTCGGTGGTGTGCATGTTCGCGTTGATTCCGCGGTAGTCCTCGGTCCGGGTGAACTCCCGATTCCAGGACTCGCGCACCCGGCCGACCTCCGGCTCGAACCAGTACCGATCCTGATTGTCCAGGGCTTCCGCCAGCAGGTCGCCGGCTCCCTCAATTTCTGCCGCCAGGGCCGAGGTGGCCGCCAAAATAACGAAAGCGTGGGCGTAGGCCGCTTTCGACTCGTCCACCACCTGATTGCCGGTCAGGGCGACGGCCGAGTACCAGCCGCCAAACTCGTCGTCGTGGAAGGCCCCCCGGAGCGAACGCACGCCGTGTTCGGCCAGTTCGCGCGCCCGGGGGTAACCCAGGAGGTCCGCGAGGGCAAAGACATGGGTCATCCGGCAGGTGATCCACAGCTCGGCCGGTCGATCGGGCACCACCTGACCGTCGGGCCCCAAGTAGCCGAACCCGTTGTCAACCCGGGCCCCGGTGGCAAACTCGAGCAACGCCGGAAACTGCCGGCTGTAGTCCAACGCGGGCGGGGTTTTGATCCGATCCATCAGCGGCTCCTTTGGTCTGGCGGGGTCGCTTCCATCATACCCGGGTCCCCGTAGTGCCACCCGGCCCCGCTTGTCAAGACCTACTCGACGACTGTCTGTATCTTGAACGCCTTTTTTGCCATTCATTTGTTAACAAACGGGCCTTCTTGGGTCCAAACGGGCAGCTCACGGCGTGTTGCCGCGGTTTTGGCAACAGTGATTATTGTAGTCAATCAACGATGAACTTGTCATATGTAATGCCCGTCGAGTAAAGTCGTACTACCAAAATGAAATAGCAACTACAGTTGCTTCATTAGAGAGGAATGGAACCTGTGAAGGATCTCTCCAGGCTTCCCGGACCGTTGATGGAAAAGTGGGATTGGCAGTACGACGGCGTCTGTCGCGACTTAGACACTGAAATGTTCTTCCACCCAGAGGGTGAACGAGGCGCTGCCCGACGTCGACGAGCCGCAGCTGCCAAAGCCATCTGTGCCACCTGCCCGGTCCTCGAACAGTGCCGTGAACATGCCCTTTCTGCCCGAGAACCCTACGGAATCTGGGGCGGCATGACCGAGGAGGAACGCCGCATCTACCTGGGGAGGCGCGCCGCTTCCTAGCCTCGATAGAATCGTGACCGTCCGGATTTGCGTCAGATCCGGACGGTCATCTTTTTCTCGGCATTGAGTAGGAAAGTAGGCAGAAATGAGCCCTCACTGGTCGATCGGCCCGACAAGCGTGTCCGTGCTGACGAGGCCCACTGCCCACCAGCTCGGCGAGCTAGCTGACAGCTGGAACCTGCACCCGGTTCTACGCGATGCCCTGTACGAGCCCCACCAGCCCAAATGCGAACGCTACGACGACGTCCTGTACCTGTGCCTGCGCGCCACCCAGTACCTGGATCAAACGGAAGCCGTTGAGCTGTCCTCCGTCCAACTGCTTCAGCGCGGCACCGAGGTGGTGCTGGTGCTACCCGAAGGCAAATGGTTGGATGGGCAACCTTTCACCGGTACTTTCGAGCAGGTGCCAGCCGACTTGCAGGCGGTGGCTAACCTGGGTCCGGGCGGGTTCATCTACTGGCTGACCGCCACCCTCACCGACGGGTTCCACCCGGTCCTGGACGGGTTGGAACTGGACCTGGAGCAGATCGAGTCGCAGGTGTTCAACTCGAACGTGCGGGTGTCGGAACGGATTTACCGCCTCTCCCGGGAGGTGATCGAACTGCAGCACGCGGTGGGGGCTCTCGGGCGGATCCTGCCCCACCTGGAGGACCTGATTGGGCAGTTGGAGCTGACCACCTTCTTCTCTGACCTGGAGCACGAGTTGGCCCGCGCTTCGCACCGCGGCCAAGCCCTGCGCGATTCCCTCTCTCAGATCCTGAGCGTAAACGCCACCCTGGTGGCCGAGCGGCAAAACGACGACATGAAGAAGATCTCCGGCTGGGCTGCCATCCTCTTTGCCCCAACCCTGGTCGCCGCCATCTACGGAATGAACTTCACCCACATGCCCGAATTGCACTGGGTGTTCGGCTATCCCCTCGCGGTGGCGCTGATGGTGGTCTTCTCGGTCGTGCTGTACACGCTGTTCAAGCGGAAAGACTGGCTCTAGCGGGCACCAAAAAAAACCCGGCCCCCAATTGGGAGCCGGGTTTTGCTTTAGTCTGGTTAGCCCAGCTTGGCCAGCACGTCGCGGGCGGAGAGAATCAGGTATTCCTCGCCGTCAACGGTGACTTCGGTGCCCCCGTACCGGCTGTAGATCACGGTGTCCCCGACGGCTACGTCGACGGTGATCCGGTTGCCGTTGTCGTCGATGCGGCCCGGGCCTACGGCCAGCACCTCACCCTGCTGGGGCTTTTCTTTGGCGGAGTCAACCAGAACCAGGCCAGAGGCGGTGGTCTGCTCGGCTTCGGCCTGGCGGATGACGATACGGTCCTCAAGCGGAGTAATGGAGATCGACACTGTCGCACTCCCTTTCTGTTTCTGTCTAGATAAATCCGGTCCTTCGCCCCTGTCGTCGCGGTGCCAGGTTAGAAGAGTGAATGCGGCGCTGGGCCGCCTTCTGATGTCAAGTTTAGGCACCGACTAGCACTCTGACAACCTGAGTGCCAAGTTTCACTGAGGGAGTATGTCACGATAGACCCATGACATCCTCCGTACAGCTGCTGGCGCAGCCGGGACCGTGGCAGCAACTGCAGTACCTCCAGTCCGAGTTGGGCGAGGCGGCCACGGATCCAACCACCTGGCCCAAGCTTGGGCAGGCGTTGCGCCAGGCCGGCCACGACCCGGAGCTGGTGGTGGCCCTAGTCTCCCAGCTCCAACTGCGAGCGGAGGCGCGCGGAAAGTTTGGGGAGAGCGCCCAGCACATGCTGTTTACCCGAGCCGGACTCGAACAGGCCACCCGCTTTCAGGTTTCGCTGCTGCACGCCCTCCGATACGCGAACGCGGGGGTCAAACGCGTGGCTGACCTGGGGTGCGGAATCGGCTCGGACGCATTGGCGTTGGCCACCACCGGCCTGGAGGTGCTGGCGGTGGACCGGGACCCAGAGGCTCTGGCCGCAGCGGCCATCAACCTGCGCGAGTTCCCGAAGACTCAGGTGCTCGAAGCTGACGTGATGACCATGCCCCGACCGGAGGTGGACGGAGTGTTCTTGGATCCGGCTCGGCGAAGCCACGACCGGCGCCTGTTCCGGCCCGAACAGTGGTCACCCCCCTGGGACAAGGTGACAGAGATCTTCTCGTGGGGCCTGGCCGCCGGGGTGAAACTGGCTCCGGGCATCGACCACCACTACCTGGGGATCGGCTCCCACGCGCAGTGGCTCTCCTATGACGGCGCCCTGGTGGAAGCCTCGCTCTGGTCCACCCAGTTGGCTCCGGAGGGCCCCGGCCGCTCGGCCCTGGTCTACCACCACCACACGATCGACGTCCTCTCGGAAGAGTGCGCCCCGGACGCTCCCCTGACGCCCGCCCCGGTGGGGGCCCTGGAGCAGTACCTGTTCGAGCCGGACCCGGCCGTGATCCGCGCCGGCCTGCTGGCCCGGCTGGCAGACCTAACCGGCACCCACCTCGTCCACCCCAAAATTGCCTATCTCTCCGGGCCCAGCCCCACCGACTCGCCCTACTGGACCGGGTTCGAAGTCTTGGCGGAGGTGGCCTTGCGCCCGAAAGTGGTCAAGCGCCAGCTCCGCGAGCTTGGGGCGGGACCGGTCGAGGTCAAGAAGCGGGGAGCCGACGTGGATCCAGCCCAGCTCCAAAAGCAGTGGCAACAAAAGGCGGGCATCCCGGTCGTAGTTTTCGCCACCCGCGTAGGATCTTCCCACCGGGCGATTATTGCCCGGCGTCTGAAGGGAGCCTGACTTGGAAGAAGCCACCAACCACCTCGATTTTGCCCCCTCCCAGCGATCCACCGTCGGGGTGGAATGGGAACTGCAGCTGGTCGACATGGATTCAAACGACCTGCGTCAAGCTGCCAACACCGTGATCAAGCAGGCCTGGCAGGTCCCGGAACTGAAACCGCTCGTGCACCGGGAGATGCTGCTCAACACGGTGGAAATCGCATCCGGCGCGCATACGAAAGTGAGTGACTGCATGCGCGACCTGCGGTTCGCGGTCACCTCCCTGCGCCCAAAAACCAACGAGCTTCGGGCCGACTTCGCCGCGGCCGGCTCGCACCCGTTTGCCCAGCCCGCCTACCAGCGAGTGACAGATTCTCGCCGCTACGCGGAACTGGTCCAACGCACCCAGTACTGGGGCCGGCAGATGCTCCTCTACGGCGTCCACGTTCACGTCGGGGTGGAGTCGCGAGAAAAAGTCCTCCCGATCATCAACACGCTGCTCACCTACGGCGGCCGGCTCCAGTCACTCGCGGCTTCCTCTCCCTACTGGGCGGGCCAGGACACCGGTTACGCCTCCAACCGGGCGATGGTGTTCCAGCAGCTGCCCACCTCCGGGATTCCGCGCCAGTTCACCCACTGGGAGGAGCTGGAACGCTACGCCGCCGACATGAAGAAGGCGGGGGTGATCTCAACCTTCGACGAGGTCCGCTGGGACATTCGCCCGTCGCCCCACCTGGGGACAGTTGAGATCAGGATTTTCGATGCCTGCTCAAACATTCGCGAGGTGGAGGCGTGTGCATCACTGGCCCACGCCCTGGTCGACTACTGCTCGTCCCTGGTTGACGCCGGCGAGGAGCTGCCGCGCCTACCCGACTGGTTCATCGAAGAAAATAAGTGGCGTTCGGCGCGCTACGGCCTCGACGCGCAGCTGATCACCAACGCCAGTGGCCAGACCGAACACGTGCGCGACTCCCTCGCGAACCTGGTGGAGCAACTGCGGCCCACCGCCCGCGAACTTGGCTGCGAGCCGGGGCTGGAGCTGGCGTTGGAAATCCTCGAAAAGGGCGGTTCCTACACTCGCCAGCGGGCAGTGGCCGCCGCTGTTCCCGAGAGTCCCCTCGATGCGGTGGTCTCGCTCCTGCGCGCGGAGATGCAGGAGGATCGGCCCCTCACAGCCGAAGAGTTCCTCGATACCCACTGGGCGGACGCTGCCCGAGGCGGAACCCGGTAGATGGCGTAAACTCGGGTCGTGGCAAAAAAGGTAGTGCTGGGAATTGAATCGACCTGTGACGAGACCGGGGTGGCGGTAGTCCGCGGCGATGAGCTGCTGGGACAGTGCACAGCCACCTCCATGGATCAGTTTGAGCGATACGGGGGCATCATCCCCGAGATCGCTTCCCGTGCTCACCTGGAGAGCTTCCTGCCCACGCTCGATCAGGCGCTGCAGGACGCCGGCGTCACCCTGGATGAAGTCGATGCCCTCGCGGTGGCGGCTGGCCCCGGACTGGTTGGGTCCCTGACGGTCGGGATCTGTGCGGCGAAGACCCTGTCGGCCACGCTCGGCCTGCCCCTGTACGGGGTCAATCACGTGATCGGACACCTGGCGGTGGACGCGCTGGTTGACGGGCCCTTCCCGGAGCGGTTCATCGGCCTGGTGGCCTCCGGTGGACACTCAAACCTGCTTCTGATTGAGGACATTGCCCTGTCGGTGCGCGAGTTGGGTGGCACCCTGGACGACGCTGCCGGGGAAGCATTCGACAAGGTCGGGCGCCTCCTGGGTCTGCCCTATCCCGGCGGTCCCCACGTGGACCGGTTGGCGCGGCAGGGTGAGCCGGACGCGATCACCTTCCCGCGCGGATTGGCGCACGCAAAGGACCGCTACCCCTACGACTTTTCATTCTCCGGCCTCAAGACTGCGGTCGGGCGCTACCTGGCCGCCAACCCGCTCCCGGAGGAGGACCGCGAGGACGACCGCGAGCAGGCGGTCGCTAACATTTGCCGCGCCTTCTCCGAGTCGGTGAACGACTCGCTCACCGCTAAGGCAGTTCAGGCCGCCAAGGACTTCGACTGCCCAACCATCGTGGTCGGGGGCGGATTCGCCGCCAACTCCCGCCTGCGAGAACTGCTGGTTGAGCGCGCGGATCAGGCCGGGGTGGAGGTGCGCTTCCCCCCAATGAAGCTGTGCACCGACAACGGCGCACAGATTGCCGCCCTGGGGTCGGCGTTGGCCGAGGCGGGCGCTCCCCCCTCGCCCATGGACTTTGGCCCAAGAACTGCGATGGACCTGTCCCAGACCTACGTGGCGTAGGCGGGCTGGGCGCGGCGGTGGCTGCGGGTGTTGGTGCGGGTGCGCCGGGAGGCTGGCAGGGGTGAGCTAGTCCTGGCAAACCCAGTGCCTGCACGCCCAAACCGGCCCAAACACTGGCAAACCTAGGGTATACACGCCCAAACCGGCCTAAACAGCCCACGTTTGCCAGCACTTGACCACGTTTGCCAACACCAGACGCTGGCAAACATACCCAAACACTGGCAAAACCCGCACCCACACGCCCAAACCGGCCCAAACAGCCCACGTTTGCCAGCATTCAGACCAAGAACACCGCCCACCCCACCCAAAACAGAAACGTCCCCCAGATCAAGGACCTGGGGGACGCTCCGTGCAGCTGACTAGACGCCCTTGATGACAGCCTTTCCAAGCTGACGGTTCAGGGTCGCAATCACATCCAGCGGAATTTCCTTCGGGCAGACTGCGGAGCATTCACCAATGTTGGTGCACCCGCCGAAGCCTTCCTCTTCCATCTGGTTCAGCATGTTGACCACGCGGGACAGGTTCTCCGGGTGCCCCTGCGGCAGCAGGCCGAGGTGGGTCACCTTAGCGGAGGTGAACAGCATCGCCGAGGCGTTCGGGCAGGCCGCCACGCACGCACCACAGCCGATGCAGGCCGCCGCGTTGAATGCGAGGTCCGCGGTCGGCTTGGGCACCAGCTGCGAGTGCGCCTCGGGGGCGGCACCCGTGTTGACGGTGATGTAGCCACCGGCCTGGATGATCCGGTCAAACGCGGACCGGTTGACCACCAGGTCCTTGATGATCGGGAAGGCCTCGGCCCGCCACGGTTCAATCGTGATGGTGTCTCCGTCGCTGAAGGTGCGCATGTGCAGCTGGCAGGTGGTGGTCCGCTCCGGACCGTGGGCGATCCCGTTGATCACCACGCCACACTGGCCACAGATGCCTTCCCGACAGTCAGAGTCGAACGCGATTGGGTCTTCCCCCCGAGCGAACAGCTCCTCGTTCAGGATGTCGAGCATTTCCAGGAAGGATGAATCCTCGGAGACGCCCCGCACCTCGTATTCGTGCATGGCTCCGGGAGCATCCGGGCCATTTTGTCGCCAGACTCGTAGTTTCAGGTTCACTTGTAGCTCCGCTGTTTCAGCTCGATGTTCTTGTAAACGAGGGGTTCCTTGTGCAGCACGGGCGGCTGGTTGTCACCCTGGTACTCCCAGGCGGCCACGTAGAGGAACTTGTCGTCGTGACGCAGAGCCTCCCCTTCCGGGGTTTGCGACTCGGCGCGGAAGTGACCACCGCAGGACTCCTCGCGGTGGAGCGCGTCGATGCACATGAGCTCGCCGAGCTCCATGAAGTCGGCGACGCGGCCGGCCTTTTCGAGGGACTGGTTCAGTTCCCCAACCGCCTTGCCCGGAACGCGCAGGTTCTTCCAGAAGTCCTCACGCAGTTCGCGGATCAGCTCGATCCCCTTGCGCAGGCCCTCTTCGGTCCGCTCCATCCCGCAGTACTCCCACATGATGTGGCCCAGTTCCTTGTGGTAGGAATCGGCCGAGCGGTTACCGTTGATCGACATCAGCTTCTCAACTCGCCCCTGGGCCGCCTCGCGAGCAGCCACCACGTCCGGGTGGTTCTCGTCGAGCTTGGGCAGGGTGAAGGCGTGAGCCAGGTAGTTGCACATGGTGGCCGGCAGAACGAAGTAGCCGTCAGCCAGTCCCTGCATCAGCGCCGAGGCGCCCAGCCGGTTGGCACCGTGATCAGAGAAGTTAGCTTCCCCGGCCACGTACAGCCCGGGCAGGTTCGACTCCAGGTCGTAGTCGACCCACAGCCCGCCCATGGTGTAGTGAACGGCCGGGTAGATCCGCATCGGAACCTCGTAGGGGTTCTCGCCGGTGATCCGCTCGTACATGTCGAACAGGTTGCCGTACTTGTCCGAAACGGCTTTCTGTCCGAGGCGCTCGATGGCTTCGGCGAAGTCCAGGTACACGCCGCGGCGGGCCCCGTTCACTTCCGGACCCACCCCGCGTCCCTCGTCGCACATGTTCTTGGCTTGGCGCGAGGCGATGTCGCGCGGAACCAGGTTGCCAAAGGCCGGGTAGATCCGCTCCAGGTAGTAGTCGCGGTCCTCTTCGGGAATGTCGCGCGGGTCCTTGGTGCAGTCCTCGGCTTTCTTCGGCACCCAGATCCGACCGTCGTTACGCAGCGACTCCGACATCAGGGTCAGCTTCGACTGCTGGTCCCCGTGCTGAGGGATGCAGGTCGGGTGAATCTGCGTGTAGCAGGGGTTCCCGAAGTAGGCGCCCTTGCGGTATGCGCGCCAAATGGCAGTAGCGTTGCAGCCCATGGCGTTGGTGGAGAGGAAGAAGACGTTGCCGTATCCACCCGAGGCCAGCACCACGGCGTCAGCCAGGTGGGTCTCCATCTCACCGGTGGTCATGTTGCGGGCGATGATCCCCCGCGCGCGACCGTCGGAGACAATCAGCTCCACCATTTCGTGCCGCGGGTGCTCGGTGACGGTCCCGGCTGCCACCTGGCGCTCCAACGCCTGGTAGGCGCCGATCAGCAGCTGCTGACCGGTCTGGCCGCGAGCGTAGAACGTACGGGAAACCTGCACCCCACCGAAGGAACGGTTGTCGAGGTAGCCGCCGTAGTCACGGGCAAAGGGCACGCCCTGCGCCACGCACTGGTCAATGATGTTGGCCGAAACTTCCGCCAACCGGTAAACGTTGGTTTCCCGGGAACGGTAGTCACCGCCCTTGACCGTGTCGTAGAAGAGGCGGTAGGTGGAGTCGTCGTCGTTGCGGTAATCCTTGGCCGCGTTGATGCCGCCTTGGGCGGCGATCGAGTGCGCGCGCCGCGCCGAGTCCTGGTAGAAGAAAACGTCTACGTTGTAGCCCTGCTCCCCCAGGGAGGCAGCGGCGGCCCCACCGGCCAGGCCGGAGCCGACCATAATGATGCGCAGCTTCCGCCGGTTGGTGGGATTGACCAGGTCCACGTGGTTTTTGCGGGCCTGCCAGGCCTGAGCCAACGGCACATCCATCGGCGCCTTCGTGTCGGCAATGTCCGCACCTTCCCGGTACAGACCTTTAACTAGTTGATCACTCATTTGGTTTTCGTCACCGCTTTCAGGAGATCATCCCGGTGGCAATTGCCAACGGTGGAAGCATGAACATTAGGAAGATGATGGCGGCGATGACTCCGGAGAGGCCAACCATGAACCGCCGGGTCTCTTTGCGAACCCAGCCGAGCGTCTGGAACGCCGACCAGAAGCCGTGCCCGACGTGGGCGGCAACCACCAGGATGAACACCAGATAAACCACGAACATGAACGGGTTCTGGAACGTCCCCACCATCCGCGCGTACGGGCTGGGCTCAACCCCGCCCCAGGTGTTGACGGTCAGGGTGGTGAAGTTCAGCAGGTGGAACACGATCAGCAGAATGAGCGCCACCCCGCTGAACCGCATGGTGCGGGCCGCGTAGGCGTCCACCGCGGTCTTCTTCACCACGTACCCGTGGCGGCGAGCCACCTTGGCGTTGTACCAGACGTAGAACGCCGCGAAGATGTGGATCAGGATCAGGGCCAGCATGACAACGCGGAACACCCAGATGAACCCACCGTGGGGGAAGATCGGGTAGAACGCGTCGTGCTTGAGCCATTCGGCATAGTGGTCGTACGCCTCGGGACCGATGAACATCTTCAGGTTGCCGTAGGCATGGAACAGGAGGAATAGAACGAAGAAGAGTCCGGAGATGGCCATGAGCTGTTTAATAAACACACCCGTGGTCCATGCTCGCCGCTTCTTGGTTGCGACAGTCTTTGTGGCCATGTCTGTTAGGTTACCGGCGACTCCAGCCGCACCCGTGGGACCTCGGCCCGACTGCGGCCCCTGCCTTGGGGTCGGAAACGTTTTTCGGCGAGTCATCGCCATTTATTAACAGAAAAGCTGACGTAGCTCACAATGATTCTGGCCACACTCGTGTCGCCGACGTCACCGATTATGTAACAGGAACCGTTTCGAAAATCACCGACCGACTAGCTCCAACCCCATCCGGAGTGCATCCTCGGTCGGGTGCCGGTAGTAGGCTCGCACCCGGCCCAGCTCAATGAATCCGCAGGACCGGTACAGCTCGTGAGCGGCCCGGTTTGAGGCACGCACCTCCAGGAAGATCCGCTCGCACCCGTGCTGGCGGGCCTCCTCGATCAGCTGCTCGGTCAGGGCCCGCCCCAGCCCCTGGCCGCGAGCGGCCGGCACCACCCCGAGGGTCATCAGGTCGGCATCCCACACGCCCGCGATCCCCCCGTAGCCGAGCAGTTGCCCACCTTCCTCGAAGGCACCCAGGTAGTAGCGGTGCGGCCCGCTCAGTTCCTCGGCCAACAGTTCGGGGGACCAGGCCTCCTGGGGGAACACCTCCTGTTCGAGGCGAACCACCTGATCCAGGTCACCCAACCCCAGCTGGCGGTAGGCGACCATCGGTCAGGCCTGGGCCCCGTGAATATCCGGGCGACGCAGGTAGAGGGGCTGAGCGGGCAGGTCCTCCCCGCGAGCCAACCCGGCTGCCACCAGGCGGGAGGCCACGGCCGCGTCCGCCTCGTCCACCGGCCCGACCGAGGCGGGCAGGACGGCTCGAACCAGGTGGGCGCCGGGCCCAACCAGGACCGCGTCACCCTGGCGCAGCTGCGCCCCCAACGACTCTGGGCGCCCAACCGCGGGCGCGGACAACTCCTCCAGCCCGTTCGGTCCGGCCGCCCGGTACCGGGCCCAGTACACCTCTTGGCGCCGCGCGTCGGTCACAGCCAGCACCTCGTGCCCGTCGGGCAGCAAATCCAGCGCCCCCCGGGCGACAATGGCCAAACTGGGGACGCCGTACAGTTCCACCCCGGCGGTGCGGGCGAAGACCTGCGCGGTGATCAGCCCGGCCCGCAGCCCGGTGAAGGGGGCCGGGCCGGTGCCCACACACACCCGATCCCAGGGGGCACGCCGGATCGGACCGTCAATGCCGGCCGCCCGGCAGACCGTCTCCAGCAGGACCCCGAGTTCCTCCGCGTGGCGACGCGGGTTGTCCTCCCGGGCCCGAGCCAGGACCGCTCCGTCCTCCACCACGGCCACGCTGGCTCCGGCCGACGTGTCCAAACACAGTTCAAGCATGGGTTAGTTCTCCTTCGCGAGCCGCTCTGCCCAGTCGGCCCCCACGGGCTTCAGGGTGAGTACTCGGCGTTCGTCTGCCGCCACCGTCCAGTCCTGGGTGGCCGCCTCGGCCAGGAAGTCGATCTCCAAGCGATCCTCGCTCAGCACCTCAGCCTTCCCTGCGCCCCATTCGACCACCGTCACCGAATCGGCCAGCGAGGTGTCCAAATCCAGCGTCTCCAGATCCAGCTCGTCCTGGATCCGATAGGCGTCGACGTGGATCAGGTCGGGCCCGTCACCGGCCGACTCGTGAATCCGCGCCACAATGAAGGTGGGGGAAACCACCGGGCCCCGAACGCCAAGCGCCTCCGCCAGCCCCTGGGTGAAGGTGGTCTTGCCCGCCCCCAGGTCACCGTGCAGCAGCACCAGGTCGCCGGCGCGCAGCATCCGCCCGAGGCGCCGGCCCAGCTCGCGGGTCTGTTCGGCCCCTTCGCTGATCCAAGTTGTCACGGCTGGTCCTCCTGGTGATAGTGCCGAGAAATTGTCGGCGCCAGCCGGGTGACAATTTCGTAGTTGATGGTTCCGCAGGCCCGCGCCCACTCGTCAGCGCTCGGTTCGCCCGGACCGGACCCGATCAGGACCGCCCAGTCGCCGACGCGAGCCGCGGGCTCGTCGCCCTCCCCCAGGCTGATCACCACCTGATCCATGCAGACGCGCCCCAGGATTTGGCTGAGGAACGGGCCATCAACCGTTTGGACGGTGACGGGTGCCGAGTTGGAGCCGTGTCGGGGAATGCCGTCGGCGTAGCCGAGGGGAACCAGTCCAACCCAGTGGGGCCGCTCCGCCCGCCAGGTGGCCCCGTAGGAAACCCCGGCCCCGGCCGGCAACCGTTTGACCAGGATCACGGGCGCACCCAGGCTGAGGGCGGGGCGCAGGTTCAGGTCGGCGCTGGACGCCACCTGCGGATTGGGGCTGAGGCCGTACATTCCGATCCCAACCCGGACCAGATCGTAGTGGGTTTCGGGGTACCAGAGGGTGCCCGAGGTGGCCGCCAGGTGGCGCAGTTCCGGCTCCAGACCGGCCTCCCGGGCCTGGGCGAGCGCCCGCTCGAACCTGGCCACCTGCCCGGCCATGGTTTCGTGTCCGGCCTCCGTGATGTCGTCGGCCTCCGGCAGGTGCGACCAGATCCCCTCCACGGTGATGAGCCCCTCGGCTTCCAGCCGGGCCGCCACCAGGGCCAGGTGGGCGAAGTCGTCCCCCCGCGCGCCGCCTCGGCCCATGCCCACGTCAACTTTGAGGTGGATGGGGGCGGTCAACGCCAGGGTTTGAGCGGCGGCCGCAATCGATTCCAAGGTAAACGTGGACGAGGCGGACAGGTGGAGCCCCGCAGACAGGGCGGCCTCCCAGTCCTGATTGGGGGCGGCCAGCCACGCAAACACCCGGGCGTCCCGCACCCCGGCCCCGGTCAGCTCGGCCACCAGTTTGAGGGCTTCGTTCACCTGACTGACGCCGAACCAGCGCACCCCCGCCTCGTAGGCGGCCAGGGCCACCGGTCCGCGGCCATGGCCGTAAGCATCCGCTTTGACCACGGCCATCAGCTGGGAGCCGCGGGCCCGCTGCTGCAACGTGCGCAGGTTATGCCGGATTGCCGCTAGATCCACGTCAATTTGGCCTGGGAAATGATCACTGCCGCTGTTAGTCACGGGGACCATTGTA
This sequence comes from Scrofimicrobium sp. R131, assembly GCF_040256745.1. Taxonomy (GTDB): domain Bacteria; phylum Actinomycetota; class Actinomycetes; order Actinomycetales; family Actinomycetaceae; genus Scrofimicrobium; species Scrofimicrobium appendicitidis. The sequence continues at coordinate 1,791,944 of NZ_CP138335.1, forward strand.
GACCTCGGGGGCGTGGCGGGCCCCGGTCAGCTCAGCCTGCGTCCAGAGCTTTGGCCACTCCCACCAGCACCGCTCCGCCGATCAGCAGCGCGATCCCCAGCGTCATCAGCCACAGCTCCCGCCGGGTGCGACGCTCCTTCAAGATAATCACGCCCCCGGCCGCGGAGATGATCACCCCGAGCTGAGAGAGGGTGAACCCGGTGGCCACCCCGACCCGGGCGATGGACACCTGCATGACGATCACACCCAGGCCCCAGAGAACCCCCGGGATCATCTGGCGCACCGTGTTGATGGACCAGCGGGTGTCGACCGGGCCCAACTCGGGCGTGAAACGCGGGGAGGTGAGCACCAGCGCCCCCGCCAAGGACCCGCCAATCAGCGGGAGGAACACCTGCAGCGGATCGACCGAGTAGTAGCGCAGCAGCAGAATGTAGCTGGTCAGCCCAAAAGTTGAGATGGCGAGCGCCAGCAGGCCCCGGCCCCAATGCAGGTCGGTGGCGCGAACTTCCCGCCGATCCGACCAGTTCGCCAGGACCACGCCGAGGGTTACCAGGGCCACCCCGGCCAGTCCCACCGGCAGCGCTCCGGGCCGGCGCCACTCCGCGAACATGATGATTCCCATCACCGAGAGGACCACGATCTGGCCGGCCGTGGAGATCGGCATCGCGCGCGAAACCCCCACGTGGTAGAAGGACTGGATCTGATAGTGGATCCCGATGGCCAGCAGGATGCCGGCCACAAATCCAATCAGGGCTGCCTGCCAGGTCAGCCCGGCCGCAAAGAACGGAACCGAAACCAGGGCCACCAGGAAGCCGCCGCTGATCTCCCCCAGCGTCTGCTGCCGGTTGTCCCCACCCAGGTACATGATGATGATGGCCAGGGGCCCAAAGAGGAGGGAGGGAAGGATCGCAATCAGCAGGTCCACGCGCACCGCGCCTTTCTGCAACTAGGTTGGTCTGCTCACCCCCGCGGCAGGCTCTGCCAGGCGGGAGCCAACCCTCGGATGATGTCGCTGGCCCGGATTGGGTGGGTCGGTGCCCCCGCCGAGGTGAGCCCGGCGGCATGCGCGCCCGCCTCCCCGTGGAGCCAGACGGCCGCAGCGACAACATCCCCCAGATTAGCAGTCGTTTGGGCCTGCCAATGACGGGCCAGCACCGACCCGATCACCCCGGCCAGGACGTCCCCCGCCCCTGCCACCCCGGGCCAGGCGGTGCGCGCCCGGTATTCCCAGACCCGGTCCGGCGTGGCCACCAGGGTGCGCGCACTTTTGAGGACCACGGTCGAGCCGGTGGCCCCCGACAAAGCCCGGGCCGCCTCGGTCAGGTCAGTCGGCAGGGGCCCGCCCCCACCCACCTGCTCCCACAGCCGGCGCGCCTCCCCCGGGTGCGGGGTGAGTACCGCGGGGGTACCCACCTCGGCCCGCAGTCCCCGGTCCAGCAGCGCCCCCGCATCGAGCACCACCGGGCCCGCGTGCTCCGCCAGCGCTTGGCGAGCCGGATCCCGCAAACTCTCATCCCAGCCGCAACCGATCACCAGCGCGTCGGCACCCCCGGGTGCCAGCACCACCTCGGGAAACCGGGACAGCACCAGGTCGGCGGCCCGCTCGGAGCCGGCAAATCGAACAAACCCGGCCCCCGCCCCGAGCGCTCCCCCAACCGAAAGTACCCCCGCCCCCGGATAGGTCGAGGAGCCGGTCACCAGCGTGACCGTCCCGCGGGTGTACTTGTGGTCGGCCTCGGTCGGCTCGGGCAGCAGGTCGGCCACCTCACCCGCACTCAGAACTCGGTTCATCAGAAACGCTCCCTTTCTCCCCGAGTCGGCCACCCCCTGAACCCAGTTTTCGGATTCGGGACGCTAAGGGCACAATATGAGGGTGGAATTTGTCGACGAAATCCCCGGGGGACGAGCCCCGGTAGCTCCTTTCGAGGAGTTTACCCGAGCCCAGTGGGCCAGTTTGGCGACCCGGACCCCCCTCCCGCTGACCGAAGAGGACGTCGAGCGGATTGCCTCCCTGGGGGACCCAATCGACCTGGCGGAAGTGGACGCCATTTATCGGCCACTTTCAGCGGTGCTCCAATTGTACGTCGACGGGATCCGGCGGATCGGAATGCAGCAGCGCACGTTGCTGCGGGGGCCGGCCCGCCCACCCACCCCGTTCGTAATTGGTGTCGGCGGCTCGGTGGCGGTCGGCAAGTCCACGGTCTCCCGCCTACTGCGGCTACTGCTCTCCCGCTGGCCCCGGACCCCGCAGGTCGAACTGGTCACCACTGACGGGTTCCTGTTCCCCAACGCGGAGTTGCAGGCTCGCGGCCTGATGCAGCGCAAAGGCTTCCCCGAGTCCTACGACCGGGCCGCCCTGCTGAAGTTCGTCGCCGAAATCAAGAGCGGGGCCGAAGAGGTCACCGCCCCCGTCTACTCCCACGTCACCTACGACATCGTCCCGGGCGAACAGATCGTGGTTCGCCGCCCGGACATTTTGATCGTCGAAGGACTGAACGTGTTCCAGCCGGCCCGGGTCGGACCGGACACGCCCGGGGTGTCCCTGGCTGACTACTTTGACTTCCGCATTTTCGTCGACGCGGAGGTGCACAACATTGAGGAATGGTACGTAAACCGGTTCCTGCAACTGCGCGGGTCCGCGTTCACGGATCCGCACTCGTACTTCCACACCTACGCGGACCTGTCGGACGCGGAAGCGATCAGCACGGCGCGCGGCATTTGGCGGAGCACCAACCTGCCGAACCTGGTTGACAACATTGCGCCAACGAAATCGCGGGCCACCCTGGTGCTCCATAAGGACGCATCGCACCGAGTGGCCCGCACATTCCTGCGGAAAATCTAGAGCGCCAGGTGTTCCCGGACCGCCTCCACCAGGCGGTTGGCCGCCTCGTCCGCCTGGTCCTGGGTGGCGGCTTCCACCATCACCCGGACCACCGGCTCGGTCCCGGAGGGGCGCAGCAGCACCCGCCCGGTGTCGCCCAGGTCGGCTTCCACCTCGCGCACGCGGGCCTGCAAGCCGGGATCGTCCACCCGCTGGCGGTCGACCCCCGGGACGTTGATCAGAGTTTGGGGCAGGCGCGGAATGTCGGCCACCAGCTCAGCCAGCGACCTACCCGACTCTTTGATCACCCGAGCCAGCAGCAGCGAGGTCAAGATTCCATCCCCAGTGGTGGCGTGGGCCGAGGCGATCACGTGCCCGGACTGCTCCCCACCGAGGGAGTAGCCGCCCTCCAGCATGGCCTCAAGGACGTAGCGGTCCCCCACTGCGGTTTGGACTGTCTTCACCCCCAGTTCCTTCATCGCCAGCAGCAACCCCAGGTTGCTCATCACGGTTACCACCAGGGTGTCGTCGTGCAGTTTTCCCTGCCGTTTCAGGTCCAGGGCCAGCGCCCCCATGATCTGGTCCCCGTCGACCAGGTTCCCGGCCGCATCCACCGCCAGGCAGCGATCCGCATCGCCGTCGTAAGCCACCCCGAAATCGGCGGCGGCCGACACGGTGATGGCCTGCAGCTGCTCGGGGTGGGTGGAGCCGCACGCGTCGTTGATGTTGCGACCGTCAGGCGAGGCGTTGATGACGACCACGTCGGCCCCGGCCGCCCGCAGCGCCTCCGGGCCGAGCCGAGAGGCACCCCCGTTGGCGCAGTCCACCGCAATCCGGAGGCCCGCCAGGTTGGCGCCGCACGCGCGCACCAGGTGCTCGACGTAGGTTTTCTCTGCCAGTTCCGGGTCCTCCCAGATTTCCCCGACGTCGGCCCCAACCGGGCGCTCCCAGTCCTGCCCAAGCAGAGCCTCAATTTCGTCTTCGATTGAGTCGTCCAGTTTGAAGCCCCCGTGGGCAAAGAACTTGATCCCGTTGTCCGGCATCGGGTTGTGCGAGGCGGAGATCATCACCCCGAGGTCAATGTCAGGCTCGTGAGCGGAGAGGAAAGCCACGGTCGGCGTGGCCACCACCCCGACGCGGACCACATCGACGCCGGCGGCCGCCAGGCCCGCCGCAATCGCACAGTCGAGGAACTCACCGGAGACGCGCGTGTCGCGCCCAATGACCGCACGAGGCTTGGATCCGTCCGGCTTCCGTTCCCCCGCCAGGCGCCGACCGGCAGCCTCTCCCAGGTGAACGGCCAATTGGGCGGTGATGGTTCGGTTTGCCAGTCCCCGCACGCCGTCTGTGCCAAATAGTCGGGCCATAGGTTTGTCTCCTCACATTGGTCCCTGCTGGTGGCGCAGGAGCGCCAACCGGTAACATTATAGCGACGAGAGCGGCGCGGCCCCCGGAAAACCCGCGATCACCGTCCGCTGACCAGGCAAGGTGAACGAATTGACTGACCCGACTAATCAGGGCCTCCCGCCCCAGGCACCCACCCCCCAGCAGCCCACCTACCCCTCACCCCCTCCGTACCCGCCAGCGGGGTACGCCCAGCCGCAGACCTACGCCTATCTGCCGGTGACACCGCCAACAGACGGTTTCTCGGTGGCAGCCCTGGTGCTCGGCATCCTTGGGTTCAACATCATCGCCATCATTTTCGGAATCATCGGCCTCAACCGAACCGCCGACGGTCGCTACAGCGGACGCGGGTTCGCCATCGCCGGAATCGTCCTGGGCGCCGTCTACCTGGTGGCCATCATTTTGGCCTTCATCTTCTTCTTCTCGATTATGGGAGCCGCCCTTGCCACGGGGTAAGCGCGGATGGCTCTGGTTCGGACTCGGCGTCCTGGTGCTCGCCCTGATTGGCGGCACCACCGGGGTCCTCTCGCTCACATCGGGCCGAACCGAATCTCAGGCGGTCGAATGGCAGACCGCCGCTGACAACCTGGCTTCTGAGCTGACGAAGGCCGACGCCACCCTGCTGGAGGCGGAGGGACACCCGGACGCGGACGAGGCGGCCAACCGCTTGCGGGGGAAGATCACCCGGATCGTGCTGGACTATCAGGGCCTGTTCTCTCAGGCCGGGGAAGGCCAACCGTTCACGGTCCAGGAGGTGCGCGACTCGAACAAGACAGCTCAGTCGACCACCAGTTTGCGCCGCGACCAACGGGACCTGGCTGAGGCTCGCCAGCAGGTCAGCGATCTGCTGGGCTCACCCCAATCCGGGGACAACTAGTCCGCTTTTGGGCCCCGAGCTCTACGACTGTGTTTTCCGGCTGGGCTTTGACTTTGGCGGGTAGCCGGAGCGCCAAATCAACAGCCCGCCCCCGATTACAGCTGCGCCCAAAATGACCGCCCACCAGGGGAAGCCGGGCAAATCTGAGTTGTTCAGGGCGCGGTCCACCTCCTCGGCGGGGGTGGGCATCACCCGTTCCCCGGTCACCAGCACCCGATGAGTGTTGATTCCCAACGGGGTGCAGGTCACCAGCGTGATCAGGTCGCGCCCCGGCTGGGGGGCAATGGTTTTTGTATCTTCGGGTTTCACCACCTGAGTGCTGACCACTCGATAGGTCAGCACCTCCCCGAGCACCTGCACGGTGAAGGTGTCGCCGACCTGCACCTGATCCAGGTGGTCAAACATGGTGGCCGAGGCCAAGCCCCGGTGTGCAGCCAGCACGGCGTGGGTGTCGGCTCCGCCCACCGGCAACGCGGTCCCTTCCAGATGTCCAACGCCCTTCAGCAGGACTTCGTCGCTCGTCCCGTGGTAGATCGGCAGATCAACCTCGGCGGCTGGGAACAGGATGCGCCCCAGCGGAACGTCCGGCTCGGACAACAGGTGCCAGTAGTCGAAGGTTGGATTGGCTGAGCCGTCAGTGGTCGGCTTGTGCTCCCCCACCGTCAGGGCGCCGCTGGTCAGCGCCTGGTTGTAGGCGTGCGCCTCGGCAAGTCTGTCCTCATTGTGGGGATACGGCTCCTGCAGCACACTCTGGTTGTAGCTGCCGATTAGTTGCGACTGATGGTACTGGGACCACCAGGCCGCCGTGCTCGGGTACATCAGCACCCCCACCCCAATCAGACCCATCAGCACGATCAGGGTGGCAGTCCAATTGAACTTCCACGGACGCCGCAACCGGGGCGGGCCGGCCACGTGGGTGGGTGCTGTCAAAGTTGGGATCGGAGTCTCCTTCGCCGGGGCGCTGTCGAACCTATCCTACCGACTGGCCCCGCCCGCCCGGAACGTGGCCTCGACAATAGGGTCCAGAGAGGTTAGGACCGGAGCCGCCGCCAGTCGAGTCCCAAACATAATGGACCACTCACCTAGACATTTGCGACCATCGTTGTCAACGAATTAATCATGCCCTTGTGCCTAATTAGTAGTCTTCGCAGGTCCAGGCCGCATTGCCCCTGCAACCATCGGTTTGGGCTGATCGCCACCACAACCGCGGTCTCCCCCGCCTGCCCGGGGACAGCAAAAGGCCCCCTCACCGATGTGTGGGGGCCTTGCTGGCGCCAATTTAGCGCTTGGAGTACTGCGAGGCCTTGCGGGCCTTCTTCAGGCCGGCCTTCTTGCGTTCCACCGCGCGCGAGTCGCGGGTCAGGAAGCCAGCCTTCTTCAGGGTGGCGCGGTTCGCGTCGCGATCAATCTCGTTCAGGGCGCGGGAAATACCCATCCGCAGGGCCCCGGCCTGGCCGGAGATGCCGCCGCCGCCAATGCGAGCGATCACGTCAAAGCGCCCGTCCACGTCCAGCAGGACGAAGGGGGACCGAACCAGCTGCTGGTGCAGCTTGTTGGGGAAGTAGTCCTCCAGGGTGCGGCCATTGATCTTCCACTGGCCGGTACCGGGGACCAGTCGCACGCGGGCGACAGCTTCCTTTCGCCGTCCCAGGCCAGCGCCCGGAGCGGTGATGGACTGCCCGGCGCCCTGGGGGGCACTGGGGGTCTCGCTGGTGTACGAGCTGGGGGCGTTCTCCTCTTCCAGCTCGATTACTTCGGTGGTCTCTGCCACGTCTCTCCTCAGGTATGTGATTCGGTCGGCCAGAGACTACTGGGCGATCTGCTTGATTTCGTAGGGGGTCGGCTGCTGCGATGCGTGCGGGTGCTCGGCACCAGCGTAGACATGCAGCTTCTTCGCCTGAGCCCGGCCCAGGGAGTTGTGAGGCAGCATGCCGGTGACGGCCTTTTCAATGACCCGCTCGGGATTCTTCGCCATCAGCTCCCGGTAGGTGACCGACTTCAGACCGCCGGGGCGGCCGGAGTGACGGTAGGCCTTCTTCTGATCCAGCTTGTTGCCGGTCAGCACGACCTTGTCGGCGTTAATGACAATGACGTAGTCGCCCATGTCCATGTGGGGGGCGAAAGTCGCCTTGTTCTTGCCGCGCAGAATAGCCGCAATCTGTGCCGACAAGCGGCCGAGGACCTGATCGGTGGCGTCGATAACGTACCACTTCTTGTCAGCATCCCCTGCTTTGGGTGAGTAGGTGCGCACTTGCGAAACCTTCATTTCTTTCATCGTTGGAATCCACCGCCATCCGGCGGGACGTTAGCAGCGGATTCGCTGGAAGATAGCTGCGTGTGACCCGGGCGCGTCGGAAGCGAGTGGGAGAAGCCCCGAACGCAGGCCGCACAACGGAGTTAAGTCTAGCTACGGGACCGGGACTGGGTCAAAGGCTTGGCGGAACTGTGCCCGATTCCTCACTGTCGCGTCGGCGGCGAGCCTCCCGCGCCCGTTCGGCCCACTGTTCACGAGGTGGATAGTCCACCCCGACTAGGGTCAGGCCGCGAGCCGGAACCACCGGGACCCCCCACTGGCGCGAGGGGTGGCGCACCAGCTCTGCCAGCCAGTCCAGCGTCCGGTGCCCCCGCCCCACCTCGACCAGCGCCCCGACCAGGGTGCGGACCATCGAGTGACAAAAGGCGTCGGCCGAAACTTCCACCGCCAAGGTTCCATCCGCCTCGTCCCGGGTGACGGTCAGGTGACGAAGGGTTCGGATGGTGGTGGCGCCTTCGCGGGGCCGACAAAACGACAGGAAATCCCACTCTCCACACAACTGCTGGGCTCCGGTGTTCATCAGCTCCTGATCCAGCTCGCTCGGACTCCACCAGGTGGACCAGCGGCTGGCTGGATCCCGGAGGGAGGACCGGTCGGCAATCCGGTAGCGATAGTGGCGGGCAGTGGCGCTGAAGCGGGCG